>JAGNDO010000047.1 GCA_018003515.1 Caldilineaceae bacterium
CCCCTGCAAACCAGTCTTTCCCTGATCGTCGCCAACAACCTGATCCTGCTTTCGTCCTTTGTGCTGGGTGGATTTGGGGCATATTTGGTGGCGCAGCATGTCTTATCGAGTATCGTGTATCGAGTAGGGAGTGGGGCTGGAGGCGTCGAGCCAAAAAACACTCGATACTCGATACTCGATACCCACGATGCCGCCCTCTTTGCCGGCATCGTCTTCGCCTTCGCCTCGTCTAAGTTGTTTTACGCTGCCTTGGGTCAAGCCAACATTGCCAGCAGTCAGTGGGTGCCGTTTACCGTTCTCTTTGTCCTGCGCACGGGGGAGAGTCGCACCCGTCGCGCCGCCTTCCGCAACGCCGGATTCGCCGCCCTCTTCCTCACCTTGCAAGCCTGGGCAGAGTTGACGTATGCGTCGTTTTTGTTGATCTTTATTGGGGTGTACTTTGTTACTTTGTTGATTGGTTGGTTTGTTGATTGGTGGACGAAAGATCGGCTCCAAGGACGATTTCGTGATCAACCCGCTTTGGTTTCGATACGACCGGAAACTGCCCCGGTCTACTCAACCGACGCTGGCCCGCTGGCTCTGGAAGAACCCGTCGAACCAAAAAATCAACCAATCAACAAATCACCCCTTCACCCCTTCACCCCTTCACCCTTTCCCCCCTTCATTCTCATGGGCCTCCTCTTCATCGCCGGTATCGCTCCCTTCCTGTGGGCGATGCTGCCGGATATGTTGAGCGAGGGGGACTTTTTTGCCAGCGGCGGCGGTTTTGCGGATGTGTTTAGCGCGGACCTGTTCGGCTATCTCGTGCCGACCCGGCTGCATCCCTTGGTGGGGCAATGGGTGGCGGGGTTGGCCTTCCCCAACGATAAGGCCCAGCATATTTATATCGGCTATGTGGCCATGATCTTGGCGGGAATGGGGGCATGGGCTTTGGTGCGCAGCCGCCTGCCCAAGGCCCGATCCCAGGGCTGGTTTTGGCTGATCAGCACGGGGATCTTTTGGCTGCTCACCCTGGGGCCGACGGTGCGGGTGATGGGCCAGGACACGGGCGTTCCCGGCCCGTTTGGGCTGGTCAGCTTGCTCCCCTTTTTCAGCGGCAACCGGTATCCCAGCCGCTATGCTATTATGCTCATGCTGGGCGTGGCCGTCCTGGCTGCCGTGGGCTTGGCCGCACTCCTGCGCCGCCTTGCCCGTTCACCCCTTCACCCCTTCACCCGTTCACCCCTTCTCTTGATCAGCGTCATTTCCATCATTTTTCTGGCCGAGCACCTCTCCGTGCCCATGCCCATCAACGACAGCCGTGTGCCCCCCATCTATCAACAGATTGCCGCTGTGCCGGGGGATTTCGCCGTGTTGGAGTTGCCCACGGGCTGGCGAAATGGGGCACGGGTGCTGGGCAAGTCGGATCTGGTGATCATGATGCAGCAGTGGGCGCAGACCGAGCATGACAAGCGGCGGTTGGGGGGGAACACCAGCCGCAACCCAGGCTACAAGTTTGATTATTTCACCAACGCGCCCTTGTTGGGCGACCTGATCGCCCTCATGAACGCGGACCAGCCCCACTTGGCCGCGGTGATCGACCCGACCCTGAACGACCTCATCGCCCAAAACCGAGCCATTGCCCCAACGGTTCTCGATTTTCTGGATGTGCGCTTCATCACCCTGGACATGGCCCGCTCCCCGGCCCAATTGGTACGTTTTGTGGAAGAGGCCCTCCCCGTCACCCTGGTGGACACGTGGACCGGCCCGGATTGGACCGGCGCGCCCGACACCATCCGCCTCTACCGGGTGGACGATGTGCCTGTGACGAATTGGATGGTTGATCTGGCCGCGGATGCCGGGCGGCTTTATTTGGCCGAGGGCTGGTCCAGCCTGAGTGATGGAGCCGTGCGCTATGCCACCCGATCCCAGCCGGCCCTGCTTTTGGATCTGCCGGATGGGGGCGGGGTGTTGACCCTGCAAACCGTTGGCCCCGCGCCTTTGGCCGGCGTGAGGGTGGCCGGGCGGGAATTGGCGTTCGCCCCGGGGGATGACGGGACCGTGGAGATCCAAGTGCCGCCGGGTTTGGCCACCCAACCTGTGGACAGGGTGGTGCTGGATTTTGGCACGAATCTTGTCCCCGCCCCCCGGATCCCTGGCGGCGATTCCCACTTGGTTGGTAAAACAGGCATAGATCTGGGCACCCATTCAATTGTGGTGATGAGCGCCGGCGAAGAGGTGGGGGACTATGGGCGCATTTTTGTGGATGGGATGGATGTGGCATTAGGCCAGCGGGGCTATAATTTGGCGGCTTTGACCAAGGATGGCGAGTTGATGGAGATCGTCGTCTTCGATACCTTTGCCGATCCCGCGGACTCGGTGGCCATGACCGATTGGCTGGGACGCTGGCCCAACGGCACGGTGATCGCCGGGGCAGTGAAGGACGAGGCAAGCCTCAACCTGAGCCAGGAGGCGGTCAACGCCTTGGCCCGTATTGGGGTGATGGGCAATCTGCGGGGCCGCTTCCGGTGGAGCCACGCCTTTGTGGGCGTGGTCGGTGTCTCTCCTGGCAAGGAGGGGGTGGCCGCCGAAGCTGCCAGTCTGCTGCATCCCGCATCCGTCGTTGTCGGTTCCCCGGTTGACGCCCTCCTCATCAGCGCAGGGGTGGGCGCAATCCACTTTGCGCCGAACTAAAGAAGAGGAGAAATTTCTGTCTCCTCTTCTCCTCTTCTCCCCTTCTCCCCTTCTCCCCCCTCTCCTCACCTTCACAGACCGCTTCTCAGCGCCCCAACAGCCGATCCAGCCAACTGCTGGGGGTGGCAGTGGAGGTGGGGATGGGGCGGGGGGTGGGCGTCGCGGTTGGCGGCACCCGGGTGGGGGTGAAGGTTGGGTCGCTACGCTGTTGTCCACTACTCGTTGCAGTGGGCGGAACGGGTGTGTTATCGACGGCCCCATAGGGCACAATCAGAAGCTGTCCCACCATCACCGTGTCCGAACCCAGACAGTTGCGGATCTTGATGGCCGACGCCGATGTGCCGTATCTTGATGCCAAACCGCTAAGGGTGTCACCACTGCGCACGGTATAGCGCATTTCTCCGTTTTGCGCATAACCGATGCACCCTTGGACCGGGGCAGATGTGGCCGTGGCCGCCGGTTGACGGGTCGGCGTGGGGGTGGGGGTGGGGGTGGGGCCATCCTGCGAAACCGGGGCGGGCGGAGGAACCGGTGTAGCCGCTGCCGGACTCTCCGCCGTCGGGGTGGAGGTGGATTGGGCGGGTGGCGGGCTAGTGGGCGCGTCGGGCAAGGTGATGCGCAGAACTTGACCCGGCTTCACAAGGTTGGCGTTCTGGATGTTGTTGTCTTGGCTGATGCGGTAGACCGTGGTGCCGTAGTGGCTGGCAATGGCGGTAAGGGATTCTCCGGGCTGGACTACGTGATTGACAACAGACCCGGCATAGACACCACCGGTTCCCAAAGCACAGAACAATAACAGCATACTCAAAAGAGCAGGAAGATGGATGACTTTGTTGACAACTTTTTTCATAGAGACACTGCACCTTTGCCACATTTGTGACATTTGTTGGGGAAATGAATTTTTGTCCTGCTCTGTAAGCGTCCCCCCGCCCCCCTGACCCCCCAACTTTGGGGGAAACTGTCCACGACCTCCCCCAGAATTGGGGGCCAAGGGGCCGAGGGGAGTAAATGTTTACCCTACTTCTATATCTTACCAGTTTCTTTTCGAGTTGTCTTCAGTAGATCCCCCCATTATTGGCTAATTCAACCCCAATCCCTACATCGTTGTTTCAGACAAGATCGGTACATCATGGTATTGTCTGCGTATCTTTCACCCTGCAAAACAGCGTAGAATTGACCATACCTTACGGTTTGCTTACTTTTCCAGAGAAAACTCAGGGCAAATACTGTAATAGCCCCGTTCTGGCTCGTGGTCTGCTCCGATCTTCTGTTGCACAATTCGGTTAGTTTTACATAGTACTAATATCCTGCTTGACAATAACGACAATTATCTGGTAAACTTTCCTCATGGAACATGGATGACAGCGTACGTATCCGTTACCCCTCAATTCTGAAGCACTTATGTCACATCGAATCCCTGGCTGGATGACTTTCCCCTTTCTGGCCGACCATTGACTGGACTGTGCGTCTGTATGATCAAAGAAAAACCGAATTTCCTCGCCCGTCTGTTCCTGTCCCCCACCACTGTCAACCAACAGCTCATTCTCGCCAAGACAGCGGCCCTGTTGTTGGCCTTTTTGGTGATCTGCACGCCGGTGTTGCCTGTGGCCGCGTCCTCTTCTGGATCGCCTTCTGCGTCGCCCTCTGCACAAACTCAGCCGCAGTCCGCAACGGGGTTGGAGGGCGTGGAGTCCAATAATTCCAGCGTCTCCAACCTGTGGACGGCCTTCAGCCAGAGTAGCGGCTTGATCTCCAACAACGTCACCGCCATTCTGGCCCAAAAGGATGTCATCTGGTTTAGCACGGATGTCGGCGTCAGTCGCTTTGATGGCGCATGGGCCAATTTCCAGAGCGGGGTTGCATTGCCCGCGGGCCGGGTCACGGTCTTGACCCCACTCGGTGCGGACCAAGAGATTTGGGTTGGGACGAACATGGGGGATCTGAGCCGATGGGACGGGGAGCGTTGGCAGCTTCAAGGCAGCCTGGACGCCAATGTGATCAGTCTGGCCCAGATCGGCGATCAAATATGGGTGGGCACCGACTCCGGGATCTGGGTGTGGACGCCAACCCTTGGGGATGGTTCCACTGCCGGATCCGCCGTGCGATTGGATGAATTGCAAACCCTGCCCGCTGATCTGGGCAACGCCCCCATCACCGCCCTGGCTGAGGACGACGAGCGCATCTATGTGGGTACCAACGATGGCCTTTGGGTCTGGGATCAGGATGCATGGACAGCCAACACTGAAAAAGATGGACTGCCCAGCCGGGCCATCACCGCCCTCTGGATCAGTTCGACCGGGTCGGTTTGGGTGGGTACCCAGGGCGGCGTGGCCCGCCGCCTCTCCGATACGCAAGGATGGTACGCCTTTCCCACGGTGGATGTTGACGGCAATCCGACCCCCATCCTCTCGCTGCAAGGCGACAGCCAGGGGGCCGTGTGGGCTGGTTCCGAGAGTGGGGCCTATCAATTCACCGAGGACAATCAATCTCTGCAACTGCCCGGTGATGTGGGGCTGACCACCGCCTATGTGCAGGCCATCGCCCCGGATCAGGATGGTCAGGTCTGGCTAGGCACTGTGGCCGGTGTTTTTCGCTTCAGCAAAGATACCTGGATCTTCGAACGTCGCAGCGATGTGCAACCCGAGGCCGATGGATCAACCACCTATTATTTGGGCATCAACTACATCAACACCCTGTTGGTGGACAGCCGGAACGCCCTGTGGATGGGGACAAATGGGGCAGGGGTGCGCTTCAAGGTAGCCGATGTCAGTTTTAGCGATGAGATCTACTACACCCAGGCCAACAGTACCTTGCCTTCCAACCTGGTCTATGCCTTGGCCGAAGATGCCGCCGGCGATATTTGGGCAGGAACCCAGGCCGGCGTGGCCCGCATTCACGACAACCGTTGGATTGTGGATATTTTGCCAACCGCGTTGCCCGACGCCGTTGTCCGCGCCCTCTCCCCCACATCCACCGGCATGTGGGTGGGGACAGAAGATGGGCTGGCCTTTTATGCGACGGCAACCGGCGTCCTCACCCGTGTCGATTCCTTGACCAATCGGGCCGTGACAGCGTTGGCCCAAGATGGGCGCGGACGGCTCTGGGTCGGTACCCGGAGTCAGGGGCTTTTTCTGGAACAACCCGATGGATCCTTTCTTCCGGCCCCCCGGTCCCAAGACTTGATGGGCCTGTCTATCGTCTCTCTGGCCCAGGACCAGGGCAATGAGGCCGGCATTTGGGCGGGGATTTTTCAACAGGGCATCAACCATTGGGATGGTCAAGGCTGGGAAAGCCTGACCAGCAGCCACGGTCTGCCCAGCAATGTGGTGCATACGGTCTATACTGCCCCTGGCGAACTGGGGGTTTGGATTGGGAGTGAGGCCGGTATAACCCGTTTTGATGACCGCAGTTGGGGTACATTTGATGTCAAAGAGGGAGAACTTAGCCCCAGTATTTTCGCGGTGGCCCATAGCCAGTCAGATGGCTTCTGGTTTGGGGGTCGAGATGGCCTCACGTTCTATCACCCCGACAAGACCGCTCCGTGGGTGAAGGTGCAGGCGCTGACAGGGTTGACCGTTTTAACAAGCGCACCCGATTTTGCCAACGCCACCCTGGAACTTGGCCCCGACCCCCTCCTGGTGCCCCTGCGCGTGGAAATAGCCGCCGGGGATCTGCATACCAGCCAGGAGGATCTGGTCATTCTCTATCGCTGGAATGGTCCCCAGGTTGACCCGGTCTGGCAGGTGATGAATGGGCAGCAGATCGACTTGGTGGTCGAGATACCAGGAACCTATTTGTTGGAACTGGGGGCCAGAGACACCTCTTTTAACTATGCGCCCTTTGTGCAATCCACCTTCGAGGTTCAACGGCCTCCCAGCACTATCACCCTGCCCATTATGGGCGAGGTGCGTATCCAGACCTTTCAAATTATTTTGACATTGACCCTGGTTGCCATGATGGCCTTTGCCTATGTCAGCGCAGAGATCATCCAAGGGCGGCAACGGCGGCGGGAAGCCATGGTGCGGGGCTATAACCCCTACATCAGCGGCGAACCCGTGCGCCGGGAAGACATGTTCTTTGGCCGTGAGGAGCTTCTGCAACGGATCATCGACACCCTGCACAACAACAGCATCATGATCCACGGCGAACGGCGTATCGGCAAGACCACCCTGCTCTATCAATTGGGCAACCGCTTGCGCGAGGTAGATGACGCCGACTTCTGGTTTATCCCGGTCTATGCCGATCTGGAAGGCACACCCCAAGAGACCTTCTTCCACTTTTTGATGGAGGAGATCGTCTCTGCTGTACGCCTGTTACCCGGGGCCACTGCCGTGCTGATGAAAGAGGTTGACGCCCTGAACATTGTGGGCGATGCCCCGTTGGACTATACGGATCGAGACTTTAGCCGAGATCTGCGCCAGTTGTTACGATCCCTGACCGGCTATGGACAGATCGAGCATCCTGGCCGCAAGCTGCGGCTGATCTTGTTGCTGGATGAGATGGATGTGATGAGTCACTATGATCACCTGGTGCAGCAACAGTTGCGCCGCACCTTTATGCGTGATTTTGCCGCCACCTTGGGGGCGGTGGTGGCCGGCATCCAGATCAGCAAGGCCTGGGATCGGGTGGAGAGTCCCTGGTATAACCTGTTTAACGAAATCGAACTGGAACCCTTTGATCGAGAACAGGCCACCGAACTGTTGATCGAGGCAGTGCAAAACTATTACACCTATGATCAGGTCGCGGTGGAAGCCATCATCGATCACAGCGATGGCCGCCCCTTCCGCCTGCAACAATATGGCCTGGAGGCGGTCAACCACATGCTCTCCCAGGGTCGTCACCGCATCACCCTGGCGGATGTGGAGGTCGCCCATGTGCGTATTCAGGAGCAGATCGGCAGAAACAGCGCTGACCAACCGTCCGCCCCGGTGAGCGCGACGGCCCCCGTGCCAGAAAACAGTACTATTGACTCTCCGCCGGCACCCCCCCATACTGAGCCATTGACCTCAATAAATGTCGCTGAATCGTCGCCACAGCCGCTGGCTCGCGCGTCCGACAGCCAGGAAGTTGAGGTCAGCCAACCGGATCTCGCCCAAACCCCCGGACGAGGCCCCGTCCAGTCTCTCTCTGCCCCGGTTGAGGTACACCCCAGCCAGGAGGTGGGATCATGAGGTCTCGAATTGTCTTGCGCAATCCCTTTGTTGTGGGTCGTTGGGTGACGGGGGTCAATCATTATGGTCGCCAGCGCCTGACCCAATATCTATTGGAGATCGACAACCCGGCCACCTGGGTTGTGGGGACGCGGCGCATGGGTAAAACCTCTCTGCTGCGCCAGTTGGAATGGCTGACCCAAAAGCAGGAGAGCGATCTGGTGCCCCTGTTCTGGGATCTCCAGGGCTGCGAAAGCGCCGCGGATCTGGCCGGCGAGTTGGTCTTCACCTTGGAGAGTGTGGCCGAACGCTTTGCTCCTTTTGGCATTGTGCCGGAGGCCCTGGAGAACAAGAGCGCGGCCATCATCCTGCGCACCCTAAGCCGGGTACTCTCCCGGGCTGGCAAGCGGCTCTTCTTGCTCATCGACGAGGCCGAGGTGTTGATCGAGATCGGCCAACGGGAACCGGCCATCCTGGGCCAACTGCGCAAGGCCATGCAAGAACCCTGGCAGCGCACCATCATCACCTCCACCAAACTGCTCTCCCGGCTCAACGAGTTGGAGGGCGTCGGCCTCACCAGCCCCTTCCTCTTTGGCTTTCATCCGGTCAATCTGTGGAGCCTGGATCCCGTGGCCGCCCACGACCTGGTGGCCCAGGCCCAGAACCCTGTCGCCCTCACCGTGCCCATGTCCCAGGCGGATGATATTCTTGTGCATACCAACCGCCACCCCTTTCTCGTGCAACATCTATGCCATCTTCTCTTTGAATCCAACGCAGATGGCACGGGCTATTTCCGCCCGATCACCCCGGAGGATACGGAGCCGGACCATCTGCTCTCCGGCTTCTTCGAGATCGACTTTCAGCATCTGACGCCGACTGAGCGGCGTATTTTGCTGACCATCGTCCGAGAGACGGTGATCGCCGACAAGGCTCTCTATGCCAGCTTGGGGGATCTTGACCCTGGCCGCATCAACAATTTCCTCTATGGGTTGGTAAAGTTGGGGTATGTGCGCCAGGTTTATGGGCAATGGACCGCGGGCAACGAGTTTCTGCGCCGCTGGGCACAACAGAATCTGGCTCGGCTAGAGACGCAGACGGAGTCCTTGGTGAGCGATGCCAACATGGAGGCCATGCTCACCCGGGGCCGCACGCTGGAAATCGCCTATTTGCGGGCCGAAGCGGAACGTTTACAAGAGCAGTTGCGGATTTTACAGGACGCCGCGGCCGCCAATGCCAGCCCGCTTTCGCCCCAGGAACTGGCCCGGGCCATCGAGTCCCAGCGCCAGGAGCTGTCAGCCGTCTCCCGGGAGATGAAGGATGTGGTCAACAGCGACCTGATCGCCAAACTTTCCCCTGTTCGGGCGTGAGACAAGACCGCACAACCTTCCCCAAAACGCACCCCAAGCCAAGGCTTTGGGGTGCGTTTTTTGCGTCCCCCGTGGACGCGGTGTAACATGCTTGGATGTGAAAAATGCATTTATGCCTATTGACCCGCATGATGGTGAAGACCGGAGGTGCGGTTTTTAACCGCACAACTCACATTTGTCAAGGGATTGTGCGGTTGCAAACCGCACCTACGGTCTTCACCACCTTGATCAATAATGGAGATTTTGACCAGCCATGTCCGAGAACTCAGCCACGTCGCCACTCTATAAAGCCCACCCCACGGCCTGTGTGGATGAGGGATGCACCATCGGGGCCGGGACCAGTATTTGGCACTTTTGCCACATTATGCCCACCGCCCGCATCGGCGAAGGGTGCAACTTGGGCCAGAATGTTTTTGTGGCCGCCGGGGTCACCATCGGCGACAATGTGAAGATCCAGAACAATGTCTCCCTCTACACCGGCGTGGTGGTGGAGGATGATGTCTTTTTGGGGCCGTCCATGGTCTTCACCAATGTGATGAATCCCCGCAGCCATGTCTCGCGCAAGGACGAATATCGCACCACCCTGATCCAGCGGGGCGCGTCCGTGGGGGCCAACGCCACGGTGGTCTGTGGGACGAGGTTGGGCCGCTACGCTTTTGTGGGAGCCGGGGCCGTGGTGACACGGGATCTGCCGGCCTATGCCCTGGCCTATGGCGCGCCGGCCCGCATTCAGGGCTGGATCTGTCAATGCGGCGAGAAGCTCCCCCTGGCCGCCGACCTCACCACGGCAGATGCCACCCACGCCGTGATCTGCCCCGCCTGCGCCGACAGGTACACCATTTTTCAAAACGACCAAGGCCATCTTCAACTCATGCCTCAGGAGAGCTCATGACCATTCAATTGCTTGATCTCGTTGCCCAATATCACACCCTCAAACCCCAGATCGATGCGGCCATTGAGGGTGTTTTGGAGAGCGGCCACTTTATCCTCGGCCCCAACGTCACCGGGCTGGAGCAGGAGGTGGCCGCCTATTTGGGCGTGGACCACGGGGTGGGCGTGGCCAGCGGGACCGATGCCTTGGTGCTGGCCCTGCGTGCGCTGAAGATCGGCCCCGGCGACGAAGTGATCGTCCCGGCCTATACCTTCTTTGCCACCTCCGAGGCGGTCTATCATGTGGGGGCCACCCCGGTGATTGTGGACGTGGACCCGGCGACCTATGCCATCGATGTGACCCAGATCGCCGCCCACATCACCCCCCGCACCAAGGCCATCATCCCGGTCCATCTCTACGGCCACCCGGCGGACATGGACCCCATCATGGCCCTGGCCGAGGCGCACGGTATCTTTGTGGTGGAGGATTGCGCCCAGGCTTTGGGGGCCAGGTATCGCCACGGGGACGGTACGTGGTCCCACGTGGGGGCTATGGGCCACATTGGCTGCCTGAGTTTCTTCCCCAGCAAGAATTTGGGGGCGTTTGGCGACGGTGGCATGGTGGTGACCAACGACGCCGAGATTGCCGAGCGGGTGCGCATGTTGCGCATGCACGGCTGGCGCAAGAAATATCAGCCCGAAATGGTGGGCTATAACAGCCGCTTGGACGCCCTGCAAGCCGCCATCCTGCGGGTCAAGCTGCCCTATTTGGATGGCTGGAACCTAGCCCGTCGCACCCTGGCCGCCGAATACACCGCCCGCCTGGGGGATCTGCCCGTAGGGCTGCCCAGCATTGCCGACAATGTGGAGCACATTTTCCATCTCTACATCCTGCGCGTGCCGGACCGGGTGGCTTTCCAAGCCGCGTTGAAGGCGGCTGGTGTGGCCTCTGCGGTCTACTATCCCATCCCCCTGCACCTGACCCAGCCGGGCCGGGAACAGGGTTACAACCCCGGCGACCTGCCCATCTCCGAGCAAGCCGCCGACCACACGGTCGCCATTCCGCTCTATCCAGAGATGACCCCGGTCCAGGTGGACGCGGTGATCGCCGCGGTGCGCCAGGCATCACAATCAATTTCATAGGATTGACCATGGATTTCACCCATACCAGCTATAAACAGATGCTGCACGCCTTGGCGACAGCCGGTTATACGTTTTCTCGCTTCCCCCAGGCCCCAACGAATATGGCCGCGGCCACCCCCTTTGTCCTCCTGCGTCACGATATGGACCTTGACCTGGAGGCCGCGCTCGCTATGGCTCACATCGAGGCGGAGATGGGGATTGCCAGTACCTATTTCGTCATGGTGCGCACGCAGTTTTACAACGTCTTTTCCCAGGCGGGCAGCCACTATGTGCGGACCATCCTGGGTTTGGGCCATGACATTGGTCTGCACTTTGACTGTGCGGCCTATCCCAGCGACGCGGACACAGACTTTTTGGCGGCGGCGTGCAGGCAAGAAACTCACCTGCTGGAGAGCTGGTTTGGCAACAAAGTGGAAACCGTGAGCATCCACCGTCCCCAGCCCAACGTCCTGGCCGGCGACCCGGCGCTGACCGCGCCCCTGCCCCACACCTATATGGATTTCTACACCAAGACCATCCACTACGTGGCTGACTCCCGGGGCGGCTGGCACTACGGCCATCCATTGGAGCAGCCCGCCTTTCAGGAGCGCCGACCTATGCAGATCCTCGTCCACCCCATTTGGTGGCGGGATGAGGTCGCTCCCCCTCTGCAAACCTTGCATGATTTTGAAGATCGACGAGCAGCTGAATTGATGAAGAATATGGCGGCCAATTCTACCATCTATCGCCCGCGGCCCCTTGTTCAAGCCGTCCCCGCTCTCCTTCAGCCGGAGATGAATGGGCAGCGCCCACCAGAAATAGCCATCCGCAACGGCAAGGCGGCCCCTGTCACCTTTCCAACCCTTCATGTCCCCACTACCACCGGGAGCCTTTCATGATTGAGAATAGCCAGATCGCCCACCCCGCCCCTGCCCTGGCCCACACCCCAGGCCAAATCTACATCACCGTGGTGGTGCCGGCCAAGGACGAGGAGGCCACCATCGCCCAGGTGGTGGAGCGCAGCTTTTTGGCCTATGCCGAGTTGGGCTGCCGGGGAGAGGTGCTGGTGGTGGACGACGGCAGCCGAGACGCCACCCCCACCATCCTGGCCGAGTTGCAGCGCCGCTACCCAGATCTGGTGGTCTTCACCCACCGGCGCAGCCAGGGCATGACCGCCGGGCTGCAACGCATGTTCAGCGCCAGCCGGGGGGAGATCGTGATCCTGATCCCGGCGGATATGGAGTCGGACCCCCTGGTCGATGTGCCGATCCTGGTCCGCCACATGGAGGCCGAGGATCTGGACGTGGTGGCTGGCTGGCGGCAGGGCAAGCGAGAGGGCAAGGTGATCGCCAGCGCCATCTACAACACGGTCATGCGGGGCATGGCCGGGGTGGAGGCCCACGACGGCAACTGGATCAAGGCCATGCGCCGGGATGTTGTGCGCAGCTTCCCACCCCTGCGCAGCGACTGGCACCGCTTTCTGCTGATGATCGCCGCCCACAATGGTTTCAAGATGGGGGAGGTCAAGACCCCCTACGCACCCCGCCTGGCCGGGAGCAGCAAGTTCGGCTTTAGCCGCATCCCCATCAGCTTTTTGGATGTGCTGGTGGTCAAGTTTCTGCTCACCTGGAGCCGTGCGCCCATGCGCTTCTTTGGCGGCCTGGGGTTGATGGGTCTTGTGATCAGCTTGGTCACCTTTGTCTATCTCACGGGTCTGTACATGGCCTTCGAGCGTCAACAGCGCCCCATCTTCCTGGCCGCCGGCATCCTGGCCATCATCAGCGTCTTCCTGATTTTGGTGGGCTTTTTGGCCGAGTTGATCGTCAACCAGGGCGAACGCATCGCCGATCTGGAAGGCCAGATCGACACCCTGCACCGGGAGCGGTGAGCGGGGGCCCCGTGGGCGACAAATCCTGAGCCTCCTCGCCAACCTCTTCTGGCTGCGCCAAAAACATACAAAAGGGCCGACCCCGCGGGGTCGGCCCTTTTGTATGTTATCGTAAAGAGGGGTCAAATGACCCTTGAAAAGGGGCGTTGACACAAGTATTATTACGTACAGAAACGATCCGGAAACAGACCGGACTTGCCCCGCTGTGTTGCTCCACTATCAAAACATGATAGATAGACGATAGATCACTGACAGACTTTTTGCGCGATAATGAAACCCTGTGACCGTTCTGCGCGTTGGCGCGCCAAGTTAATCCGCCAAAAGATCGTCTATCCACCGGGAGAGGCGGTCCAAAGAGGAGGTTGCCTTGGCCCCCGGTGCCTCCACCGCCGGGGAGACCGGTGAAGGCTCCCGCTCCTTCTCGGCCCACGGCGTAGGCATCCACCCAGGGCCGTGGCGTCCTACGTATCCGGGGTTACGGCGATCGAAGGTGGGGTTGGCTAGTTCAACACCAGCGTTGAGCATGACGTATTCGGCCCAGCGGGCTTGGCGTTTTTTGACGGAGAAGTAGAAATACTTGGCGTCATATGTTCGGCCAAAAGCTGCGATCCCATATTTCCCTAGCAGACGACGAACAGTTAGAAAATTGAAATTTGTCCCCCGCGGTACGGTGAATCTTTGGATGTTAGAACCTACAGCGCTTCGAGCCACTTCATGCGCAATCCCGACAGGACCGTGCTGGCCCGCGGCTCGATAGTTACCGTGTCGTATCGCAGCGATCAAGCCGAGTACGCGATCACCGATGTCCAGTGGCCCAGCAATTGAATCGAATACTTCCCAGAAACTCATAGCTCACAAAAACCTTTGAGAATTAATGATATGGCGCGTTGACAAAACCCTTTTGAAAAACATTGCAGCAGGGATTCCCCATAATCATGGACAAATTCGATCTTGGCATAACTTACATTAATCAGATCCCAATCGGAAACGGGTATATTGTCGCCGTCTTCATGATTGTATTTGCTCTGATGCTGCGAGGTATGGCTATTGACCGTGAGAAGGCTTGGAAAACAGCCAGAAGCACAATTCAGCCAACACTAAAAGCGCTTGATCCGCCGACTACTCAAATACGGGACGGCATATTTGGCGCTTTCTGGGGCATTGTATTTAGGGTGCTGATGTTTGGATTTCTCATCGCCGCAGTTGATTTTGCAGTCTTTAGCGGTGCCATTACATTATGGGCAATTCGTCTGTCACCACTGAATCAAATATTGAAGCTCTGAACATGGAACGGACGTGATCTGCTATTTGTACTCATCGCGAGGAAGCGAAAAGGTAGCTCACGTCTGGTAGGTATTTGTGACTGTGCCCCACAATCGCCTCTCACCACTCATCCACCCACTCCTCCTGCTCCCCCACCACCTTGAAGCGGCGCTGGGCGGAGGGCATGTTCATCTCCTGGGGCGCGGACAAGGCATACCGCGGATCATACCCCTGCTGCTGGGGGGCCATGCCCTGGGGTGCGTAGCCAGGATTGGCCAACACAATCACCGGGGCCTGGGGCTGGAAGCGTCCGTAGCCCCCATAGCCCCCGTCTCGATCCATGGGAAAGTCCGGCTCATCCCGTTCTCGTCCGCCCCGTTGACCGGCGGCGATCACCAGCAGGGCGGTGGGCAGCCCGGCCAGCACCCCCAGCAAGATCCCCACCCCCATGCCCAGGGCGTCCGAACTCAACCGGCTGCCAATGCTCCATCCTCCGGCAGCCACAAAGGCCACCACCAACAATAGGGCTATCTTCTTCATACTTGCCTCTTTCCGTTAAGTGCGAATAAATGCGAACGCTGATTCTGTTGTCCACGAATCTGCACGAATCGACACGAATCTGTCTTGACTCAAGCAGATTCGTGTCGATTCGTGCAGATTCGTGGATCTCTTTTTGATCCCTACGCCCACATACTGGGGAGTGGGCGATTGCCGCCGGAGAAGAGGCGGGCCAGGAAGCCAGGCGGGCGGGCCGGGGCTGGGGAGTGGGCCAGGGCGGGCATGTGGGCCGCACTACCCGCCTCCCATCTGTCGTCCGCGGCCTTCTCTGGGGCGAAGGGGGAGAGATTGGCGGACAGCCGCTGGGCCACGTCGGTCAAGTCTTGGGGACCGAGCCAGGCGGCCTGGAAACGCACGGTCTCGCCCTTCACCACCAGCAGGAAGTCGCCCTTGCCCTCCAACTTCTCCGCGCCGCTGCCGGAGATGCCGGTGGCATAGCGGGCCTCGTCGCTGCTGGCCACCATCCCCACCAGGCGCACAGGGAAAT
This sequence comes from Caldilineaceae bacterium, assembly GCA_018003515.1. Classification (GTDB taxonomy): domain Bacteria; phylum Chloroflexota; class Anaerolineae; order Caldilineales; family Caldilineaceae; genus JAGNDO01. Next base: position 15,379 of record JAGNDO010000047.1, read on the forward strand.
TGGCTCTCATCGACCCGCCGATCAGGGCGGCGGAGGGCTTCTGGGTGCAGGCGATAAGGTGGATGCCCGCCTCCCGGCCCCGTTGGGCCAGCCGGGTGATCAGCACCTCTGCGGGCTTGCCGCCCACGGCCAAAAGGTCAGCCAGCTCATCGATGGCCACGATCAGCCGGGGTTCGGCCACCTTGGCCTTGTCCCGCCGCTCCATCTCCTCCACCAGCCAGGCCAGACGGTTCATGATGTCGCCCATCTCCCCGGCCACACCGCCCAGAACGTGGGGCAGCCGGGAGAGCGGCCCAAAGCCCCGGTGTTTGGGATCGATCAGGATCAACTGCACGTGGCGCTGCCGGTTGAAGATGGCCAAGGAGGTCAACATGGTGCGGGCCAACGCGCTCTTCCCCGATCCCGTGGTGCCGGCGATGAGGACGTGGGCCACATCCGGCGAGGGCAGACGCAGGAGCAGGGGGGTGCCGGTTTCGTCCAGCCCCAGCAGGGCGGAGGCCGTGGGAGGCGTGCCCATGCGCTGGGCCAGGGGTAGCAGCCGCACGGGGTCGCTGCCTTGGCGGGGTACCTCCACATTGATGCGGTTGCCATCCCGATAGACCCTGGCTTCCCGGCTACCCAGGGCCAGGGCGATCTCCTCGGCCAGGGCCGCCACCTTGCTCACCCGGGTGCCGATCTGGGGGGCCACCTTAAACTGAATGAAACGCGGCGTCACCAATCCACCCTGCACCCGACCCTTGACCTTGTGTTCGGCCAGGACCATCTCAATTGCATCTGCCTGGAGTTCCAGGGTCCTGCGGGCGGGTGGCATGGGTGGACTCCTGTTACGTGATTCGTGGTGCGTTTGATTTGGTTTACGTGTTACGTAATGCGTCATTACGTAACACGCACCACATTTCACGTCTTCGGGGTCGGACCGGCGAGAGGGGCAATGGCGTGGACCTGATGATAGAATACTAGAACATTTGTTCTAAGTCAATAGAGTATGGACCGATTTGGGATAGATCGAGGGATATTTGGGAAAAAAACAGGGATAGTTGGGGTCATCAAGGGTAGCGGATTCGCATCACCGGCCAGATTGGGATAGAATGGCGGAAGTTTTGGGTCATTTTAAGATTTTTGATTTGACGGGGAGATGCTATGAAGCAGTTCTTTTTGATACTGATTACCGTGGGGCTGAATGTGTCGGGCCAGCTTCTGATGAAACAAGGAATGCAAACTGTGGGGGCCATCCACGGCGACATGAGCGCCATTGTGGGGGGGTTGAGCAAGGCCTTTCTCAGCCCTTTTGTGCTGGGCGGCGTGGCGGCCTATGGCTTTAGCAGCATCTTTTGGCTGATCCTGCTCAGTCGGGTGGAGTTGAGCTACGCCTATCCCGCCTTGGCCCTGGGCTATGTGGTGATCACCCTGATCAGCGCCTTCTTGTTGGGCGAACAGGTTACCGCCATGCGCTGGGCCGCGGTGATTGTGATCTGCGTGGGCGTAGTCCTGCTCAGTCGCAGTTGATGCCGTGCAACAAAAAAGGGGAGGTGCAGATTCGTCCGCACCTCCCCTTTTTTGTTGTGGGTCTGGGATGACTGCCTACGCTGGCTGAGACAGTCCCGCCGCTGTTCTGTCCTGCGCAACAGAGCGGAAGATCGCTTCAAGTTCCACCGCGTCCAAGGTCTCTTTTTCCAAGAGAGCATTGGCCACGGCTTCCAGTTTGTCTCGGTTCTCCGACAACATTTGACGCACCCAGGCCAGGGCATCGTCCACGATCTTGAAGACGGCTTCGTCAATCTGCTCGGCCACTTCCTCGCTATAATCCCGCTGTTCGCCCAAATCCCGACCCAGGAAGACCATCTCCTGCTGGTTGCCAAACTGGATCTGACCCATCCCATCTACCATCGCATACTTGGTCACCATGGCCCGGGCCCATGCGGTCAGCCTTTGAATGTCGCCCCGGGCCCCGGCCCCAAAGGTGCCAAAGACCTGCTCCTCGGCCACCCGTCCGCCCAAGGCAATGGCGATACTGTCCACAAACCAGGAGCGTTTTTGCAGATAGCTCTCCTTGTCGGGCATGCGCCAAACATAGCCAAGGGCAGTATTTCGGGGAACAATGGTGGCCTTCTGTACCTGGTCGGCGTTGGGGCATAACCGGGTAATCACCGCATGACCGGCCTCATGATAGGCAGTCATGCGTTTTTGCTCCGGCGAGATCAAGCGGCTGCGCCGTTCTGGGCCACCCAAGGCAAGACGTTCGATCGACTCTTGCAGTTCGTTCATGCTGATGGCCCGCTTGTTGCGCCGGGCCGCCAAAATGGCCGCCTCATTGACCAGGTTTTCCAGATCCGCGCCCACGAAGCCGGGGGTCTGTTTGGCCACGGTGTCCAGATTGACATCTGGGGCCAGGGGTTTGCCCTTGACATGCACGGTCAGAATCGCCCGCCGCCCGGAGATGTCGGGCCGATCCATGGTCACCTGGCGGTCAAAGCGGCCAGGGCGCAGAAGGGCCGGGTCCAAAATGTCGGGCCGGTTGGTGGCCGCCACCAGAATCACATTGGTGTCCGTGCCAAACCCATCCATCTCCACCAGGATCTGGTTCAGGGTCTGCTCCCGCTCGTCGTGAGATCCGCCCATGCCTGTGCCCCGATAGCGGCCCACGGCGTCGATCTCGTCAATAAAGATGATGCACGGGCTATTGCGTTTGGCCTGCTCAAAGAGATCCCGCACCCGGCTGGCCCCCACACCCACAAACATCTCCACAAATTCGGAGCCGGAAATGCTGAAGAAGGGCACCCCCGCCTCGCCGGAAACCGCCTTGGCGATCAGGGTCTTGCCCGTGCCAGGGGGACCGACCAGCAGCACGCCCTTGGGGATGCGCGCCCCCAGGGCCGAAAACTTCTGCGGCTCCTTGAGAAACTCCACCACCTCTTGCAGCTCTTCCTTGGCCTCATCCGCCCCCGCCACATCGTCAAAGGTGACCGTGGGCTTGTCCCCGGTGAAGAGTCGCGCCTTGCTCTTGCCAAAGGACATGGCCTGATTATTGGACCCTTGACTCTGGCGCAACAGCAAAAAGAAAAGCCCGCCCACAAAGACCAGGGGCAACAGGTTGAGCAACAAGGCCATCCAACTGCTACTGCTGCTGGATGACTGGTTGACAAAATCGATGCCGCCCAGCTGCGCTTCGGTGACGCCCAAACCGGTCAGGCTCTCGCTCAACGGGATGCCCGTCTCTTTGAGAACCGAGTAAACCTGACTATCTCCGGCCAGTTCAACCTTGACCGTCTCATCCTGCACCGCAATCGTGACCACCTTGCCAGCCCGGATCTCATCCGCTACCTGGCTCAAACTCATGGGGATCTGGCTGGTGCTGCCGCCAAAAACATTAAAAAACAGCGCCGCGCCCGCCACCAGAATCAACAGGTAGACAAACGCATTGCGGCTCCAATTTGAATTCACAGACGCCTCCTTGTCGCAAATGGCCTGGGGACATAGCCCAGTGGAGAGCAGTATACCAGAGGCCCGGCCCTTGTGCCAGTGGTTTTGGATACGATTCCAGCCCTCATTCCGGGAATGGGCCAAAACCATTCACGCAACCCAAAAAGCACCGGCCCATTCCCGGAATGCCCAACCCCATCATTTGTCCCACTTTTGACTTTAACCGGGGGCCATGCTAAACTGGTTCAGGTAAGCGTGAGGTGCCAAACATCTCCCACTTATTCTGAACTTTTCTAAACTCATATCCACAAAGGTTCCCGAAGCAATCACGTCAGGGATCAATGGGGAAAGCTGGTGCCACACGGGTCAAACCGCCCGGTGAAGTCCAGCGCTGTTCCGCAACTGTAGGGCAGACGGAGAAACCATCCGCCGCCGAGCCAGGATTCCCGCCTTTGACAAAGAGTTTCATTGCACTTGCGAGAACGAGGGCATGAAAACGTTGCGATCCCGCCCTGGTTCCCCCAAATCATCGCATCGAATTCATTGCGCCTCTGTCATTCGACAGAGGATTTTTTTTACCCCTGCTCGCTCGTGTTGGCCCTGGCCACAGCGCACAGGGGTTTCATTTTTTTGAAAAAGAACAACTAGATTATGTCAACACCAATGCCCACAACTTGCACCGATTCTGTCAAGCCCCGAGTCGGCCTCACCGCCCCTTGGGTCTTCCTGCTCCTTCTCGTGTGGATCAGCGCTGGGTGCGCGCCCACCCCAGCCGCCCAGCCCGCCACGGTTGACGACGTGCGCGCCCACGCCCTGGCCTGGCTCCACAGTCAAGAGTTGGACACCGGGGGATTCCCCGACAGCCAGGGCCAGATTAGCCCCAACAGCACCAGCACCGTTCTGGCGCTTCTGGCCACGCTGCCCGCCGACGAAATCAGCGAATTTCGCATTCAGGATGCCCTCACCGCCTTGCAATCCACCCTGATCGACTGGTTAGGGGCCAAAGACAGCGGCCCCCTGGCCAGGGCCGTCAGTGGTGTGACGGCCGCCGGCGGCGACCCCCGCCACACCGCCGGGCAAGATCTGGTGGCCGACCTCTGGGCCAACTATGACCCCCAGACCGGCCTCTTCCACCCCGAAAGCCTCTTCCGCCACCTGCTCGCCATCCAAGCCCTATCCGCCGCTGGCGAAACAATCCCCGCCGCCGCCCAAACCGCCATCAGCCACCTCCAACAACCCGACGGCAGCTGGTCCTGGCGCATCACAGCATCCACCCAGCCCACCCTGTCCAACACGTCCACCCCGTCCACCGAGCCACCCACCCCCCCCACCACCGGAGACGTAGACACCACCGCCCAGACCCTGCGTACCCTGGCCGCCCTGGGCATTACCGCCGACGACAGCCGGGTGCAGGCCGCCCTGACCTACCTGGCCCAAACCCAGTCCGCCCAGGGGGGATGGGCAATGGATGCCGATACGCCGCCCAACGCCGACTCCACCGGTCTGGTCCTCACCGCCCTGGGTGAGCTGGGCCTGGCCGACCAACCGGACCCGGCCATCCGCGCCGCCCAAGCCCAGACATGGCTGGCCACCCTGCAACAGCCCGACGGCTCCTTCCACTATTCCGCCGACCTGCCCGGAGCCATCTTCCTGGCCACGCTGGATTCGTTACCCGCATTCCAATGGCAATTCAAGCCGTAGAATGAGTAATCAAATGTTCGACCAAAAAAATCAAAAACCCAACCAAGAAAGAGAAACAAAATGCGAAAATTGACCTTTATCCTGCTCCTCGTCGTCGCCTTGATGGTGACCGCCTGCTCCCCCATCGCCCCCGATCTGGCCCCCGCGCCAGTGGATGCCGCCCCCGCTGGCCTCCAGATCGGCCTGGTCATCACCCCCGCCGAGGGCGACGTGACCACCATGTTGGTCAGCGTGCCCGGTGACGCCCCCACGGCCCTGGACGCCCTCACCGCCAGCGGCGTGGAGCTGGCCGTGGCCGAGACCGACTTCGGCCCGGCCGTGTGCGGCATCCTGGGCACAGGCCAGCCAGTCGAAGAGTGCTTTGGGGACACGGAGGGTCGCTACTGGGCCTTCTTCACCCTCAACGACAGTGGTGAATGGGAAGCCGCTCAGGTAGGCGTGGCCGGTTACCCCATCAGCGACGGCCAGGTTCTCGGCTTCTCCTGGACCGCCAGCGATGCCAGCTACAATCCCCTGGTCATCCCCCCCGTGGTGACCCTGGCCGAGATCGCCAAGTAAATCTTTGGGCGGTGGGATGGTGCGTCTTGACGCACCATCCCACCGCCCAAGCCAAGGGTATCAACCATGAACCGCTCCCACTTTTGCCTGGGTCTGCTCTTGCTGGCTGGCCTCTTGCTCCCATCGGCGTCGATCCAGGCCCAATCCGCTCCCCCCAACCGGGCCGGATTGATCATCGTGCAGCCAGACCAGGATCCGTTGACCTATTGCGTGGCCCTGGACAGCGATGCGCAGACCACGGGCATCCAAATGCTGGAGCAGGTCGGCCTGGACTTCATCGCTGACTATGGAAATAGCATGGGGGCCTCCATTTGCAGCATTGGAAATACCGGGTGCGCCTTCCCCAGCCAGGACTGTTTCTGCCAGTGCCAAGGGGCCACCTGCATCTATTGGTCCTATCACCGGCTGGACCCGGACAGCACCACCTGGGTCTATTCCCAGTTTGGGGCCGGCCAAGCGGTTGTGCCCCCCGGTGCGGTGGAAGCCTGGGTGTGGAGTTCCGGCGACTCCGGCTCCACCCAGATCCAGCCCCCGGACCTGACCTTCGCCGACATCTGCGCCGGAGAACTCACCGCCGCCGCCGCCACCGAAACGGATCAGATCGACTGGCCCATGTACCTTGGGTTCGCCGCCCTGCTCTTGATCCTAGGTGCGGCCAGCTTGTGGCGTCGTCGCCCTGTTGCCAGCTAAACTCGACGCAGACCCGTTCGCACCAAGGGGTGCAAACTCCGCAGTCTGACGCACGTTGATCGTTCTATCTTGCCATTCGCCATTCGCCATTCGCCATTCGCCATTCGCCATTCGCCATTCGGAGACAAACTCATGCCCAAATTGACCAAAATCTACACCCGCACCGGCGACGCCGGCACCACCGCCCTGGGCGGCGGACAGCGGGTACCCAAAGATCATCTGCGGGTCCAGGTCTACGGCACGGTGGACGAGGCCAACTCCCACCTGGGCCTGGCCGTGGCCGCTGGGGTCTGTGAACGACTGGCTCAAGTCTTGCCCGACATCCAAAACCAGCTTTTTGATTTGGGGTCATCACTATGCTTTCTGGAGGAAGACAAGGGGAAATGGAATCTCCCCGAGATCGAGGAGCGCCACGTCACCGCCTTGGAGACGTTGATGGACGAGTTGACCGGCGTGGTCGGCTCCCTGGAAAACTTCATCCTGCCCGGCGGCACCCAGGCCGCGGGGCATCTGCACGTGGCCCGCACGGTCTGCCGCCGGGCCGAGCGGGAAGCCACCACCCTGGCCCGCCAGGAAGCGGTCAACCCTGTGGCCCTGCGCTATCTCAACCGCCTGTCCGACGCCCTCTTCGTCATGGCTCGCTATGACAACCACGCCCAGGGTGTGCCGGAGCCGTTGTGGCAGCCGGGGAAGTGAATGAACAAATGCACAATGGACAATGATCTGTTGGTTTAACCTTTCGGCGCTGTGCGCCACAAATGAAAGAAGATGATTTTTCGTGAATATTCCTGCAATTCCCGCACTGGATCCGATTGCTCGTGACCAAGCCGCCGCCCGCCAGGCCATGTTGACCAAGCCCGCTGGCAGCCTGGGCCGACTGGAAACTATTTCTATGGAGTTGGCCGCCATGCAAGGCGTCCCCTTGCCCTCCGTGGCCCGCAAGGCCGTGATCGTCATGGCCGGTGACCACGGGGTAACCGCCGAGGGCGTCAGCGCCTACCCAGCGGCGGTGACGGCCCAGATGGTGCTCAATTTTCTGTACGATGGCGCGGCCATCAACGTGCTGGCCAAGTTGGCCGGGGCGCGCATGACCGTGGTGGATATGGGCGTGGCCGAAGAACTGCCCGACCATCCCCGGCTGATCAAGCGCAAACAGGCCCTGGGCACCCGCAACTTCGCCATCCAGCCCGCCATGACCCGGGCGCAAGCCGCCGCCGCCATCCAAGTGGGTATGGACATCCTGGCCGAGGAGGCCGCCAAGGGGCTGGATCTGGTGGCCATCGGCGAAATGGGCATTGGCAACACCACCGCAGCCGCGGCCCTGACCGCTGCCTTCACCGGTCTGCCCCCGGCCCAGGTCACCTGGCGGGGTACGGGCGTGGATGACGCCGGGTTGGCCAACAAGATCGCCGTCATCGAGCGGGCGCTGAAACTGCACCGGCCCGACCCGACGGATGCCCTGGGCGTCCTGGCCTGTTTGGGCGGCTACGAGATCGCCGGCATGGTCGGCGTCACCCTGGCCGCCGCGGCCCGGCGCATTCCCGTGGTGATCGATGGGCTGATCTCCAGCGCAGCCGCCCTGGTGGCCGTGGAGCTGGCCCCGGATGTGCGCAACTATCTCTTTGCCGCCCATCGCTCCGAAGAGATCGGCCACCAGGCCATCCTCGACCGACTGGGCCTGGAGCCCCTGTTGGATCTGGGCATGCGCCTGGGCGAAGGATCCGGCGCGGCCGTGGCCTTCCACATCATGGACGCGGCGACGGCCACCCTCTCCGACATGGCCACTTTTGCCGATGCCGGGGTGAGCGAGAAGGCTGAAATGGAACTGGCTTGATGACGAAATCACAACGCCCGGTCTGGTTGGCCGAACTCTGGCTGGCGATGGGCTTCCTCTCTACCCTGCCCGCGCCCTCGGTGGTGATGCCCCCGGCGGCCCTGGGTCGGGCGGCCCGCTGGTTTCCCGGCGTGGGGCTGCTGATCGGCGGCATCCTGTGGGGGAGCCACTTCGTCCTGGGGCAGATCTGGCCCGCCCCCATCCCCTCCTTGGGGACCGTGGCGATCTGGGCGCTGCTCACGGGCTTCCTGCACTTGGACGGCCTGGCCGACTGCTGTGACGGTCTGCTGCCCCCGGTTCGCCCGGAAAAACGCATGGAGATCCTGCGGGATCCCCGGCTGGGCAGCTTTGGCGTGGCCGGATTGGTCCTGCATCTGCTGTTGAAAGGCGCGGCCCTGGCCGCGTTGACGTCTCCTTTGGCCCAGATCTCTGGCCTGATCCTGGCCCCGGTCTTGGGGCGGACGGCCTTGCTGATCCCGGCCCGGCAGCCCACGGCCCGGCCCGGCGGCATGGGCGACGCCTTCGCTCTGGGGCTGACTCCCGTGGTCATGGCCCAGGCGGTCATCGTCCCCCTGCTCTGCCTTGGGGGACTGCTCTGGCTGGGGGATGGCCGGGCATTGCTCGCCGCCGTGGCCGCGGGCGCCGTGACCGTGGCCGCCACGGTCTGGGCAAAACGCCAACTGGGCGGCGGCGTCACCGGGGATGTCTTTGGGCTTGTGATAGAATTGAGCGAATTGGCCGTGCTCTTGGTCTATGCGGGAGGCGGTGCATGGCTGAGATAATATGGCCGAGATAATGGACGTACGCAGCCTGGGCCTGCCCTTCCGGGTGGGGACCACCTCGTACATTGTGGCCGATGACTTGGTGGGCAATGCCCGCTTCTTGGCCGGGCGGGTGCAGGAGATGCAACTGGTGCTCTTCGACCTGCCCGACGGCCCCAGCAACCTGCCCGATCCGGCCACGGTTTCCGAACTGGCCACCATCGGCCAGGCCGGGGATCTGGCCTATTCGGTCCACCTGATCGAAGATGTGCGCTTGGGCGAAGATGGCTCGACCCGGCACAGCTCCCTGATCCGGGCCCAGCGGGTGATCCGGGACGCCCTGCCCCTGGCCCCAACCGCCTTTGTCCTGCACGCCGAAGGGCGAGCCATCCAGTCCCCCCAGAGCCCGGCGGACCAGGTCCACGCCTGGCAAGCCCAGGCCGTGACCGCCCTCAAGCTGGTGGCGGAGATGGCCGGTGGGGGAGAACGCCTGGCCCTGGAGAATCTGGAAGGCTATCCCCTGGACCGCATCCCCCCGGTGGCCGAGGCCGCGGGGGTGGGCCGCTGTGTGGACGTGGGCCATCTCTGGCTGGACGGCCACGATCCGGTGGCCTATCTGTCCGCCGCCCTGCCCCAGGCCCGCATGGTCCACCTGCACGGGGTGGCCGAGCAAGATGGTCGGCGTCGGGATCACCGCTCTTTGGCCCACATGACCCCGGCCCAATTGGACCCGGTCATGGCCTTGTTGATGGCCTCGGCTTTCTCCGGCGTGGTCATTTTGGAGATCTTTGAAGAGGCGGACTTTCATTCCTCCCTGGCGGCTTTGGTCGCCAGCGTGAACCGTATTCGAGCCGGAAAGAAGATGGGCTGATGGCAAAGACACTAACCCTGATCCTGGGGGGCGCCCGTAGCGGCAAGAGTACCCATGGGGAGCAACTAGCCGCCGCCCACGGGGGAACCATCCTCTACGTGGCCACAGCCCAGGCCTGGGACGACGAAATGACCCAGCGCATCGCCGCCCACCGTGCCCAGCGCCCAGCCGATTGGCGCACGCTTGAGGCCCCCACGGGCGTGGGGGAGGCCATTATCCAGGCCCTGGCAGCGGGACCGGCGGATCTGGTGTTGTTGGACTGCCTGACCCTGTTGACCAGCAACGTGATCCTGGCCCTGCCCGACCCGATCACCACGGCGGGGGCAGAGGCGGCCATTGCCAAAGAGGTGAACGATCTGTGCGCCGCCTATGCGGCCGGCTCGGCGTCGTGGATCATCGTCTCCAACGAAGTGGGGCTGGGCATCGTGCCCGAATATCCCTTGGGTCGTCACTATCGAGACGCCTTGGGCCGGGCCAATCAACGCCTGGCCGCGGTCGCAGATCAGGTCCTTTTTATGGTGGCCGGTCTGCCCATGACGGTGAAATAGGGCGAGGCCCGTCGCAAAATGGTTCTGGATGTCCATGCTCTAGCCGGGTCCGTGACCCGGCGGGGGCACCGCAGAAAATCCTGAGAAGTACCCGCCGGGTCACGGACCCATAGGCATCAAGCTAAGGGATCAGGGTGGACCAAAGCGCTGGAAATGAGCTGGGCAATCCCGGAAAGGGCCGGTTCTTCTTGTGTTCATGCAGTAGTTTTGGCCCATTCCGGGATTGGCGGGGAGATCTCGTCCATTCCGGGAATGGGCCAAAACTACTTACTCTACCTCAGATCGTCCGGCCCATTCCCGGAATGCTCTGTTTTTGAGCGCAAATCCCTTAGCTTGATGCCTATGGGTCCGTGACCCGGCTAGAGCAGCATTTTACGGAGTAATTCGCGCCGACACGTAATAGATCTTCATTTTGAACCACGGACAAACTATGAAATCTCAACCAGCCAAACCAACTGAGCGCACCGCCTTTCATCCCACAGCCTGGCTGATGTGGATTGGCGCGGCCGCCTTGCCCGCCATGCTGACCCGCAACCCCCTCTATTTGATCTTGATCGGGGTGGCCGTGGGCATGGTCTATGCCGGGCTGCCGGGCCGCCGCTCTCCCCTGGCCGCAAGCTGGCTGGGATTGGTCAAACTGGGCGCGTTTCTCACCCTCTTCGCCGTGCCCATGAACGCGCTCACCGTCCACAGCGGACGGCTAGTGCTTTTCACCCTGCCCGCCACCTGGCCGGTGATCGGCGGCCCCATCACCGGGGAAGCCGTACTCTTTGGCCTCAGCACCAGCATCAGCCTGACCGTGATTTTGCTGATCTTCGCCACCCTCAACGTGGCCCTGGACCAGAGTACGCTCCTCCGTCTGGCCCCCCCCTTCTTGGTGGAGGCCGGGGTGATCGTGGCCATCGCCGTGGGCTTCATCCCCCAAATGGTGCGCAGCTTCCACGACATCCGCGAGGCCCAAACCCTGCGCGGCCATCGCTTTGACGGCGGACGCCTCGACGGCCTGCGCCAACTCGCCCCTCTCTTCGTCGCCCTCCTCACCACCGGCCTGGAGCGCAGCATCACCCTGGCCGAGTCCATGGAGAGCCGAGGCTTTGGGGGAAATCGGGCGGAGATCCCGGCGGGTCACAAACTGTGGGGCCAAGCGGCCGTCCTGACCAGCATGGGCGGGCTGGCCGTCGGCCTCTTCCTGGCCCAATATCGTCCCGCCTGGGCACCCGGCGCGTGGACATTGATCGCCCTCTCTGTGGGCGGGTTGGCGGTGATCTTGTGGCGGCAGGGGCAACAAGCCCAGCGTTCTAGCTACAATCGCCAAATCTGGCGGCAGCGGGACAGTTGGCTCGCCGCCAGCGCCGCCCTCATCCTGGGGCTGACCGTGCTGGGCCGCCTGTGGCAGCCGGATCTCTTTGTCTATTATCCCTATCCCCCCGGCTCCCCCTGGCCCGACTTCAACCTGGCCGTGGGCGCAAGTCTGCTGCTGATCTCCGCCCCGGTCTGGCTCCTGCCAGGGCGGACCGCACCGGCTCACCGCACCGTGATAGACGAGCGCATGGCCTCCGCCACCGCGCCCTCTCTTGGCATGGATTAGGTCAACAACCCCTACGCGTGCAAAGGAAATGGTAAAACGTATGGCCCTTTTCGACAGCATCAAAAAACTATTCGGCGGCCCGTCCCCGGCCCCCACACCCGTCCGCCGCCCCACCCCGCCGCCCATGATGGACGATGAGCCGGAGCCGGTAGTGCCCGAAGTCAGCGTGCCGGATCTGCTGGCCGAAATTCAGGCCGGGGGCACGCCCACCATCTTGGATATCCGAGAGATTGTCGAATGGAACCAGGTGCGGGTGCCGGGGGTCAAGCATATCCCTATGAACACGATCCCGCAGCACCTGGACGAACTGGACCGCACCGCGGACCTGGTGATCATGTGCGCCCATGGCAACCGATCCTATAGCGTAACCGCCTGGCTCAACGACCAAGGCTTCACCGCCCGTAACCTCAAAGGCGGCATCACCATGTGGAACATCCGCGGCGGCACCGTCGAAACCGGCAAGCCATCCTAAAAAATCTCTCAATCTCTCAATCGCCCAATCTCGCAGAAGTGAGATTGGGCGATTGAGAGATTGGGAGATTGGAGTAGCACCATGATTCGTTTTGATCACTTTACCTATTCCTATCCCGACACCACCCAGCCCATTTTGGACGACCTCTGCCTTTCCATCCACGAGGGGGAGTTTGTGCTGGTCGTCGGGCCGTCCGGCGCGGGGAAGAGTACTTTTCTGCGGGCCTTGAACGGGCTGGTTCCCCACTTCCACGGCGGACAGGTGGCTGGCCGGGTGCGCGTGGCCGGCCTGGATCCCCTCACTCTTGGCCCCCGGGGCATGGCGGAGCGGGTGGGGTTTGTCTTCCAAGACCCGGAGAGCCAATTTGTGGTGGACACGGTGGAGGACGAACTGGTCTTCGCCATGGAGAACTTCGCCGTCCCCCTGGTCACCATGCGCAAGCGGGTGGAGGAGGTGCTGGACCAGCTCAACATCGCCCACCTGCGCGACCGGCGCATCAGCACCCTCTCTGGCGGCGAGAAACAGCGGGTGGCCATCGCCGCCGTCCTTACCTTGCAGCCCAAAGTCCTGGTCTTGGATGAGCCGACCAGCCAGCTCGATCCCCAGGCCGCGGAAGAGGTCCTGATCGCCCTGCGCCAGCTCAACGAAGACCTGGGCCTCACGGTGATCTGCGCCGAGCACCGTTTGGAGCGGGTGGTCCAATACGCCGACCGCATCCTTTATTTTCCTTGCGTGGGCATGCCCCCTCTTTTGGACGACCCCGCCACGGTCCTGGCCCAAATCCCCCTCACCCCACCCCTGATCACCCTGGCCAAAACCCTTGGCTGGCAGCCCCTGCCCTTGACGATCAAGGAGGGGCGGCGCTTTGTGCGGGCGAATGGCGAATGGCGAATGGCGGATGGCGAGGTGGGAGAAGATGAAGAGGCGAGAATGCAGCCATTGGTCATGCCTCATTCCCAAGTCTCCCCGCCCCTTACCCCTCGCCATTCGCCATTCGCCATTCTCACCCGCGTCTGGCACGCCTATGGCAATCACGAGACCGTGCGCAATGTGGATTTGGCCGTGCGGCCTGGGGAGATTTTGGCCGTGATGGGGCGCAACGGCAGCGGCAAAACCACCCTGCTCAAGCTGTTGAGCGGGCTGCTCAAACCCACCCAGGGCGAGGTAAGCGTGGCCGGGTTGGACACCCGCACGGCCAAAATCCAAGAGGTGATCCGTCACATCGGCTACGTGCCCCAACAGCCGGCCTCCCTGCTTTTCAGCGAGACCGTGGCGGACGAGGTGGCCTTCACCCGGCACAGCCGGGGTCTGCCCGCGGACCCCGCCGGGGATCTGGCCCTCCTGCACACCTTGGGCATCGACTTCTTGGCCAACCGCCACCCCCGGGATCTGTCCGCAGGGGAGCAGCAGCGGGTGGCCCTGGCCGCCATCCTCGTGGCCGAACCGGCCATTTTGCTCTTGGACGAGCCGACCCGGGGGCTGGACTATCCCAACAAAGAGCGCCTGCGGGGCTTCCTGCGCACCCAGCGGGACGCTGGGCGGGCCGTGGTCATGGTCACCCACGATGTGGAGTTGGTGGCCGAGATCGCCGACCGGGTGGCCTTGCTGGCTGACGGCGAGGTGATTCTGGACGGCCCCATACGGGAGGTGTTGGCCGATTCCCTGGTCTTCGCACCCCAGATCCACAAGCTGTATCGGGACAAGGCCATGATGACCGTGGGGGATGTGTTGAATCGAGTATCGAGTATCGAACAATGAGCGCGCAAAGCCCCAATCCCCAATCCCCAATCCCGAATCCCCAATCCCTGCTCCGTATTGCCACCCTGCTCGTCGCCTCCGCCGTGGGGGTGTTGGCCTTTCTCTACCCCTTCTTTACCCAAAATTTGGCCCAAGCCGACGATGCCCAAGGGGTCGGCCACAGCCAGGATGCCCCCCTGATCTTCGCCCTGCTCACGATTCTTTTGCTCGTCACCGTGATCAGCAGCCTGAGCAGCGGCCAGCTTAATAGCAAACTGATCGCCGTCCTGGGCATCCTGGCCGCGGTGAGCGCGGTGCTGCGGCTGGTGCCGGGGCCGGGGGGCTTCAGCGCCATCTTCTTTCTGCCCATCTTGGCCGGCTATGTCTATGGGCCGACCTTTGGCTTCCTCTTGGGCAGCCTGGGCCTGGCCGCCAGCGCGTTGATCGGGGCTGGGATCGGGCCGTGGCTGCCATTTCAGATGTTTGCGGCGGGCTGGGTGGGGCTGCTGTCCGGCGGATTGGGCATGATCTTGCCCATGCGGTGGGTGGGGACAAAGGGCGAAGTGGCACTGTTGGCCGTCTGGGGGATGGTGCTGGGGCTGGGCTTTGGGGCGGTGATGAATCTGTGGTTTTGGCCGTTTATCGTCGGGGGGCAGCAGAGCGCCCTCAATTGGCAGCCGGGCCTCTCGGCGCTGGAGACCGTGCGCCGCTATGCCCTCTTCTACGCCGTCACCTCCGCCTGGTGGGATGTGGGCCGGGCTGTGGGCAACGCCGCGCTCATCGTCCTGCTGGGTTGGCCCGTCCTGCGCGTCCTGCGCCGCTTCCGGGCCAAGTTTCGGTTTGAGATTGAGTGATTAAGAGATTGAGAGATTGGGAGATTGGGAGATTGGGAGATTCTGCCGCGTTAATCTCTCAATCTCCCAATCTCAAAACTGAACGGATTATTTACCCGTCAGTCTCCGTTGTATTCTGACCCTACTGCATTTCTGCGCCGTGGATACTGAGAATCGCCATCTCTTCGCTCTCGGCAATCGTGAAGCCACTGTCGCTGTGTTCAAGGGTGACTTTGGTTGCGGTCCACACGCCAGCTTCGCCCTGGGTCAGCGCACCGAGCAAGCCAATAGATGGGTCGCCACAGGTGTAGTTTAGACGCTCGCCCTCAAATGCCAGGGTTGCACCCTCGCCAGCAAAGGCACATTGGGTGCCATCGGCCAAGGTGATCTCTGCCGCCAAAAAGGTCATTTCTTGCGACGCGTCCAGCACAAAACCGTTGTCCGCTCGATTGATGGTGGCGACCTCAACCGTCAACATGCCAGCGCTTTCCTGAGTGATGTCGCCGAGCAATCCGGTGAAGGGCAGCTCGTCCATTGAGGAACAGGTATAGTTGAGCCGTTTGGCGTCGAAGGCCAGTGTCGCCCCTGTGCCAGCGAACAGGCATTCGTGGCCGTCCGGCAGTGTGATGGTTGCGGTCGCACTCTGATCAACAGGGTTGGCTGCCTCTTCCCCCATCGCCTCTGCGCCCATGAAGGTCAACTGACCAGCAGCATAGGTGATGGTCAGCATGTTGCGGTCAATGGCGTAGTCACCAATCGAGGAGAGGGCATCCATATAGCCCTGCTCAACCGTCATGGCGGGTTCAGGACAGGCCATGCGTGTGAGGGCAATGGGGGACAGGGTAAGCTGGCTCCCGTCAGTGGTATAGCTCGTGGTGTAGCGATTGCATCCACTATCTCCACTTAGCTGGCCATCGGCAAACAGGGCGGTCACTTCGGTCTCTTTGGGCGAGAAGGGCGTCATGCTTTCGGCCCCAAAAGCCACCAGCTTCCACTCCGTATTTTCGAGGGGCAGCGCTTCCCCGGTGTACGCGGGTGCCTGATTCACGATTTCGAGCAATGTGTAGGCCAGGGATGAGCCGTCCGCGGGCGGGTTTTCCACCTCTGTTCGCAGAACCCGTAGTTCGTATTCATAGCCGGGCACAAAGATAAAGCCGTCGATTCCTTGGTAGAACAGTTGGGTCTCCCCATCCTCACCAAACCGGACCTGTAGACATTCCATGGGCGCAACGCCAACGCACTCGATCTTCTCTGCGGCTACGAACAGGGTTAGTTCTTCGCTCGTCTTCTCGGTTTGTGGCACTGTCGTGGCCACTGGATCACTGATGTTAGGTGCAACAGGCACACAGGCACTTACAATCATCCCCATGACTACCAAAATGATCCAGATTAAATTCTTTCTGCTGAAGGTCATCTCTACTTCCTTTCCTCTCTTTTCTTTGGATTGATTTTTGTGATCTTCTCTGCATTGCGCACCATGCAGAGCCTTAATGACGGACTAACCGAGGCTTTTGTTCCAGCAGCGTTAGTTTTTAGTGCGCTGAAAACCGTCATCTTGGCCTTGGGCATGGGTGCGCATTCCAGGAAAGAGCCATCCGATCATTGGCTTGGAAACGCGCTTGGCTCTTTCCCGAAATACGGATCAGTACCTCATTTTGAGTGTTTCCAAAGAAATTCACCCCTCACCCTTTCACCCCTTCAGCTCTCACTTGTTCGCCAACGTCTTCGTCAGCCCGTCGATCAGGGCGGTCTGTTGATCCACGGTCAGCTTGGCCTCTGGGTGCATGAGCAGGAAGTCCCAGGGGGGCATCTCGCCGTCGGTGATGACCTCCTTGATCTCATCGGCCTCCAGCCGCCGGGTGGTGGCAATCCAGTCGGAGAAGTTCAGCTTTGTGCGGCCCTCACGAGTGTGGTTGCCCACCAAGAAAGAGACCGGGGGGACGTAGCTATACCAGGGCCACTCGGTCAAGTTGCTGTGGCAGTCGCCGCAGGCGGTCATGGCCAACTGCTCGGTGGCGGGGCTGTCCCAGTTGGGGGTGGAGACCACGGGCGGGTTGTTGCCGACCAGGGGGATGGAGGCCAGGCCAGTGACGACAAGAAAGACCGCAACCAGGATGAGCAGGGTGCGTTTCCAGTGCTTGACAAGTTTCTTCAACATTCTTTTTTCCTGTTTCATGTGACAGTAAATTGGTTGGACAGCAGACAGTGAAGAGGATTGGTTCCTATTATATCCGAAGATTGGCGACCTGGGGTTAACCACCAGGGATCACTTGGTTAAGCCAAGATTAAAAGGGCTGGTCAGATCATTCGGGTGTGTCCAAAATATGCTATGGGCAAAGGTAGGGGTTTGGATCGGCGGCGGACAAAATCTTGCCGATGCAAGAAGATTCTGTCCGCCGCCCACCCAAACCCCTGCGGCCATCGACCCACTCTTTTGAACAAAATTGTAGACCTGGGCTAATCCGATGTTGAGACGGAGCAGACCAACGACCACGCACCTGCACTTTCATCCCAGTCCAACACCGCGGTCACGCTGGAGAAATCTGGTACCGAGCCGGTGCAAGAGGCCCCCTCCCGGCTCAGTGCATTTAAGGCATCGTTGAGTTCGCCGATCCGCTGCACGATCTGGGTTACATCACTGGGGGAGAGGGTGGCGGCTTCGGTGAAGAGGCTGTCAGCTAACTGCTCCTGGAGGTCGAGGAGCAGTCGGCGATACGCTTCGTTGGGCAGGGTGCTGAGGGTATAGCGTCCGCCGTGGGAACTGTAGGTGTCGATACTCTCTCCGGCACCCACAACTTTGGTATAGCCCGTTCTATTGTCGGGTGTCTTGATCAGCACCCTGGATTCAGCGTTTGTGATGTTGAGTACAGCAATGTTGACACAGCCGCCGAGGAGCAGAATCCCCGCCAGCAGAAGCAAGGCACTCGAAAATCGGTTACGCATGATTGCCTCCTATGGCATAGATCCGCTCCGTTATGGGCGGCACAGGGACGAACTCTCTACGAGCAAGTCAGCGCGGTCCTGGGCGTTTGTGCCTTTCCGGGTCACGACCAACCCCTGGGTCAGCGCCACAAAGGTGAACTGGTCTCCTCGGCCAAGGCGCAGGGTGCAGGTGGCCAGGGGTGGTCCCTCGCCCTGGCTGCTGAACTCGATCCGATAGGATCCCGGCAACAGGCCGCCCAGCCCACCCACATCCAACGGGGCCAGCCGGTTGGTTTCCTGGGGAGTGGGATCGCCGTTTTCGGTCTCCAGTTGGATATAACGCACGGTCAACTCGGCGTCCGATGCGTTGACCACGCTGATTTCGCCGGCCCCTTGCATCGTGGCTTCCAGTTGCATCAAGCTGACGGCACCGGATTGGACGGCGAAATAGCCCACCCCGGCCAACGCAGCCAAGATCACAACCAGAATCAACAACCAGATCAGGCAGCCTCGCAAACGACTGCGCTTCTTGGGGGGGCCTGTGGATGAATGGTCCATCTTCTCCTCCTTTTCCCCGTGCCGGCGGACACGGGCTACACATACAACCTCCTTAATCGTTCACCTCCGCCCCCCTGCCCCCAACTTTGGGGGGAACTGTCCAGCATCTCCCCCAGAATTGGGGGCCGGGGGGCTGTGGGGGGTGAACGACTACCAACCTCCTTTGGGCGGCAAAAGCGTGGGCATGGGCATGGGCATGGGCATGGGTGCCCGGAACGATAAAGTTGACAATTTTGGGTATGACCAGTATATGCGAGGAGCCAGGTTTGTTCAAGGGGGAAATTTGAGTCTCCCCCATGTGCGCGGGAGAAATGCCCGTGGACCATGCAGATGGTGAGAAAAATTTGATCACCTTGCCTGGACTGTGCTATACTTTGGCAAGTTGGGAGCCTCAAGATGAGAAACAGGGTAATCTGTGACACATCCAAGGTTCCGCCTCAGCCGAGCGTTACCTTGGAAAGTGGGCAACCCCCACTTTTCTTGTTGTCAGGGACTTTTTTGTCTGAAATGTTTGGTCCAAAACTAAATCTTGTTGGAGCCGTCAGGGTTCCGAAAATGTTCCATAAAGGGGTCTGGGTCAGCACATGTCCAAAGCACTAATTGCCGGAATCAATCAAGTTGCCACCGATAAGGGGCTGGATCGGGAGATTATCTTCGAGGCTATCGAGGCCGCGTTGATCTCTGCCTATAAACGCAACTATGGCTCTGTGGCCAATGTCAGCGCGGGGGTGGATCGCATCTCTGGCGACATGCGGGTCTATGCCGAAAAAGAGGTGGTCGAGGGGGTGATGAATCCTCGCACGGAGATCGACATCGTTGAGGCCAAGAAATTGAACCCCTCTGTGGTCGCCCATGACCTGATCAAGATCCCCAGCACACCGGGCAATTTTGGCCGCATCGCCGCCCAGACCGCCAAGCAAGTGATCTTGCAGCGTATCCGCGAGGCCGAGCGAGACACGGTCTACGAGAACTATGTGCATCGGGTGGGCGAGCTGATCAACGCCCAAGTGCGTAGCATCGACACCCTTTCCGGCACGGTCACGGTGCTGTTGGATGACAAACACGAAAGCCTGCTGCCCCGGGACGAACAGATCCCCAACGAGCGCTTGCGCCGTAGCGATTATATTAAACTCTTTGTCGTGGATGTGCAGAAGGGCAGCCGCGGCCCCATGATCAAACTGAGCCGCACCCATCGCAATCTGCTGCGCCGCTTGATGGAGCAGGAGATCCCCGAAGTGCGCGAAGGCACGGTGGAGATCAAGAACATTGCCCGGGAGCCCGGTGCCCGCAGCAAGGTGGCCGTGGTGAGTACTGTGGCCGGCGTGGATTCGGTGGGCAGTTGCGTGGGCCAGCGGGGCATGCGTATCCAGGGCATCGTCAACGAGCTGGCCGGCGAGAAGATCGATGTGGTGGAGTGGAACAGCGAGATCCGCACCTACATTTCCAACGCCCTCAGCCCGGCCCAGGTGGACGTGGTGATTTTGGAAGGCGACAACAACGTCAAGACCGCCACCGTGGTGGTGCCGGACCGTCAGTTGAGCCTGGCCATTGGCAAGGCGGGCCAAAATGCCCGGCTGGCGGCCAAGCTCACCGGCTGGCGTATTGACATCAAGAGCGAGTCCGAGGCTTTGGTCGAGGGCTATGACCTGGATGCTGCCAAGCAGATCCAGACATCGGCCGGCAAGGGTGATTTGCTTACCCGGGCCCAGACTTTCTTGGACGCCAACGCAAAGGTTGCCCGCGCAGGCACAGGCCCAGACAAGTTGGGCCAGATTGCCCGCATGGTCGAGGACGAAGGGGACGAGCTGCCGCCGGTGGATATGTCCATGTTTGGCGACCTGCCCCCCACCCCGGATCAACCCAAGGTGGACATGTGGGGTGCGACCAAGAAGGAGCCTGTGCAAGATTCACCCAAGCCCGTGGATCCCTTTGGTCAATTGGCCGCCCAGCTTGCCGAGGAAGAGGCCCGGCTGCGCAAGATTACCGAATCCTTGGATGTGGCGGGCAAAACCCCGGCCACTCCGCCCACCCCGCCCACCCCGGTTGTCGGTGAGCCCGAAGATCTGCCCGAAGTCATCACCGCTGATATGTTGCGGGCGCGGCGCAGCAAGAAGGTCGATATGGATGATATGAAGTTCGAGATCCCGGCAGAGCTGTTGGTCGGTCTGTTGGACGAAAGCGACGATGACGAGATCGAAGAGTTGGAAGACATCTTCGAGGAAGAATCGGACCGCAACAAGGGCAAAAGCAAACGGGGCAAAACGGTCAAACCCGCCAAGAAAGTTTCCAAGAAGAAACGCCGACCGGCCTATGGCGACGACGACTACGACGACTACATTTAGATCATCTAGCGTGTCGTCAAGCCTGGTTTGGTGGCGTGAGGCGTCGGGCATCCTAGGATGCCCGACGTTCGTATGTGAGGACGCCAACGTTTTCATTCATGCTTGACGGGACATAACCGTCCCCCCCTCGGCCCCCCCGGCCCCCCGGCCCCCAATTCTGGGGGAGGTCGTGGACCGTTCCCCCCAAAGTTGGGGGGCTAGGGGGGCGGGGAGTGAATGGTTACGACGGGACATTAGCCTTTCGACGGAGTCTGTCCAACATGGACAAGAAGCAAAAGCCGCAGCCCCCCCCGCAGCCCCAACGGACCAAGCATCTGCCGCAGCGAACTTGTGTGGCTTGCCGAGAAGTGGCGGGCAAGCGCGGATTGATACGCGTTGTGCGTACGGCTGATGGGGTGATGATTGACCCCAGCGGCAAGATGGCGGGACGGGGGGCCTATGTGCATCCGTCTCGAAATTGCTGGGTGCAGGTGACAGAGGGGCGGCGGCTGGATCAAGCCCTGCGTACCCGACTCAGCCAGGAAGATCGTCAGCGTATTGCCGCCTTCATGGCGACTTTGCCGGAAATTGAGACCGAAACCGGGCTAGAAACCGGGACAACCGTCCCGGTGGATGGTCAGCCATGAAACAGCAAAACGCAGTAGTTCGCATCACGCATGCGACACGAACGCAGATAGTTAGTAGGAACCAACAACCGACGGTACGGTTGGAGACAAGGGAAACTGCCTACATCAGGCCACGAGTACAGGAGTACGCTCATGATTAAGTGAGAAGGCGCTGTCCCTCCGACAGCCCATCCTACTCAACACGATTCCGACCAATTTTTGGGGCGAGACCGTGTGCATGAACACCACTTCTATACCCTCGCCTGATGGCCGCTCCCTCCTCTCCTGGCCTATCTCCGGTGACAGTGCCTTCAGGCATGTCGCCGACGGATCTCCACCCACACCGTCCGCAAAGACAATCCAGTACCCCCTTACCTGATCTGCTGATTGCGCAAGGGGCTGGCTTGACCGTTATTTTATTTGGGAAGGGGAAACAAAGATATGGCTACAAAAGTCGAAACCAAAAACACACAACAGCGCCCCAAAGAGACTCGCCCGGCTGGCAACAGCACCAGGCAAGGCAGCGGTGCCAAGCCCGGTGGCAGCGGTGCCAAGCCGGGCGGCAGTGGTACCAGACCTGGCGGCAGCGGTGCCAGACCTGGTGGGGGTGGTTCCAAGCCCGGCGGTGGGGGGGGAGCCAAGCCAGGCAACAGCGCCAAGCCCGCCAAGATCAGCAAGCCCGCTACACCGGCCCCCACATCCGTTGAAGTGGCAGAATCCATCACCGTGCGGGATCTGGCCCAGCTTATGGAGCGCAGCCCCATCGATCTGATCAAAGTCCTGATGCAGTTTGGTATCATGGCCCCCATCACCCAGAGCATCGACCACGACACCGCGGTGATTGTGGGAGAAGAGTTGGGCGTGGAGGTGCGCCGCCCCAAAGTGATCGAGGCCGCGGACAGCCCCGAAGCCGAGGCAGCGGCCGCCGAGGCCGCCGCCCCAGCCACCCCCCGACACCAGATCGAGCAATTCATGGCCGACGAGGACGAGGATCGCATGGAGTCTCGCCCCCCGGTGGTAGCCATTCTGGGCCATGTGGACCACGGCAAGACCACGTTGCTGGATCATATCCGCCACACCCATGTGGTAGATTCCGAAGCCGGGGGCATCACCCAGCATACGGGTGCCTATCAGGTCACCATCAACGACAAGCGCATCACCTTTCTGGATACCCCTGGCCACGCCGCCTTTACCGCCATGCGCGCCCGGGGGGCCCAAGTCACGGACATCGTGATTCTGGTTGTGGCCGCGGACGATGGCCTGATGCCCCAAACCCGGGAAGCCATCAGCCATGCCCGTGCTGCCGGTGTCCCCATCATTGTGGCCCTCAACAAGATCGACAAGTCCAACGCCAACACGGACCGGGTGATGGAAGGGCTGGCCAAAGAGGGCTTGCAGCCTGAAACCTGGGGCGGCGACACCATTGTCGTGCCCATCAGCGCCCTGCGTGGCGAAGGCATTGAGCTGCTATTGGAGAACATCCTGCTGCTGGCCGAGATCGAGGACTTCAAGGCCAATCCGCGCGGCCACCGGGTCGGCACAGTGATCGAGGCTGAGTTGGACAAGTATCGGGGCGTGACCGCCACGCTCTTGATCCAAAATGGCACCGTGGCCCAAGGCGACGCTATGGTCGTGGGCGAGACCTGGGGCCGCATCAAGGCCATGTTTGATTACGAGGGCACGCCCATCAAAAAGGCCGGCCCCAGCACCCCGGTGATCGTCCTGGGCCTGCAAGAAGTGCCCCGCGCCGGAGATGTCTTCGAGATCGTGCGCAGCGACAAAGAGGCCAGAGCCATTGCCGAAGAGCGGCGTCTGAAGTTCGAAGCGGAATCCGCCCAACCCGGACGCCAGCAGATGTCCTTGCAAGATCTCTTCGCCCGTATGGAAGAGGGCGAGACCGAAACCCTCAACTTGATCGTGCGGGCCGATGTGCAGGGATCCCTGGAACCTGTGGTGCGCAGCGTTGAGGTGCTGGGCAACAAGGATGTCAAGGTCAAGATTCTGCAATCCGCCATCGGTGACATCAACGAGAGCGATGTCATGTTGGCCGAGGCCAGCGACGGCATCATCATTGGCTTCAACGTGGGCGTGGACAAGTCCGCGGCCCAGCGGGCCGAGCTTTCCGGTGTGGAAATTCGCAACTATAATATCATCTATAAGATGATCGAGGATCTGGAACTGGCCCTGCACGGCATGTTGGAGCCGGTTTTCGAGTCCATTACCCTGGGCCATGCCGAGGTGCGCCAGCTCTTCAAGGTGAAGCGGGGCGGCGTGGTGGCCGGCTGTATGATTCTGGACGGCGTCGTCAAGCGCAATGCCAAAGCCCGTCTGTTGCGCAAGGGTGTCGTGGTCCTGGAAGGCCGGGTGGAGAATATCAAGCGCTTTACCGAAGATGTGGCCGAAGTGCGCACGGGCTACGAATGCGGCATCAACTTGGAAGGTGTCAACAGCGGCATCGAAGAGGGGGATGTGATCGAAGCTTTTGAAATGCGACAGGTTAAATAAACAGATGGCGAATGGCGCATGGCGAATTGTCCCCGCCATGCGCCATTCGCCATTCGCCATTTTTGCAAAGGACATTAACTGTGACTACCATACGGCAGGAGCGGGTGTCCGGGCTTCTGTTTCAGGAGCTGAGTGTCATGATCAGCTCTGAACTGGAAGATCCCCGGCTAACCATGATTTCGGTGACGGAAGTGGCGGTGAGTCGTGATCTGCGCAGTGTGCGGGTCTTTATCCACCAGGCGGATTCGGACCTGCCCAAACGTGATCTGCTGGCAGGTCTCCAATCGGCGACCCCCTATATGCGCCGACAGTTGGCCCAACGGTGCGGCTTGCGAGTTGTGCCCGAACTCAACTTTGTCTACGACGACACACCAGCCCGGGCAGCCCGAGTGGACGAACTGCTGCAACAGATTGCGGCGGAACGTCAAGAGCATGAACAGACCCTCGATTCTGCATCCAACTCTGACATAGACTCGGATGCACCGTCCACGCCCCCCGATGACGCGGACACCATCAGCGCATAAGAGATGCCC
>JAGNDO010000048.1 GCA_018003515.1 Caldilineaceae bacterium
AGCGGGGCGAACGTCTGCCCGGTTTTGGCCATCGCTTCCACGACCCGGACCCCCGCGCCGTCTATCTGCTGGCCCTGGCGGAAGAGTTGGGCATCGCAGGCCCGCACACAGCCTTGGCCCAGGCGCTTGTGGGCGTCCTGCACGCGGAGACCGGGCGCAGCTTGCCCCTCAACGTGGACGGTGCCTTGGCTGCGCTGATCTCGGATATGGGCTTTGATTGGCGATTGGGCAAAGGGTTTTTTATCGTCGCTCGTACGGCTGGCTTGCTGGCCCATGTCCACGAGGAGATGACCACGGGCAAGCCCCTCAAGTTTGCGCCCGTGGCCGAGGTCAATTATGTGGGACCACCGGAGGTATAGCTGGGTTCGATTGAATTTCATGGGGTGAACGTCCCCGGCACTCGCCAAAATGGGTTTGATGTTCGAGATTGCTGGTGGCGAGTGCCGGGGACGAAAGAGTGCCAATCCGCGTGTATCAGGAAAATCTACCTCTTGCCTATCACCGCTTTCTACACACACAGACCAACGAATCCCCCTCGTCCATCTCGGCATAGCGGGTCATCTTGAGGATCTCATAGACGGGACCAAGGGCCAGGGTGAGGGTAGATTCCGTGTAATAGACGGCCAGCATGCCCGGATATTCCTCCTCATTGTCCCCATACCAGAAGGAATGGACGATCACGCCGCCGGGAGGGAGCAGATCGGCTTGGCGCAAAAACGAATCGGCCAACTCGGTGCGGGTGAGGTGGTGAAGCACTTTGTTGGAATAGATGGCGTCGAACCGACGCTGCGTATCCAAGGTGACGGCATCCAACAGCAACAGATCTGCCTGGGGATGGGCCAACCGATAACGGTCCAGAAAAGGTTGCGCCCGGTCGGAGCCGGTCACGTTGTAGTGAACGGCCAGCAGATCCAGATCCACACCCGGCCCCATGCCCAGTTCCAGCACGGTTGACCCGCTCGGTAAGACCTCCCGTAAAAGCTGGATCAGTTCCTCCCCGTTGTACCCCTCCGCCATTTGAATGTAGTCGGCCACATTTTTCGGATCGTCGTAGTAGTTCACCATCTTTTAGACCACCCGCCCGGTCCACGGCCCCACGCCCGTAACCCGGTCAATTTTGATCCGGTTGATAAAGCCCGCCGGCGGGTTCTCCATGGCCGGGAAGACCACATCCGGCCCCATGTAGACGTGGGCCAGCTTTTGCAGCAGTTCCGGCGCGCCGCCCTCCACAATGCGGGCCGTGCCATAGACGACCAAATATTCGCCCAGCCCCATGGCACTCAACGTAGGGCTGCCAAACGAGACCACCACCCGGCCATCCCGGCGCATGTTGCGCACCTTCACGCTTTCGTACATGTGGGCGGAGACCAGTTCAGTCCCCTCCGGGCCGCTTTCCACACCCATCCACACAATCGTCACCTGCGGACTGCCATCCGCGTTCAACGTCACAAGGTGGGCGTGCGCGCCGGATTCAATAAGTGCGCGGGCCGATTCGGGTAGTTGCATGGACTATTTCCTTTTGGGATGGGTAAATTGGCGGTGATACTCGGGAGTATTTTTGGTCAGGGGAGCACTTTTTTGATAGCGGGGTTTTACGGAAGATTTTCTAGATCGTTCAAATCTTTGAGTCTGCCACTCGCCTGTTTGTTGACCTTCAAGTGGTCAAGGCTAATGAGGTTGACTTCTACGCCGTCGAGGATATCGATTATGCGATCTGCATAGCACTCTTCAAACTGCACACCCGATATCGTGGTCAAGACTTCGATGCGGAAGGGCGGAACACCCATGCGGGCGATTTTGTTCTCTTGCAGGAACAACGCTGGTGTGGCTTCATCAACGGGGAAACCAAAAAACTCGGAGATGGCTTCCGCCACCTTCCGAGCATTATCAGGATTGATGGCAATCCAAATGTCGATATCGGCTGTGGCGCGGGAATAGCCAAAATACCCCACGGCGTATCCACCGATCAGCAGATATTCAACTTGTTTCGAGTTCAACAACCTCAAAAAGTCTTTGAAATCGGATGGTAGAAGGCTGGTACCCATAGATGACCTGTCGCATGAGTTCTACAGCTTGCAAGCGTTCATACGGCGTTTTGGACGCCCAATAGATCTTCTCATCAGACTCATCAAACAGCGAGGCGACTGAGAAGACCGTTTTGTCAACTCGAAAATTAGCCGTGGTGGTATCCATAAGTTGAATTATACCTGACTTCTTCGAATTTCACGAACGAAATTCCATAATCTCCCAATCTCGACCGAGATCGGGAGATTGGTTATGCTGCCCCCAACTCCGCCAACACCGCGGCCCCCGTGCGGATGCCGTTGATGAAGCGTTCCACCTCCAAATTCTCATTCGGCGCGTGGTTGGCCTCATCGTGGTTGGCGTAGGGGGTGATGAACGAGTGGACGCCCAAAATCTGGGTCCACACATAGTCGGGCAGACTGCCGCCCATGGCCGGGATGAGGAGCGGCTCCTCCCCCGTGGCGGCGAGGATGGCCCGGCGCAGGGGTGCGGAAAAGGGGGAATCCAGGGGTGTCTTGGACGGCTCCATGCCCCCCTGGCGGATGAATTCCACCTCGGGCGCGTGTCGGGCGACGTGGGCGGCCACCTTGGTCATCACCTCGTCCACGCTCTGGGCCGCCACCAGGCGGATGTCGCACTTGGCGAACGCCTCACAGGGCAGGACGGTCTTGGTGCCGGGTCCGCCGTAGCCGCTGTGGAAGCCGTTGACCGTCAGGGTCGGCCACAGGGAGAGGCGGTCGAAGAAGGGGCGATCCTGGGGTTCGTCCAGCCGGGCCATCTCCACTTTGACCATGACCGCGGCCACGTCGATGGGCAGGGCGTCCAGGGCCGCTCGCTCCAGATCTGTGGGGGGCTGCACGTTGTCGTAAAAGCCGTCAATCGTGATCTTGCCCGTGGAGTCTTTCATGGTGGCCAGCAGATGGACCAACGTCCAGATGGGGTTGGGGGCCACGTTGCCCCAATTGCCCGAATGGAAGTCCCGGTTGGCGTGGCGCACCCGCAGTTCGAACGAGGCGATGCCCCGGGGCCCAAACTTGATGGTGGGCCGCCCGCTCTCGTGGGTCGGCCCGTCAGCGGTGATGACCAGATCCGCCTCGGCCAGGAGATCCCGGTGGGCGGCCACGGTCTCGGCGATGCGGGGGCTGCCGATCTCCTCCTCGCCTTCCAGCAAGACCAGTACATTGCACGGCAGATCCCCGGCCGTGGCCAGCCAGGACTCAATCGCCAACAACTGGGCAAAGTGCTGCCCCTTGTTGTCCCCCACCCCCCGGCCAAAGATGCGCCCGTCCCGGATCTCCGGCTGGAAGGGGGGCGAGATCCATTGGTCCAGGGGGTCCGGGGGTTGCACATCGTAGTGGCCGTAGAGCAAAACCGTGGGCGCACCGGGCCGATCCGCCCGCCGCCCGAAGACAAAGGGCCAGCCGGCCGTGGGCAGCAATTGGGCGTCAAAGCCCAGTTCGCCCAGATAGCCCAGCAGAGAGTCGGCGGTCTCGGCAATCCCCACCCCGTGGGCGCTGATGCTGGGCCGGGAGACATAGGCCAGCAGCCGGTCGATAAAGCCCTGGCGGTGGGCGGCGATGTGGTCGAAGACAGCGTCAAGTTGCGCGTTCATGGGTGGATGCTCCAAGGTTGCTACCAGATGGTTGAAATGTCTTCGAACGCTCGCAAGTTGTGATCAGCTGTAAGAAGGGGCACACCTTCTGCCATGGCCGTCGCAACGATGAGGCGATCGGCCGGATCGGCATTGATGGTTGCAGGCAACTGCATGGACAAGGCCGCAATTTGAGGCGTGATTGACCGCACCTGAATCCGATTTGCCTGCAAAATCAGATTCAGAAAAGCGTGGCAGTCGGTGGCGACCTGGACACGCCCTTTGTGGATGAGCATGGCAATTTCCCACAGGGAAATATCTGCCACGAGGAGACCATCCCCGCTGTTGGCTGCTGCCAGGGCCTGGACGGCGGCCGGGGAAAGACGGGTTGGCGACAGGGCATCCCAGATCAGAACGTGGGTGTCAACGACGATCATAGATCACTCGCCGCCTGCCACGGCTCATCAATGGGGCGAAGCACATCCCCCACAATAGCGCTCTGCCGCAACGCCTTCAGCTCCTGGCGGGCAGCAGTTTGTGCATAATCCGGCGGGACGAGTTTGGCAATTTCGCTGCCGCGTAGCAAAAGAGAGACAATTTCCCCACCCTGCACCTGTTGAAGAATGGCATTCATGTTGGCGCGGAATTCGCTGACCCCCATGCTGAGCATAATGGACTCCCCACTGAACGGTAGATAGACACATGCGTACAATTCAATTGTACGCATGTGTGCTGATTTATGCAAATGGTCTGTGTGGATAAGCACCCACGTCAGCCTACTTTTTCTTCTCGGCCCGGGCCTTCAACCCTGCGGCGAACCCCTCGAAGTTGGCGGTCAGGTCGGGGATGCTTCTGCCGAAGAGGGGGAGGAGCAGACCGCTGAAGATCTCCTCGGTCTTGAAGGTGGTGCTGCCGTCCGGGTTGGTGGTGAGGGTGTGGGTGCGTTCGGATTTGAACAGCCCCAGGGGCATGCCGCCGCTCAGAACCAGGCGCTTGTTGGGTTCAAAGGCCGTGACGGTGACGGGGAAGGCTCGGCTGGGGTCCAGTTTGGTGAAAAACTTGACCTTCTCGCCCAGGGCCAGCTTGCCCTCGATGCGCTCCATGCCCGGATCCCATTTGGGATAGCCGGCCGGGGTGGTCAGGATCTGCCAGATGGTTTTGGGGCCGGTTTTGATGGTGGTGGACGCAGTATAAGTTCTCATGCAGGGTCTCTCTTTCGGAATGGGATGGGGAAAACAAGGGTGGATAGAAAGCGCCGGGACTGGGTCATATTTTACCCTGAGATCGGCGGGCCGGCCAATGCCAACCCAGCCCGATAGCCAATAGTCCCACCCCCGCGGCCAGGATGATGGCATCTACCCAGAAAGCCAAAAAGAGGCAGGCCCCCAGCCCGGCCCAGGCGATCCAGGCTGGGTAGAGACGGTCGGCTCCCCGCAGTTGCAGGGCGGCCAGATTGGTCAACGCATAGTAGACCAGCACGGTGAACGCGCTGAAGGACCAAGTCACCCGCACGTCGCCGATCAGGGCGAAACCAGCCACCACGCCGCCCATGACCAGGACGGCCAGGATGGGGGTGCTGCCCGTGGCGTCCAGCCGGGCCACCGCGGACGGCATGTCCCCCCGGCGGCCCATGGCCAGCAGTACCCGGGAGAGGCCCAGGATCAGGTTGAGCAGGACGCCAAGCATGGCCGCAATCGCCCCCACGGCCAGGATGGCCCCGCCGCCGGGGATGCCCAACCCCAGCATGATGCTCTCCAAGGGCGCGGCGTTGACGGCCACGGCCCCGCTCATCCCCGCCGCCCCGGCCGCGCCGATGCCCGCCACGGCCACCCCCATATAGAGCAGCAGGGTGACGATCATGGTCAGCACGATGGCCTTGGGGATGATGCGCCGGGGATCTTGCACCTCCTCGCCCATGGTGGCGATGCGTCCGTAGCCGGTGAAGGCCACGAACATGAGGGCGCTGGCGGTCAGCAGCCCGCTCAGTCCGCCGGGCGCGTCGCCAGGCGCGGCCAGAAAGGGCGTGAAGTTGCCGGGATCAAGCCGAGACAACCCGGCGAAAATGAAGAAGATCAGCGCCCCAAAGGTGACGACGACGATGGCCGTGTTGGCCCGATTGGAGCGGCGCACCCCGCCCATCACCACAGCCGTCACCACCAGGACCGTGACCACGGCCACCCCCGTGCGCAGGCCGGGACTATGTACGCCCAGGGCAGAGAGGGCATAGCCGGCAAAGCCCTGCGCCGCCGTGGCCGCGGACGCCGACTTGGCCAGCAAAAAGAGCCACCCAGCGCTGAACCCCAGCCAGGGGCGCAGATAACGATAGCCATATTCATACGTCCCGCCGCTGACCGGATGGTTGGCGGCCAGTTGGGCGCTGCTCAACCCATTGGCCAACGCCACCGCCGCCCCGATCAGCACGGCCAGGATCACACTCGGCCCAGCCACCCCCGCGGCCACGCCGATGCTCACGAAGACACCGGTCCCCACCATGGATCCTAACCCCAGCAGGATTGCCCCGCCCAGGCCAAGCTCTCGGCGCAGCCGTTCCGTGTTCTGATTCATTGTTATTTCTCTTGGGTGTGGATCAGGAGGTTGTGATGGCCCGCATACGATTGTTCCGGGCGTTGTGTTCAAGTTCGCACAACCCCAGGGCCTCCATCAGCGGGGGGATGTAGACCCCAAATCGGCCCCGCAGCCCCTTCTTTAGCCCATACCATCCCTGCACCGGGTTGGTCGCCGAACGTCCCCACGCCTCAACCGACCCGTCCGGGGCAGGTTTTTGCTCGTCCGCGCCGCCCAGATCAACCCAGTCGCCCGCCTCAAGAAGCATGGCGTGGAGATCGTCGATGCAGCGGGCGTCATAGAGCAGAACGGTCTTGCCCACAGTGCAGACCAGGACCGGTTTGCCGTCCTTCTCGTCAACGTGCATGGTGTATTCCGATTGACCCGGCGGGGTCTTGAGGACCCAAGGGTTCTCTTTGGTGCGGTCAAGTGTTGGCATGGTCTCTCACTCCTTGATGGATGGTGGCTAGATTCGTCCTCAGAGCGCTTGCCCGATCAGCCTGGCCGACGTGCGCACGGAGATGGTGAAGCCGAAGAAGGGGCCAAAATCCTGGGCCGCGGGCAGGCTGGTGATAAAGAGGCCAGGAATGTTGGTCTGAAAATGCTCGTCCAACACGGGAAAACCGTTGCGCGTGGCTAGCTCGGTCAACAGATTGCCCTGATTTAAACAACGAACCCGATCTATGTGAACCTTGTACCCGGTGGCCAAGATCACCTGATCCACTCTCAGGTGCCTCTCGTCCGAGCCATCCACAGCGGCCAGCACCACATCAAGGCTGCCGTCCGCGTTCTCGACGCAACCAGTGAGTCGGGTGCGAGGCCACAAGGTCGTGGTCGGGGTCATCACCCGATCCTCCAGCCACGGCTCCACCTTGAGCCGACCCTCGGCCCACAGACGGTGGTTGATTTTATCCTTTTCCGCATCGCTTAAATGACGAAACCAGCCGGGATTGTCCACCATGGCGTCCACCAGAGGGTTGACCCAGGACCAGTCCGCCTCTTCAAAGGCCGGGCTGTCGTGGCGGTGGGAGATATGGACTTGGGCAGCCCCGGCCTCGTTGAGCAGGGCGGCCCACTCAAAAGCGCTCTGGCGTCCGCCCAAAATTAGACAGCGCTTCCCCCGTATGGGGGCAAAGTCCACGAAGTCGCAGGTATGCGCATAGCGATTCGGCGGCAATAGATCCACCATCTCCGCCGGTTCATGCTTGAAAGCGCTGAAGCCCAGAGCCACGGCTACCTTGGCGGCGGTGATGCTCTCGCCATTCTCCAATGTGACCAAAAAGCCGCCACTTTCAACCCGATCCACCTGCTTCGCATAGTGTTCGGTGATGGAAATCCGCTTCTGTTCCCGGAACCACCGGGCGTAGGAGAGGTAGAAGTCCAGAGAAAGCGGCTCCACATCCGCCGGGGTCTTGCCCTGTTCTGCCAAAAATGCCTCAATGGTGTGGATGTTCACCGGGTCCAAGTGCCAATCGCTGGCCGAGCGCAAGTACATGCCTTCGGGCATGTTGGCCCGCCAAAACTCCATTGGCTTGCCCAATATCGTGTAGTCAACGCCTTGTATCTGAGCTTGGGCGGCCAAAGAAAGGCCAAACGGCCCCGCGCCGATGATAAGCAGATCACTATGTGTGGTCATGAATTTCTCTCCTTTGTTGTTTGAGATTGCGAGATTGAGCGATTATGAGATTCTGCCGCCCCACCCCCCCAATCCCCAATCCCCTAATCCCCACCCCCCTCACCCCATCCGCTCCACCGCCACCGCCACCGCTTCCCCGCCGCCCAGGCAGAGGCTGGCGACGCCTCGGCGCAGATTGTGGGTTTGCAGGGCGTAGAGCAGGGTGGTGAGGAGTCTGGCCCCGGTAGCCCCCAGGGGATGGCCTAGGGCAATGGCCCCACCGTGGATGTTGACTTTGTCCCAATCCCAGCCCGCATCGGCCAGGGCATAGCCGTTGGCCAGGATCTGGGCGGCGAAGGCCTCGTTGACCTCGAAGAGATCCACGTCGGCCAAGGCCCAGCCCACCTTCTCCAACAGCAGGGGGATGGCCTTGGCCGGGGCATCGAAGATGTATTTGGGGTCCATTGCCTTCTGGGCAAAACCCACAAGCCGGGCCAGAGGCACCGCGCCCATCTCTTCGGCCTTGGCCCGGCTGGATATGACCAGCGCGGCCGCGGCGTCGTTGAGGCCAGGCGCATTCCCCGCGGTGACCCGGCCATCGGCGCGGAAGGCGGGGGGCAGGGCGGACAGGGCGTCCAAAGAGGTGTTGCGCCGAAGGGATTCATCCTGGCTGACGGTGATGATCTCGCCTTTGCGTGTAGTGACCGTGACCGGGGCGATCTCGGCATCGAACTTGCCGCTGTCCGCGGCGGCGATAGCCTTGCGGTGGCTGGCCAGGGCATACTCGTCCATGGCCAGCCGGGTGACGCCATACTCGTCGGCGATGAACTCGGCCGCGTGGCCCATGGCCCAATCCTCGAACGCGCACCACAGGCCGTCCACCACCAGGGCGTCTCGGAGCTGGCCGCTGCCATAGCGCAGTTGGTTGCGCCTTCCGTCCACCAAGTGGGGGGCCTGGCTCATGCTCTCCACCCCGCCCACCACAAAGAGGTTGCCGTCCCCCACGCGGATGGCCTGGGCGGCCAGGGCTGCGGCCTTGAGACTGGCCCCGCACACCTTGTTGATGGTCATGGCCCCCACGCTGGTGGGCAGCCCGGCCCGAATGCCGGTCTGCCGGGCAATGTTCTGCCCCAGGCCCGCGGAGACCACATTGCCCATGATCACCTCGTCGATCTGGGCCAGGTCGGGCAGCTTGGCCCGCTCCACCGCGGCGCGGATGGCCGCCGCGCCCAGCTCCGCGGCGGAGAGATCCTGCAAGCCGCCTTGCAGACGGCCAATGGGTGTGCGGGCCGCGCTCAAAATCCAGACTTCGGGTTGGGTGGGTGGCGTCATGGGATTTCTCCGACTTTTTGTACCGATCAATGGCGAGTGCCGGGGACGTGACTTGCCCCCTGTGATTCCAAAGAACCGTTGTCGGGACAGTATACGTCCCGTGTCTGGTTTGGTCAATGGCGGGAAATCTGAATTTATGGTTAGCGCGCATGAGTCCTGGGTTGAGCTATTTTCAGAAGTTTCTGCCACGCCCCTTGGTTGCCTTTGGTTCTTGTCTTTGTGCATGTGCGCGCCATGCGCTCTGCGAACTGGAAGATTATGCTCCCATTGTGATAAGATATTGAGCCATAAACCGACTTTTACTCATCTTTTTGTGAAACTTGCATAACCATGACCACACAATACCGCAACACCGCCACCTTGGACGACATCTATCGCCTGGCCTTGCCCCCCGGCACCACCCTGTTGACCGGCGCAACCCTCCTCGACCGCCCGGTGAGTTGGGCCAGCAGTCTGCGCCCCAGCCCGCCCGCCTTTCCCA
Organism: Caldilineaceae bacterium; assembly: GCA_018003515.1. Lineage (GTDB taxonomy): Bacteria > Chloroflexota > Anaerolineae > Caldilineales > Caldilineaceae > JAGNDO01. Next base: position 9,610 of record JAGNDO010000048.1, read on the forward strand.
AGCTGGATGGGGGGGAGTTGGCCCTGGTGGACATGGCCGATCTGCGTATTCTGGACGCGGAGATGCGGCTGGACCGGCTGATCCTGCGTCTGCAACAGGCCAACATCTCCGCCGTGGCCGTGATCGGTGAGTTCCGCCCAGATGCCGTCGCCGCCGCCACCCAGGCCAACATCCCCCTCTTTCACTTGCCCCCAACCACCCAGGCCGTGCGGGTGGAGCGGGCCATCATCCGCCTGATTGTGGACCGGGACGGCTATGTGGCCCAGCGCAGCGCGGATTTGCAACGAGAGTTGACCCAGATCGCCCTGGACAGCGACGGGCTGGAAGGGATCACCCGGCGCATCAACCAATTTGCCCAGCAGCCCCTGATTTTGATGCGGGACGATGGCACCGTGGCCGCGGTCTCCGGGCTGGAGCAGGTGAGCGAGGCCCGCCGCCGCCAGATTTTGGCCAGCTTGCCCAATGTCACCACCCTGCGCAGTTGGGCTGCCCGCCAGTCCGCCCCGGATCTGGCCGAGGCTGTGGGCGTGTTGGATTTGGTCAGCAGCGGGGATGTGGGCAATTTCCGCCAGGCCGCCGTGGCCCCCATTGTGGCCGGGGAGGGGCTGCGGGGCTATGCGTTGCTCCTGCGCACGGACAAGGATGGCCGAGAGTTGAGCGCGGTGGAGGCCATCGCCGTCAGCCAGGGGGCGGGCGCGGCGGCGCTGGAGTGGGTCAAGCAGAACGCGGTGGGGGTGGCCGAGGAGCGCATGCGGGCGGCCTTTGTGGATGAACTGTTGGCTGCCGAGATCGCCGACGAGCAGGCGTGGATCCAGCGGGGTGGTTCCCTGGGCTACGATTTGCACCGGCCCCATGTCGCCGTGATCATTGAGGCCCAAGGCGTGGCCAATTGGCCCACACCGTTGTTGCGCTTTATTCAAGACCAAGAGGCCAGCGCCCCCACCAGCCGCCGGGAAGAGGGCATGTTGATCTTCTGGCCCACGGACAACCCCAAGAGCGGGCGGGAGTTGAAGCTGATCGCCCACGCCTTTGTGGAGCGCATCATGGCTGCGCATCCCAAGGCCAAGCTGGTGATCGGCATCAGCCGCCCGGCCGCGGGGCCGGGGCTGTGGCTGCAAAGTCTGCAACAGGCCCGGGAGAGTTGGCGGCTGGGCCGGGAGTGGCAGACTGGGCCGATCACCTATTTTGGCGATTTGGGGCTATATCAATTGCTCACCGCCCTGCGCACCAGCCCAGAGGCGGCCCGACTCTTCCGCAAAACCCTGGGTCTGTTGGTGGCCCACGATGACAACCGCAACGCCGAATTGGTGGACACCCTGGAGGCCTTCTTCGAGTGCCACGGCAACCTGAGCCAGACCGCGGCCCGGCTGCACATCCACCGCAACACCCTCACCTACCGCCTGGAACGTATCGCCGCCATCACCCGGCTGGATCTGAACGATCCGGACGCAAGGTTTGCGCTACAGTTGGCGTTGAAATTACGGCCTGTTTTGAAGTAGGGGTTTGGGTGCGCCTCTGCCCACCCAAACCCCTACTCTGCGTTCTTCACGTATTTGTCGAAAAAAGCCACGGACCGACTCATGGCCGTGTTGAAGTACCCCGCCAGATTGTGGTCATCCCCCTCGTACATGTAGATCTCCGACACGCCGCCCACGGCCTGGATCTGTTCATCCAGCCAAGTCGAGAACTCAAAGGGGACGCTGCCATCGTTGGTGCCGTGGTGCAGTTGGATGGGGCCGGAGAGATCCGCCACATACGTGTTGGGTGAAATCGAGGCCCAGAAGTCCGGGTTCTCTTCGGGTGAGCCATAGGTTGTGATGTACTCGTCCCGCCAGGGGCGCTGGGTGCGGGGCGGCGTGAAGGTGTAGGCAGCGCTGCGCCGCCAGTTATAGAGCAGATCCGGATAGCTGCCCACCACCCCGGCCCAGATCACCCCGGCCTTGATGTCGTCCGTCACCACCATGCTGCGCAGGGTGATCTGGCCGCCCATACTGTGGCCCCACATGCCCATGCGATCCGGGTCCGCCGCCGCATACTTCTTCACCGAGGCCACGGCGTTGAGTACATCCACCGTGTAGTCTGGCGTGCCATAACCGCCCGTGGCCTCCCCCTGGGATGAGGCATGGCCCCGATAGTCCGAGCGCAGGACAATATAGCCGTTGCGGGCGAAGCCATCCACATAGGCGATGTAGCGCTCCGTGGTGCGGTAGACATCGGGCTGGATGTAGCCGTGGTTGAAGATCACCACGGGCCAGCCGGTCTCCGGCGGTGTGCCGTTGGGCACGGTGAGCAGGGCATAGATCTTGTAGCCTTCGGAAAGATAGGAGGCATAATAGCGTTGATAATTGGCCCCGGGAGCCAGGGTCTCTTCGATGACAATATCGCTACCCGGATAGTCCAGGGCACGCATGACTTCGATCTCAAGGGGATTGGGCGCGTCCGGGTCCAGGGTGGGGTGAGGGGTTGGCGTCATGGTGGGGGTGGGCGTGGGCCGGGGGGTGGCGTTGGGGTCCACCACCGGGCCGTCGCCGGGGATGCACAACTTCCACCCCACGCGGATGCTGCCGGGGTTGGTGATGGCGGTGTAACTGCTGTCTACGTCCGCGGCGGCGTTGGTGGCGGTCACAATGCGGGGATAGGCGGCAAAGCTGCCCAAGGTCTCAAAGGCGATCTTGGAGAGGGAATCCCCGGACTGTACCTGCACATCTTGGGCACAATTGACGGTGGTTTGGGCCGTAGCCGCCGGGGCGGCCACGATCAGCCCAAGGATGACAGCCATTCCGGCCAGGACGGCAAAAACAATTCGTTTAATCATAATGGCTCTCTCCATGCGCAAAGGGGGGATTGGTTTGGGTCGGTCGATTCCGGGCGGTGCTGTTGCATGGTAACGCAGAACGGCCTGCGATCCGGTAAGCTGACCCCATAGTTTACAATTCGTGGCTTACTTTTTAGTCCTCAGTTCCAATTCGTCCAGCCAAGCCAAGGCATACGCCGCCGAATCGCCGCACATCTCCGGCTCCGGGCGCAGGCGGACGCAGACGGCTGGCCGCTCCGGTTGACCAAAGATCAGGCAGCGGTTGTCGGCGCTGAGTTGGATACAGCGCACGCCAGCGGGTTTGCCATTGGGCATACCGGGGATGGGCGATGACATTGACAGGGCGATACAGCAGGCTCCACAGCCGACGCGACAGTCCAAATTCATACTCCAAATTCTAGGTGAGATGACCACCGCCGGGGGATAAATCCCCCGGCTGGTCGGGGAAACCCGATGAATCGGGTTGGATCTGACGAAACCTGGGGGCAACCCAGCCCGATTCATCGGGCTTGCTTTGTCCAGCCGGGGTGCTTCAGCCCCCGGCGGTCGGCGTATTCGGAACAGTCCGCCTAGGCCCGCCCCGCCCGCACACCCGCGGCCAACTCCTCGCTCAACGCCTTCACCGCGGCGGTCCCCGCCTCGCTCCCCGCAGCCTTGACCAACGCGGACCCCACAATCACCCCGTCGGCGATGGCGGAGATGGCCGCGGCTTGTTCGCCCGTGGCAATGCCAAAGCCCACGGCGATGGGCAGATCCGTCTGTTGGCGGATGCGATCCACCAGGGCCTTGAGACCGGGGGGCAGGTCCGTGCGCACCCCGGTGATGCCGGTGACGCTGACCAAATAGATGAAACCCGTGGTCCGAGCCGCCACTAGCTTGATGCGCGCCTCCGTGCTGGTGGGAGCCAGAAAGTAGATCACGGCCATCCCAGCTTTTTTACACAGGGCTTCCAACTCGTCGCCCTCTTCCGGGGGCAGATCCGGGACGATCAGGCCATCGATGCCGGCGGTGACGGCATCGGCCACGAACTTTTCCAGTCCGTAGCGATAGAGGGGGTTATAGTAGGTCATGGCGCAAAAGGGCTGCTCTACGCCCGCGGCCCGCAGTTCCCCGGCCATGGCCAGGCAGTCCGCCACGGTGGTGCCCTGCATCAGGGCCTGATAGGTGGCGGCCTGGACGGTCGGCCCATCCGCCAGGGGATCGCTGAAAGGAATGCCCAGCTCGAAAAGGTCCGCGCCGGATGTGGCCAGGGTTTTCACGGCAGCTAAGGCCGCGTCTCGGTCCGGGTAGCCCAGAGGGTGATAGGGCATGAAGGCGGCGCGGTTTTGGGATTTTGCGTTGGAAAAAGCGGTGTTGATGCGATCGATACCGGTCATGAGGGCTCCTCAATTGAGAATTGAAAATTGAAAATAGGGAAGTTTTAATTGTGTGGTCGAGTTTTTCCTGGGATTGTAAGGTGGGGGTGGGTTGACGGTTTAATTGAGAATTGAAAATTGAAAGTGGAGAAGGTTTAAGTGTGTGGGTCAAGCTTCTCCTGGGATGGTAGGATGTTGGTAGGGTAAGGTCTTATGATTGCTGGTTGGTTTGGGATGCTTTGGCGGTTTTGATGCTGGCGCTGATGATGCGGCAGAGTTGGTCGCACTCGGTGAGAAGGTCGTCCATGCGGTTGGCGGGAATTAGCTCGCTGTCTCGGATCATGGTCAGCCAAACGCGAGACTCGTTGAGTTCCTTCAGGGCAATTTTGAGTTTGTGGATGAAGTCACGGGTACTCTCAGCGCCCCGAGCCTCGGCATAATGGGCACCAGGGGCGGTTCCCGATCGAAGAAGTTGACCGCCAATATGGGTTCCCGCCGCTTCCTTGGGCAGTTTGTGGCACAATCGAATCACCCGCACCCCAAAATCGATCAGCCGTTTCTCCAACTCATCGCCTTTAGCCACGTCCCACCTCTCCGAAACTATCTCTCCCACGCGATCATTAAAACTTCCCCATTCTCAAATCTCAATCTTCCATTAAAACCGCCATTTCCGCTGGCCACTGTCCGACCTCCCCCAAACTACGTGTCCAACGCGAACATTAAAACTTCTCGATTCTCAAATTTTAATTTTCCATTAACCCCATCACCGTCCCCAAATCCTTATCCCCCCGCCCGCTCAAGTTGACCAAAATGATCTGATCCTTGCCCATTGTGGGGGCCAAATCGATCAAATGGCCGATGGCGTGGGCGCTCTCTAGCGCCGGAATAATGCCCTCCAGTTCGCAGAGGAGCTTGAAGCCGGCCATTGCCTGATCGTCCGTGCAATAGGTGTATTCCGTCCGCCCCAGATCCCGCAGGAAGGCGTGTTCCGGGCCGACGCTGGCGTAGTCCAGCCCGGCGCTGATGCTGTGGGTGAGGGCGATCTGGCCGTCGCTGTCTTGAAGCACGTAACTCTTGGTGCCCTGAAGCACGCCCAGCCGCCCCATTTCGGCGTCGGCGAAGCGGGCTGCATGTTGACCACTCTCGATCCCCCGGCCGCCAGCCTCCACACCGATCAGCCGCACGTGTTCTTCCTCCAAAAAAGAATGGAAAATCCCGATGGCGTTGCTGCCCCCCCCCACGCAAGCCACAATGGCGTCGGGCAGACGGCCGGGACCGTCGGCACCGTTGACCATCTGGTCATAGGCCTCGCAGCCGATGATGCTCTGGAAGTCCCGCACCATGGCCGGGTAGGGATGGGGGCCCAGGGCGCTGCCCAGCAGATAGTGGGTGGTCTCCACGTTCGTCACCCAGTCGCGGATGGCCTCGTTGATGGCATCCTTGAGGGTCTGGCTGCCGCTGGTGACGCCCCGCACGTCCGTGCCCAGCAGCCTCATGCGGAAGACGTTGGGCTCCTGGCGGGCCATGTCCACGGTGCCCATGTAGACCACGCACTCAATGCCAAGCAGGGCGGCGGCGGTGGCCGTGGCGACCCCATGCTGGCCCGCCCCGGTCTCGGCCACGATACGGCTCTTGCCCATCTTGCGCTTCATGAGCAGGGCCTGGCCCAGGGCATTGTTGATCTTGTGGGCGCCCGTGTGGGCCAGATCTTCCCGCTTGAGGTAGATCTGCGCCCCGCCCAGGTGTTCGCTCAGGCGGCGGGCATAGGTCACAGGGGTGGCCCGGCCCACAAAGGTGCGCTGGAGATAGGCCAATTCGGCCATAAACTCCTTGTCACCCCGGGCTTTGAGATAGACTTCTTCCAGCTCGTCCAGGGCGGGCATGAGGGTTTCGGGCACAAATTTGCCGCCGTAGGGGCCAAAGTGGCCGCTCTCATCAGGATAGGCGGCGTAGTTGATCTTGGGTTGGGTCATGGTGGTCTCCGGGAATTTGGGATTTGGGATTGGGGATTGGGCTGGTTGGTTGCGTGGAAGAATAGTATCATAAAAGCGGATGGGGAAGGGAATTGAGAGACCGGTCACAGGTCATTGAGCAAAGGGATCTTTTTTGCCCTCTTTGACCGTTCCAAGCGTTAAGATTATAATGACCATCGGGTACGAAGATAGGCAGCCACAATAGTAGAATTCGACTGGAGGCGAACATGCAAGTCTATGCTTATGAACTGACAATGGGCAAAAAGGGAACACTCACGCTTGATAATCTGCCGTTTGCCAGTGGCGAGCAGTTGGAGGTCATCGTCATCCCTCGTGCAAGCCGCCAGAGTTCAGAAAAACGCTATCCCTTTTGGGGAAAACCCATCACCTATTTGGATCCCACGGAACCGGTGGCCGAAGCGGACTGGGAGGCGTTAGCGTGATCGTACTGGACACCCACATTTGGGTCTGGTGGATTCATAACGATGCTCGGCTGACTGACAAACAGCGAACGATGATCCAAAATTCCGAAGACCAGGGGTTGGGGATCAGCATCATTTCGTGCTGGGAAGTCGCCAAATTGGTCGAACTCAAAAAGTTGACTCTCCATTACCCCATTGACGAATGGTTGGATACAGCGCTCAGTTACCCCGGAGTACGATTGCTGCCACTTACACTTGAGATTGCCCTTGAGTCAACACGTCTACCCGGCACTTTTCACCGCGATCCCGCCGACCAGATCATCGTGGCGACGGCTCGCCTGCATGACTGCCCACTGCTGACTATAGACACCAAAATCCTCAACTATCCTCACGTCCGGCTGTTGACACAATAGCTGTTTGCCCCACCCACCCAAAAAATCCTCAACCAGTAACGCCTGTTGTCAATCCGCGCCTAGGGATCTCCTCAGAGTAGGACGGGGAACCGTGGAACAGGACACAAGTCCCCTTGGGCCGAGGACACGATTTATTCCAAAACTCCACGCCAAAACGCCAAAATTGGTGCTTGACACGTCAACCAATCCATGATACAAATAGATCAACCATGTGAATAATTTACTCGTATTGAATATATATTCAAACTGGACCGTAAGACACTTTCCCACTCACACTGGAAATTGCCATGTCTCTTTCAACCCTACACCTACAGCTAAAGTCCATCCACTATCGCAAGCGCATCTTTACGATGATCAAGCGGTGCGGTGCCGGCCATACGGGCGGCAGTTTGTCCTGCACGGACATTTTGAACGTTCTCTATAACAATGTCCTGCGGGTCAGTCCAGAGACCTTCACGGACCCGAACCGGGATCGCTATGTCCAGAGCAAGGGCCATTCGGTTGAGGCGCTCTATGCGGTGCTGGCGGATGTGGGCTTCTTTCATGAAGAAGAGCTAGATACCCTCAACCAGTATCAATCCCACTTTGTGGGCCACCCCACGCGCATGGTGAATGGAATTGAGCAGAACACGGGCGCGCTGGGGCATGGGCTGCCCATTGCCGTGGGCATGGCCATTGCGGGTAAAATAGACCGGCGGGACTACAGGGTCTATACCCTCTTGGGCGATGGCGAACTGGCCGAAGGGTCCAACTGGGAAGCCTCCATCGCCGCCGCCCACTACAAGCTGGATAATCTGGTTGCCATCGTTGACCACAACGGGTTGCAGATCACGGGCAAGACGACGGATGTGATGAGTACCGAACCCCTGGCGCAGAAATTCATGGCCTTTGGCTACGCGGTGCGCTCCGTGGACGGCAATAATGTGGCCGACCTGGTTGATCTCTTTGCCCAGATCCCCTTTGCAGCGGGCAAGCCCAACATGATCATCGCCAACACGGTCAAGGGCAAGGGCATCAGCTTCACCGAAAACGCGGTGGACTGGCATCATCATGTGCCCACGGACGCCGAATATGCCCAGGCCATGCAGGAATTGACCCACGCCGAAGAGATGCTGCTCGCATCCGCCCCCCGCCAGGAGAACACCTAATGGAACTCGGACTCGCCAACTTGGAAGCGTTTGCCCAGACCTTGCTGCGCCTGGCCCAGCAAGATCCTGACCTGCTGGTCGTGACCAGTGATTCACGGGGGTCTGGCAAGTTAGGCCCCTTTGGCAAAGCCTTGCCGGAGCAGATTATAGAGATGGGGATCGCCGAGCAGAATCTGGTCGGCGTCTCGGCCGGGTTGGCCTCAACGGGCAAGAGGGTCTTTGCCGTCTCCCCGGCCTGCTTTTTGACCACCCGCTCCTTGGAGCAGATCAAGAATGACGTGGCCTACTCGGACAACCCGGTGACGCTGGTGGGCATCAGCGCCGGGGTCAGCTACGGTGCCCTGGGGACAACGCACCACTCCCTGCATGATCTGGCGGCGTTGCGCTGTATCAACAACCTGGATATTGTGGTGCCGGCGGACAACTTTGAGACCCGGTCGGCCATTGAAGCCGCGGCGAAAAGCCCCCGGCCCCTATACATTCGCTTTGGCAAGCAGCGCATGCCCAATCTGCACGGGCCGGATGCCATCTTTGAACTTGGCAAAGCCATCACCCTGCTGGACGGCGACGACGTCACCTTTGTAGCCACGGGCGAGACGGTTGCCCCGGCGCTTTTGGCGGCCCAGCAACTGGCCAAAGAGGGCATTGCCTGCCGGGTGATCAGCATGCACACCCTCAAACCCTTCGACAGCGAAGCGCTACTCCACGCGGCGACCCATTCGCGGGCGCTGATTACGGTGGAGGAACACAGCGTTTACGGCGGGCTGGGGGGCATCTGCGCCGAGACGTTGATGCAGGCGGGTGTCTCCCTCCCCTTTAAGATTGTCGGCATTCCCGATGAATATATGGTCACCGGCAGCCAAGCAGAAGTCTTTACCCATTACGGTATCTCGGCGGACGGGCTGGCCCAGACGGCCCGACAACTATTGTAAAACCCACAACAACATACTTCTCCAGGTGGTCCATTGTGAACACAAACAAAAGCATTCTGGCAATCGATCAGGGAACGACCAACACCAAAGCCATCCTTGTGAATCAGGCCGGGTTAGTTGTGCGCCAGGCGTCCCGGCCCCTCATCGTGACCTATCCAAAGCCGGCCTGGGTTGAGCAGGATGCCCAGGCCATCTGGCAAAGCGTGCGGGCGGTGATCGACGAGTGCCTGCACGATCAGCCCGAAATCACGGTCATGGGCATCTCGAACCAGCGGGAATCGGTTGTGCTGTGGGAACGGGCCACGGGGCAACCCGTCGGCCCGTGCGTGATCTGGCAATGTCAGCGGGGGGCACCCCTTTGCCAGGAACTGAAAGCTCAAGGATTGGCTCCCCTGGTCCAGGCCCGCACGGGCTTGACCCTGGACCCCATGTTCTCGGCCAGCAAAATGCGCTGGCTGTTGGACAATGCGCCTGACGGCCATGCGCGGGCCGCAACCGGGGAACTCTGTTTGGGCACCGTGGATAGCTGGCTGTTGTTCAACCTCACCGGCGGGCAGGTCCACGCCTGCGATATGACCAACGCCTCCCGCACCCAGCTTTTTGACCTGCACCGGCTGCAATGGGACGATGACCTGCTCGGCCATTTCGGGATTCCCCTGGCTGCCCTGCCCCAGGTCAAGCCCTCCAGCACAATTTACGGCGAAACCGTCAAGCTGGGCAACCTGCCCGCCGGCATTCCCATTGCGGCATTGATCGGCGATTCCCACGCCGCCCTCTTTGGCCACGCCGGATTCCAGCCCGGCTCCATCAAGGCGACCTATGGCACTGGCTCCTCGTTGATGACGCCGACCGCCACGCCCATCACCTCGCAAAATGGCCTGGCCACCACCATCGCCTGGGCGCAGGGATCGCAGGTGACGTATGCCCTGGAAGGCAACATTTATGTCACCGGCGCGGCGGTGCAATGGTTGGGGAAGCTGCTCGATCTGGCCAATGCGCCCCAGGAGATCGAACGGCTGGCTGCCTCCGTGGCCGATGCGGACGGCGTCTATTTTGTGCCCGCCTTTGTGGGCTTGGGCGCTCCCCACTGGAACGATGCGGCCCGGGGCCTGATCACCGGGCTGACCGGCGGCACGACTTCGGCCCATCTGGCCAGGGCCACGCTTGAGTCGATTGCCTATCAGATTCGAGATGTCTTTGACGTGATGCAGGCCGAGTCCGGCACCGAACTCAAGCAGTTGCTGGCCGACGGCGGCCCCAGCCAAAACGCCCTGTTGATGCAGTTTCAGGCCGACATCATTGGCTGTCCCGTCTTGCCCAGTTCATCCCCCGTGGTTTCGGCGATTGGGGCGGCCTATCTGGCCGGGTTGGCCGTGGGGGTCTGGGCTTCCCTGGCCGAAATCGGCGATCTGCCCCGCCCCCACGACACCTTTCAGCCAACCCTATCGCCGGCAGAGCGCAACCAACGCTATGGCGGCTGGCAAGCGGCGATGCAACGGACGACATTTCAGCCAGGGTAAAGGCAAGTCTGCCCCCCGGCCCCCAATTCTGGGGGAGATTGTGGACGATTCCCCCCAAAGTTGGGGTGTCAGGGGGGCGGACGATATTTCAGCCAGGGTAAAGGCATGGATTCAGCATGGCTCGCATCGATGAACTACGACTCATCACCCAGGTTGCCCGCCTCTACTACGAGCGCGAGGTGAAACAGGCGGATATTGCGGCCCAGCTTGACCTTTCCCAATCGACGGTCTCCCGGCTGCTCAAAAAAGCCAAAGACGAACAGATTGTGCGCACGGTGATCTCGGTCCCGGCGGGTGCGTTCCCAGAACTAGAAGACCAACTCCAACAAACCTACACTCTCAAGAATGCCATCGTTGTCGATTGTGTGCGAGACGAAGACCCCATGCGGGAGATCGGGGCGGCGGCGGCCTATTATGTTGAGACCACGCTCAAACAGGGCGAGGTGATCGGCATTTCGTCGTGGAGCGGCACGTTGCTGGCCATGGCCGACGCCATGCATCCCATCTCCCGCCAGACCGATGCCCAGGTTGTGCAGATTTTGGGCGGTGTGGGCAGTCCCTCTGCCGAGACCCACGCCAACCGCTTGACCGGGCGGCTGGCCTCCTTGACCAATGGGGTGGTCCACTTCCTGCCGGCCCCGGGCTTGGTCGGTTCCGCCGAAAGCCTGCGGGTGATGCTCGAAGATCAGTTCATCCAGCAGACCTTCTCGCTCTTTGACAGCGTCACACTGGCCTTGGTGGGCATCGGCTCGGTGGAACCCTCTGCCCTTCTGGCCAGTTCCGGCAACATCTTTGCGCCCCAGGAGTTGGCGCATCTGCTGGCCCAGGGGGCAGTCGGCGACATCTGCCTGCGCTTCTTCGACGAGCAAGGGCAGCCGGTGACAACATCGCTCAATGATCGGGTGGTCGGTCTTCGGCTTGAGCAATTGCGCACGGTTCAACGGGCGGTGGGGATTGCCGGGGGAGAGCGCAAGCTGGCGGCCATTCGGGGAGCCTTGCGGGGCGGCTGGATCAACGTGCTGATTACGGATCGATATACGGCAGAGAACTTGTTGGCTCAATCGGACATTTGATAGAAGCTGATGCGCTACATCTGCAAAAACGGCTTCACCCACCCCGTCGCCATCAGCCAATCCAACATCGCCAGCGTTTTGGCCCAGGCATTTGAGACCTATTTGGGGGTATCCCCTCTCTGCTCCTGACTTCACGACGCCATTGCAGAAAAAGTCATCCCATGCTACCATTGTTCTATTCATTGCTGGATAATGATCGTTAGCGCCATCATGGCTCTCGGCACCGGTGATGTTGCTCGCTTCGACTCCGCCGCTCTATACAGCACGGGGCGCGACGAGAGTAATCTGTGAAGGGGTCCACCCCGGCGGTCACCCGTGAGTTAGGAGATTCAGTTTGGACATTCTTTCGATCGCAATCACTGTCTTTCTGGTAATGGAGACACTCAACATCTGCGTCCTCTACTTCTATCCGAACAGCAGCCTGGGGAATGGCGTGGGTGTCTTCAGGGCCTACGAGGAGTCGAAGTCCAATCCCGAGGCTCACGCCCTCATCAACTATCTCGTCAACTGGGTTGCGGGCACGAAACTCATTTTCGTAGCGCTGCTGATCGTGATCCTCGCCACAGGCAGCGCCACGACCAAGCTGCTTGCCGTGGTGGCCCTAATCCTGTCGATACTCTCGTTTTTCTGGCGGCTCTTCCCTGCGATTCGAAAGATGGATAGGGGCGGCTGGATTGCGCCCAAGGGCTACTCGCGAACGCTTGGGGTCATGATTGCCTGTTTCGTCGGCGGCTTCACGGCTGCGCTTGCCATGTTTCTGGTCATGAATCCGGGCGCATGACGCGACCCCGCCTGTGCGTCTAAGCCGGTGACCACCTCCCTCCACACCAAAATCCATCAGTCGGTAGGGCCAAAAAATTTATCCAGATAAATCATTTGGGTTATCTGGATAAATGGTTCAACTCATCCAGATAAATAGCGCCATCCCTCTGGTGCAATCTGCGCAGTGGACCATTGCCTCGATTTTTCCTCCTTTGACGATCTCCAAAAACACCATGATCAAAATCTCTTTGCCCTTCCTTGACAAACACCTGACCCAGACTTACAATCTAGCCAGTCTAGCCAGTTAGAGTTTTTGGGAGGAGCAACCCATGATCCAAAGTTGGCAATTGCAGGATGCCAAGAACAAATTCAGCAAGGTGATCGATGACGCCGTCCAAGTAGGTCCCCAGTTGATCACACGGCGCGGGGCCGAGGTGGCGATTGTGCTTTCGTATGCCGAGTATCAACGCATGGTTGCGGCCAAGTCGCCCCTCTCCATTTTTTTCCAGAATTCACCCTTGGCTGACGGGGAGCTTGATCTAAGCCGAGATCACAGTGGTCTGCGCGCAGAGTTTGACCTATGAACTACCTTCTGGACACATGCGTCATCTCGGAATTCACCTCGAAACAGCCGGAACCGCAGGTGATCGAGTGGATGGACACGGTCAACGATGAAACCCTCTACTTGAGCGCCATCACCATCGGGGAAATCCAACGGGGCATTGCCAAACTGCCCGACTCCCCACGCCGGGAAAAGCTGGAGAAATGGTTGCACGAAGATCTGTTCCTGCGCTTCAACGGTCGCATCCTGCCCCTGACCGCACAGGTCATGCTGACGTGGGGAAAGCTGACTGCCCAGGGGCGCACCCTCCCCGCTGGTGACTCCATGATCGCCGCATTGGCCCTCCACCACGACCTATGTCTTGTCACCCGGAACATCAAGGATTTTGATGGCACGGGCGTGACCCTGTTCAATCCCTGGCCGTCATAACCCCAATGCTCAAAATCGCCCTCCTCGCCGACCACCCAGAGGCTCTCCTCACCCTGACCCAATGGTTCCGCGCCCAGTGGCCCGACTACTTCGCCGGGCGCACAGATGAGGACATGGCCCAGGATTTTCAAGGCGAAGCCCAACGCACCGGTCTGCCCGTGCGCCTGGTGGCCTTTGGGGACGACGGTACCCTGGCCGGCACGGTTGTGCTGCGCAAGCGGGCGATGGACGCCCTGCCCGACTTCAGCCCGGGCCTGGGCGGACTCTTTGTCACCCCAGCCCACCGGGGCGGAGGCGTGGGCAGCGCGTTGGTGCGGGCCGGCATGGACATAGCCCACACCCAGGGCCACGCCAGCCTCTACGCCGGGACCGCCGTGGCGGGCGGCCTGCTGGCTCGCTTGGGGTGGGAGCCGCTCACGACCCTCCAGCATGAAGACGAACGGCTGACCCTCTATCTCTACAAGTTCCCGTCTGCCTGAATCAGGGACGCGCAAGGGGGGAAATGAAAAGGGTGTGTTCAAAATGAGTTGGGCCGAGGAGTTCGCATTCTCAAATGCGAACGGCCCGGCATCTGAGGATGCCGACTCCACCAACTCATTTTGAACACACCCAAATGAAAAGGGCGAGCCGTCGGCTCGCCCTTTTCATTTCCCCCCAACAAGTATTCGTTATCTTGCGTCTCTACTTGGCCCAGGCCGCCATGGCCGCGCCCATAGTCCCGCCCCACACGGCGAAGAGGACGACCACGCCCGTGCTGATCCAGGTGGGGTTCTGGCCCATGGTGTTGGCCAGGATGAAGAAGACCACGAAGGCCAGGACAATGCCCAGCAGGCTGCCCAGGAAGAGTTTGCCGATGCTCTGGGTCTTGTCCAGCGCGCCCACGAGGACGGGCCACAGCAACATCCCCACACCGGGCAGGATAAAGCTGACGATGCCGCCGATCATGGACCCCCAACCGGAGAGGAGGCTGCCCTTGGCCAGGTTATGGCCCAGGATCGGCCCGGCCCCAATCAGGACCAAGCCCAAAATATAGCCGACCGGAATCTCGGCCTTGAAGAGCATCGTCATGATCCAGGCGATCACGGCGGAAAAAGCCCCGGCGTAGAGGGCGGATGTCCACATATTGGTGTTGCTGCGACTGGCAGTTGCGGCTGTCAACGGGATCATGGCTGGTCTCCTTGGTATTTGGGCATGGAATAGTCTGGCGAGAAGAGTTCAAGTTCGTCGTAAACGTTTACGAAAAACTTCGTGTTCACTTAGATTGTACCCGAAATCTGTCAAAATGCAATCGGCGATTTGGAGTGGATTTTCAAATAGAACGCGGATGACGCGGATTCACGCGAAAATTTCGATCAAAACGTTTTTAATCAGCGAAAATCCGCCAAATCCGCGTCACCCGCGTTCTATTTTGGACTCTATTCCTCGTCCTCAGGCAGTTCGTCCCATTCGCTGGTGGACCAGCCGCCGACGTTGAGGTAGAAGACCGGCTCGTGCTGGCGGGTCATGACCAGGACCAGTTGCTCGTCCTCGTCCACGGCCACCTCTTCCAGCCACAGACCGGCCTCGATCTCTTTGGAAAGCAGGGTGCCGATGGCGGTCAGGCCCATGATGGGGTCTTCGTCCAAAGAGGTGTAGAGGGCGACCTCGTAAAGCTCCAACTGCACATTCTCGTCCAAATAGATGTCCATGTCCACAAATTGGCGGCCTTCCGGGTCGATGGACTCCTCGGCCTCCTCGCCGTCTGCGCCCTCTTCGCTGTCCGGGTTGTCAGACAGGGAATCCTCCCACAGGGCGGCCCCCACCACTTGCAGGCCCTCCAACTCGGCCAGTTCGTCATACAGTTCATCCGACACCGTGGTGTTGATGAACGATTCACCGCCAGTGCCGTTCTCGGACAGAATTGAGTCGTCCATGGGTTAGTCTCCTTGTAAAATAATAGGTAGGGTTGGGTGAAGGGTATCGAGTATCGTGTATCGAGTAATCGTTTCGTAGACGATCTGAATTACTCGATACACGATACTCGATTTATTCGTTTCGTTCCGGTCCAATCACAATCATACGTGTGGGGATGGTGGTGGGTTGCTCGAACCACTGGCCCCCGGCTTCAAAATGGGTGAATTTGGCGGGCAGCCCCTTGTCGATGAAGAGGTTGGGGCCGTCCATGAGATGAAAATGCAGGTGCGGGCCGGGGGAGCTGCCGCTGTTGCCCACCCGGCCAATCAGCGCGCCCCGGCGGATCATGTCCCCAACCTGGACGGGGATGCTGGCCTGTTGCAGATGGGCGAAATAGCTGAACTCGCCGTTGGCATGGCTGATGGCTACGGCATTGCCAAGCAGACGGCGCATATCGTCCCGGAACATGCGGGGGTCCGGGTAGGCACCGGGGAGCATGTCGGGCATGTCGTGGCTGGCATAGGCCACCTTGCCCCCGGCTGTGGCATAGACCGGCTGGTCCCAACTGTAATGGTCTTCCAAGGCCCGGCCATCCCCACTGAAGAAGCGGTTGTCCGCCCCCAACTTTACAAAATCCAGAGCGTAGGTTTGGCTGAAAAGCTCCTGCTTGTGCTGATCGGTCCAGTCGGATGCCTGGATGGTCCACCAGGGGCCGGCCAGGGGGAAGTGGAGGTCGGTCTGCTGCTGGGGGAAGTTGACCGGGATTTGCAGCACGGCCTGGGTGGATTCCCCGGCGTTCTCGCCGCTCTCCACCTTGGCCACCGCGGTGATCTCGAAATGGGAGAGCAGCATGTAGCCATGAAAGATGAACTGCATCCCCCGCACGGCCAGCCCGGTCCCGCCGGGGATAGTCAATTCCTCGACGCCTGTGCGGGCCAGGATCACCGTGGCGGGCCAACGCTGTTCGAAGAGCAATTGGTGGCCATGATAGCCTTTGATCACCAACCCATTCAAGGTCACATCCCCATGCCGGGCGGTGATGCCCAGGTCAAAGGCGGCCTCCTGGGTCGTGCCCATGTTGGGAAAGGGCAGGGCATCGTACACCGCCCCGTTCAGGGCGTCGGGTCGGCTTTCGAGTTGGAGGTGGGTGGGTGTGGGCATGGCTCTTTTTGAAAGGGGGAAGGGGTGAAGGGGTGAGCGGGTGATTTTCACCCCTTCACCCTTTCACCCGCTCACCCCTTCACCTTCCTTGGCGAATTTGGTGGCTCAACGGAGCCCGGTCGGCGATGAAGCTTTCCAGGGTGCGGCGTTGGGCGGTGCGTTGGTGACGGTTGGCGGGGTGTTCGGGGCCGTCGATGCTGTTGATCAGGGCCAGGATCTGCAATGCTTCGCCGGGGGCCAGACGGAAGTAGCGTTCTTCGGTCTCCAGGTTGTCCAGGCGCTCCCAGCGGTCGGTCCAGTCGTTGAGATAGAAGCCACCGCAGGTGCGACAGCGCCAGACGCTGAAGGTGCGCTTGTCGTTTTCGTCCGTGGCCACGGCAATGGCCCCCAGATTGGCAATCCGTCCCTGGCAGGCGAAGCATGATTCTGTGCCCGCACCCACACCGCTGCGTTCCAGCAAATTGTCCGTCCACTGGGAACGGGGTGGACGGTCCGGCTTGCCTTTGCCCACTAGCCGCCGGACCCGATCTCGCAAATTCATGTCCGGGGCCGGGGTGGGCTGGACGGGGGCGGCGGGCAGATCCAGAGCCGGGTGTTCGTCCGGGCCAGTGTATGGACCGCTTTCCCATTGCTCGCAGCCCAGGGCCAGGGCGGATTGGAAGCGTAGCCGGGCCGGGCCGGGGATGGGCGGCTCGGTTGCCGCGATCCAGGTGCAGCGACCGGCGGGCAGATCGTCGTCCGTGGTCAGGTCCAGGGGCTGCCAGTGGCGGCAGCTTCCGCAAGCCCGCAATTGCCAGCCCTTTTCACCCAAGGAGGTGCCCAAAACGGCGAGAAAATCTGGAGCCACCGGGTTGTCTGCCTGGGAAGCCGCCCACGTCAGCAAAGGCGTGGTCGGCCAGCCCCGTCCGTCCTTTTCCTCAGAGTGAAGGGTCAAAACCAGAGCGGGCGGTTCGCTGAACCACATCAGCGAGGCCCAGGTGCGCTGCGGGCGGTCCGGGGCCAGGAGTTGCAGCCGTTGCATGATTTGAGAGCGGGTGCCGGGATGGATGCCCGACATGGTCTTCAGGTTGAAACGGGATGCGCTCACTTCCCGTTGGCCTCGTTGATCAGGGTCGTGGTTTCGGCCACCACTTGGGTGGGGTCCGCGCCGCCGGTGACGACTTTGAGCAGCATGTCGCCGCCATATCCCCACACGGCCTGCATTTCTGGGGCAAGGGGCAGGGGCTGGGCCGTGGCGGCCTGGGCCACAAAGCCCTGGCGCACAGGGTCATCGCCGATGATGGCGTTGCGGTTGGCGGGCAGCCGGCCGGCCACCTGGGCCAAAATGCCGCCGTTCTGGGCGTCCGTGAGGAAGCGGGCCAGGGTGACGGCTTGCCATTGCTGCGCTTGGCTAACCGTGGGGTTGACGAAGATGGCATCCACACCCAACCAGGGCTGGGCCGGGCCGGCGGGGCCCGCGGGCAGGGGGGCCACGGTCAGGCTGTCGCCCAGGGCCTGGCGTAGCTCGGCCGCGCTCCACGGGCCATCCACAAAGAAGGCGAACTCGCCCTTTTTGAAGCGGTCGATGAGCGCACCGTAGTCCTGCTCCACAAAGATGCCGGGGGTGGCGGCGGCCTGTTGCAGCCAGCCCAGATAGTCCGCGGTGCCGGGGGTTTGGTCCAAAATGGCCCGGTTGTCCGCGTCAAAGAGCGCACCGCCATAGGCCGGGATGCCCCAGGAAAGATGGAAAAGGTTGGCGTAAAGGCCGATACCCAGAGCGGGGTTTTGGGCGGCCAAAGTCAAGAGATCGTCCGTGGTGGCGGGCAGGGGGGTGTCGGCCAGCAGACTTTTGTTGACGTAAAGACTGACCAATTCATAATTGGTGGGCAGGCCATAGAGGCTGCCATTCTCGGTCAGGCTGTTGAGGGTGGCGGGCCAATAGCTTTCTCGATCGGTTTGGGTGACATAGTTGTCGAGGGGGGCCAGTACCCCCGCACTGATCAGATCTGGGGTCCACCAGTCGGGGGCCAGGAGCAAGTCCGGTCCGCCGCCAGCCAACACTGCGTCGGCGTAGGCCTGGGGCACGTTGTCGATGGCCACGAAGAGGGTGTCGATCTGCAAGGTGGGGTAGGCAGCCTGGGCTGCGGTGAGCATCTGGGCCAGCGCGTCCCCATCCGCCTGGGACCAACTGTGCCAGATCACCAGCTTGCCCGTCATCCCCTCCGGTCCCGGCGTGGGCGTTGGGGAGGGGATGACCGTCGGCTCCAGCGTGGGCGTGGGCTGATCCGGGGCCAGGGTCGCCGTGGGGGGCGGGGTGGGCGTGGGCGCGGGATCGTCCCCGCCACAGGCAGTCATCGCCAGGGCCAGGAGGAGGGTCAGGAAAAGCAGGGATAGTTTTCGGGAAGTAGTTCGCATAAACGCTGTACTCATTCGGGTGAAATCGATCAAAATAGTTGTCAGCAGTATAGCACAAAGGCGTCAAAATCCTGTTATTTCGGCCAGTCAAGCTGCCAAGCAGTAATCGATCAAATTGACCACAAAGAACACAAAGATCACAAAGATTTTTCCGATCTTTCTTTGTGATCTTTGTGTTCTTTGTGGCCAGAAGGCTGTACGGGGTTAAGCCCAGTTTGCTTCAAGATGGTCGAGGAGGGCTTGGAGACCTAATAAATAACTCCGCCACCCAAAGCCGCAGATCTGCCCCACGCAGACCGGGGCCAGGACCGACGTGTGGCGGAAAGCTTCCCGGGCGTGGATGTTGCTCAGATGCACCTCCACCGTGGGCAGGGCAACCCCGGCAATGGCGTCCCGGATGGCATACGAATAGTGGGTGAACGCGCCGGGGTTGATCAGGATGCCATCCGCCGGGTGGTCGCCACTGAACCGGGCGGCGTGGATGGCGTCGATCAGCGCTCCTTCGTGGTTGGATTGCAGAATGCGCAGGGTGTGGGCGTCCCCGGCGGCGACGATGAGCTTGGCGTTGATGTCGTCCAACGTCACGCTGCCATAAACCGACCGCTCCCGGCTGCCCAGAAGGTTCAGGTTGGGGCCGTGCAAAACGAGAATTGTTGACATGATTTCCTCCAAACAAAGAAAAAATAGGCCACGGATTGCACGGATCGAACGGATTTTTATGGATCAAAAAAAGATCCGTTTTAATCCGTTCGATCCGTTCAATCCGTGTTCTATTTTGACGCCAGTACGATCCCCAACGCCTTTTTGACCACATCCTCGCCCGGATGGTCGATGAGGATGACGTCGCCGATGGATCGGGGCACGATAAAACGCACATTTTTGCCCACGCGCTTTTTGTCGTGGGCCATAGCCGCGTAGACCTCGTCCACATCATAGCCGCTGACATGGATGGGCAGACCGATGCGTTCCACCAGGGCGGTGATGCGCTGGGCCAACGCCCCATCGCACAGCCCCAGCGCCGCGGCCATGTGGGCGGAGGCAACCAGACCCAGCCCCACCCCCTCCCCGTGGCGGACGCGGAACTGGCTGACCAACTCGATGGCGTGGCCGAAGGTGTGGCCCAAATTGAGGGTGGCCCGGCGGCCCCGCTCGAAGGGGTCCTCCTGCACCACGGCCACCTTCACCCGCACGGCGTCGGCGATCATGCTGGCCAGGTCCGCCGGGCCGTCCCCTTCCAAGGCCGCAAAGAGGGCCGGGTCTGCCAAGATCCCATGCTTGATCACCTCGGCCATGCCGGAACGGAACTCAGCCGCGGGCAAAGTTTCCAGCACCGCCGGGTCGATGATCACGACCTCCGGCTGCTTGAACGCACCCACCAAATTTTTGCCCTGGGGCAGGTCAACGCCCGTCTTGCCGCCCACGGACGCGTCCACCATGCTCAACAGCGTGGTCGGGATCTGCACAAAGGGCACCCCCCGCAAATACGACGCCGCAGCAAACCCTGCCATGTCTCCCACCACCCCGCCGCCCAGGGCGATGATAGGGCTGTGCCGATCCAGCCCAGCGTCCAAAAACTGGTCGTACAGGCTGGCGATGGAGGCCAAGGTTTTGTGGGCCTCGCCTTCGGGTACCGTGCAGATGCGAGGGTCAAATCCAGCGGCGGAGAGGCTCTGGGCCACCACCCCCGCATAAATTTGCGCCACATCCGGGTTCGAGACGATGGCCGCCGAACCGGGGCGCACCCCGCTTTCCCGTAGCAGCCCGCCCACGTGGGCCAGCAGCCCGTCGCCGATGTGGATGGGGTTGGCCCCGGTGGGGGTGGATACAGGAATGTTGATTGGTTGATCCGTTGATGGTGTCATGGTTTTTGTTTGGGTGAAAGTGGGAAGTTGTGTGGTTGACGGCGTGAGAACGCTTAGGATATTGGCAATGATCCGACTGGGGGGCTTACCGGTCGTATCGATTTGAATGGGAATGGCGGCGTAGGCATTTGCGCGGGCGGCGAGGAGGTTTTCCAATCGGGCGCGCCGGGCAGCCCGGTCCGCGCCCATGAGGGGGCGGTCGTTGTCCCCGTCCGTGCGGGCCAGGATCTCGTCCACCGTGGCGGTGAGGCAGATGACCGTGCCCGTGGCGCTGAGGGCGTCCCGGTTGGCCGGGTTCACCAACGCCCCGCCGCCCGTGGAGATGATCAGGCCGGATTGCTGGGCCAACTCCGCGCACAAGGCCGACTCCGCCGCCCGGAAGACGGGTTCGCCGTCCTCGGCGAAGACGGCGGCGATGGGTTTGGCGAAGCGCTCGACCAGCACCGCGTCCATGTCGAGGAAGGGGCGGTCAAGTGTCTCGGCCAACATGCGTCCGATCTTGGTTTTTCCGGTGCCCATGAAGCCGGTGAGGATGATGTTGGATGGGGTCATGGTCCGGCCCACTCCGTTTGTGAACTGGCCGATTTATACGCCAGTTTGCGCAGGGATTCTTGATCGATGTCTCGATCCGCCCAAATTCCAGCCAGATCGAAGAAATCATCGACGGGTGCTTGGGCAACGCTTTCTATTTGGATGTCATCGATGAAGTCCACGGACCTGAGAAGTGCCAACAAAAGATTGGCCTTTTCTTCGCTTTCTATGTGGATTGTGATGCGTTCCATGTTCGATAGTTCTCCAAGAAAATTGTTGGGTTGACCCGAAACGTCCCCGGCACGCACGTAGTTCTTGGCTGGGTTTTGTCGATTCGTACTCGCTTTGGGGGCACGTGCCGGGGACGTTTCTTGACCCCGCCCCAATCGCTCAATCGTCTAAAACAACCGAAACTGCCCCGCATCCACTCGCCCCGCCTGATGCATCAGCACCGCGTTCATCACCTCAATCGCCATGCGGGATTCCAATGTGACCCCGGCACGCACGCCGACGCAGGGGTCGTGGCGACCTTTGTCGAGTTGGAAGTCGATCTCTTCCAGGTTTTTGCGCACGGATTGTTGGGGCAGGTTGATGGTGGAGGTGGGCTTGAAGCTGACCCGACAGACCAAGGGCATGCCCGTGGTGATGCCGCCGATCAGCCCGCCGTGGCTGTTGGCCCGGTAGCCGGTGGCCCCAATCGGGTCGTTGTTTTCACTCCCGCGCCGGGTCACAACCTCCACACCGGCACCAATTTCCACAGCTTGCACGGCGTGCATCCCACCCAAAATGCCCATGAGCCGCAGCTTCAGGCTTTGGAAGAGCGGGTCGCCGATCAACGGCGGCACGTTGAGGCCGATCACCTCCACGGCCGCGCCGATGGAGTCGCCTTTGGACCGGGTCTCGATGATCAAGTCCCCGGCGGCCTGGGCGAAGTCCGGGTCGATGGTATGGATTTCGGAAGCTTCCATTTTTTGTTGAATTTGGACGAGTTCGTTTGGCGGAATTGTGAGCGCATCTTGTCCCCGGATCAAGGCTTGGAAATGGTCGGCCAGAGAACGGGACGCTTTCAAATGGCCCACTTGCACGATGGACGACAGGAAGACTGTACCAAAAATCTCCTGCAAATAGAGCCGAGCGATGGAGCCGCCGATCACGTCGCTGATGGCCGAGCGATAGCTGCTGCGTCCGCCGCCGCGGATGTCCACGAAGCCCTGGGATTTGTGATGCTTGACCAGATCCGTATGGCCGGGGCGCACTTCCCCGGTCGGTCCGGCAAACTGGGCGTAGTGCTGAGACTTCTTGGCCGCGGAGAGGACCAGGGCGGCGATGGGTTCGCCCGTGGTGAACCCTGCCTCGTAGGCCGAGGTCGCGCTGGTCGCCTCCCCGTCCCGCACGGTCAGGGTTGGCCCCGCGGTGAGGGTGTCCGTGTCGTCTTGATAGAGGCCGGAGAGCAGCAGCACCTTGTCGGCCTCGCTGCGCGGGGTGCCGTGCTTGTTGCTGCCGGGCCGCCGCCGGTCCAGAAACGCCTGCACATCCGCCCGGCGCACCATCAGCCCAGCCGGACAGCCAAAGACAATGGTCGTGATCCCCGGTCCATGAGATTCCCCCGCCCCGGCCACGCCAAAGAGGGGACCGCCTAGAATTTCCATAGGTCAACCTTCCGTTGGGGATTTGGGAGATTGGGAGATTAGGAGATTGGGCGTGATGGACAGTGAATCTCCCAATCTCTCAATCTCCTAATCCCCCAATCTCAAATTTCCTTCATGCACGCTCTCGCCATGCCGATGCAGCGGAAGCCTCGGCGCTCCAAGATGGGCCGGGACATGGGGCTGGCGTCCACGGTCAAGAATTTGCGGCCTCGGGCCAGGGCTTCCTGGGCGCGGAGGGCGATCAGATCTGTGTAAATGCCCATGCCCCGGAAGTCGGTCAGGGTGGAGCCGCCCCATAGGCTGGCGAAGCGGCTGCCCGGGTCGAAGTAGATCCACGCCCCGGCCACGGGGCGGTCATCCACATAGGCCACGTAGATGGATATCAGGTCGGGGAAGTGGATCAGATCGTGGATCAGCCGCTCTTCCAGCCCCGGACGTTCCCGGCCCCACACCTGGTTTTCCACTTCGGTGAGATCCCGGATTCCTTCGGGTCGGGTGATGCGGCGCACGTCGTGAACGATGGGCCGGGTCAATTCTGTGGGCAGATCGGTCAGATCCAGCACCAAAATGGCTTCGGGGTCGTCGATCTCAAAACCGTGGGCGGCCAGGCGGTCCACCAGATCCGGGGGCGTGTCATAGTCGAAGACCTTCCACTCGAAGGGGCGGTTTTGTGTGGCGAAAAAGGCGATCTGTGCCCGGATCACCCGGTCTGCGTTCACTTCGTCCACGCGGGAATGGATCACAAAACAGGGTTCATGCTCGGTCAAGTTGACATGGCGCACCACCTCCGCCGTCACCTCCCGGCGGGCGCTGGGGTGGGTGGCGTTGATGCGCTGGTCCTGGTCGTACAGGGTGCGGATGTCGTTGATGTGCATGGGATCGCTCGGTTTGAAAACAAAAAATAGGCCACGGATTGCACGGAGGAAGGCGACCCAGAAGTCCGACTTTTGAAAAAAGTCGGACTTCTTCGGCTACACATTGAATCGAAAGTGGATTACATCGCCATCTTGGACGACATATTCCTTGCCTTCCAGCCGCATAAGACCGGCGGACTTGGCCCCGTGTTCGCCGCCGTGGGCTTCGTAGATGGGGAAGGGGATCACCTCGGCGCGGATGAAGCCGCGTTGGAAGTCCGTGTGGATGGCACCGGCGGCTTCCGGGGCGGTGGAGCCTCGGCGCAGGGTCCAGGCGCGGACTTCGTGGCCGCCGGTGGTGGTGAAGAAGACGATCAGGTCCAGCAGCCGGAAGCCACCGTGGATCACCTGGTCCAACCCGCTTTCGGATGCCCCGGCCAGGGCCATGAATTCGGCTCGCTCCTTCTCGCCGAGGTCGATCATCTCGGCCTCAAGCTGGGCGCACAGGACCACCACTTCGGCCCCGTGGGCGGCGGCGTAGGCTGCCACAGCCCGCGCATACCCGTTGCTCTGGGCCAACGACTCCTCGTCCACATTAGCCGCATAGATCACAGGCTTGGCCGTCAACAAACGCAGCTCGTGATTTAACAGCGAAAAAGCGACGCTCTCCCGATCTGGGAAAGTGACGGCAGGGTGGCCCTGGGCAAAGTGGGCTTGCAGGGCCAGGGCCGTCTCCATCACCGGCTGCAAGGATCTGTCCCCCTTGACCAGCCGGGGCAGCTTCTCCAGCTTGCGCTCCAATTGCTCCAAGTCGGCCAGGATCAGCTCCGTGTTGATCACCTCGATGTCGTCCACGGGGTCGATGACCTCGCTGGTGTGGATGACGTTGGGGTCGTCAAAACAGCGCACCACATGCACGATGGCCTGGGTCTCCCGGATGTGGCCGAGGAATTGGTTGCCTAACCCCTCGCCCTGGCTGGCCCCCTTGACCAGCCCGGCGATGTCGATGAATTCGATGGTGGCCGGGATTTTTCGTTCGGGCTGGACCATGTCGGCCAGCTTGTCCAGGCGGGGGTCGGGGACGGCGACCACGGCCCGGTTGGGCTGGATGGTGCAGAAGGGATAGTTGGCGACCTCGGCGTTTTGGGCCTGGGTCAGGGCGTTGAAGGTCGTGCTCTTGCCCACGTTGGGCAGGCCGACCAGACCGATGGTGAGACTCATGGGGTTGTTTCCTCTTGTTTGCGGGCCTGTTTGGCCGTGGCGACAAAGGCGCGCACCGCGGCGTGGTCCTTGCGCCTGGGCTCGATCTCCACGCCGCTGGCCACATCCACGGCCCAGGGCTGCACCGTGCGGATGGCCTGGGCCACGTTGGATGGGTTCAGCCCCCCGGCCAGCATCAGCCGGGGATAGGTACGCGCCAGGGCGGCGGCGGCGTGCCAGTCGGCCTTCTTGCCCGTGCCCCCATATTCGTGGACATCGTAGGCGTCGATCAAAAGGCCGGGGCCGTTCGGCGTGCCCAAAGCGGCATAGCGCTCGGCGGCCTCCTCAGCGTCAGCCACGGAGGTGGGGCGCAGGGCTTTGTAGGCCCGTCCGGCCAGGGCAGCCAGGACGTCCGGTGACTCAGCGCCCTGAAGTTGCGCATAGTCAAGCCCGGCCACCTGCATGGCGTCGGTCAACTGGTCAGCCGTGGCATCCACGAAGACGCCCACAAAGCGGGGCGCACGATCACCGGCTTGGGCACGGATGGTCTGGGTGATGGTGCCTACCTGCTCCGGCGTGAGATAACGGGGTGATTTCGTGTAGAGAATAAAGCCGAGCAGGTCGGCTCCGGCCTCGACGGCCACCAAGGCGTCCTCTAAATTGGTCAGTCCGCAAATTTTGACTTGCATAGAAACCCTCGTCATTTCTCCCCGCTTCAAAAGCCAATGTGTAATGCCTGCAATCCTATCACAATCAAGGGGGCAATGACAATGGCCGGGAGCAGGTTGGCCACCCGCACCTGTTTCAATTCTAGCAAGATCAGGGCGATGCCCATGATCAACACGCCGCCCGTGGCGGTCAACTCGATCACCCAGGGCGTGGCCTGGCTGACCTCCCCCAGGCTGCCGCCAAAGACAATGGCGATTCCGGCAATTCCCCCTTGGATCACGCCGATGGAGAGCGCACTGAGCAACACCCCCGGCCCCAAGGTAGCGGCGAAGGGAATGGCTGCAAAGCCGTCCAACATGCTCTTGATGGCCAGTAAATCGTAGTCCCCCAGCAGCCCGTCCTGAATGCTGCCCAAAATGGTCATGGGGCCGATGCAGAAGACCAAACTGGCCGTCACAAAGCCCCGGGTCACGCTCCATCCGGCCACCTTGCCCTGGCCCAGCCGGTGGCCAAAGCGGTCCTCCAGCCATTGGCCCAGCCGGTTCAGGTGGCCTTCAATGCCCAAAATCTCGCCGATGATGCCCCCGGTCAGCACGCTGAAGAGGGGAATCAGTACATTGGCGCTGGTCAAGGCCATGCTGAGGCCGATCACCCCGGTCATCAACCCCAGCCCGGCCATCACCGTCTCCTGCACCCGTTTGGGCAGCCGGTTGCCCGCCATCACACCGATCATGCCGCCCAGGAGGACGGTTAAAATGTTGATGATCGTTCCGGTCATTTATGGTATAATTGCGTCGAGCGCAATCCCTGTGAGTAGATTGAAAGGAAAACCGTCATGGCTAAACTGAGTTTTACCCAGGAAAACATGCCCGCTTCTTCTGAAGAATTTCGCAGACTCCTGGCCAAA
Organism: Caldilineaceae bacterium; assembly: GCA_018003515.1. Taxonomy (GTDB): domain Bacteria; phylum Chloroflexota; class Anaerolineae; order Caldilineales; family Caldilineaceae; genus JAGNDO01. Next base: position 36,134 of record JAGNDO010000048.1, read on the forward strand.
TCTATGGCCAAGTCAAATCCGATCGATGACTTTGTGGAGATTGTCGAGGATCTGGCTGGCTTTGAAAAGAAGCACCAAATGTCCTCGTCTGAGTTCTATCTAAAATTCAACGCAGGCCAGTTGGAAGATGAATTGGACTATTTTGAGTGGTCATTTATCTATGATGCCTACGTCAAACTGCGTCGGGTCATTGAATCCGCTTTGCTCAGAGACGCCGTCTTGTCGGGCGTGGAGGCGCTTGAGGAAGCAGAGGCTGTCGCGGCATGAACCTTTATGGCTATTTGAACCGGTTGGAAGACACGCTGCGCTCTCGAAGTGAAATCATCATTCGAGACCTTCGCACACGTGAGTACTTGCAGCGTGGATTTTTCCAAGCGCAAGTTCAATTCCTGGACGGATCAGAGCTTTCCGTGGTTGAAAGCGGCATTCACGTAGATGGCCGAGAAGTTGGGCGAGAAAAGTACGTTTTCCACTACCAGCGCGCCGATGGCACCCTGATCTTCCGCTATGATCGGTCCCCTCACTACCCAGATCTCCCCACCTTCCCCGCCCACAAGCACACCCCGGACGGCGTCATCCCCGCCCCGGCTCCTGATCTGGCCGATGTCCTGCGGGAGATCGATGGTCTGCTTTATCCTGGCTGATACTTATTCTGTCGGGACGGACAAACTGTTGATGATTGCCTCGGTCATTTATGCTATAATTGCGCCGAGCGTAGTCCTTGTGATTGATTGGGGTTGGAAAGGAAAAAAGTTATGGCAAAAGTGAGTTTTACCCAGGAGAACATGCCCGCTTCTTCCGAGGAGTTCCGTGCATTACTAGACGAAGCAATAGAAAAATCAAATCCAATTGACGATCTCTTGGAACTTGTTGAAGATATGGCTGTTTTTGAAAAGAAATACCAAATGCCTTCGGCTGAGTTTTACAGAAAATTCCAAGCTGGTCAAATGGGAGATGATTTTGAGTTTTTTGAATGGTCTGCCATGTATCGCATGTATACCGGCACACGGCGGGCGATTGAACTGGCGCTGATGCGGGATGCCGTGCGTTTGAATGGCGGAGCCGCAAGGGAAATGGAGGTGTCTGTTGAGCAAGAAGTGGCGGTCCCAGCGTGATTCTGAGTACCTATGCGGCTCGACTTGAAGATACCTTGCGTTCGCGCACCGAGATCACGATCGTTGAACTTCGGTCGAGAGTGACTCAAGATTACGCGGCCTTCACAGCCCGTGTGCATTTCTATGATGGTTCACAACTCTTTATTTCTGATGAAATTAGCCTGGCGGAAAACAGACAAATCGTCAGAGACGAGTACGTCTTCCACTACCAGCGCGCAGACAACACCCTGATCTTCCGCTACGACAACTCGCCCCACTTCCCAAACCTCCCCACCTTCCCCGCCCACAAGCACACCCCGGACGGTGTCATCTCTTCCGCAGCGCCGGATCTGGCAGATGTCCTGCGGGAGATCGACAGATTTCTCTATCCCGACCGCTAGAGTTTGGGTCGCCCCGCCATGGCGAACTTGCGCACGGTTCCACCCCGCTCCCGCTGAGGCAGTTTGCAGAAACTCTCGCCCACCAAAATCGCATCGCAGCCCATCTCGGCCATGCGGGCCACATCCTCCACCGTGCGGATGCCGCTTTCTCCCACCAGGATCTTGTCCGCTGGGATCAGCGCCCGCAGCCGGGCCGTGGTTTCGATGTCCACCTCAAAGGTGCGCAGATCCCGGTTGTTGACGCCGATGATCTGGGCCCCCGCGGCCAAGGCCCGTTCCACCTCGGCCTCGTCGTGGACCTCCACCAACGCCGCCATTTTGAGATTGTGGGTGAGTTGCAGAAGGGTGCGCAGCTCCGTGTCGCTGAGGACGGCCACGATCAGCAGCACTGCGTCCGCGCCGGCCATGCGGGCTTCGTAGATCTGATATTCGTGGTAGATGAACTCCTTGCGCAGCACCGGGACGGTCACTTTGGCCTCCCGGAAGCGCTCTTTGATGGCCGTGAGATAGTCCAACTGCCCCTGGAAGAAGCGGGCATCGGTCAGACAGGAGATGGCGGCAGCCCCGTTGAGGACATAGGTTTCGGCCATGAACACCGGGTCCCACTCCTTGGCGATCAACCCTTTGGACGGGCTGGCCCGCTTCACCTCGGCGATCAGGCTGGCCCCCGGCTTGGCCGTGAGGGCGGCGGCAAAGTCCAAAGCTGGCGGCGAGATCAGGGCAAATGCCTTGGCCTGGGCCAGGGGCACCAATTCCATCTGCTTTGGTACTTCCAAGCGCTTCCAGGCCATGATCTCGTCTAAAACCTGGCCTTTGTGTTTTTTGATGTCTAGCTGTGAATGTTTTGGCATAGGTTTGTTTATTTGTTGATACGTTGATAGGTTGATTGGTGTGGTGATTGGGCGATTAATACCTAACCAGCGAAATCCTTGTTTTTTGTGCAAGAATTTTTACCACAAAGGACACAAAGAACACAAAGAGGGATTTATTCTTTTGAAATCTTTGTGTTCTCTGTGATCTTTGTGGTAAATCTTTTTGGTTCTGGCTAGGCCAGGTTGGGAGATTGGGGGATTCTCCTCTCGTTTACCTGTTCAAAAAGATTGGGTGAGGGCGATGTAACGGTCCAGCACGTTGAGGGCTGCGCCGCTCTCCAGGCTTTCCGTGGCTTGGGCCAAGCCGGCGGAGAAGTCGCCGCTCTCCGTGCTGAGGGCGGCGGCGGCGTTGAGCAGGACCACATCCCACTTGGGGCCGTGGATCTCCCCGGCCAGGATGCCCCGGGCGATGGCGGCGTTGGTGGCCGCGTCCCCGCCTTGCATGTCCGCCAGGGTGGATCGGGCAAAGCCCAGGTCTGCCGGGTCGAAGTCGAAGGTGCGCACAGAGCCGTTCAGCAGGTGGCTGATGCGGCTGGGGCCGGTGGTGGTCAGTTCGTCCAGCCCCGCGCCGGTCTCATAATAGCCGTGGACCACGTACGCGGCCCGGCGGCCCATTTGGCCCAGCACTTCGGCCATGGTCTCGGTCAACTCCGGCGCAAAGACACCCACCAGCATGTTCGTGGGCCGGGCCGGGTTGGTCAGCGGCCCAAGGATGTTGAAAATCGTGCGCTCCCGGATCTCCCGCCGGGGGCCGATGGCGAAGCGCATGGCCGGATGATACGACGGGGCAAAGAGAAAGACCAGCCCCACCTCTTCCAGGCAGCGAGCGGCCTGCTCTGGCGTGGTCTGCAAGCGTACGCCCAGGGCTTCCAGCACATCCGCGCTGCCCGCCCGCCGGTTGGATCGGTTGCCATGCTTGGCCACCTTCGCCCCGGCCCCGGCCAACACAAAGGCGGCAATGGTGCTGATGTTGAACTTTTGCGTGCCGTCGCCTCCCGTGCCCACCACGTCGAGCAGGGGCGCGTCGCCCACATTGGTCGTCACCTGCACTGCGCTGCGGGTCATGGCCGTGGCGCAGCCGGTGATCTCGGCCACGCTCTCCCCCTTCATGCGCAGGGCGGCCAAAAAGGCCCCCACCAACGCCTCGGACGCCTCCCCCCGCATGATCTCGCCCATGGCTCCGTCCGCCTGAGCCGTGGTCAACGCTCCGCCATTAAAAAGCAGATGGATCGCCGTTTGAATTGCACTTTCGCTCATCATCGCCTCCTGTGAATTCAAAAAATAGAACACGGATTGGACGGATCGAACGGATTAAAACG
>JAGNDO010000049.1 GCA_018003515.1 Caldilineaceae bacterium
CCGACAAGTCCCTCGAAGCACCCGCCGGGTCACGGACCCGGCTAGAGCGCGATGAGGAGCTTGCCGCCATCGCCACCCTCTACGAAACCGCCCTCACCGCCGCCCACGCCCTAGACTTCGACGACCTCATCCGCCTCCCCGTCGCCCTCCTCGAAACCCACCCAGCCCCCGCCGCCGCCATCCGCCGCCGCTACCGCTGGATCTCCGTGGACGAATACCAAGACGTCAACCTGGCCCAATACCGCCTCCTACGCCTGCTCACCTCGGCACCTTCGTCCACCCCATCCACCCCGTCCACCCCACTGCCTGACCCCGCCAACCCCGCCAACCTCTGCGTCATCGGCGATCCCGACCAAGCCATCTACGGCTTCCGCGGCGCGGACCACCGCTACTTCCGCCAATTTGAACAAGACCACCCCGGCGCCGTGCGCCTGCGTCTCAGCCGCAACTACCGCTCCGCCCCGGCCATCCTGGACGCCGCCACCCAAGTCATCGCCCGCAACCCGGACCGGGATGCCGTGGACATCTGGACCGACCTGGTTTCCCAGGTCAAGCTCGACGTCATCCACACCCCCACGGACAAAGCCGAGGCCGAAACCGTCGTCCACCGCATCGAGCAGATGGTCGGCGGCACCAGCTACTTCAGCCTCGACTCCGGCCGCGTGGACGACCGGGTGGGGGTCGGGGACGACACCATCTCCCACACCTTCGGCGACTTTGCCGTACTCTATCGTCTCAACGCCCAAGCTCGCCTCCTGGCCGAAGCCCTGGACCGCTCCGGCATCCCCTACCTGACCGCCGGCGAGACGCCCCTCACCGCCCGCAAGCCCATCCGGGTGATCCTGGCCTACCTCTGGCTGCGGGCCAATCCCCACAGCCGGGTACACCTGGCACAAATCTTGGGCGACGGCAAAGGCCTGTTCAACGGCGCGGATTTGGACAAATTGTGGCCCTATTTCGACAACCCCGGTGCTCTGGCCGACAGGTTGCGGGCGGCTCACGACTCCGGCGATTTTCCCAAAGCCCAACGGGAACGCCTCCTCTCCCTGGCCGCCTTCTGGCGAGAGATGGCACCCCCTCCCAGCCTCCCCCAGAGTGGGGGAGGGGCAGATTCGGCGTCAAAGGTGGCCTATTTGGTCGAAAAGGCCCACGCCTACCACCTGACCCTGGGCGGCGAGACCCCGGCGGGTGACGACGTGGACCGCCTCACCCAGCGCGCCGCCCTCTTCGGCGACCGGCTGACCACCTTCCTGGAAAACGTGGCCCTCCAATCCGAGACCGACGCCTACGATCCCCGTGCCGATCGGGTCGCCCTCATGAGCATCCACGCCGCCAAAGGACTTGAATTCCCCGTCGTCTTCGTGGTCGGCTGTGAGGACGGATTGCTGCCTTACCGGCCCGCCAACCGGGACGTGGACTTGGCCGAAGAACGCCGCCTCTTCTACGTCGCCATGACCCGGGCCAAACAGCGCCTGATCCTGACCCACGCCCGCTCCCGCTTTCTCTTCGGCCAAAGCGTGGAAAATCCCCGCTCCCCCTACGTGGACGACATCCAGACCGCCCTGCTCGCCCTGCAATCCTCCAAGCGCATGGAGCGTCCGCCGGAGCCGGAGGGGAAGCAGCTTTCGTTGTTCTGACCCAAGCCTCAGAACCAAAAAGAACGCTGATTTTCCAGATGCACGCAAATCTGCGTGCGTCTGGAAAATCAGCGTTCTTTTCAGGGCTATGCTGGGAAAAGATCCTTTTTGCCACAAAGATCACAAAGAACACAAAGAAAAAAAGAAGGCGTTTCTCTCTGCGCTCTCGGCGGGTAAATGGCTTTTTGTAGCGGGGTCATTCAGGGATCTTGGTCGTTAATTTAGCGGAAATTCGCCCGATCCGCGCCATCTGCGTTCTATTTCGGAACTTGATCGTACGTCTTGAAATCCCCCAGGGGGAAGTAGGGCACCATCTCGTCCCGGATAAAATCCAGGGCGCTGGATGGGTCGATGCGCCAGTTGGTGGGGCAGGAACTCAGCACCTCGACGATGCTCAACCCCCGGCCCTCGATCTGGGCTTGGAAGGCCAGGGTGATGGCCTTTTTGGCCTTGCGCACCTCGGCCACGGAGTGCATGGAGCGGCGCACGGCATAGGCCACGCCGGGCAGCAGGGCCAACATCTCGGTCATGCGCACGGGATAGCCCTGGGTCGCCACATCCCGGCCCAGAGGCGAGGAGGAGGTGACCTGGCCGGGCAGGGAGGTGGGGGCCATCTGCCCGCCGGTCATGCCATAGATGGCGTTGTTGACAAAGATCACCGTGATATTCTCGCCCCGGGCCGCGGCGTGCAAAATCTCATTGCCGCCAATGGAGACCAGATCCCCATCCCCCTGATAGGTGAAGATAATCTTCTCCGGCATCACCCGCTTGAGGCCCGTGGCCATGGCCGGGGCGCGTCCGTGGGCCGCCTCGCAGCCATCCACGTTGAAGTATTGGTACGCAAAGACCGCACACCCCACCGGGGCCACGGCGATGGTGCGCTCCCGCAGCCCCAACTCGTCCAGCACCTCGGCCACCAGCCGATGCACCGAGCCGTGGGTGCAGCCGGGACAATAGTGGGTTTGGATATCCTTCAGACTTTCGGGATGGTCGTAGATCAACTCCATCGGGGCGGTTACGTCGGCCTTTGCCCCGTTGCCATTGGCATGTCTGGGCGGAGCGGTCATCACATGGTGGTCCATTATTGTTTCTCCTTTTACAAGTCTCGTTCAAGTCTCGTTCCCACGCTCCGCGTGGGAATGCGGGCGGACGCTCCGGCGTCCCTCGGCGCAGAGCGCCGGTTTGCGCTCCCACGCGGAGCGTGGGAGCGAGCAGATTTTGAGTCAAATCTCGTTCCCACTCTCGTTCCCAATCTCGTTCCCACGCTCCGCGTGGGAATGCGGGCGGACGCTCCGGCGTCCCTCGGCGCAGAGCGCCGGTTTGGGTTCCCACGCGGAGCGTGGGAACGAGCAAGGGGTTAGGCCAACGCCTTGACCAAGCGGTCGGCCTTAGTCAACACACCCCCGGCCTCGACCCGATTGCACAGGGCTTCCAGGTGGCCCAGTTCGGGCAAAATGTCCTCCGGCAGGGGGATCATGCCGCCCATGCGGCCCAGGAAGCGCACGGGCACCCGTTGACGCACAATGCGGGTTACGTCGTCCAGCATCTGCCCGGCGTTCATCTCCACCACCAACACCCCCTGGACCTGATCGATCAGGGCATCCAACGCATCTTCGGGATAGGGCCACAGGCTGATGGGCCGGAACAGCCCCACCTTGACCCCCTTTGCCCTGGCCTGGCGGATGGCAGACTGGGCAATCCGCCCCACCGTGCCAAAGGCCACCATCAGATAGTCCGCATCTTCCACCATAAAAGTCTCGTAGCGCACCTCGGTCTGGCGGATCACCTCCAGCTTGGCCTGCAAGCGCAGATTCAATTCTTCCAACCCCTCGGCCCCCATGAAGAGGGAGCTGATGTGCCGAGGCTCTCGGCCCTCTGCGCCGGTCAGGGCCCAATCGGGCCGGGTGCTGGGCGGGGGCTTGAAGGGGGGCATCTGCACCGGCTCCATCATCTGGCCCAGGGAGCCGTCCCCCAGGATGACGACGATGTGCCGGTATTTGTTGGCCAGATCAAAGCTCCCGTAGGTCAGGTCCACCCCCTCCTGCACCGTGGAGGGGGCCAGGACGATGGGGTGGAAATCCCCGTGGCCGGCGGAGCGGGTCATCTGGAAATAGTCGGCCTGGCTGGGCTGGATGTTGCCCAACCCCGGCCCGCCGCGCATGATGTCCACCAGCACGCAGGGTACCTCGCTGCCGGCGATATAGCTCATCCCCTCTTGCATCAGGCTGATGCCGGGGGACGAGGACGAGCTCATGGCGTTAAACCCGGCGCTGGCCGCCCCATAGACCATGTTGACGGCGGCCACTTCGCTCTCCGCCTGCAAAAAAGCCCGGCCATGTTCGGGCATGTGCAGGGCCATGTATTCCAACAGCTCGGTCTGGGGGGTGATGGGGTAGCCAAAATAGGCCTCCACCCCGGCCCGGATGGCCGCTTCGGCCAGGGCTTCGTTGCCTTTCCATAGTTCTTTGGTCATGGTTGTTTCCTTTGGCGTAGGGTCAGGCCGGGATGGGCGTGGCCACCGTCGGCGCGGCCATGACGGGCTGGCGGCGGCGGAGGGGTTCCCGGTAGACGCTGAAGACCACGTCCGGGCAAGCCACGGCGCAGATGGCGCAGCCGGTGCAATGATTTTCGTGTTCGTCCAGAGCCACAACCTGATAGCCCCGGGCGTTGTAGGTGGCCCCAAGGGCCAGCACACCCTGGGGGCAGGCCGCCACGCACAGGGCGCATCCCTTGCAGCGCTCCGAATGGATCAATACGGTTCCTTTGGCCATGAGGATCTCCTTTTCAGAACAAACAAGCCGGATAATCGAACGCTGATTTTCAGGATATACGCAGATCAAAGCTGGTTTGCCGACGAATCGTAAAAATCATGTAGCGATCAAGATGATGATGAAATGTAGGTGCGGTTTTTAACCGCACGATCCCTCGGCAAATGTGAATTGTGCGGTTAAAAACCGCACCTACAGGTATTCACCATCATCTTGATCACTACAGAATCGTAAAAATCAACAAAAATCTGCGTGTATCAGGGGAATCTGCGTTCTATGGACGCGAAAACACCCTATCCACTTGGTTGACCGTAAACGGCATTCGCTGCGACAGGGTAGGCAAACCCCGGCAAGACAGCACAAAGTGGGTAGGGTGTTGGGTACAACCGCATCGTCGTTGATGCATTCATTCTTGTCTCCTATGAAATTGATCGATAGATCTATTATACACCCATTTTTGAAAAACTCCCCACATTCTGACAGGATACTTTTCCTAACTTTCAGGGGTCATCTGTCATCAATCCGCGGACAGGACACCCGACCCTTGGAAACAATGCCCAATGCCCCTGGTTTGTAGAAAGTTTCACAAGTATGATGGAGGGCGAATGGCGGATGGCGAATGGCGAGGGGCAAACCCCGTGCAACTCACATCCCGCGTCCCGCCATTCGCCATTCGCCATTTGCTCATTTTCTTGGGGGGAGAAACCGATGAAACAGGTGTTGGTGATTCATCTAAATACGGAGAATTCGGAGGGCGTTGTGAGCTTTTTGGGCCAGAAGCTCTCTTTGCTGCGCCGAGGCTGTGGGGGGGATGTGGCCCAGGCCCGGCAGTTGATTGCGGACCATGATGGCAAGGTGGACGCCATTGGCCTGGAGGGGCTGCCGGCGGAGTTGACCCTGGGACCGGCCCATCGACCCCATGTGCTGGGGGCGAACTTGGCGGCCGCAGCACAGCAGACGCCCGTGGTGGATGGCGGCGGCATCCGTCCGGGGTTGGAGCGCTGGGGCGTCATCCTGGCAGACCGGGCCCAGCCAGGGATCTTTGCCCAGAAGCGGGTGTTGATGGTGCCGGGGCTGAACCACAATGGGTTGGCCCAATCCTTGGGGCGGCGGGGCAGTTCCATCCGCTATGCGGACCCGCTCGTCTACTTCAACCTGCCGGACTTGCCCGGCGTGGGCAGCAAGTTGACTTTGGAACAGGCCGCGCCCGCCACCTTGGACCAGCTCAAGGACGCCCCCTTCCGGCGCATCCTGCCCCAGGCCGGGGAGCCGGGGAAGGCGCGCACGGCGGACCCCTTCGCCGATGCGGATCTGATTGCCGGGGACGTGGGGGCCATCCGCCGCTATGCGCCGGCCTCGCTCAAGCGCAAGACGATTGTGGTGGAGCACGCGGACGAGGCGGATCTGGCGGATCTGCGCAAACGGGGGGCGGCCATTGTGGTGACTATGATGCCCTCTTTGGACGAAAGCGACGATCTGGGGCGGTGGTCCGCGGCTACGGTCGAGGCGGTGCTGGTTGCGTTGCGACCCGATCCCTTGGCCCCCCTGTCCGAGGACACGTATTTGGATTTAATGGCCGATATTTTGTGGACCCCAGCCGTTCGTACTCTTCAAAAAGAAGAGGCGGGGATCAACCGCTTTGCTTTTGTGATCCATCCCCTGTCCATGGACTTTATCCATAACCACAAGGCCTTCCGCTGGACCCGTTTTCTGCCCGATGCCCTTGTGGAACCCATTGCGGCCTTGGTGCCGCCCATGTATATCTCCAAGATCACGGGCGGCGTCTCGCCCACCACGGGCCAGCGCATCGAGGGCCACCTGATCTCCCTGGGTGCCACGCCCCGGCAGATGATGAAGCACGATGAGCGCTTTACCTATCGCCAGTTGAACCAGTCGGCCAAGATGGCCGAGCGGCTGGGGGCGCGCATCATGGGGTTGGGCGCCTTCACCAGCGTGGTGGGGGACGCCGGCATCACCGTGGCCCACGAGGCGGACATCGCCATCACCAGCGGCAACAGTTTGACCGTGGCGGCCACCTTGGAGGCGGCCAAGCAGGCGGTGATCAAGATGGGGGCCACGGATCTGACGAAGGGCAAGGTGATGATTGTGGGGGCCACGGGCAGCATTGCGTCCGTGTGCGCCCGGCTGCTGGCCCAGGCCATCCACGACGTGGTGCTGGTCTCGATTGAGCCGGAGAAGCTGATCGAGCTGAAGCGGGTGATCCAGGCCGAGACCCCGGGCTGTCGGGTGACCATTGCCACCAAGACCGGCGGGCTGGTGAAGGATTGCGATTTGATCGTCACGGCCACGTCGGCCTTTGGCCAGCGGGTGATCGACGTCACCCAATGCAAGCCCGGCGCGGTGATCTGCGACGTGGCCCGGCCTCTGGACATCAACCCGGCGGAGGCGGCCCTGCGCCCGGACATCCTGGTGATCGAGAGTGGCGAGGTGCTGATTCCGGGAGAGGTGGACTTTGGCTACAACATCGGCCTGCCGCCCAAGACCGCCTACGCCTGCCTGGGCGAGACCGCGCTGCTGACCATGGATGGGCGCTTTGTGGACTATACCCTGGGCCGCAACATCGAGATGGAGCGGGTGAAGGAGATTTTCCGGCTGTTCAAGAAGCACGGCTTCCAGTTGGCCGGTCTGCGCTCCTTTGGCGAGTACATCACCGACGAAGATGTGGCCCGGCGGCGGGCCCTGGCCGAAAAACTGCGCCAGGACCCGGATCTCTACCGGCGCACGGTGGCCGAGGCTGGGCAGAAGTTGGCGAAGATCCCGGTCATGTCTAAGGGGGTGGGCGCGTCGGGGGGCGGGAATGGCAAGGTCAAGTGGGCTGGGGTGGTTGCGGGGGTGGGGGTGCTGGCGGTGGTGATGGGGCTGCGGGGGCGGGGTGGGGGGTGAGGCGGGGCGAGGGTGAATTGCAAGGGGCGGGCGACCGGGGGGATGGGTCGTCCGTCCCTTTTCTTGTGTGGAAGCGTTTTTTATTCGTCGATTGGGGCCAGCCCAAACACCTGGGACATCACAGCCGCCGCAAAACCACGCCGTACCGGATCGTCCGGGCAGAATCGAGGCCCCATGCCCAGATCCGGACAGTTGGGATCGTTGGAGATATCGATGCCCAAGGTCTGAAGATGGTTGATTTCCTGGGCATGGATCTGGTTTTCGCCCACGTCTGCGAATACAGGCTCCGTGATTGGTTCCAAGTCCCAGCTCTGTAATTGGGCTAAGGTGTAGACCAGATCGGCCCGAGTCATAGGCAGATCGTGGCAATAGCGACGCTCCCCCGCCACCTGGGGACAATTGGACCCGGTGAGATCGATGCCGGTTTCGGCCAGTTCTTCGATCCACAGTTCCAGTTGATGGGGTAATCCCGTCGGGACGTCGGCAAAGGTGCCGGCATATTCCCCGTGGGGACGGTAGTCGCCGCCCTTCATCTGGCGCGTGAGCAGGATCGCCATCAGGTTGCGGGTAATCATGGCATCCGGGCAGAAGGGACGGTTCAGGAATGGCTCGGTGCCGCTGCGACAGCCGCCGGAGATGCCGTGCTGCCGCCACAGTTCAATTCCTGCTTCGGCCCAGTATCCGGTCGGCACATCACAGTAGAAATCAGCCGTTGAACAGGCAGTCATTTCGATCTTGCGGGAATCCCGGTTGTCGGTTTCATTGGTCTCGAAGACTTGGTTGTCCCCATCCACTTGCCACACCACGTAATAGTCAAAGTCAGGGCGCAATCCCAGGGGGATAAAGATGTCCTGGGCAACGACGCGTGTACTTTCATTGGCGGCCAACTTAGGCAGAGGTGTGCGCACCACCAAGTTACCGTCAATCGGATCTCCATGCTCTGTGGCCGACACCCATTGGGCCAAAACCCCACTGGTTGTGGCATTATCCGGCCCCAAATTGCGGACTTCGGTCTCAAGGCTGAGGGTGCTGCCTGCATAGAAGCGGGTTTGGGTCGGCAGAATACGAGCGCTGCGCAGGGCAAGATTGACCTGGGGGCACAGGGGTTTATCGCTCAAACTGACCGTGGCATCATCGAGCAGCAACGGGATCTCATCTTCCGAGTCAAGATAAAGCTCAAAACGCAGAATATGAAGGTCCGGCTCGGTTACTGTCAGCGCCGTTTCCAAACATTCCCACTGCCCATCCGCCACCTGAAATTGGTTTTTAGCAGATTGGTTGACGGCCCCGCCAATTGCCCACAGCGCCAATGTGCCTTTGCGGGGCGTTGAATTCGATGAGCGCGCCCAAACAGCGATGTGTATATCCTGACCCAAGGGAAGGGATGTGGGCAGATCTCGGTAGATCGAGCGGCAGTCTGGGTGAGGTTTCGTGGCACTCAGGAAGCCCTCTCCTGCATGGGCGATCGTGGCATCGTTTTCGATCACGGCCACACATGTGGGATCACCCTGCCACATGGCCACGGAAGCCTCGTCTTCAAAACCGGCATCCACCAATTGGGGTTCCCGAGGGCAGCCGAAGTCGGGGCCGATGCCGATCTGGAAGTCGTCAAATTCATAGGCGACAGTCTCGCCCAGTGCGTCCAGGTAGATTTCCGGTCGCAGACCTATTGCGCCATCGGCGGCGGTGACCTTGGTTTCCACACATTGCCAAGTCGGTCCAGCCCTAAAGAGCTGGGCATTTCCCACGTTCCCCGTGTCGTTCAATACCCAAACGCCCAACCGCCCGTCGATAGGCTGTCGCTCCACCGAGCGCACCCAGACGCTTGCTGTATAGTCTGTTTTGGGTGGGATGCGGCCAAAAATATCCTGAGAAAACGATTGGCAGTCGGCTGACGGGCGCTGGACACGCAAAAATCCAGAACCGGAGTGAGCCTGACGTGGATCGGAAATGATCTGGCTGGGACAGGCCTGGGGCAGCCATTGCCAGAGGTCTGTAAATGCGTCATATTCAAAGCCGCCGTCCTGGATCTGCACAGGTTTGGGCGGGCAGAGGGGATCTGTGCTGCCAATGCGCATGGTGCCACCGTCGATCATGTAGCCGGCAGCATCGGCAAAAGCAAGCCGTACCCGCAAGCTTGTCTCATTGGGATTGTCCAATACGACTGATGACTCTACGCAAGACCACCCTGGCCCAAAGACGGTGAACGCCGTCCCCTGATCGACAGAGGATTCAGCCGACGATTTTGTCTCTGAGGTGCTGAGTAAAAGCTGCCCCGTTCTCGGCCCGCCATCCGGGGACCGAACCCAAAGGCTGAAATCTACAGCCGTGCCCGTGCTGACAGCAATCTCAAAGTCCTGATAGATCGCCAGGCAGTCGTCTGTGCCGGCCACGTCGATATATCGCTCCCCATCGAAAGCCATGCCTCCATTGTCGATGAGGTTGAAAGCGCAGTTGCCATCGGCTTGCCAGGGTTCGGTTGAGCCAGCATCCTCAAATCCCAAATTGCGCGGGCCGACGGCCGTCGATAGTGGGATAGAAACGAGTGCCGAAACTCTCTCTTGAGTAGCAACCCCATTGGCATAGCGACTTTGCCAAACACCTACGCCAATCATGACCATGACAGCAACCACGGCCGCCGTGGCCCAAAGGCTACGACCTGACCTCCATCTTTGAACTGCATTCTGGATCTCCTCCCCTTCAGGTTCGTCGGCAATCTTCGACATGGGGAGGGCGCTCGATGTTTCCACTGGCTCTGAAGAAACTGTTTCCATAGCTGATGGATGCATAGATGATATAGCGCGTCCCCCCAGAAGACGCGCCATCTCCTGGCCATCCAAAGGTTCCCAATTCCACTCCTCGACCAACATGGCCCAGACCTGCTCAAAGCGCTTCGGCTCATTCTCCAACCCCAGGTCATCCAGTAGGTACGCGATGAACCGACGTCGATGATGACGACGGGGTGTCGATTCTCCGGTCTCCCAATTGGCGACCGATTTTCGGCTTTGGCGGCCCTTTAGACCGCATCGTTCCGCCATCTCGGCTTGAGACAGGCCAGTAGCTTCCCGTAACTCGATCAGCAGTGCAAGGCGACGTGAGTTGGGCATAAATCCTCATTGTTTGGGTGCGATTTTGTTGAAATGACGGGTTTGACGGGTTTTGTTGACCCCTATGTCTGTTGTAAGTTGCCCTCCATTCTGCCAAAATAAGAGCGGTTTGTACAAACAGAGCTTCGGGTAATAGAAGAATAGCACCCAAGCTTGGCCTGGATGATCGATGGGTTGTGTTGTTTAACCTCAAACCTCAACAAGGATCTCAAAATTCTCTTTCAACGTCGCAGCTACCTATCCCCTGACCCGGTTTTGACCGGCCCCTCAGCTTCCCACCATATTGTCATGCAAAACCAATCACATCGGTTTGAGTCCGCTTCAATTTTCCTTTCATTTCTGGCTGGCAGGCAACAGTATGACCTTGTGACCATTTTCAAGGCAGGCGGCCTACTTATAGATCTGCAAAAGACGTCGACCAAATCAGGGATTCAAGCCCTCTTAGCCAGTTACCAATAAAGCACCAAACACCCCACCACCCCAGGGATCTACAAGAGGAAAACCCATCATGCCGGAACGCAGCCTTTTCTACTATCTTGACCAGTGGTGGCAACACAGAAGACAGCCTGACCGAGCAGAGACCAGTTACGACCCACGGCCGGCACGGCGCTGGCTGCCAACCCCTGGCAATGCGATCTTTACCCTTGCCCTGGTCTTCATCTTGCTTTGGGCACAGAACGTTGGGGCCTTGAACCTGGGCGCACCGGCTGTCGGCACTTCTACCAGCACGATTGCCTATCAAGGACGACTGGCCGACAGCGAGGGCGCTCCGCTGACTGAAACGCTCAACATGAGCTTCCGGCTATACACCCAGGCCAATGGAGGCATCGCGCAGTGGACCGAGCAGTGGACCGGTTCTAACGGGGTTCAAGTCAGTGATGGGCTGTTCAATGTCATGCTGGGTAGTTTAGACCCGATTCCGCAGAACATCATCACTGGCAACGACACCCTGTTCCTTGGCATCACGGTGGGCACTGACGACGAAATGAGTCCGCGGGTGCAGTTGGGCAGCGTACCCTTTGCGGTCCAAGCATTGACGGTGCCCGATGGGAGTATTACGGCAGATAAGTTGAACTTGGCCCACGGAACGCGTTGTCTTTCACAGACAGAGAAGATAACGCATGACGGAGGAGGGGTATGGGTGAAGCTTCCCATCCCAGGTTTGCAATTGGACTTTACGCTTGAGAAACCAGCCATTGTCATGATATGGATAGATGGTCTTGCCTATCCCAATTCTGGCTTCGATACGGAAACAGGCGTTTATCTGATGTTGGACAATGTCGAAATCTCCGGAACCCATGCAACGCTGGATCAAGTATGGTTTAACCTTAGTGATCAGCGTATTGAACCCCTAGAAAGCGGCACGCATACCATCGATGCACGGGTACTTATTCGCTATCCTGGCTCCATGATTGTACATCCGGCAAGTTCTGATGGAGGCGCACCTTGGCAAACCTGCATCAATTATCTCGTATTGGGGCAACCGTAGGATCGCCGACCTGTGGCAACTACGTCGGGATTTGTCGAAGCTGTTTCCTTTCCTCAACCGCAATTGTGTGTTTTCAAAAAGCGTAAAGGCATTCCTGATGAACGACTCAAAAAGTCTATTTCTGATTATTGCAGAACGATGGGAAGAATGCCGGAAGAGACGTGTTCAGCGTCCTGCCCCGCAGCCAACGAAGTTTGTCTGGCTACCGACGCCCGGCAACATGGTTTTTACCCTGGTTCTGGTCTTCACCTTGCTCTGGGCGCAGAACGTGGGGGCGTTGAATTTGGGCGCACCGTCTGCGGGTACGTCTACCAGTACCATTGCCTATCAAGGCAGACTGGCCAACAGTGAGGGTACGCCCCTGACCGAAACACTCAATATGAGTTTTCGGCTATATGCCCAAGCCAGTGGAGGTGTGTCCCTGTGGACCGAACAGTGGACTGGCTCCAACGGCGTGCAGGTCAGCGATGGCCTCTTCAACGTCATGCTGGGGAGCTTGGACCCCATCCCGCAGGAGATCATCACCGGAAACGACAATCTCTTTCTGGGCATCACCGTGGGCACGGATGACGAGATGAGCCCCATGGTGCAGTTGGGATCTGTTCCGTTTGCGATTCAAGCATTATCGGTGCCAGATGACAGTGTGACGACCGGTAAACTTGCTGACGGTGCTGTGACCGAGGAGAAGTTGGGCCCCTCTGTAAAGATGGCAAAAATCCAGAGTGGCAGCGTGTCAGCTAATTCTCAAAGTACGCCCGGATGGGCGTTAAGCGAAGGAACCGGATTCCGTAGCTACGTAGAAAAGGTTGTTTTCGCCACACCCTTCGCCGAGACACCAACTGTCGTTGTCAGCATTTCCCAGACAGATTCCTTCCCAGGGGCCAATGATCGGCTTTCAGTTTGGGCTTCAAACGTAACCCAGGCCGAATTCGATCTGGTTATCCACACATGGCATGACACGAAAGTGGCTGGTGCTACAGCCTCGTGGATAGCCTACACATCGCCCTGACGGATCAACAAACAAAGGATAAAGCAAAATGGCTCATCGTAAGAATTTGTTGCTGGTTTTGGGGGAGTGGTGGGAAGCACGGGAGGAATCTTCTGCCCAGGCGCCCAGCCATTCACGGCGCATTCCAAGGTGGTTGCCAACCCCTGGCAACGCGATATTTTCCCTTGTCTTGGTCTTCAGCCTGCTGTGGGCACAAAGCGTTGGTGCGCTAAATCTAGGGGCGGCGGCTGGGACGTCAACCAGCACCATTGCCTACCAAGGGCGCTTGGCAGACAGTGAGGGCAACCCTTTAACCGACACACTCAACATGAGCTTCCGGCTCTACGGTATTGCAACCGGCAGCGCGCCTCTGTGGACTGAACAATGGACCGGCTCCAATGGTGTCCAAGTTAGCGACGGCCTGTTCAATGTCATGTTGGGCAGTTTGGAGCCTATTCCTCAGAACATCATCACCGGAAACGACAATCTCTTTCTTGGGATTACGGTTGGCACTGACGACGAGATGAGTCCACGGGTACAGCTAGGCAGTGTGCCCTTCGCTGTGCAGGCATTGACGGTGCCTGATGGCACTATTGACGGGAAGACATTGGCTGACCATGGTTTTGGGACGAATGACAGACCACTTTTGAACTTTGTTCCTGTATCTCCCCGAATCTCTGTACTCCATCTTCAGGGAGTTTCTACGATTGACTGGACTGATCTTGATCTATCTCAATGGCTCCCCCAGGGGGCAGAAGCAGTAGTCCTTTACGGTGGAGCGCGTGATTCCAGTTCAGCAACCACTGCTCCGGAAATCAGATTTGATAAACCTGGTGTACATCAAGGGGTGTTCGTTTTTACACCGGGGGCACCTAATAATCATTGGCAAATTGAGCAGGGCATCGTTCCAGTAGATGCCAACCGCCATGTGGAGTACAAGATCAATGCATCTGGGTCAGGCACCTTCACGACGGAAATTCTAATTGTCGGTTACTACGAGCGAGCAAACCGACCATGACCTCCTCAACTAAGTATTTCTGATATCTATACGTATCGTAGTGGATTCACAAGAACACAAAAGGAATCTCCATGAATGAGTCAAAGAGCTTGCCCATGATTCTTGCAGAATGGTGGGATGAACGACGAAGGAAACGTCATCACTCCTCTAACCCGCCAAAAACGAGAACCTCTTGGCTCCCTACGCCGGGCAACGTGATTTTCGTTGTCATCTTGGTTTTTGGCTTATTTTGGGCGCAGAGCGTTGGTGCGCTCAACCTGGGGGCATCCACCGGGACATCCACCAGCACGATTGCCTACCAAGGCAGACTTGCTGATAGCAACGGTGATCCCCTGACAGAGACGCTCAACATGGGCTTCCGACTCTACAATGCCGGCAC
Source organism: Caldilineaceae bacterium (assembly GCA_018003515.1). GTDB lineage: Bacteria > Chloroflexota > Anaerolineae > Caldilineales > Caldilineaceae > JAGNDO01. Next base: position 14,291 of record JAGNDO010000049.1, read on the forward strand.
CGGCAGCGCACCTCTCTGGACCGAGCAGTGGACTGGATCCAATGGCGTGCAGATCAGCGATGGGCTATTCAACGTGATGTTGGGTAGTTTGGACCCGATTCCCCAGAGCATCATCACCGGCAACGAAAACCTTTTCCTGGGCATAACCGTGGGCACGGATGGCGAGATGAGTCCGCGGGTGCAGTTGGGTAGTGTTCCCTTTGCGGTCCAGGCGTTGACCGTGCCAGATGGAAGCATTACATCAGCAAAATTGGCCTCCGATGTGAGTTTGGTCCCACCCGATGGAAGCATCACAACGGAGAAGATCGCAGATGGCGCGGTTCATTCGTCAAAATTAAATTTGATGTCTGGCACGGCTTGTCTGTCAACCCATGCGTACCTCCACTTTCCGGGCGGCCAATTCGTGTTCAATGATATTCCAGAGTTGATGCTCTCTTTCACGTTGGAGAAACCCAGCAAAGTTTTGATCTGGATAGATGGAACAGCTCAATTCACGAACACCGATGGGAATGCTGCGGTTGAGGTACTTGTGGATGGGCATCGAAGACTTTCAACAATCCATGAGCGGGAAATGGCGAATTGGTGGTTCAATATCAACGATCAAAGAATTCTGGATTTAGCTGCTGGCAATCACATTCTACAGGGGAATGCACTGAGCAATACGACAGGGACGATGACTGTATTTAGTGCCGCAGGAGGCAATGACCCCTCGGACACCTGCATCTATTATCTCGTTTTAGGCGAACAATAATGGAGGCCCCGATGATGTCCAATATCCATCTCCACTTCGCCAAAGAGAACAAGGAAAATGCTCATGCGTGATTCAAAAAGTCTGCCAACGCTCTTTGCCGAATGGTGGGATACGCGGCAAGAAGCAACGCCCCGCCAGAAAAATTCAATTAGACGCCAAATGGGCTGGCTACCCACCCCAGGCAACGTGATCTTCACCATAGTCCTGATTTTTAGCTTGTTGTGGGCACAGAACGTCGGTGCGTTGACCCTGGGCGCAGCCACAGCGGGGACATCCACCAGCACGATCGCTTACCAAGGGCGGCTGGCGGACAGTGATGGCACCCCCTTGACTGAAACGCTGAACATGAGCTTTCGCCTTTACGCCCAGGTCAGCGGGGGCGCACCCTTGTGGACCGAACAATGGACTGGTTCAAACGGCGTGCAGGTCAGCGATGGGCTATTCAACGTGATGTTGGGTAGCTTGGACCCGATTCCTCAAAGCATCATCACCGGCAACGAAAACCTTTTCCTGGGCATAACCGTGGGCACGGATGGCGAAATGAGTCCGCGGGTGCAGTTGGGTAGTGTACCCTTTGCAGTCCAGGCGTTGACTGTGCCCGATGGGAGCATTACGACAGAGAAAATTGCGGACGGTTCTGTTACTTTGAACAAACTTCAGGATGTTACTGAGTGGACTGATTTGCCTCTATCCAGTGGATACCATACGACAGTAGTGACGGACGCTTGGCAGCGTGCGCAGTACAGACGTGTTGGTGACATTGTCTACCTGAGAGGTCTAGTCGTGTTAGGTTCGGGTAGCATTACCGCCCACTCAATCTTTGCAACACTGCCACTTGGCTTCCGACCTCCACAGGCTCTGGCTTTTGTGACTGAGCCACATAATGGACTCACAACAAAACATCGTGTCGATGTATATCCAGATGGACTGATCAACGCAGAGACACCGGCTACAGATACGCCCTATCTTAGCCTTGATGGGATTCTGTTCAGCACCACCCAGTGACTACCACCTTTGGAGCCAGGGGAAAGAATGAGAACGGAACGTTATTCATCGTCTCAAATTTTCAAACAATTTATGGGAGGCTGACGTCTCGACCGATGACAAACAATGACTACGATATTCAAATTCGATTTCCCAGATTTCAAGCCAAGGGATGGAACAAGTTTCTACCCACCCCAGGCAACGTGGTAGGACTGCACGATAGCGTGATCTGATCACTTTGATTTCGATTACGCCAGATTTGGACGGAATGCTATCTGAATCACCCGCTATATAGTATCCGCAGCCAAAAAAGTACTAAATCTCGCGTTAACCCTTCAAGCAAAATCGTGCGTTTTTGGCATCACGCTATCGTGCAGTCCTACCGGCAACGTGATCTTCACCATAGTCCTGGTTTTTAGCCTACTATGGGCGCAGAACGTCGGTGCGTTGACCCTGGGCGCAGCCACAGCGGGGACATCCACCAGCACAATCGCTTACCAAGGTCGATTGGCGGACAGTGACGGCATCCCCTTGACCAAAACGCTCAACATGAGCTTTCGTCTTTATAGTGTTGCCAGTGGCGGGGTGGCTTTGTGGACCGAACAATGGACTGGCTCCAATGGGGTGCAAGTCAGCGACGGGCTGTTCAATGTGATGTTGGGCAGCCTTGACCCCATCCCTCAGAGCATCATCACCGGCAACGACAGCCTCTTTCTAGGCATCACCGTGGATGCAGATGATGAGATGAGTCCGCGAGTGCAGTTGGGCAGCGTGCCCTTTGCCACCCAGGCTTTGAGCGTGCCGGACGGCAGCATCACCTTGGACAAGATGGCCTCAGCCGGGGTGCTGCCCGAAGCGTGGGAGGTGGCCCCGTTGACGGCAGATGTGTTGCCCAAGCAGCACGGTTGGGTGGATGTGGCAGATACAAGTCTGACCTTTACCCTGGCCAAGGATGCCACGGTGTGGTTCTCCTATGCGATCAACGTGCAAGCCGATGGGACGCCGGCAGATGATTTCCTGGGCACTCGGCTGGCTGTGGATGGCACGCCCATTCGCTCGTCGGGGATGCACTATCAGCCCGTAGCAGGCAGCAACCCCAACGCCACCAGCACGGGACAGGCCATGTTGCGCCTGACGGCAGGTACGCACTCGGTAGCGCTGCAATGGGCAAGTTGGCATGGCGCGGGGTCTGGTGTTTCGTGGACCACCTTCCCCGACTGGGCAGATGGCTATATTGGGGGACGAAGTTTAAGCGCATTGGCGTTTTATCAGCCCTAGATCACAAACCAGGACAGCAAGGGGAATTCATGACAAAACGCACAATTTTTTACCACCTGGATCAGTGGGCGCAGGAGCGTCAACTGGCCGACACCGCGGATAAAGCGGCCACAGTACGCCCAGCCCGGCGGTGGCTGCCGACCCCCGGCAACATGATTTTTACCCTGGTCCTGGTCTTCACCTTGCTCTGGGCGCAGAATGTGGGGGCGTTGAATTTGGGTGCGGCCACCGCTGGCACATCCACCAGCACAATTGCCTATCAAGGCCGGCTGGCGGACAGTGACGGCACCCCCTTGACCGACACGCTGAATATGAGCTTCCGGCTCTACGGCCAAGTCAGCGGCGGTGTAGCTCTGTGGACCGAACAGTGGACTGGCTCAAACGGTGTACAGGTCAGCGACGGGTTGTTCAACGTGATGCTGGGCAGCTTGGACCCGATTCCTCAGAACATCATCATCACCAGCAACGACAACCTTTTCCTGGGCATCACCGTGGGCACGGATGGCGAGATGAGTCCGCGGGTGCAGTTGGGCAGTGTACCCTTTGCAGTTCAGGCGCTGACTGTGCCCGACGGGAGCATCACCAGCCAGAAGATGAGTCCGATTTTGGAGTCGGTTCTGGCGGCGGATGCTGAGCTGACGGGCGTCCCCCAGACGATAGCCAGTGCCACAATTGCGGTGGAGGTGCCATCCAAGATTTGGATTACGGCAACGTGTGATTGCGAGTATAGCACCACCACCAGTGGATTGATCGCTGGAGAAATCTATGTAGATGAGGTCCTGGTACCTGGCGCTATTTTCCACGGTGTCTACCAGCCATCTGGGGTTATGGGTCGTATGCGCTCATCGGTTTCTCGCAGCTATGTGTACAACCTTGATCCGGGAACCCATATTCTCGATTTCCGAGTCAAGATGATTGACGGCGTTGGCTCCGGTCATGCCTATGCTGGTCATTCCGGGTTTACGTATCTGGTGGTGGCGCGGTAAGTGGAAACAAGTGACAAGCCGCATTATTTGGAGCGGGCAAGTCTGTACTGAATACTCAAACAAGTAGCCTACTTATGATTCTATTTCGGGAGTTTACTTATGAATAAGATCCCACAGATTCGGTCTCTCATCAGAGGCATGGTACTAATCTGCGTTTTGACGTTAGTCGGAACGATTACAGGTACTTCTGAGGCAGCTGTGCCACCTTGGCAGCCTGAGCCAATGCCACTGTTCAAATTGCCCTTTGAGGTGGAGAACACCTGGACATTAAGTCAAGGTGTTCATCCAAAACTAGATAAGAAACAAGGGGCGCGATCTCTTTCAGCCCTCGATTTTGCCCCTGGCGGCTACTCTGGGTGCTCAGATATGGTTGCTGAAGACAGATGGGTAGTTGCAGCAGCAGCCGGTGTGCTATTAGCGGATGAGGCGCCATATTTTCTCAAGATCGACCACGACGGTGACGGCGACCCTGATACTGGGTGGCAGACGGTTTATGGACATGTGGCGAATCGGCTAAAACATCCTGGTGATGCGATCTTGCTGGGAGAGAGGCTGGGGAATCCCTCCTGTAGTGGATATTCCACAGGAGTTCATCTTCACTTTGCAATTATGTACAAAGATGACTATTTGTATGATGCTGGACACAACTTGAGTGCCATTTCTGGACTGAATGTTGATACAGAAAACGGTCAACAGCGAATCGGCATTCGACTTTCAGATTGGGAAGTTACGTTCAATGGGGTAAATACGACCACCTTAATAAAGGATAACCAAAAAGTAGTGGCAGACGATGTTATTCAGTCCGATAATTATCCATGCTATCCATACCCCCATAACTACCCTGACCACAGCATCTTTTGCGATGTACCTCCATATCACCCTTTTTATGAGTACATAGGCAAAATAACCCATCGAATGGCTGCCAACGGGTTCTCGGATAACACGTTCAAACCAGACCAACAAGTTACCAGAGAAGAAGCAGCGACAATGGTTTTGCGAGCTATGGGCGCAGCAGTACCAACAGCGCATTTTTTCGATGAAAGCATAGAGTACTCCGATGTCAAAAACTTTGAGGACCCGGATCCTGCTGATGCGCCGTATCGAACACGCCATTATGGCGCAGTCACAGCATTTCGGTCTATGGAACTATATGACCACTATTTTCGCACCAATCAATATCAGCCAAAAAAAGGAGCTACGAGGGCTGAACTTGCAATGTATGTAAGGCGAGCCCGACAACGGCTGGTCTATTCTGAAAACTGCATCGCCGATAGTACGCAATTCCTTGACCTTCCGACCAATCATCCCCTGTTCGAGGATGTCGCTTGTCTCACAAGCATGCGTGATAAGCAGGGCAACTTACTAAACATCATTTCCGGGTATAGCGATGGCACTTTCCAACCGGACGAAATTGTCACTCGTGCAGAGGCGGCTAAATTTATTGTTAATGGCTTGCTTTCATTAACTTATTCGACCAACGCGATAGAACTGGAGAATAGTACTTGCATAAGATACGAGAACTTACTGCGCATCACTTTTTTGGTTGAGTATGGAGATGTACAAAAAAGATGCGCTACAATCAGTGGAAAGAACAGAGCGAATAATAGAAGTCGTCAAGAATTGGCAACTGACTTACAAGTCCCAGATGATGTTCAAATTGAGACTGGCCATACGTATGAAGCGATTGTCTATAATCTAGGACCTAATGCCGATGTCAGGCTTGAGGTGCGTGATTCATCTGACCGCTTAATCACGACGCTGGAGGGTACATCTCGGCAGGGAGAAATAAAGGCCAAGTGGACTGCAACTTCGTCAGAAGATCACTATATCTACCTATCCAATATACGCGAGTTTGCTAAAGAAGGTAGTTGGATGAATCTTAGCGTCCGCGAAAGTAGTGACTACACCTTCGCCGACGTACCTGAAACCAACTCCTTCTACACCGCCATCAATACCTTGGCCGAAAATGGGCTGATCAGCGGTTGCGGCGTGCAGGACAATCGCCGCATCTTCTGCCCGGATGATGAGATGGATCGAGAAGATGTCGTCACAGTGTTGGCCCGCTGGCTCTATCAATATGCCCCGGGTGATACAGCTCAACTACCACCCGCCACCGGCGTCTTCAGCGATCTGACCGGGAACGGCGAAGTGGAACGGGCCGTGGAGCTAGCCCATCGGGATGGCATTGTGAATGGGTTTTCTCCCACAGTCTTTGGTCACAATCAGCCCATGAGCCGTGAACACGCCATGGTCGTGATTGTACGCGCCTTGTTGCGGCATAGCGAACCCAACCCTTCTCCATCTGTCGTTCTGGCGGATACCGAAAATCTATATGTCCGAAAAGGGGTGGAGTTGGGCATTACTTCAACTCCATCCGGCGGACAGTTTCTTCCGCTTGAATCGATTACCCGTGGTGCCGCCGCTCAATTCCTCTGCAACGCACTCTTGGGGATTTCCAATTGCTACAGCGACAACCGCGCCGAGTCTAATCAACTGGCCATCCTGCGCAGTGGAATGCGTATCCCGCGCACTGAAAATAAAGTCTGCTTTAGCGCATCCAAAGATATAGCTATTCCTGGGCTTACTGTGGCGGTTGATGGTGCGTCGATCTGCTACGACCTGAACAGCAGCCGCTATGAGACGATTGCGCCAGACCAGATCTTCGGCTATCGGACAAATCCCAACGATCAGCCAGTCTGTGGTGATGTCATCGCCCTCTCTATGGCCGTAGGACAGAGTACCGGCCAATTGTACGCCGATATGACCAAATGTGATGGGTCTGCTTTCAGCCAGGGCGGTGACGTCTGTATCAAAGTCAATGAAGCTCAATGTCTTTGGCGTTTCCCCTTCAACGCGGGGGAGCGGAAATACATATTCCCCATCGATCCCGTGCGTGAGAAGGGAATTACCCAGCGCGCCAACTACCGTTTGGAGGTGCGTAGCGAGAACGAACCGGATATACTCAAATATTCGGGGCTTGTGAGCGCTTGGCCGCTTTATGCCGCCGAAACACCCAATTACACCTACGATGTGAACAAAACCGGCTTTCGGTGTGGAACGGATAATAAGATCGCCATGCGCATCACACCCAAACCGGATCGCCATGAGATTAAAGTGGCGTTGCAAAAGTGTGACAGTGGCGTTTTTAGTCAAAATGGCCGATTCTGGATTCTTCTGGATGGCACTCGACGCTGGGGGCCATTCCCCTACCAGCAGGGCTACTACGACGAATCGGTCTATCTCGATCCCTACGGCACGGAGAGCATCAGCGGTCGCCACACCTATCAGATCAAGCTGGAAGCGGACAACAGCAGAGGGGAATACATGTGGACGGGCGAGGTCCAAGCCTGGGAGAAATTGCTCGATCCCCCTGCGCCGCCCAACCAATTCCCCCAAATTGATTTCCAGACGGCCAATGGCAACCCCTTCACCATCGGTGCGCTGACCAGCAGGGAACAGAACTGGACTTTCCAGGGCACAGCCTATGATCCCGACGGCGAAATCAGCCGTGTGGAATTTGGATGTGAAGGGGATCAGTGTGGAACACAGTCCAGCCACAGCGGTACTATCAACTGGCAGCACGGCCAAACGGGTGTTCAAGGACGCAACAACATCTATCTTCGTGCCTTTGACAATGCCGGTGCAACTGTCACCAGTCGCCGATTGGATCTAAGCGTAGACCTAGCCTCCCCCACAACTATGATCGCCTTGAACGGCGAAAGCAACCGGGGAAACTGGCCTGAATGGTTCCGAAGCAATCCGCGCATCACCCTTTCTGCCGTGGATGGCAGCACAGGGCAAGCCAGAGCTGGCATCGGCGAACTCCACTATCGCCGGGACACCCGACCTGAGGATGTACGACTTGATACCGCCACCGTTGAATTCTGGGAAAGCGAGGACGGCCAGCACAGCCTGACGGCTTATGCTGTGGACAAGGTGGGAAATCAGGAAACACCCCGCACCATCACATTCAAGATCGACCGCACGCCCCCCACGCCTGTGGCCGGGGTGGTCGAGACCCACGGGGTGGCCAGCAACCAGTGGCAAAAGACCCAGAATGTGGCTACCTTCACCTGGGCGGCCAGCAGTGATGCCACATCGGGGCTATATGGCTATCGTCTCTACTTTAGCCCCACCCCCACGGGCACGGACAATCAACGGGTTTTCCAGGCCGCCGAAAAGCGAGAGTGGACCCCCAAACCCGGCGGCGTGCCCACGGGCACCTGGTATCTCAACGGCCAGACCCAGGACATTGCCGGCAACCTGAGTCCCCTTCAGACTCTCTATGTCTTCCGCTATGACGGCACGCCGCCGGACAATCCGGGCGAAGCCACCCATGCCGACGGCATCCGCAACAACCGGTGGCAAAACACCAGCAGCCGGGCCGACTTTGTCTGGCCCACGCCCAACGATGAGGGGTCGGGCGTCCAGGGCTATACGGTCTATTGGGGCAGTGACCCGGACGGCACCAGCAGCGATCTGCAAACCGCGGCCAGCTTCCAATCCGCCGATCTCTGCGCGGGCAATCAGGCCTGCATCGGCTATCTGCGCATCCGCTCCCTGGACAACTTGGACACTCCAGCCGAGCAGTGGTCCACCGCCTTCACCCTGCGCTACGACAACGCACCCCCCGTGGCCGACTTCACCATCGACGGTGGCGTCACCCAGACTGCCCAATCCTTGGTGTGGCTGAATCTGGCCGCCACGGATGAGGGGAGTGGTGTGCGGGAGATGCGTCTCTCTAGAGATGGCGTCAACTGGATAGCTTGGGAAAGCTATGCGACAGAGTATCTGTGGGCCATCCCCGCCATCAGCCGCCAGACCTGGCCCATCTATCTACAGGTACGGGATGGCATGGGGCTGGTGTCAGAGACTATCTCACGCACGATCTACTTCGATGTCAATGCAGACCAGCCTCATTCAGCCAAATATCGCCTCTTTGACTATGCCATGAGTGCCGGGGCCGGCAGCCACGCATCTGCCAACTTTGCCGGAGACAGCATGGTGGGCGAGGTCGTGGAGTCCGGGGCCAGCCTCAGCGTCAACTATCAGTTGGTGGGCGGCTATCTGGCCGGTAGCCAGGCCCTGCCCAAAGATAAGCCCGGCCATGACGAGTATCAGTATATCAACGGCATCTTCGCCTCCGGCGTGGTCAACGCCACTCTGACCTCGACTTCCTATCAGATGATCGCCACAGTGGGCGAGCAGGCCCTGCCCAACAACCGCACGGAGATCGCCAGCGGCAACTATCGCCATCAACCCGGCTTCCTGGCTGCGGCTCCCTCCCGTGCCCAGGCATCCACCCCCACGCCGACCCCCACCCCTGGCCCCACCCCCACGCCAGAACCGGAACCGGCCTGTGAATTCCCCCGCATCTCCATCCAAGAGAGTGCGGTCTTCACCAACAAACCTGCGGTCACCCTGACCATCTGTGCCCCCCGTGCCACGCAGATGCAGGTGAGCAACGATGGCGGCTTTGGCGATGCCCAGTGGGAACCCTATGTGACGACCAAGAGTTGGACCCTGACCACCTATGGGGATCATGTCATCCCCCGCTTCGTCTATATCGTCTTCCGAGACAAAGATGGCACCATCCACGGCAACTACTTCGATGAGATCATCTATGATCCCAACCCGCCCACCGGGTCCATTGCCGCTGGTTCCGATCTGCCCACCTCCTTTATCAACCAGGTCGTGTCGGGCCGATCCCGGGCCGCCACCACGACCTCTGGCGTCAGCTATGTGGATGTGAACGGTGTGCGTTACATCCTCAGCCAACCAGGACGGTCCCTGGCTCGACCCCTGGCCGTCATCCAAGGCGACAATGTGGACCTCTTCATCAACGCGTCGGATGACATCAGCGGCATGTCGGAGATGCAGTTGAGCGCCGACGGCGAGTTTACCAATGCCACCTGGCAGCCCTATACCGCCCTCACCCGCTGGCGGCCCGGCGGCGAAGATGGCACCAAGACCGTCTATGCCCGCTTCCGGGACGGTGCCGGCAACCTGTCAGAGATGACCGAGACGACCTTCATCCAGGACGCCCAAGCCCCCACGGGCAGCCTGACCATCACCCCGGATCTGGTCGGGCCAAACACCATAGACCTCTTCCTGCAGATGGCCGCGGACGACAGCCTGACCGATGTCACGGATATGCGTATCAGTCGGGATGCCTACTTCCGGGAGAGCGTGTGGCTGCCTTTCAGCGCCGAATACCGCATGCCGGTGACCGCGGGCTATCTGGATAACACGGTCACCCTCTATGCCCAGTACCGGGACCTGGCAGGCAATGTCTCGTCCGTGGTCAGCGACACCTATCAGGTGGACCTGCGCCCGCCCCTGCTCTTTGTCACCGTGCAGCCGGGCACCGAGGTTCAGCGCACCCTCTCCATCACGGCCACAGACACCCTGGCCGGGGTCGAGACCCTCTATCTCAGCAACGATCCCCTCATGATCGATGATGTGACTGTTCTGCCCTACACCCAATCGGCGGCATGGACGTTCAGCGCCGACACCCGCACGGCTTGGGTCCAGGTCCAGGACAGTCTGGGCAACCGGACGCTGCCCCAACCGGTCTACGCCGAGAAGCTGCCTCCGCCGCCGACAGCAACACCGACGCCGACACCGACGGTCACGCCAACCGTGACCCCGACGGGCACGGTGCAGCCGACGGCCACTCCCACGCCGTCCGCTACGCCCACGCCATCGGCCACACCGACCCCCACGGCCACACCGTCTGCCACACCGACGCCGACGGCAACGCCTGGGGCTGCACAATACTTCCAATTCATCCCGCTGGTGCAGAAGTAGCGCCATCCGCGGAAAGAGATGACCGGGTCTGCATCTGACAACGCTTCGACACCCCTGCTGGGTCGCTGAGTTGTCGGGTGCAGACCCCTTCTCATAACAGAAGTTGTCAATCCCCTTCCGCTCCCCTGGCCCGCAACCTTTGGGGGAACGATTTGACCCATCTCGCAACGAGGAGACCACGCTGTGAAACCCAAAACCACTCTACACATCCCCCTTTGGTGGCCGGATCTGCCACTGAACTGGCGGGCCTGGCTGCCCAGCCGGGGCAACGTTGTCTTTACCACCCTCATGGTGGGGTTGCTGTTCTGGGTCCAATCCGCCGGGGCCTTGCCCCTGGGATCGCCGGCCGGTCAATCCACCAACACCATCGCCTATCAAGGCCGCCTGGCCAACAGCGAAGGCGATCCCCTGACCGAAACACTAAACATGAGCTTCCGGCTATATAGCCAGGCCAGTGGCAGCACCCCGTTGTGGGCCGAGCAATGGACAGGCTCTAATGGTGTGCAGGTCAGCGACGGGCTGTTCAACGTAATGCTGGGTAGTTTGGAGCCGATTCCCCAGAATATCATCACCGGCAACGACAACCTCTTTCTGGGCATCACTGCCGGCACGGATGGCGAGATGAGTCCGCGGGTGCAATTGGGGAGCGTGCCGTTTGCGGTCCAGGCGTTGACTGTGCCAGATGGGAGTGTGACTAGTGCTAAACTCAATTTGCAGGGGAACGTAGGGATCGGTACCCAATCTGCGGAATACGCTTTGCATGTAAAGAATGACTGGGGAATGGTCGGGATAGATACCAATGCCGAAGGGCAAGACGCTGGGCTGAGGCTGCATGAAAACGGCGTAATCAAGTGGCATATCTTCAACGACTCGTCCGAAGAGAATCAACTCGTGATCGGATCTGATGCAGATATGGCACTGGCAGTCACTCAAACAGGGGATGTCGGAATCGGTACAAGCGATCCTGCAAGCAAGCTAAATTTGTATACCGAGCCAAAAAGTAGTCCATTCGGCATACTTAGTCTTGATTCAGGATCATTCGGTACGATCGCAAACGCGCAGAACAGCTATTATCTGCGGATGAAGGATTTGGGGGCAGGAACAACCCCATTTTATGTTAGGGGTGATGGTCATGTGGGTATCGGCACCGAAAACCCAAATGCCACCCTTGAGGTTATCGGTAACTTCCATGCGTCTGGTACGAAATCTGCTGTTGTGGAAACTGAAAACTTCGGTACCCGCAAACTCTACGCCGTCGAAGCCCCCGAAGTCCTTTTCAGCGATGAGGGAGTGGGGCGGCTTACGAATGGCGAGGCCCGCATCGAACTGGACCCGATCTTTATGGAGACTATTGAAGGCACACGGCATATCCAAATCACACCGTATGGCAAGGCCATGCTGTATGTGTCCGAAAGGGGCGAGCGCCATTTTGTGGTCAAAGCCTATGATCCGGGCAGTTCCGTGGAATTCTCCTGGCGACTGAGTGCCCACCGCAAGGGATACAAGGACGTACGGATGGAAGCCGTAGAGGATGGGAACAATGAATGAAAATAGAAATCTGTTCGACTATTTGAGCGATTGGTGGGAACGACGGCAGGATATGGGGCGGCAGAAAGCAAATTCTGCGCCCATACAATGGCTGCCCGCCCCCGGCAATATCATCTTCGCTATCTTGCTGATTCTCGGTCTCTTTTGGGTACAGAGAGTCGGCGCGCTAAATCTTGGTGCAACAGTCGCGGGGACCTCAACTGGCACCATCGCCTACCAAGGCCGTCTGGCCGACAGCGCCGGGACACCCCTAACCGAAACGCTGAATATGAGCTTCCGTCTATACGCCCAGGCCAGCGGCGGCACCTCGTTGTGGACCGAGCAATGGACCGGCTCCAACGGTGTGCAGGTCAGTGACGGATTGTTCAATGTGATGCTGGGTAGTTTGGAGCCGATTTCCCAGAACATCATCACCGGCAACGACAACCTCTTCCTGGGCATCACCGCCGGCACGGATGGCGAGATGAGTCCGCGGGTGCAATTGGGGAGCGTGCCGTTTGCGGTCCAGGCACTGACGGTCCCCGATGGGAGCATTACGACAGAAAAGCTCAACTTGGCTGACGGGCTAGATGTGACTGGATCTCTTCAGGTTGATGGGGAAATCAGAGGGGACTACTTTTGTGGTGGGCATACGAATACAGATGGGACCGATTGGCAAGTTGAAAACAGTACCACAATCTTTGTTGACGTAAACACTTCGGCCTGTAATTTTCCAACAACCCCGATGTATTTCACTTCTCTTGGCGGGAGTGGCTTTCACTGGATGGTGACGGGTGTGACGTCAATCTATTTCCCTACGGCAACAGGTTTCAGAGTGTACATACTATCGACTACTGGACCCATTGACCCAAGCTTCGCCGATACTTGGGATTGGCATATTCAATGGTATGGCATCAAAGAAAAACTGCCGGGCGTCGATCAAGGCCTATCTACCCTTCCATAGACACAAAGCTGTGCGTTCTTGTGACAGTGGCCAAAGGCTTTTGGCTGAACATCAATTTGCTTGGAAACAGGCATGTTTGATATCAAAACAGGGAGAAATAATCGAATGGATACGAAGCAAAACCTCTTCTACTTTCTTGGCGAATGGTGGGAACGGCGGCAGAATCGTCAGCGTTCCAATGCCCGTCCCACATTGAGCATGCGGTGGTTGCCTACCCCCGGCAACGTGGCGTTTACGGTTGTCCTGGTGGTTGGCCTCTTTTGGGCACAGAATGTCGGTGCATTGAATTTGGGGGCGGCCGCCGCGGGGACATCCGCCAGCACCATCGCCTATCAAGGGCGTCTCGCTGACAGCGATGGAACCCCTCTGACCGAGACGCTGAACATGAGTTTTCGGCTCTATGCCCAAGCCAGCGGCAGCACCCCCCTGTGGAGCGAACAATGGACCGGCTCCAATGGCGTGCAGGTCAGCGACGGCCTGTTTAATGTAATGTTGGGTAGCCTTGACCCCATTCCCCAGAACAAAATCACTGGGAACGACACCCTCTTCCTGGGCATCACAGTGGGCACGGACGACGAGATGAGTCCGCGGGTGCAGCTGGGCAGCGTACCCTTCGCCGTACAGGCGTTGACGGTGCCCGATGGGAGTGTGACGGCGGCAAAGATTAGTGACGGTACAATCACTGCGGCAAAACTGGCATTTGAGCCTCTTGTCTCAGGCAATGGGATCGTGCCACTTGGTGGCAAGTCTCTCACAGATATAGCGAATATTGATCCCGTGGGCAACATTTACGGCTATGGTAGTGATGACCGGGTTGAGATTCATATGCCTGGAGGAGCAAATGCGGGCAATTTGTATATCAATTGGCATTCTGGTCGATCACTGGTTTTTGGCGGGGGTAAAGGGTCTCCTCAAATGAGTGTCGATCCTGACGGCAATCTTTGGGTAAAGGGTGAACTACAGGCAAGCGGAGCCAAACCCGCCCTCGTGGAAACTGAAAATTACGGCACCCGCAAACTCTACGCCGTCGAAGCCCCAGAGGTCCGTTTCAGCGACGAGGGGATGGGACGGCTTGAAAATGGCACAACCCGCATTCAGCTTGATCCCATTTTTCTGGAAACCATTGAGGGCAATTTTCTGGTTCACTTAACGCCCTACAGTGATGCGTTGTTGTACGTTTCTGAATCAGGCGATAATTACTTTGAAGTCACTGCGGGCCAAGGGGATCCCAACGCCGAATTTGCATGGCGACTGAGCGCTACCCGCAAGGGGTATGTCGATGTGCGGATGGAAGAAGTGGAGTGAGGGATAAGGGCAGTTTTTAGCATAACCTTGGTCGAAAAAACACCTGTTATCGGATAAACAACGAAATATGGATTGAGACTGCCCGCCATTATCCAGGCAGTCTCTTTTTGCCTCCCCCTGGTGATGTGGCTATTGGGTTGTGTTTGGACCAATAACAAATAGGGCAGCGGACGTATCGCCCCCTCCGCTTCCCGGAAGCTTGACCCAACCCCTTCCGCCGTCAATGGATCTTCCGGGAAGCTGTGGGTCAAGACCTGCCCCGGAAGGTTCATTGGCAGAGTGAATGATTGGTTTGAGCTTCCCGGCAGGGAGCAGCGGCCGTATCGCCCCCTCCGCTTCCCGGAAGCTTGACCCGACCCCTTCCGCCGTCAATGGATCTTCCGGGAAGCTGTTGACCATGCCCCTATTTTATACCCTTTCCCGCAAAATAGTCTATCAATATCCTCTCACCCATCTCTCGCATTTCCGTACCCACCCCACCCCTAGCGCACCCCCCACCCCCCTCTTTTTGCCTCCCCCCACCCCCTGGTGATATGGTTATTGGATTGTCTTTGAACCATCCACAAATAGGCCACGGATTTAACGGATTCGACGGATAAAAACGGATCTTTTCTGTTCAAAAAAAGATCCGTTCTAATCCGTCCGATCCGTCCAATCCGTGTTCTATTTTTTCGAAAGCGACCCACCCATGACCAACTCAACCCTTTGGATTCGTCCCACCCTCACCCCGCCCGGCCCGGTGGACGCGGTGATCTTTGACGTGGACGGGGTGCTTTTCGAGACCTCCGCCAGCTTTGACGCCGCGGTGAAGGCCACCACCCAGGATCTGCTCACCCAGGTTTATGGCATGACCGCGCCCCGCCCCGTGACCGAGGCGGAGCTGGGCCTCTTCCGCAAGGCCGGGGGGCTGAACAACGATTGGGACATGGCCTATGTGCTGATCGCCCTGCGTCTGGCCGGGCGGGCCAACACGTTGAAGGAGTTGGCCGCGGCCGCGGCGGAGAGCGGCGGACGGGGCAAAGCCTGGGCCGCCGAGATCCTGCCCCGGCGGGTGCCCCTGGACTACGATCTGGTGGTGCAGATTTTCAACGAATACTATTGGGGGAGCGAACAGTTCGAGCGGGTCTTTGATCTGCCCGCCCGCATTGATCCACCGGTGCCGGGATTGTGGCAGCGGGAAGTGAAACTGCTCCCCGCAGACCTGCCGGAGCGCCTGCGGGCCGCCGGGGTGCGGGCTTTTGGCATCGCCACCGGGCGCACCCAGGATGAGTTGAACTTGGTCTTCGCCTCCGCCGGGCTGGACCAGTTCATCCCCCAAGCCCACATCGTCACCGCGGATAGCCTGAGCAAGCCCGATGGCCGGGTGCTGGACCGGGTGCTGGCCGCCATGCAGCGCACCGCGGCGCAGGCTGGTCAGCCCCCAATCCGCACGGCGATCTATTGTGGCGATACTATGGACGATCTGCAAGCTGTGGTAAACTATCGAGGTTTGGCCCACGCCGAAAAGCCGGTCTGGGTGGGGGCCGTGGCCGTGGTGAAGGCGGAAGATTTTGCCTTTTTCCAGAAGGCCGGCTCCGATGCAACGGTGGAACATATCGGCCAGTTGGGCCAGATTGTGGATGCTATCAATCGAGTGAGAGATTAGGAGATTGGGAGATTAGGAGATTGGTGCAAAACGAAAATCTCCCAATCTCCCAATCTCCCAATCTCCCAATCGCAACAAAATTCAGAAAAGAGACCCATCATGAGCGAAATTTGGACACCGGGCGGCAGCAAGCCCAAAGCGCCGGCCGGCGGCATTGAACTGCCCTCCGGCTTCTCCCGCCGCCGGGAACCCAAGCCGGAAGCGGCCCCCGCAGCGGCCCCGGCTGCCGCCCCCGCGCCGGATCAGTCCGCCCCCCCCGCCCGCCAGCCGGGACGCGGCCAGGTGCAGGTAGCCTTCCCCCCCCAGGGCGCGCAGATCCAGTGCCCCAATTGCGGCACCCCCTTTGTGGCCCCCATCTTCAGCATTGTGGATCTGGGCGTGAACCCGGAACTGCGGGGCGCGCTCCTGGGCGGCCAGATCAACGTGGCCAACTGCAAGCAGTGCGGCTTCTCCGCCCCCCTCTCCGCGCCCCTCATGCTCCACGACCCGGCGCATGATTTCCTGGGCGTCTTCATGCCTGCCCAAGCCGGCATCGACGACATCCAGGCCCAGCGGGTGATCGGCGAGATGACCAAGGCCCTGATGGCCAAGCTGACCAACGAGCAGCGCCGGGGCTATATGCTGGCCCCCAAGCAGTATGGCGACTGGGACCGTTTTATGGAAAAGATGTGGGAGTTTGAGGGCATCACCCCAGAGATGCGCAAGCGCCAGCGGGACCAGGTGGGGCTGATCGACAGCCTGCTCAAGGTGGCCGGGGACGAGACGGCCACGAGCATGGTCCTGGATCGACACAAAGAGCTGATCGACGCCGAATTCCTGGCCCTGTTGGGCTACTATGCCAACACCCTGGCCAGCCAAGGGGCCAGCGCCGAGGCCGAGAAGTTGCAGACCATCTTCGACACCCTGGTGGAGACCACGGAGGCCGGGGCCGTGGTCAAGCAACAACGGGCCGTGGTCGAGGCCACCTTGCAGAAGATCACCCCCCAGATCACCCCGGAGGGCTTGGTGGATGTGTTGGCCGAGGCGTGGCAGGGGGAGGCCGGGCAAGCCGTGCTTTCCACCCTCTTTGCCGGCGCGGCCCACCTGCTGGACTACAACTTTCTCATGGCCCTCAGCGCCCGCATTGACGCCACAGCCGATGCCGACGCCAAGACCAGCCTGAACGATCTGCGGGAGACCATCCTCCAGTTCCAAGAGGAGATGCAGCAGGAGTCCCAGCAGTCCGGCGCGGCCAAGATGGAACAGGCCAGCGCCTTCTTGCAGGAGGTACTCCAGTCCATGAATGTGGAGGAGACCCTGCGGGCCAACCCGACCCAGGTGGGCAACGCCTTCTTCGCCCTGATCCAAAACCAGATGCAACAGGCCGAGGCCGCCGGGGCCAAGGGGGCCATCAAACGCCTGGCCGCCATCTACGAAAAGGCCGTCGCCATCATGGAGGAACACATGCCCGAGGACGTGCGCCTGATCAACCGCCTCCTCAGCGCCAAGGGCGAGGGCGATATTCGCCAACTGCTCCAGGAAAATCGTTCGCTCTTGACCAAGGATTTCCTGGACAACCTGCGCGCCCTGGAAGATCGCTCCCGCCAAGAAGGCCAAACCGACCTGGCCGCCCGCCTCAAGTCTGTGCGGGGCAAGGCCGCGTTGATGCAATAAATTTATCGAGTGTCGTGTATCGAGTATTCAAACTCGTGTATCCCCCAACACGAGTTACATCAACCCACAATGATACTCGATACACGACACTCGATATTCTTTTTCTTCTACCACGAAAGCCGCCACACCCCCATGACCCTAAACGCAGAAATTCTCACCACCGGCACCGAAATCCTTTTGGGCGAAATCGTCGATACCAACGCGGCGTGGATGGCCCAGCAGTTGCGGGAGATCGGGGTCAATCTATTTTATAAGACCACCGTGGGCGACAACGAGGCCAGGGTGCGGGAAGTGATCACCCTTGGCATGGGGCGCAGCGATGTGATCCTGGTCACCGGCGGCCTGGGGCCGACTGCGGACGACATTACGCGCGAAGCGATTGCCGGTGCCGCGGGGCGTCCGTTGCTGCTCAACGAACCGGCCCTGGCCCAACTGCGGGAACAATTTGCCCGTTGGGGCTATCACGCCATGAGCGAGAACAACGTCCAGCAAGCCTACATCCCCCAGGATGCCATTGTGATCGAGAACCCGGTGGGCACGGCCCCCGGCTTTATCGTCGAGACCGATCGCTGCGCCATCATCGCCATGCCCGGCGTGCCCCGGGAGATGAAGCGCATGATGGCCGACTCGGTCCTCCCCTACCTCAGCCGCCGCAACGGGGACGGCGGGGTGATCCGGCGGCGCGTCCTGCGCACGGTGGGCATCGGCGAGAGCAACATTGACACCCTGATCCGGGATCTCATGGCCGGGAACAACCCCACCATTGGCCTGGCCGCCCACACGGGCCAGGTGGATGTGCGCATCACCGCCCGAGCCGCCACCGCCCAGGCCGCCGAGGCCCTGATCGACGCCATGCACGCCCAGGTCAGCGCGCTGATCGGGCGACACATTTACTCCACCACCCCGGACGAAGCCGTGGAAAGCGTGGTGGCCCGCCAGCTTGTGGCCGCTGGGTTCCGGGTCGCCCTGGTCGAATCCAACACGGACGGGGTGATTGCCCGGCGACTCTCGGCTGGCTTGGCTGACGTGGATGTGGTGGCCGCATCCTGGGTGCTGGGCCAACCCATCGCCGGGGAGTTGCCCGCCACCATCGCCCAGCCCCCGGACCTGCTCACCCCCAGCCCAGAGGCCGCAGTCGCCTCCGCCGTGGAGGTGCAGGGGTGGGCCGCCGCCCGCGCCGATGACAAGATCATGGGCGTGGTCATCCTCGGCTCCGGCGGCCAAGATGGCGGCGCGTACGGCCAAGCCAAAGGCGAAACCATCATCGCCCTGACCTGGCCCGACCAAAGCGGCACCCTCGCCACCCACACCGCCCGCTTCCCCTACGCCGGCAGCGATGACCTCACCGTGGCGTGGATCGGGAATCGCTGTCTGGATCTGATTCGGCGGTTGACGCCGACGGGGTGATCCTCGTTCCCATCCTCGTTCCCACGCTCTGCGTGGGAATGCAATGGGGCGCTCCTGCGCCCAGCGGCGCAGAGCGCCGATCTACGCTCCCACGCAGAGCGTGGGAGCGAGCAAAAAAAGTATTTGGAGGCATCAAATGTACGGCATGGTCGGCAAGATGGTGGCGCAGGCGGGTACCCGCAGCCAATTTGTAGAGATTTTGACCCAGGCCGCCCAGATCGTGGGCCAGATGCCCGGCTGCCGCCTCTACCTGGTCAACGAAGACGCCAGCGACGACGTCACCCTCTGGGTCTACGAGGCCTGGGATGACAAAGCCGCCCATGATCTCTCGCTTCAAGACCCGCGGGTGCGAGCCTTGATCGCCGAGGCCATGCCGCTGATGGGTGGCGCGCCCAGCGGCAGCGAGTTGCGGGTGATGGGCGGGCATGGGTTGAGGTAACCATGCATCCACTCCACGCCTTGCTGGACCAAGTGAACCATTTGAAGCAATTGCCCCGCACGGGCTGGCTGTTGGCCAATGTGAGCCAGCCGGAGTCTGTGGCGGATCACACGGCGGCGATGGCGATTTTGACCCTCTTTTTGGCCGAGACGGTGAACGGGGCCTTGGCGGAGAACGGGCTGGCGGCTCCTTTGGATGTGTCAAAGGTAGTGCGTCTGGCCCTTCTGCATGATCTGGCCGAGAGCGAGTTGACCGATCTGCCCAAGCGGGCCAGCCAGCTTGTGGGCGCAGACGCCAAGCACCGGGCCGAGGCGAAGGCCATGAGCCAGATCCTGGCCGGGCTGCCCGATGCCGACGGCTATCTGGCGTTGTGGTCCGAGTATGACGCCGGGGAGACGCCAGAGGCCCGGCTGGTCAAGGACGCGGACAAGCTGGAGATGGTGCATCAGGCCAAGGCCTATGCCCGTCGGGGCCATCTGAATTTGGATGAATTCTGGCAGGGACACGAGTGGAATTTCCCGGCCAGCCGTGATCTGTTTGTTGATTTGACCCAGTCGTAGGGCGGGTTTCTTGCCCGCCAAGGTGGTGGACGGCACAGGTCGGCGGGTAAGAAACCCGCCCTACGAGTTTGGGGATCAACCTTCCCCAGAGAGCGATTGCCGTGATGCGGTTTCGTGACCTCAAATTGATTTTTACCCACCGGGCGGGCCGTCTCTGGCTTGGCCTGCTTTTCGTTGTGGTGATGGTTGGCGGCTGTGGGGCCAAGACGGACCGGACGACGGATTTGGTCCTCGTTTCGCCGACGGCTACTTTGGCGGACTGGGTGCAAGGGGTGGAAACCCCGGTCCCTACGGATCCGGCCCCCCCTGTTTTTCCCGAAGAGCCAACGCCAACGCCCGCATCCTCTGGGGCGCGCAGCCAGGCCACGGCCACACCCATGCCCACACCCATGCCCACGCCCGTGCCTGTGGACCCCAATCCCTTTTTGCACACCACCAACATCCTGCTTTTGGGCAGCGACCGGCGGCCCAACGAGGTCAACTGGCGCACGGATGTGATTATGATCCTGGCCCTGGATTTTGAGAAGGGGGTGGCGGGGGTGATTTCGTTGCCTCGGGATCTCTATTTGGATGAGATTGCAGGGCATAAGCCCAACAAGATCAACGTGGTGGACTATCTGGGCCAACAAGATGACCCGGATGGGGGCGGGCCGGCCCTTTTGGCCGCCATTTTGGAGGCGCGCATGGGGGTGCCGATTCAGCACTATTTGCGCTTTGAGTTTGAGGGCTTCAAGCAGGTGATCGACGCCCTGGGTGGGGTGGAGATCCAGGTGGACTGTCCGGTCTACGAGTATCTGCCCGAGGAGGATGTGGTCCTGAATCTGGGGGCGGGGACGCACACGCTGACCGGCAGACAGGCGCTTTCGTATGTGCGGACGCGTCGTCAGGGTGGAGATTTGGAGCGGGCGCGGCGGCAGCAGCGCATGGCCTTGGCCATCCGGGAGCAGCTGGTGAGCCAGAATTTGCTGCCCAAGGTGCCGGCGCTCTATGTGGCCTTGCAGGATGCAGTGGAGACGGACATTGGGCTGGTGGATGCCATCCGCTTCACCCGCTTTGCCCTACAGTTGACGGAAGAATCCCTGCATGGCATGATTCTGGCTCCGCCGGAGACCATGTTGCAGAGTTGGCGGGATGGCATGTATGTTTTTGTACCCGATTGGGACGCCATCACCCTGGCCGCGCAGACGGTTTTTGACCGTCCGCCCTTGCTGGAGACCAACACGGTCGGCCCGGCGGGGGATGTGCAGATCTGTCGGTGAGGGTGGTTGAGCGAGTGATTTTTTGGATTGGAAAGATAAGGAATTCTGTGAAGCATGGATAGTCGCGTAGGTATTTGCAAAGACAGATCAACAAAAATAGTGGGGTTGGGTTTGGGGTTGGGGATGGCATTGATGGCCGTCTTTTTCTTGACGGCCTGTAGCAGCCAGACTGTGACCGGTTGGCAGGACTATGCGAGCCAAGGGGTGACTGTATCTGAGGCGGCGGCTCTTGGTGCGCCTGCTTTGGCATACCCATCCCCAGCCGCCGGTCTCCTGACCTCACCCCTGACCTCACCCTTGACTCAAACCTTGGCGGTTTCGGCACCGGCCCTCGGTTTGGCCTCCGCCGAGATCACCGTCTCCGTCACCCAAAGTGAGGAATCGGCCCAAAGCAAGTCCTTTCTCCCCGCCATCACGACGGATTTTGTTACCCCCACCCCCGCCCCCACCCCCGCGCCCGTACCTTTGACAGCGACGTTGACTTTGCCGCCGCCTGAGCCCACCCCGACGCTTATGGTAGCTGCTCCGGCGCATGGTGTGGCCAGGCCAATCCCCACAACGGTGGCCGGGGCCATCCCGCCCCTGGATCTGCACACGACGGTCAATTATCTGCTCTTGGGCACGGATATTCGATCCACCGAGGACGCCTGGCGCACGGATTCCATCATGGTGCTGGGGGTAGACACCCAATACCGGCGGGCGGCCCTGTTGAGTATTCCCCGGGATTTGCTGGTGGATATTCCCGACATCGGTCAGCGGCGCATCAACCAGGTGGACTATTTTGGCGAAAAGGTGCTAAAAACCGAGGGGGGCGGCCCGGCCCTCTTCTCCCAGGTACTCAGCAACACCCTTGGCATCAAGACCGACCATTGGCTGCGGGTGGATATGACCAGTTTCCGGGATTTTGTGGACATTATCGGCGGGGTGACGGTGCATCTGGACTGCCCGTATTACGAGCTGTCCAAGGACGATGTCACCCAGGAGGTCACATGGTTCTCCCTGCCGGCCGGGGATGTGACTATGGATGGCGAGACGGCTTTTATGTTTGTGCGTCTACGCTATCTCAACACGGACAGCGGACGCTCTGCCCGGCAGCGCCAATTTCTGTGGGCCTTGCGGGATCAGGCCATGTCCACCAACCTGATCCTCAAGATCCCGGAGCTGTGGCGGCTGTTTAATAAGAGCTTTGAGACGGATCTTTCCCTTTTCCGGCTGTTGGAATTGGGCAACTTCGGTCTTTCCTTGGACGCCGAGAATGTGCGCGCCGGGGCCATCACCACCAAGGATCTGGAGCGCTATTTCACCTCCGGCGGCGCGGATGTGCTGCGCATCAACGATCCGGCACGCATCCAAGCCATCATCGACAATATTTGGACCGCACCGCCCCTGGCCAACACCGCGGATCTCAGCACAAACGGCACCTGCCCCCCACCGCCCAAGGAGATCCCCACCTATCTGCTCCAGGAGATCCCCCTCTCGGATCAAGAGGTGCCTGACCTTTCCCCGGACTGGCTGGTGGCACCGGGGACCGAGGTGGTGGTGGCCAACACGGCTGGCCGCTCCATCCGCCTGCGCACCCTGCCCGCCCTGGCCGGGGAGATCCTCAAGGCCTATCAAGCGGGCAACTTCTTCCAGATTTTGGCCGCGGACGAGGCCTATCCGACCTATCCCGTGGACCAGGACGGCTACAAATGGGTCAAAGTGGGCAGCCCCGATGGGGAGATCGGCTGGATCGCCGCCCGCTATCTTGCGCCGGTCGATCCCCAAGCCACAGTCCCCACCCCGGAGGCCGCCCCAGAAACGGCCACCCCCAGCCCGGATGTCACGGTTGGCCCCACGGTTCAGCCGTAGGGGCAAAAGTAACTGCCAAGCCACCCCCTCCCAATCTTCCCCAGATTGGGGGAGGAGCCGGATCGCCGAGACGCGAAGGAGGCCACGAAAACGAGTTTTCGTGGCCTCCTTCGCGTCTCGGCAGTAGTTTCGTCAACCCGCCGGGTCACGGACCCATAGGCATCAAGCTAAGGGATTTGCGCTCAAAAACAGAGCATTCCGGGAAAGGGCCGGACGATCTGAGGTAGAGTAAGTAGTTTTGGCCCATTCCCGGAATGGACGAGATCTCCCCGCCAATCCCGGAATGGGCCAAAACTACTGCATGAACACAAGAGGAACCGGCCCTTTCCGGGATTGCCCAGCTCATTTCCAGCGCTTTGGTCCACCCTGATCCCTTAGCTTGATGCCTATGGGTCACGGACCCGGCTAGAGCCTCTCTCGAACCCCCTTCACCCCCTCACCCCTTCACCTCCCTCACCCGCTCACCCCCTTCACCCGCTCACCCCCTTCACCCGCTCACCCCCTCACCCCTCCAACTCCCCCCACACCTCCCGCACCCACTCGGCGCAGGAGGTGAGCCAGCGGCGGTGGCCGAAGATTTCCAGGGTGATGGTGCCGTTATAGTTGAAGCTGCGCAGGGCGCGCAGCTCCTTTTTGAGGTTGAGGGTACCCCGTTTGGCCGCGCCAAAGGGCAGGTGGTCGTCCCCCTTGCCGTCGTTGTCGCTCATGTGGACATGGGCCAGCCGGTCGGCCAAGGCGAAGAGATATTCACCGGTCATGCTCTTGGCCGTGTCGATGTTGCCGTGGCCCACATCGTAGAGCAGTTTTAGCTCCGGCAAGCGAGAGAAGATCTCCCGGAAGGTCTTGAGCTGGTGCCGGTTGTCCGTGCCATTTTCCATGCCGATCTGGATGCCCTTGGGCCGGGCGTGGTCGATCAACACGGTCATCAGTTGCCGATAATACTCGTAGCCATCCGCGTCCGAAAGATAGCCCGGCCAGCCCATAAAGTGAGTGGTACAGAGCGTGGCCCCCAGGATGGCGGCGGCGTCAATGCTGCGGCGCAGCTCATCCACCGCGGCCTGGCGCACCAGGGGCGATGGGTTGTGGATGGGCAGATAGGGGGCCGTGTGGCAGACCAGCCCCAGCCCCGCGTCCTCCACGGCCTGGCGCACGGCCTTCCAATTCGTAGACTCCACCGCCGCCCCGGGCGATTCAATGGTCAGGTCAATATAATCAAACCCCATCCCCGCAATGGCCTTGATCTCTTTGAAAACACTGGCGTACGGGTTGTTCATGGCACCAAGCTGCATGGGAAATCCTTTCAGAAGGCAAAAGGCAAAAGGCAAAAGGCAAAAGTGGTGGGGAGTGCGACAAATTGCCCAATCCCCAATCCCCTACCTCTGCGGCAAATAGCCCACGGTGACGGATAGATCGCCGTCTTTACGGCGGCGGCTTTCCACGGGGATGCGGATGCTGCACAGCAGTCCCTCGGCGGAGAAGCGCAGGTCGGCCCGGCGCTGCACCACATTGCCGATAGTGGCCCCCGCTGGTCCCCCCTCGGCCTGGATCACCTCGTCGGGCAGCTTGCCCACCAGGCCAAAATAGGCGATCTGGCCCCCTTCGTCGTAGGCCACCCGGTTGAAGACGGGACCGTCGTCATCCAGAGGCACCTCGTCCCAAGTCTGGCGCAGCCATTGGCCAAGGTGCAGCAGCCGGTTGTCGATGACGCTGACCCCCAGCAATTCATGCTGATCGCCCAGGTGAACGTTGATCCAGTGGCGCACATTGCGCTCCGGGTCCGCCTTGCAGGTGGTCAGGATACGCAGTTCAATCAGGTCGGCGTTGGAAAGCCATAAGGCTCGCATGGGTACTTTGTAGGCTCGGTTCATAGTTTACTCGTTGATTAGTTGATTGGTTGATTTTTTGGTTGGTTGATTGACACTGGATCGGTAATGATACGCCACCAATCAACAAATCAACTAATCAACATTTTTTATGATAA
>JAGNDO010000006.1:0-60816 GCA_018003515.1 Caldilineaceae bacterium
AGGCGGCCATCAGTTTGGGCAGCCCGGCGGCGTTGACCAGATCTGTGGGCATGGCCGCTCCGTCAAAGTCGGAGCCCAGGGCCACATGGTCGATACCCATGCGCTCCACCATATAGGTGGCGTGGCGTACGATTTCGGTGAGGGGGGTGACTTCCTTGCCCTGGCCGTCCGCCCGCAGGAAGCCCGTGTGATAGTTGATCCCTACCACGCCGCCGGATTCGGCCACCGCGTCCAACTGCTTGTCGGTCAGGTTGCGGGGGGTGGTGCAGAGGGCGTGGGCGTTGGAGTGGGTGGCAACCAAGGGCACGTCGGTGAGGGCGGCCACGTCCCAAAAGCCCTGCTCGTTCATGTGGGAGAGGTCCACCATGATCCCCAACTGGTTGCACTCTTTGACCAAGGCCTTGCCTGCATCGGTCAGCCCTGGTCCCATGTCCGGGCTGCCGGGGAACTGGAAGGGGACGCCTTGGGCAAAGATAGTCGGGCGGCTCCACACCGGGCCGAGGGAGCGCAGACCGGCGGCGTGGAAGACATGCAGGGCGTCCAGCTTTTTGTCGATGGCCTCGGCCCCTTCAAAGTGCATGATGGCGGCCAGCACCCCCGTCTCCAAGGCCGTGGCCAGTTCATCCGCCGTGCGCACGATCTTGACCTGGCCCTGAGACTCGCTCTCCAAACGCAGGAGGCGGGCCACCATGCCCATTGCGAAGTTGGTGGCATAGGTGCGGTGCAGCGCCGGGGGCAGGGGGACGGCGTAGCTCTCCTTGTCCTTGGGCAGGTCGGTTTCCTTCTTGCGGTTGGGCACCCAGGTGGCGAAGAAGCCGCCGCCCAATCCGCCCGCCTTGGCCTTGGGCAGGTCAATGTGCAGGTCTGCCGTGTCGATAAAGAAGTCCCGATGCTGGCTGGGCTTGGCCATGTGCATGCGCAGCAGGGTGTCGTTGTGGCCGTCAAAGATGGGTGGAAATGCAGTTGTGGTCATGTGGTTTAATCCTCTCCCACTTGTTGTTTTAGCCAAGCTTCCATAAAATCGTCCAAAGCCCCATCTAATACGGCATAGGGGTTGCCGGTCTCGAAGTCCGTGCGCAGATCCTTGACCATCTGGTACGGATGCAGCACATAGTTGCGGATCTGCGAGCCGAAGTCGGCCTGCACGTTCTTGCCCTTGAGCCGGGCCCGCTCTTCGTCCAGCTTCTCCTGCTCGATGGCGTAGAGTTTGCCCCGCAGCACCTTCATGGCGCTTTCTCGATTCTGGGTCAGGCTGCGCTCGTTCTGGCAGGTGACCACGATGCCCGACGGGATGTGGAGCAGACGCACGGCGGTGGCGTTCTTCTGCACATTTTGGCCCCCGGCCCCGCTGCTCAAGAAGGTGTCCAGCTTGAGATCGTTGGCGTGGATCTCGATCTCGATGTCCTGGTCCAAAATGGGCAGCACCTCCACCTTGGCAAAGCTGGTGTGGCGGCGGCTGGCGGAATCAAAGGGGCTGATGCGCACCAGGCGATGGGTGCCTTTTTCCGAACGCAAAAAGCCAAAGGCATAGGGGCCTTCGATCTCCACCGTGGTGGACTTGATCCCGGCTTCTTCGCCCTGGGTCATGTCGGTGATGGTGGTCTTGAAGTCCCGGCGTTCGGCCCAGCGCAGATACATGCGCAGGAGCATCTCGGTCCAATCCTGAGATTCGGTCCCCCCGGCCCCGGCGTGGATGCTGATGATGGCCCCGCCGCTGTCGTATTTGCCGCCCAGGGCCAGGCGGAACTCCTGCTTTTCCAGGATGGCGTCCAGCTTGTCGGCTTCAAGATCCAGTTCCGCCACCATGTCCGGGTCATCCTCGGCCATGGTGGCCAGTTCCAGGGCGTCTTCTGCGCGGCGATAGAGACCGTTCCACAGATCCACGGTCTCCCGCAGGGCGCTCAGATCCTGCATCTTCTTTTGGGCCTCGCTCTGGTCATCCCAGAAACCGGGGCCGATGGACTCTTTGTCTAGTTCGGCGACTTGCTCGGCCTTGCTCACCAAGTCAAAGCCGCCCCCTTATGAGGTCAACGCGCTCCAGCAAAGTGCTGAGCCGGGATTCGATTTCGGTCATGGTTGGTTTGCTTGTTGATTGGTTGATATGTTGATTGGTTGATTTGTTGATTGGGCGGGCGATTGAGCGATTGAGCGATTGGGAGATTGGGAGATTGGCGGCGAATGCTCCTTGTCTCCCCTTCACCCCTTCACCCGCTCACCCCTTCACCCGCTCACCCATTCATTCCCCTAAAAGCCCCTCCACATACGCCACCGGGTCAAACTCGGCGAAGTCGTCGATCTTCTCGCCGGTGCCCACAAAGCGCACGGGGACGCCTAGCTCTTTTTTGATGTTGAGGACCGCGCCGCCCTTGCTGGTGCCGTCCAATTTGGTGAGGACGATGCCGGTGATGCCCGTGGCCTCCATAAAGCCCTTGGCCTGCAAAATGGCGTTCTGGCCCGTGGAGCCGTCAATGACCAGCAGGATCTCGTGGGGAGCGCGGTGGACCTGCTTGGCCGCCACCTTGGTCAGCTTTTCCAGCTCGCGCATGAGGTTGAACTTGGTTTGCAAACGGCCCGCCGTGTCCACGATCAGCAGATCCGCCCGCCGGCTCTCCTGGCTGGCCCGCATGGCGTCGAAGAGGACAGCACCGGGATCCGCGCCGGGGACGCTGGCGATCACATCCACCCCGGCCCGCTCGCCCCAGATCTTGAGCTGATCGATGGCCGCGGCCCGATAGGTGTCCGCGGCGGCCATCACCACCTTGCGCCCCCGCTGTTTATAGCGATAGGCCATCTTGCCGATGGTGGTGGTCTTGCCCGCCCCGTTCACCCCCACCACCAGCACCACGGTGAGAATGCGGGGCTGGTCGATGCGCAGAGGTTCGTCGGAACTGAGCAGGGTGACGATCTCCTGTTTCAGCACATTGTACGCACCCTTGGTCGATTTGATGGCGTCCCGGCGCACCCGCTCCCGGGTGACCTTGACCAGTTCCGAGGCCGTGTTCATGCCCACGTCCCCCATGATCAGGGCTTCTTCCAACTCGTCCCACAGCTCGTCCGTGATCTCGTTTTCCTGGAAAATCGTGCCGATTCGACCCAAAAAACTGCTGTTTCGGGTCTTCTCCAGGCTTTTTTCCAGCTTGATATCATCTGCGCTCTTCTGTTCGTCCTTGCCGAAAAGTCGTCTCAGCACCGCATTGGCTCCATTCTTGCACGAGGGTTGGATGGTTTGGCCCCAGAGATCCCCCAGGGATCTCCGAGGGATCTTCCGAGCAACATCCCTGATTATATCATGGCGTATGAAGCCGAACAAAGAAATTTGGGCGCAACTGGATTTCATGGAGTTCACGTCCCCGGCAGTCGCCAAAATGGGTTTTATGTTCGGAATTACTGGTGGCGACTGCCGGGGACGTGGCTTGACCCCCTGAGATCCCGAAGAGATCCCAAAAGCCGAAATTTGCCCACAGGGTGCAGTGCTTGCATTGCCCGCTGGATTTAGATACACTAAAGCGTAATCGCTCTGCATCAATGGGGATGCTAGATTTGGCGGCTGGTATGCCTGTCGATGCCGGGGCTGAGTGGCTCCTTGCGTCATCGACCTCTGCAATGGGTGTTTTGGAGCAATCCGAGGAAGATGAAGGTGGTTTTGTGATCGCTTTTTGTCCTATTAGCAATTTTCGAGTCCCGGCTGAGTTTAGTCCCCTGCGCTGCCCCATCTCCGGCCAACCCTTGGAATATACGGATCTCCCCGCCTTTGATCCCACCCTCATTGACCCCGACCGTGCCGGCATCTGGCGCTATGCCCCCATGCTCCCGGTGCTGCCCCCAGCGACCGACCCCGTCACCCTGGGCGAGGGTTGGACCCCGTTGATCCCGGACAAATTTGCCGGGTTGCCCGTGTTGTGGAAGATGGATGCCCACATGCCCACGGGCAGCTATAAAGACCGGGGCGTCTCGGTCATGGTCAACTGGTTCCGCAACCAGGGTGTAGATATTCTGATGGATGATTCGTCGGGCAATGCCGGGGCCAGTTTGGCCTGCTATGCGGCCCGGGCCAATATGGGTGCCCGCATCTTTGTGCCGGCCAGCGCCCCAGAGCCCAAAAAGGCCCAGATCGCCGTCTATGGGGCCGAACTCGTCGAGGTTCCCGGTTCCCGGATTGGGTCCACGGAAGCCGTGGAGGCGGTGATGGAGCAGGGGGCCGCCTATGCGTCCCACGCCTGGCACCCGGCTTTTTTGCTGGGCCAGATGACCGTGGCTTGGGAAATTTGGGAGCAATTGGGGCGCAAAGCACCGGATTGGCTGGTGGGGCCCGCGGGCCAAGGAGGGATGATGTTGGGGACTTGGCGGGGGTTTCAGCGTCTTTTTGATGCCGGACAGATCGACTATTTGCCCAAAATGGTGGCGGTGCAGGCCGAGCCATTCACGGCCATTTACGAAGCCTTCCACGAGCGCCGGGATCAGATCCGCAACCTCCCCCGCACGGGCAGCAGCCTGGCAGATGGCATTTCCATCGAGAAGCCAGTGCATAGCCGTTCACTGCTTTCGGCCCTGCATCGTTCCGGCGGCACGGCCATCGCCGTCACGGACACGGAGATCCAGGCCGCCCATCACACCCTGGCCAGCCGGGGTCTCTTTGTGGAGCCGACCAGCGCCGCCGCGGCCGCCGCCCTGGTCAAACTGCGCCCCCACATCAAACCCGGCGAGACCGTCGCCGTGATCCTCACCGGGCACGGACTTAAGCGACCCCCGGCGCTTTAGGGAAGATTGGAAGATTAAAGATTGCGTGCCTAGCCTCCCAATCTCCCAATCTCCCAATCTCCCAATCTCCCAATCTCCCAATCTCTCACTCTTTCACTCTTTCACACACCAGGACTCATCATGGATGGACGCTCAACCCAGGAGTTTTTGGCCGCCATAGGGATGCGGTTTGGCAATGTTTCCCTGCTAGAGCGGGCGTTTGTCCACCGCAGCTATGTGAATGAATATTTGGTGGAAGGGGTGGATGATCAAGCCCCCGCCGACAACGAACGGCTGGAGTTTTTGGGCGATTCGGTCTTGAGCATGCTTGTGAGCGAATTGCTCTTCACCCGCTATCCCAACCGCCAGGAAGGGGATCTGACCACTCTGCGCGCCGCCCTGGTGCGCCGGGAAACCCTGGCTCGCTTTGCGGTCAAGCTCAACCTGGGCGAATTTCTTATGCTGGGGAACGGGGAGGAAGAGAGCGGCGGGCGCAGTCGGCCCGCCACCTTGTGCGCCACCTATGAGGCCGTGTTGGGCGCAATCTATGTGGACCAGGGCTTGGAGGCCGTGCGGGCGTTTGTGATCCCTGTGGTGGAGACCGAACTGGCCCAAATCGAACGCAGCGCCCTGGAAAAAGACCCCAAAAGCCGGGTTCAGGAATGGGTGCAAAGCACCTTTGGCCGCACGCCTCGCTACAAGACCGTGGCCAGCATCGGCCCGGACCACGATAAGCTCTTCACCATCCAGGTCAGCGCCGGGGGGATCGCCTGCGGCGTGGGCCGGGGCCGCAGCAAGCAAGAAGCCGCCCAACTCGCCGCCGCCCATGCCCTGCACCGCCTCGGCCAACTCACCCCCGAATATCTCCCCGACCCGGAACTCGAAGCCCTCTGGCCCATGCCCGATGTGGATGAGGGTTTTGGCCCCCACTGAACCACCCCAATCCCAAAAAAGTTGATTTGACAGGCTCCGTATCCATTGCTATTCTATTCGTACTTCGTCTATAGTCTCCTGTCCCCTGCACATCGTTTGACGTCCACTGGCTGAGTCACACTCCTTTATTGACAATCGCTTTTATTGACAATCGCTCGATTGCTGAACGGTCGATCCCTGGACAGGACATGTTAGCAAGAAGGCCACGATGCTGTCATTCACACTGCTTGGACAAGTTACGTTACACAAAGATGGGCTGCCTGTGGAACAGTTTCGCAGCCAGAAAGAATTGGCGCTGCTGGTCTATCTGGCCCACACAGGGCAGGCTCACCCCCGTGATGCTGTAGCAGATTTGCTCTGGGATGGTCGTACAACCAAACGGGTCCGCTCCAACTTGCGCACGATCCTGGCGCGCCTGCGCAGACAGGTGGACGAGGATCTGTTGATCACCCGCCAGACCCTGGCCTTGACGCCAGAGCGTCTGCACCGGGTGGATTCCGCTCGGCTGATGCATGCGTTGACCGGATTTGGGCATGTTGATTCGGCACAAAAGGCTGCATCCTTGCATCAGATCCTGCGCACCTATGGCGGTGAGTTCCTCGCAGACTTTTATCTGAGCGATGCCCCCCAGTTTGACGAGTGGGCAACGATGACCCGGGAACAGATCCGCAGACAGGTCGTCGTCGCCCATCACAAGCTGACAAGCTATACACTGGAAACGGGCGCGCTGGATCAGGGCATTGTCGCTGCCCGGCAATGGGTCCAGGTGGATGCGCTCAACGAAATGGCGCACATGACGCTGATTCGGCTGCTTCTCCAAGGCGGCAACCTGCCCGAAGCCAAGGCCCAATACGCCGAATGTGTCCGGCTGCTGCGCACCGAACTGGACATGGATCCGCCCCCAGAGCTGACGGCCCTGGTCCAGAATGCTTCGATCAGCCCCCCAATTGTTCTTAATGGATCCCCCACTGCCCGCCACAACTTGCCCGTCCCCTACGATCAATTCATCAACCGCGGGGCTTCCCAGAAGGAGATCCATAGCCGTCTGGATCGATCTTGGTGCCGATTGGTAACCATCGTCGGCCAGGGGGGCGTAGGCAAGACTCGCCTGGCCCTCACCGTTGCCCGCAGCCGTCTCGACCGCTACCGGGACGGGGTGTGGTTTGTCGAATTGGAGAACGTAGATCCCGAAGACGGGGATCTGGCCGAGGCCATCGCCGTCGAGATCGCCTCGGTGTTGGATGTGCGTTTGAGCGGAACGGCCAAGCCAACGGCCCAACTGTTGGACCATCTGGCCTACAAAGAGATGCTCCTGGTGCTGGACAACTTTGACCATCTGATCCACGGCGTACAGGTGATCCTCGACATCACCAAGGGGTGTGATCGGGTGCAGATGATCGTGACCTCTCGGGAAGCCTTGCGGGTGCGGGCCGAGTGGACCATCGATCTGGCTGGGTTGCGCTATGCGGCCAACACCGAAGAAAGCGGCCAGTCAGATGCCGTGGCCCTCTTTGTGGCGCGTCGATCCCAGCAACGAAGGGATCCCCTCACCGCGGATGACATGGACGCTGTGCGCGCCATCTGCCAGATGGTGGAAGGGCTGCCCCTGGCCATCGAACTGGCCGCCGCCCTGACCCGGACCGCCTCGATCCCGGAGGTAGCGGAGCGTTTGCAGGCAGGGTTTGACGGGCTTGCCACTTCTCTGCGGGATGTGCCTGAACGGCACCGATCCCTCGGTGTGGTCTTTGAAAGTTCTTGGCAAACGCTGACGCCTGCCCTGCAACAGCGGCTGGCCCGGCTATCGACTTTTGCTGGCGGCTTTACCGTCCAGGCCGCCCAGTTTGTGGCGTCCGCCACACCCCAAGATCTGACCGATCTGTACAACAAGTCACTCCTGAGCTTTGACGATGACCAGGATCGCTACGTACTCCATCCGGTTGTGAATGCCTACGCCAGGGAGAAATTGGCCGCTGGGGATCCGGCACCCCAGAATCACATCCGCTACTATCTCTCTCTGCTGGCCACAAAACGAGAAACGCTCCAGGGCGATCAACCCCAGCTTGCGGTGGCTGTCATTGGATCGGAGATTGAAAATGTGCGGCTGGCCTGGCAGACGGGCATGGACCCGGTGTGGGTCGAGCAACTGCTGGCCGCGCTCGAACCTCTCTCGGTCTATCATCACTTGCAGGGGCTGAACCGCGAGGCAGAAGCCCTCATGCGAACTGTAGCGCAATCAGCGGCATCTTGGGGAGAGGCCGGTGCGGGACTGGCCATCCGCGCTGGGCTGGAGTTGGCCCGCTTCCAGAATCGGCTCGGTCGGTATCGTACGGCCATCCAGACCCTCCAGCGGGCGTTGACCTTGGATACTCGGCATGAGGACGCTTGGGCAGAGGGGATGGGCCATGTCTGGTGGGGCGAATCCCTGTGGCGGATGGGCGACTATGGCCCGGCCCGGCAAAAACTGCACCATGCCCTGTCCGTCGGCACCGCCATCGACTCGCCCTTTGTGGTGGGCTGGTCCCATCATCAGCTCGGCATCATCGATGACATCCAGAGCCGGTGGGATACCGCCCTGGACCACTTGCGGCAAGCCGATGATCTGTGGCGCACACTCAACAACGTCCGGCTACAGGCGGTCACCCTCAACAGCCTGGGATTGGTCCACCATCATCAGGGCGACCTCTCCACTGCTCAGGATACTTTGGATCAAGCCCTGGCCCTCTGCACCCAGATCGACTACCGCTACTTGCAGACTTTTCTGCTTAACAGCTTGAGCATCATTGCCATTGAGCGGGATAACCTGTCCGACGCCCAGGACTATCTGGAGCGAGGGCTGGTCCTGGTGATGGCCAACGGCAACCTGACCAGTCAGGCGGACATCCATGTCAACCTGGGGCGCAATCATCGACTGTTGGGCCAATGGGCCTTGGCCGTTGACCATCTACAGCAAGGGCTAGATCTGGCCGAATCCATCGGCGACGTGGAGACGGCATCGATTGCCCTGCTCAACCTGGCCGCGGTCAAGCAGGTCCAAGGCGATGATCGGCTCCAGGCCGAGCTGCTCTATAATCAGGCCCTGGGCATGGCCCGCCAAGCCGACCTGCCCAGAACAGCCTGCGAAGCCCTAATCGGCATGGCCGAACTCCTCAGCAAGGCGGATGAAGCGCGGGCCCGAAGCTTCAGCGCCGAAGCTGTCACCCTGGCCGATGTCCTGCAAAATCCGGATATGATCCAGCGAGCTACCTCGATCCACAATTATTTGACCGTCTCCGTATAGATCGAAACAGACTCCTCTCTTGATTCCCTGTCTCAAATTTATGCCAACGCTTCCTTTGGAAGCGCTTTGGAAGCGCTGGTTCTGCTATGGTGTTGACTGCCTCAGAATATCGCGTCGAGTCAAGAGGCATCTGCGTCTTTTTTGCTGTATCGTTCTATTCCGCAGTAGACCGTGGCACCAGATTTATGAGCCAACCCACACAGGAGTCAACCATGACGAAACCTTTCTCAAACTATCGCTCGATCCCCGTTGCGCTTGCCCTGCTGCTGACCGCAGTACTTCTGTGGGTTGGGGCTGGCGCGTCGACTGCGAAGACCGATGCCAGTGCTTGGACCACCAATGGCCCAGCAGGCGCGACTGTCTGGTCAATGGTCATGGATCCGAACAATACTAGCAATGTTTATGCAGGAACAAGCAATGGCGTGTTCAAGAGCACCGACGCTGGCGGCTCGTGGTCCGCAACCTCCATTACAGGGTTCTCTGGTAATCCTGTTTTTGTGGCTATTGATCTCGTGACGCCCTCAACTCTGTATGCCTCCCGTGAGGGCGATCTCTATAAGAGTACTGATAGCGGCGCCAATTGGAGCACGATGACCGGACCAGAACCAACTTACCATCGGGCTATCGCTGTCGACCCGTCTACACCTACCACTCTTTATGTAGGCATTCGTGGGGGTTCATCGGTCTACAAGAGCATGGACGGTGGCGTAACCTGGAGTGCGGTTTACCCCGGTGGCAGTTTTGTCGCCGATATGATTCTGGTTGATCCCAACAATCCTGGGACAGTCTATGCTGGCGGGGGCGGGTTTGCTCCACTTCTTTACAAGAGCACGGACGGTGGCGCAACATGGACAAATGCCAGCACTGGCCTAACCGGTGTCAGCATTCGTTCCGTTGCCATTGACCCGACAAACGCCAACACGCTTTATGTCGGCGTCAACGGCAGCAGTGGCGGTGTGTTTAAGAGTACCGACGGCGGTGCAACATGGGGCGCAAGCAACAATGGCTTGACTCCCACCGATGCATATCCGGTCGTTGTTGATCCTAATGACGCCAACAAGCTCTACGCTGGCACCTTTGGCGGTGGCGTCTTTCAAAGCAGCGATGGTGGTGCGAGCTGGACCGCCATCAACGACGGTTTGACCACGCTGAATGTCTATTCCTTTATGGTCGATCCGTCGAATTCGGAGA
Organism: Caldilineaceae bacterium; assembly: GCA_018003515.1. GTDB lineage: Bacteria > Chloroflexota > Anaerolineae > Caldilineales > Caldilineaceae > JAGNDO01. The sequence goes on from JAGNDO010000006.1 coordinate 10,139, forward strand.
ACCTCTATGCGGGTACCGCTGGCGGTGGCGTGTTCATACAGGCGGCGAATGCCGCGCCGGATGCAGTGGATGACACAGCACTCACCAGTGTCAACACGCCTGTCAACATCAACGTTCTGGCCAATGACAGCGACCCGAACAACGATTCCCTGAACATCAGTGGGGTGAGTGCGGCCAGCAACGGCACCGCCGCCATCAGCGGAGCGCAGATTGTCTACACGCCCACAATCGACTTCACAGGCACAAACACCTTCACCTACACCGTCAGCGACGGCAGCCTGACCGACAGTGCGATGGTCACTGTGACCGTGCGCGCCGATGTGGGCAACTGTACCAACAAAGAAAACCTGATCTCCCAGCTACAGCGCACCTCATTCTACCAGGATGCAAATCCTGTCTATGCGTCGGCGGGCCAATCCTTCACCGTGCCCAATGGCGTCACCCTAATCGATGGCATCAACGCTTACTTCGGCTTCATTGCAGAGAACGCAACGATCACGCTGAACCTATACAATGGCCCAGCATCGGGCACCATCGGCACGCCGATTGCCACGGCCACCTATACCAATGCAGGCTCACGAATCGATGCCCCCTCTGGCTCTGATCTGGAGAGGTCATTCACTTTCAGCAGCCCCGTCAGCCTAACACCGGGCAACGTCTACTACTATCTGCTGTCCCCCAGCTACAACCCGGTTGCATTCAGCTATGCCTTTGCGAATGGGAGCCCGTACACAGAGGGCCGTGCGCTCAGCGGAACCAGCAGTGGCACAGTGGGTGCCTGGGATTACGACCTGAAATTCGCTGTCTATCTCTGCGGCGAAGAGACCAACGCAGCGCCGGTTGCAGTGGATGACACGGCTCTCACCAGCGTCAACACGCCGGTCAGCATCAACGTTCTGGCCAATGACAGCGACCCGGACGGCGACACCCTGAGCATCAGCGGTGTGAGCGCGGCCAGTAACGGCACAGCCGCCGTCAGCGGAGTGCAGATTGCCTACACGCCCACAACCGACTTCACGGGCGCAGCCACCTTCACCTACACGGTCAGCGATGGCAGCCTGATCGACAGCGCGATGGTCACTGTGACCGTGCGCGCCGATGTAGGCATCTGCACCAACAAGACGGGCCTGATTGAACAGTTGCAGAGCAATTCCTCTGCCCAGCACGCCAACCCCGTTTACGCCTCTGCCGGACAATCATTCACCGTGCCTACGGGTGTGACTACAGCGGACGGTATCACCGCCTACTACACCTACGTGGCTGCCAATGGGACGATTACGCTGAATCTCTACAACGGACCGGCCACGGGCAACATCGGCACACCGATTGCCACGGCTACCTACACCAATCCAGGGGCAGCCCTCTCCGATGCGGAAGTCCATTTCCGCTTCAATAGTCCTGTCAGCCTGACTCCGGGCAATGTCTACTACTATCTGATGTCGCCCAGCTACAACAACCCGACGGTCTTTGGGTTTGTCACGGCGACCAACAATCCCTACAGCGGCGGCACCTATCTCAGCGGCGGTAGCAATGGCACGGTGAGTAGCAGTCCGTTCCCCGAATGGGATCTGAAGTTCTCAATTTTCCTTTGTGAACCAGATACTAATTCTGCCCCAGACGCGGTGGATGACACGGCGATCACCGGCGTCAACACGCCGGTGAATATCGATGTCCTGGCCAATGATACGGACTCGGACGGCGATACCCTGAGCATCAGCGCTGTGAGCGCGGCTGGCAACGGCACAGCTGCCATCAGTGGGGGCCAGGTTGCCTACACCCCGACGACCGACTTCACAGGTACGGACACGTTTACCTACACCGTCAGCGATGGCAGCCTGACCGACAGCGCCATTGTCACTGTCACAGTACACGCCGGTCCGATCTCCTTGCAGTCTGTCAACTATCCCGAACGTCATCTCATTGCTAAGGCAGATGGCTCCGCTGTGGAACTTCTCGACATCCCTGACCACAGCAGTGGCGAAGTGCAGAAGCAAGCAGAATTTTTGCTGAAACCCGGCATTGCCGATGCGTCCATGGTGTCGATCCAGGTGAATGATTCTTCTGGCCGATATATGGTCGCAACTTCGAACGGTGTTGTACTCAAAACCTTGAGCGAAATCATGAATGGTGTGGGCAATGGTGCCGACTGTACGCCGTTTGAAGGATGGACTCGTTGTAAAATGATTACCGATCCCAAAATAAGGATTATGGGTACAGCCAGGGTCAGTCAGTCCGACATGGATATTGTGGCACAGATCTACACGGAGATGGCCGCACGATTCAAGTCAGCATATCCGAAAGATGTATTGAATGGATATGTTGTTTACATCACTAATGGGGAGCCATGGTCGGAGATAAATGGTTTGGGTCCGATAGGCGTAACCCTGGGGCCAAATGATGAGGGGGATTTCTTACGCGGCGGAGCATCTCGTGACTACTTGTGGATTAGTGAGCAAATGATCTGCAAGACAGGGATAGTAACTCGTCCAGACGACAATGAAACGCGGACATTTGATCAAGTCATTCATGAATTCGCTCACACCATACACCAGAATTATGGTCTTGAAGGTCGCATAGAGCAGATATATTCAGGCGCCGCTCAACCCATGGAGGATTTTGCTTGGGGCATTCAACACTGGTTCAGCTCCCCTGCTGGCACTCTGACCTCTGAACAGAGTGCGTTTATCGGTGAGATATTCTCCGGCACGACGACCTTTTCGTGCGGGGCATATACGCCCGGAAACGCACCCGATCCGACCAATGTCGGGGGGAGCGCGACAGCCCAGGATGGAACACTTCCTATGCCCGCCGGATACGCCATTGACGGACGCGCCCTTGAGCGGGGCCGCAAGTATGTCTCACCCTCTGGCAATCACTATCTCATCTTCCAAGAAGATGGCAATCTGGTTGTCAATACCTCAACAGACAACCGAGTATGGGCCCTCAGTGAGGTACTCCCTAATTATGCAAATGTAGAGAACGTTCGGATGGGTCGAGATGCCAACCTTGTGGTCACTGGCGCTGACAATGCCTATATCTGGTCGGCACTTACTGAAAATCCTGACCCACGTGCCTTGTTGAGCTTGGCACCCAACGGCGCACTCCAGATTGTATCCGACCGCCGGGGTGTGTTGTGGTCTAGTGATGGCAATCTCACGCTTGTCGCAAGCGGCAACGATGCAACCTTCAAAAAGGTGCCAGGGCTGATCGGCAGCGGAATGAGCTTCGAGTCTATTGTGCAGCCCAACTACTATCTGAGGCACTACCAGTTCCTTCTCAGGCTCGATCCGTCCAATGGGTCGAACCTCTTCCTGAATGATGCGTCCTTCATAGAAGTTGAACCGCTCAACACACCGCCCACCGACGGCAATGGCGACGGTATCCCCGATGACCAGCAGGCGAATGTGGAAACTTTCCGCAGCGGGACGGGCAATGCGGTAACGCTGGCTGCCCCCACGGACGTGACCCTGAGCAACGTGCAGGCTATGACCCCCACAGTGGCCCCGCCCGCAAATGTGGGCCTGCCCCAAGGACTGATCGGCTTTGAGGCTGCGGGCATCAGCGCAGGCGGCAGCCTGAGCATGACGCTCATCTTGCAGCAGGGAGCCACGGCCACCAGCTACTGGAAGTATGGAAAGACGCCGGACAATCAGACCGATCACTGGTACGAGTTCCTCTACGACGCGACCAGCAAGACCGGTGCGATTATCAACGGGCGCACCATCACCCTCTACTTCGTGGACGGGAAACGGGGCGACAGCGACCTGACGGCCAACGGTGTGATCACCGATCCCGGTGGGCCAGGCGGCATTGCCCTGAACGAGTCTATCTATCTGCCCATAACCTTGCGCCAATAGAGATCGGTCAGTTGAAGAATCAAGGGAGATAAAAGAGAGGCCCGTGCGTCAGAATATCGATGCACGGGCCTCTCTTTTATCCAGTCAACTTTATAGGTGCTGACACGAATCATTCAATACACCTACGCAATACGCCCCTGTCTCGCCACCCCCTACACCCCCACCAACCCCTCCACCAACTTCTCCGCATCCTGATCGTTCCCCCCATCATCCCGCACGATCTTGTCCCCATCCAGGCGCAGGCTGATCACCTTGCTGACCCCATCCCCGCCCATTGTGATGCCGTAGATGGTGTCTGCGGTTTCCAGGGTGCGGCGGTTGTGGGTGATGAGGATGAACTGGGTCTCGCCGCTGAGGGAGCGCAGTGCGTCCCGGAAGCGGTCGACGTTGGCCTCGTCCAGGGCGGCATCCACTTCGTCCAGGATGCAGAAGGGGGTGGGGCTGACCCGCAGGATGGCGAAGATCAGGGCCAGGGCGGTCATGGAGCGCTCGCCGCCGGAGAGCAGGGCCAGGCTTTGGGGCCGCTTGCCGGGGGGACGGGCCACGATCTCGATGCCCGTGTTGGTCAGATCATCCGGGTCGGTCAGGCTGAGTTTGGCCGTGCCGCCGTTGAAGAGAATCTTGAAAAACTCCACAAACTCCTTGTCCACAGCCCGGAAGGTGCTGTCAAAGGCCACGGACATGCGTTGGTCCAACTCGGCGATGATCTTGCGCATATCCGCGGCGGCGGCTTCCAGATCCTTGGACTGGGTGAGCAGGAATTCGTGCCGGGTGGAGGCTTCCTCGTATTCGTGGAGGGCTTCCGGGTTGACGTTGCCCAGGCGTTGCAGCCGGGCCCGCATCTCCCGCACCTCGTCCTCCATGCCCTCGGGCAGTTCCTTCACCACGGGCAGATGCTCCACCATAGAGTCCAGGGGCAAGGGGGGCTGATCCGCCAGGGCATCGGACTGTTCCAGGGCCACCAAGCCAAAATCGTGTTCGATCTCCCGGCGCAGGATGCCCAGACCGTCCTCGCAGCGCTGCAATTTGAGCAAGGCGCTGTTGAAGGTGGCCTCGTCCCGGCGCAGGATCTGTTGCAGGGCCTGTTCGCGCTGTTCGGCCCCGGTGCGTTGCTGCTCCAATTGGGTCAGCTCCCGCTCGCCGGGGTCGATCTTTGCGCCCAATTCCTCGATTTGCAGGTTGAGCTGGGCCTCTTTTTCGGTCAGGGTGGCGATTTGGCGGGTAAGCTCGGCCAGGGAATTGTCCAGATCCGCCTGATGGCTGGTCTTGGCCTGGATCTGGGTGTGGGTGAATTGGCCGCTGCTGCGCTGGTCGTCCAGCAGACTTTGGCGGCTGCGCAGATGGCCAAGGGCTTCGGCAGCTGCGGTCTTCAATTCGGCCATCTGTTGCAGCAGATCGTCGGCGCGGCTGGCTTCGGCCTGGGCTTCGGCTTGGGTCAGGGCGATGGCGGCCTCGACCACCTCGCTTTCCAGGGTGGCCAGTTCGGTGTGCAGCCCGGCCTCTTGATCCGCTAATTGGGCCAGTTCCGCGCTGGATCGGGTATGCAGATCCGACTGCCAGCGCACGGACTGTTCGGCCCGGTCCAGGCGACGGCGCACCTCTTCGACCCGCTCTCTGCGTTGCCGATCGGCCCTAACCAAGGCGGCCAGGTTCTCTTGGGCCGCCAGGGTCTGCACCCCAAGGGCTTCAAGTTGAGCGGCCAGACGTCTGCAAATCCCGGCGTTCTCTTTTCCCACAGCCTGGGCGCTTTGAATCTGCCCCGGCAATTCCCGAAATTCCCGCTCTCGGGCCAGCATGGAGTCATCCCGGCGGCGGCTGTCCTCGCCGCCGGTGACCGCGCCGCCGGGGCGCACAATTTCGCCGTCCTGGGTGACCAGGGTGGGCCGGGGACCGCTGCCGCGGATGCTGTCCAGGGCGGACCGGGCTGCGGCCAGATCCGTGGCGATCCAGGTGCGGTTGAGGAGTTGCAGGGCCGCGCTTTCGACGCGGCTGTCGTACTCGACCAGGTCGGCGGCGTTGCCCAGGATGCCGGGCAGATTGGGGGCGTCCAGGGCGTTGGGCACGTGGAGCCGGTCCAGAGGCAAAAAGGTGGCCCGGCCCCGGCCCGTGCGCTTGAGGAAGTCGATGGCCTCCCGGCTGTCGGACCAAGTGGCGGTGACCACGTTTTGCAGCGCACCGCCCAGGGCGGTCTCGATGGCCTTGTCCAGATGGGCGGGGACGCGGATCAGGCTGGCGACCGTGCCCAAAATTCCGGCCAGCATGGGGTCATCTTTTTGGCCCTCGGTGCCCGCTTGCAGCACGGCTTTGACGCCGCTGGCATAGCCGGCACCCTCGTTGCGCAGGCGTTCCAGCAGATCCAGCCGGGTTTGCAGACGATCCACGGCCCGGTCCGCGGTTTGGCGGGCTTGCTCGGCCTGGGCCAGGGTTTCTTGCAGCCCCTTGGTTTCGTCTTCCAGGCGCCGGATCTCGGCTTGCAGGTCGGCGGCTTCGCTCTCGTTTTGGGAGACTTCGCTCTGGGCCTGGGCCAGTTCTTGGCGCACCCGCTCGACCTCGGCCTGGGCGGCGGCCCCGGCTTGGGTCTGCTCTTTTTGGGCGTTGGTTAGGGTGACCCGCCGGGCTTGAGCTTGGGCCAGTTGGCTGCTGCGCTCCGTGGTGCGATTTTGTAATGTGGTGGCCCGACGCCGGGTCTGCTCCACCTGTTCCAGCAGGCTTTGGCGGTCCGCTTGATGGGCGGTCAGGATCACTTGCAGGGCCTGGACCCGTTCTTGCCGGGCATTGTGGGCCGACTGGGCCGCGGCCAGCTCTTCGGCCAAATCTGTGGCCCGCTGCTCGGCAGTCTGGCGGCGGCTGGAGAGTTCGGCGATCTCCCGCTCGGTTTCGTCCCGGCGCACCTGAAGCTGACGGGCCCGTTCCCGGCTGACGGCCAGCTCTCGCCCCACCTGGTCCGCCCGGCGGTGCAGGTCGCTGCTGGTGCCGTGGAGGTCGCCCACGTCCGCCCGCAGCTCGGTCTGGCGCTGGCGGATGGCTAGAAGCTCCCCGCGCACGCCATCCACGGCCTCTTGGCGGAGGGCAACACTGCGGCGCAGGCCAGCCTCAATCTCTTGCTGGGCGGACAGTTCGGCCAGTTGGCTGTGCCAGCGGAAACCGTACCACTCCCGCAGTTGGTCCCGCAGATCAGCTTCGATCTGGACATATTCGCTGTAGCGGTCGGCCTGGCGGCGCATATATTTGAGCCGGGGGCTGATCTCGGCCACGATGTCTTGGATGCGGGTGAGGTTTAGCTGGGTGGCGTCCAGGCGGCGCAGGGTCGTGCCCCGTTTGGATTGATAGCCGGTGATGCCAGCAGCTTCCTCGAACAGGGATCGGCGTTCTTCGGGCTTGAGGCTGAGTACCCGGTCGATCAGCCCCTGGCCGATCACCGCATAGGTGCGGTTGCCCAGGCCGGAGGGGGCCAAAAGTTCGTTGACGTCCAACAGGCGCACTTTTTGACCGTTGACGAGGTATTCGTTGTCCCCGTCTCGATAGGCCCGGCGGCTGATTTCAACCTCGTCAAAGTCAATCGCCATTTCGCCCTGGCTGTTGTCCAGGATCACGTTGACCGAGGCCATGCCCAGGCGCGCCCGTTTGTCGCTGCCAGAGAAGATCACGTCAGCGGTCTTTTTGGAGCGGAGCAGGCTAAAGCTCTGTTCGCCCAGGCACCATCGCACCCCGTCGGCCACATTGCTCTTGCCCGACCCGTTGGGGCCGACAATGGCGGTGATGCCGGGGTCGAAGACAAACTCAGTTTTTTGGGCAAAGGTTTTGAACCCGTGCAGGACAACTCGTTTTACGCGCATAGTGTTTGAATGGCGAATGTGCGAATGGCGAATGGCGAATGGCGAATGGCGAATGGCGAGGGGCGAATTGCGAGGGGTTGTTCCCAATCCCCGGTCCCCAATCCCCAATCCCCAATCCCCGGCCCCCTACTGCCCGAACCAGGCGCTCCACAGGCCGGGGAGGAAGAGTTCGAGGAGCAGGCCCCCGATCATCAATCCGGCGCTGATCAGGAGCAGGCGGCGGTTTTGGTTGAACAGGGTGGTGGCGGAAAAATCCTTGATTAGCAGAGGGCGGCTGAGAAGGGTAAATAATCCGGCGTATCCAGCCAGCTTGATTAGCGTCCAGATAGGCAAGGCGGCCAGGAGGCTGGCACCCTCGGCCAGCAGCCCACCCATGCCAAAGGCGGCGAAGTTGACTGCCCGCACTAGAAAGAAGGCCCCGATCAGCCCGCCCGTGGCCAGACTGCCCAGCAGCACACCGGCCCCTTCCATCAGAGTGGCCCCCGGATTTCCCGGCAGCGTGCGGGGTAGATCCTGGCCGGTATAGAACCATTGCAGGGTGGCCGTGCGCAAGTTGAAGCCGTTGGCAAAGACCAAATCCAGCCGGGTGGGCAAGAGCCAGGTCAGGGCCATCATCAACACAAACTGGGCGACCAGCCATATGGCCACCACAACCAAGGCTTGGCGTGGGCTTCCCCGGCGAATGGCCATCGCGGCGAAGACCGTCAAGCTAATGGCCTGGGCCACGGGCAAAAAGGTTGGCTGGCCGATCAGGGCCGGCGGCACGGTGGTCACCAGGGCAAAGAAAAGCAGGGTGACGTAGAAGAGCGGGTCCTGAACTAGATTGTAGGGGCGTTCTGTTTGCATGGGCTTTTGTTTCATAATCACGGACCCGCTGACGGCAGACAACCCGACAGATTATATCATTCAACCGGGCATCCACCAATGCCCGTGGTCGATTAAATCACACAAGATCGTTCGTGGTCAGCGCTTCAGCGCCTTTTCTGGGCGCTGAAGCGCCGACTACGAACGGTTGAGGAGCAATGATGCCCCGTCCCCGTCTACTTTTCAATCTCGCCGCTCTTCCCACGTGGATGCTGGCCCTGGTGCCGGCGTTGCTGTGGGGGAGCAGCTTTGTAGTGACCAAAGCCATCTATGCCGACTGGCCGCCCATCACCGTGGCCGCAGGGCGTTGGCTGATCGCCACCCTCTTTTTTGCAGGATGGGTGGGGGTGCGCGGCCAACTGGGGACAGTCACCCAGGCCGTGCGGGCGCATCCCGGCACGATCTTCGCCTTTGGGCTGGTGGGGGTGGGGGCGCTCTACGTGACGCAAAATTTGGCGTTGAATTACACGACTGTGACCAATGTCAGCGTGCTGGGCAACCTGTTTCCGGTCTTTGTGTTGCTCCTGTCCATCCTCGTTTTGGGCGAACGGGTGAGCCGAACCTTGGCCGTGGCCGTCCTGGGGGCGACCGTAGGGGCCGGGCTGGTAAGTGTGGCCGGGGGCGCGGTGACCGTGGCCCCGGAGCATTTGGTGGGGGATGGGCTGGCGATCTTGGCAGCCATAGCCGGGGCGGTCTATATTGTCTTGGGCAAACGCATTGTCGATGGCTTCTCCCCCGCGGTGGTGACCCTGTTGGCGGCTGGGACGGGATCCCTCTTTCTGGTCCCCTTGGCCTTGATCATCGATGGCATCCCCCCCATGCCCAGCCTGGGTGCCGTGGGCGGACTGCTGATCCTGGGGCTGGGCAGCAGCGCCGTGGCCAACCTGGTCTGGTGGATGGTGGCCGAGCGCATGGAGGCCAGCCGAGCCGCCCTCTTCATCCTACTCGTGCCGCTCATCGGCGCCCTCTCCGGCGTGCTCTTTCTGGGCGAGCCAGTCACATGGCAAATGCTCCTCGGCGGCAGCATGATCCTAGCCGCCCTCTACCTCGCCCAGATGATCCAAGCCGAGCAAAAATGATCCACGAATCTTCACAAATCTGCACGAATCAAAAAGAAAAGATTCGTGTGGATTCGTGAAGATTCGTGGATCAGCCCGCGGAACAATTCCCACCCCACAGCCGTCCCAAATGCAGCCCGTCGCCCAGCCCAACGAATCCGGCGACCTGACTGCCCTTTGAGGAGGCACCCATGCGTACACCCACCGTTTTCAAGACTGCCAAGTTGGTCCGCCGCTTGATGCTGGCCCTGGCCTGCCTGTTGATCCTGTCCGTCCCCGGCCCAGCCCTGCATGCCCAGGGCATTGTGCCGCCACCGTGGCCCATCGACCCACCCATGCCCCCGGTCTTCCTGCCCCCCCTGCCCTCGGTGATCACCATCACCCAGCACCAGGTCAACGCCGTGATCGACGGCCCCGTGGCCCAAGTCACAGTCACCCAGATCTTCCGCAACCAGGGCGGCAGCCAGGTAGAGGGCACCTTCGTCTTCCCCCTGCCCGCGGACGCCGCTGTGAGCGATTTTCAGATGACCGTGGACGGCCACGTACTGGAAGGCCAACTTTTGGACAAAGACGAGGCCCGATCCATCTACGACGCCATCGTACGCCGCAACTTGGACCCGGCTTTGCTGGAATATGTGGGCCAGGGCCTCTTCCAGACCAGCGTCTTCCCCATCCCCGCCGGGGCCGAGCGCGCCTTGACCTTTACCTATCGCCAGGTGCTGCCACGCAGCGAGGGCCTCTACCGCTTCACCTATCCCCTGCGCACCCGGTCGTTCAGCGACAGCCCGGTGCAAACCCTCTCCGTGGCCGTGGAACTGCGCAACCAGCCCGGCCTGCGCACCCTTTACAGCCCCAGCCACGCCGTCTCCATTGACCGCACGGGCGACAACAGCGCTCGCATCGGTTTTGAGGCCGTCAACACCCAGCCGGAGAGTGATTTCGACCTCTATTTTGGTACGGACCATAGTGCAGTCGGACTCAATCTTCTCAGCTATCGACCCGCGGGCGCAGACGGCTTCTTCTTGCTTTTGGCCGCTCCTGGGGTGGAGGCCGCCGCGGACGAGATCGTGCAGCGAGATTTGATCCTGGTGCTGGACACCTCCGGCTCCATGCAGGGGGAGAAGATCACCCAGGCCCGATCCGCCGCCCGCTTTGTGGTGGAAAAGCTCAACCCCGGCGACCGCTTCAACCTGATTAGCTTCAACACAGGCATCAGCCTGTGGAAGGCCCAGCCCCAAGAAGTCTCCGCTCAAAGCCGCACGGACGCCCTGGGCTGGATCGACCGGCTTCAGGCCAACGGCTCCACGGACATCAACCGGGCCCTGCTTGAGGCAATGGCCCAGTTTGACGGCGACGGGTCCGCTACCCGCCTGGCCACCCTGATCTTCCTCACCGACGGCCTGCCCACCCAGGGCACAACGGATCCCGAAGCCATCCGCCGCAGCGTGGGCCAGAATGCGCCCGCCGCCCGCTCCGTGCGTCTCTTTACCTTTGGCGTGGGCTACGATGTCAACACGGACCTGCTGGACAGCCTCAGCGCGGACCTGGGCGGACGCTCCACCTATGTCACCCCGGATGAGCGCATCGACGAGAAGGTCAGCGGCTTCTACGCCGGGATCAGCACCCCGGTGTTGGCCCAGCTTTCGTTGACCCTGCACGACGGGGCCGGCAACCCCATCGTGTTGGCCGACAGCTACCCCTATCCCTTGCCGGACCTCTTCGCCGGCGAGCAGATGATCATGGCCGGGCGCTATGATCCCCAGGCCGCCGGTCCCGTCACCGTCACCCTGGCCGGGACTATCAATGGCCGTCTCCAAAGCTATGTTTTCACAGACCGCCAATTGGTGGCCGCCGGGGGCGATGACTTTGTGGCCCGACTGTGGGCCACCCGCAAGATCGGCGCCCTCTTGGAGCAGATCCGCCGGGAGGGGCCAAACCCGGAAGCCGTGGCCGCCATCGTGGAGATCAGCCTGGCCTATGGCATCGTCACTCCCTATACCAGCTATCTGGTTCTGGAGCCGGAAATGGTGATGGAGGGGCTGCCAATTGCTCAGAACCGTCTCTTTGCCGCCCCTACCGGGCTGGGCGGCGGCGCGGCAGATTCCGTCAGCATGGCCGCTGAGGCCGCGGCGGCCGCCCCGGCTGTGGGCCAGGAGGCCGTCACCGCCAGCAAAACCCGCACCGAGTTGCGCTATGCCGAGCAGGTGCAGGAGAGCCGTTCCGTGCGCTTTGTGGCCGGGCGGGCCTTCACCGCCCAAGACATACTCCTCACCCCGGACGGGCGCACCCTGGAGTTGTGGGTTGACAGCCAATACGACGAGGCGATGGAGATGGAGACCGTGATCTTCGCCAGCCCCCGCTACGCCGAACTGGCCGCTGACCCCACTGTGCGCCCGTGGCTGGCCCTCTCCTCCGAGCTGGTTTTGGTGATGGATGGGCGTGCCCTGCGCATCACCACCCTGGGTGCAGAGGCAGACAGCCCCCTCTTCCCGGCAACACCCGGTTCGGAGAGTGTCCCCCCCTCTCCCGCCCCGTCCCCCATGCCGACAGAAACCGTCCAAGCCCCCACATCCCCAGCGCGGGATGCTCCCCACTCTTCGCCCTGGCAGACATTCCTGCAATGGCTGAAAGATCTAGGGGATTGAACGGTGGACGGCGCTCTGGCCGCTGAGTCTTGCGGGCAAAGGGTATGCGAAAAGACGCCGGAATCTTTCTGCGCAAAAAAACTTATATACAGAACGCCAGTAACGTGATAAACTAGATCAGGTTGACGCCCGACTTGCTACGTACCATCTGACAGGCAAATGTAAGCAGCGAGTAAGTTGTTCCGGGCTATACTTCAAATACTCTAGCAGGTTGCACATTAGCAAAGCCGATTGCGGCACACATACGTTTCGAAAAGGCAAACCTGCCGAAAGGCAGGGACGCAAAGCCACGGGCCTAAAGCAGAATTGCCAAGGTCGCCGGGCTGCCGAAGAACGAGAACGGTCAGCCGTACACCGATCTCTTCAACGGATTTGATCCTGTGATCCAGGCAAGTCATCCCTGAATTTCAGGTTGAAAGAGAGATCGGTGTTTGATACCGTTTCGCCAGCGTTCATTTGAATGGGTTTCGACCGTTGGCAACCGGCCTAGTCTTCCCTTCCATCGCATCCCCGTCGCGCTTCCATCGCGCCTCCGCCGCACTCTTCGGGCAAGACAAAAAACAAACACCAATTTTATCACCGCTTACTTCATCGCTCTCCAACCGATGTTGGTCTCTTTGATCAACCTGACTGGAAGCCTTGTCGCGTCTGCGCAAGGCAACCGCGAGAAAGATAGTAGCCTTACGCAGCACCATTTGACTATTGAGTACAAGATTTGAACGAGCAACCCCCTTACCCTCAACCATATGAAAGGAAAATCATGGATCAGTCACGCACATCTCAACAAGTTGGTAGAACCCATCGTTTTGCGGTTTTTGGCTTACTTTTTATGCTGGTGGTCTCTTTGCTGCCTGCAGCAAGCCATAGCCCTGTATCAATTATGTCCATAGCCAAGATACAGCCTGAGCTGCGCGTCCTGGCCAGCCAACAGCCAGAGCAGACGCTTGCCGTGATCGTTCAGAAAGCGACGAATGGTTCGGGACTGACTGCTTTGATCCAGAAGTTGGGGGGCGAAGTCGTCTACGATCTCTATATCATGAATGCCTTGGCCGTGGATCTGCCCGCTGGCTCGTTAATGCGGTTGGCCGCCAGCAGTGATGTGGGGTTGATCAGACTTGATGGGACCATGACCAGCTCTGCCATAGAGATGGCACCGGTGGACAAAAAGGATCCAGACCCGGATCCCCTCAATACCTATTTGGAGACCCTCGGGGTCAGTGCCCTCCGGGATGCTGACCCAAATGCGACGGGTGAGGGCATCACCATTGCCATTTTGGACAGTGGCGTGGCCAATAGTCCAGACTTCGACAAAAAACGCATGTTGACTCGGGTTGGGTTCAATCGGGATAATCACGATAAGGTTTCAGATCGGTATGGGCACGGCACCCATGTGGCTGGCATCGTGGCCGGAAACGGGGAAAAATCCAAGGGTGTGTACGTAGGTGTTGCGCCTGAGGCCAACTTGGTCAGCGTTAAAATCGGCGGTGATGATGGAACAGGCTATGAATCAGATACACTGGCAGCCATGCAGTGGGTGTTAGCGAATCAGGCTAAATACAATATCCGGGTTGTCAACATGTCCATTAACTCGGACAACGTCGTAACCTATCATCAGAGCGCTACGAATGCCATGGCCGAGCTTATGTGGATGAGCGGCATTGTGGTGGTGACCTCGGCAGGGAATACCGAAAATGCGGTCAAATCTGCTCCAGCCAATGATCCTTTTGTCATTACGGTAGGTGCAACGAGCGAGATGCCCGGTGTGACAAACGACAGCGATCGCACGAATGATATGATTGCTACCTACTCGGCATCCAGTTTAATCGCGAATTCGTATACTAAACCCGAACTGGTGGCCCCTGGCAACAATATCATCAGCATCCTTGCAAGTACGTCCAAGTGGAAGAAAGAATATCCGGATCGTGTAGTGGCCAAGAATCAGTATTTTCGGGCAAGCGGCACCTCCATGTCGGCCCCAATGGTCGCTGGCGCTGCGGCCCTGATGCTTCAGGCCAACGATGAGCTAACACCGGGTAACATCAAGTGCCTGTTGATTCAGGAGGCGACTACACTAACCCAGGCGGGCCAAGCCCACGCTTATTTGGACATCCAGGCGGCGGTCAATGCGGCATCGGCCCCCGGGGCCACAGCGTGCCTTGATCCTAGCGAAGTGGCAGGTATTGAACATAGCCTTGCAATCATTCCGATTCTGGCTGTGGTGCTGAATCATGGCGTGGACTGGGACGATATTGACTGGGATGCGACTGGTTGGGACATCGACGACTGGAGTAGCATCAACTGGAACAGCATCAACTGGAACAGCATCAATTGGAACAGCATCAATTGGAACTCCATCAACTGGAACAGCATCAATTGGAATTCCATCAACTGGAATAGCATCAATTGGAACTCCATCAACTGGAACAGTATCAATTGGAACTCCATCAACTGGAACTCTATCAACTGGAACAGCATCAACTGGAACTCCATCAACTGGAACTCCATCAACTGGAACAGCATCAACTGGAACTCCATCAACTGGGATTGACCTGAGCGATCTCAGAAACCGTTGACCGTCCGGCCCCTGGCGCTTCACGCTTCAAGTGAGCTGAGGTAGGAATCTTAACTCGCTGAAGATCCACAATTCAGAATCCTGCCATTCCGTCTGGGCCGACCAGGGAGTGGGAGGATTCTGTCGTTTTGGCCGGTTGCTTCGGATGAACCCATTTTCCCATTTTCAACAAGGGTCAATGGGTGTAGACTGATAGTGAACAGTTGAAAAATCCAGGAGCGCTATTGAAATTAGAAGCATCCTGCGTCGCGCCTCAAGCCAGATTAAGCCAGAAGGCCCCTGCGGTCACACTTGTGCCCCAAGGAGAAAGTAGCTATGAGCCGTACTGCCTGGATATACATCTACACCGTATTGATTGCCGGTTGTGTGCTTGTCGCATCGGCTTGGCCAACTACTGCCGTCACCAGTTGGGATTGGTTGGCCTTGTTGGTTTTGACCGCCTTGGTGGTTCCAACTCAGTTTTTTGATGCGGTCAATGGCCGGCATTCGTATTTCTTGCATACCGTTTTCTTCTTTTCTGGGGCGATTTTGTTGCCCACGCCTCTTTTTGTGCTGGTGGTCATTATTCCTCACACAGTGGAATGGTTGCACAAGCGGTTGACCGACAGCCCGTTGTTGCGCCATTGGTATATCCAACCCTTCAACATCGCCACCCATGTGATTGCCGGGATTGTTACCCATTGGCTTTACACCTCCCTGGGCGGGGCCAGCAACGAGTTTTCCTTCCAATCCTCAATCCTTGCCCCCACGGTGGCGGTCTTTGGCTATGTCTTGGTCAATCATCTGTTGGTTGGGCAAGTTTTGGTTCTGGCCCGGGGGATGAGTTGGCGCGACTCGGGCACTCTGGAGGTTTCCAGCTTGCTCACAGATGTGGTGATGATGTTTGTGGGCTTTGGCATTGCGGCCCTGTGGAATCTGAGCCCCTGGCTCATGTTGCCCGGCGTGGCCCCTCTCGTCCTCATCTACCGGGCGCTGACCGTCCCCGAACTGCAACGGGAGGCCCAGACCGACGAGAAGACCGGTCTGTGGAATGCGCGCCACTTTGGCAGACTCTTCACCAGCGAGCTGGAAAAGGCCACGGATCTGGCCCGTCCCCTGGCCCTGGTCATGGCGGATCTGGATCTGTTGCGTAACATCAACAACACCTATGGTCACTTGGCCGGGGATGCGGTCTTGGCCGGGGTGGCCAAGGTGATCCGCGATAATATTCGCGATACTGACTTTGCCGGACGCTTTGGCGGCGAGGAGTTTGCTGTCGTCTTGCCCGGTGTTGGGGAACTTGAGGCCCGGTCCACGGCAGATCGTCTGCGACGGGCGGTGGAAGAGGCTCGCTTCGTGGTGGCCAGCAGCCCTGTCCCCATTGGGGTCACCATGAGCCTGGGCATCGCAATCTTTCCCCATCACGCTGCCTCCACCAAGGATCTGATCCACGAAGCGGATGTGGCTCTCTATCAATCCAAGTTGAGCGGACGCAACACGGTGCGCAGCGCGGGCGATGTGCCCCATGCCGTCAAGCTGGAGTTTGAGAACCCCAGCGGCGCGGCGGTTCCAAGCCAATATGCCGCCGCCTTCATGTCGCAGGTTCCGACCCTGGAAACGGAGTCAGCCACGGGATCGGCCACTGAGTCGGATAGGCCCAATGTCCCACCCACCGCCTCTGTCAACGCCAAAGACCTTGGCACAAAAGCGGCTACCGTGGACGCAGCGAGCAAGTCTTACGAAGGCTTTGCCACATCTACCCGCCCCATAGACTGGCCGGAACTGAGTCCATCCCCTAACTGGTTTTCCGCCATTGAGGATGGGCTAAAAAACACGTTCCCGCGTTCGATAAGCCGAACCATTGTACGCACCCCCAGACCGCCCCTATCCACCCGTCTGCTGATTTTTATCAGCGCTGTGATTCTGGTTGGCGTGGGGATCACGATGACCCGTTCCTTTCCCCTGACGGCGCTTGATCTGACGGCCTTGGGCGCGTTGGCCTTGCTCACCGCCGCGGCCGAGCTGCTTCAGGTGCAAATCTATGGTGAAAACACGGTGTCGGTTTCTATGGCCGTTGCCTTTGCCACGGCTATTGTTTTGGGTATCCCAGGGGTGGCTGTGGTAAGCGCAGTCATCGTGTTGGTCCACAACTTCCGGGCCGATCCGCCCATTCATCGTACGGTCTTTAATTGGGCCGTGCATGTGTTGGCCAGCACCATGCCGGTCCTTTTGATCCGGGATCTGGGCATCCCCGTTGGGCTGGACAACTTGCCCTTGCTCTCGGTTTTGGCCGCCTTGGCTGCGTTTTTCTACTATGTCATCGAAACCGGTCTGGTGGCTGCCGCCATGAGCCTGACGACCAATAAAGGCTCGATCATAGACAAGTGGCGCGAGCAGTTTCAGTGGCTGGCAAAACATTATCTGGTTCTGGGGTTGTTGGGTCTGTTCTTGGCAATTGCCTACGCAGAGATGGGTGCTATGGGGCTGCTGGTCTTTGTGCTACCCATCTTCATGATGCATCTGACCCAGAAGGAGTATGTGCGGGGTACGGAAAACTCGATGACTGAACTACGGCGCATGAACGAAGAGCTGGCCGTGGCGAATCAAGAGGTGACAAATGGCAACTTGGCCATCCAGCGCCTGAACGACCAACTCTTCCTGGTCTTGGCCAAGATCATCGATGCCCGAGACCCCTATGTGTCCGGTCATGCTACCCAGGTGGCTGATTATGCGGTTGCCATTGCCAGGGAAATGAGGCTGCCCGAAGAGCAGGTGGAACAGGTGCGGCAAGCCGGTCTGCTCCATGACATTGGCAAAATCGGCATCTCTGATGCGATCCTCAACAAACCGTCTCGGCTGACCGACATCGAATATGAGAATATTAAAAGCCATGTCACCCTGGGCGCGGACTTTTTGGAGACATGCAATGGCTTGCAAGGGTTGGCTCCCTTTATTCGACATCATCATGAATGGTGGGACGGTAGCGGTTATCCAAGCAAACTGGCGGGAACCACCATCCCCATGGAGGCCCGCATCCTGGCCGTGTGTGACGCCGTGGAAGCAATGGCATCGGATCGTCCGTATCAGAAGGCCATGCCTGCGGCTGGCATTATTCCAGAACTTCACCGCTGTGCCAACACCCAGTTTGATCCCGCTATCGTTGAGGCATTTACGACAATTGTGTCGCGCCGGGGTTTGGACTTTATCGTCAACACGGCCGAAACGGTGACCAAAAACCGCACGGGGATTCGTGCGCCTGTCGTAACCGTGCGTCGCTAAACAACCTTGAGGAGTCTGGCCCTGGGTCACCGTCAGCCAGACGTCTCCTTTTTGTTGCGTGGGCCAAAGCGCCGCGCAAAGCGAACCTCTTGGCGATAGGGATAGATGTCGATCACCTCGCCGGCGGCGTTGGTCGCCTGCATGCGCTGCCAGAAATCCGCCGTGTAGATCTCGCTGTGGTTGCGCTCCATCACCGCTCGCAAGGGCTTGGGGAACCAGAGAAAGGTGCGGAACTCTTCGGGAAAGACATCCCCCGGCCGCACGGTGTACCAGGGCTGGGCCGACATCTCCTCGTAGTCGTTGCGGGCCTCCGGCATCACCCGGAAGATGCATTCATCCAGCCCGCACAATTCATCGTAGTCGTAAAAGACCACCCGGCCATGCCGGGTGACGCCAAAATTCTTGATCAGCAGATCTCCCGGAAAGATGTTGGCCGCGGCCAGTTCCCGGATGGCGTTGCCATACTCAATGATGGCCTCGGTTGCTCGTTCGATGTGCATCTCCTTGATGTAGAGATCCAGGGGGTAGAGTCGCCGCTCCGAGTAAAGATGCGAAATGATCACCTCTCGATCACAGATAGTGACCGTGTCAGCGGCATATTTTTGCAGCTCTTCGATCAACTCCGGCGAAAAGCGATCCCGGTTGAAGGTCAAATACTCGAATTCTTGCGCATCCACCAGCCGCCCGGCCCGGTCGTGGCGGAAGACCATCTTGTAGCGATCCTTGACCTGCTGGCGGGTGGCCGTCTTGGGCGGGTCGAAGCGGTCCTTGATGATCTTGAAGACCCGGTCATAGGAGGGCAGGCTGAAGCAGATCATCACCATGCCCTTGGTGCCCCGGGCAATCTCGAATTTATCTGTGGAATTTTGCAGATGGCGATAGAGATTGCGATAGAGCAACGTCTTGCCATGTTTGTTGTAACCCAGGGCAATATACAACTCGGCCACGGATTTCATGGGCATCAGCGTTTTGAGAAAGCCCACCATGTCGCTGGGCCGATCCGTTTCCACCTGAAAATAGGAGCGGGTGAAGCTAAAAATGGTGCTGGTATCGTTCTCGCTCAAAAGCACACAGTCAACCACAAGCCCCTCGTCCATGTTGATCAAGGGCAGGACAATGGGCATGATCCGGTTGCCCCAACGCATACGCCCGACCAAATAGGCCGCCTTGCCCCGATAGAAGATCGATTTTACCATTTCGATGGCGCTGTAGTCCGGGGAACCCCACTTATCCGTCAAATGTTGGATCACCGTGTCGGCGATGTGGCGCAGATCTTCTTCAAGATTGACATAGGGAACAGTGAAGGGATAGTCGGCCAGGATGGCCTGAAAGATCGCATGGCTGGTTTGGGTCTTGGCATAACGGCGATAGACCGGCGTCTCGTCCCCGGTGGAGAGATACTCGGCATCAAACCAGACAAACTCAATACGGGGATCGACACCCACGGTCACAAAGAGCCGCCGGGTCACAGAGTTAAAGAAGGTTTCCGCCAGTTCCAGATCGTTGCGCAGTATGATCATGCGGGTATAGATCTGCTTCATCTCCATCCACACCAGCTTGTTGGTCACTTCGCTGCCCAGATCCGCCTGAATCTGGGCCAATAAAGGGGTCAATATCTTGGAATAGAGATCGAGCCGTTCCACCGAATCCGCCTGGACGCCTTTCCAGTCCCGCTCTTCAAAACGCCGTTTGGCCCGGCGCGCAAAGGCCTTGAACTGGCTATGATAGTCGGCAAACGCATCCAAAATCGCCAGGCTGGCATTGCGGGCCAGCTTGCCGTGGTGGATATTTTCGATGGAGCCGGAAAGCACAGCTTCCGGTTGTTGGCTAAAACTCATGGGGATCTCCTGGAATGGGGTGGGGGGAGGCCAGTGGGCTGCCATGTAGAGAAGGGGTCGTGTAGGGTATACGACCCCTGGGCAGTGGTCTGATTTTAAGCGAGCTCTGTTGTGCCTGAGTCCCTATCCAATTGCGTACCCGTGCTGGGCTACCCAAGCCGCCCTCGCACCCGATGCGGCGGAAAGCGATGCTGGTTGCGGGCGAATTTGGTCGTCACAGCTTGGCTGACGTCGATCTCTGCACTGTTGGCCAGCATCAGGCAATAGATCACCACATCGGCCAACTCATCCGCCAGGGCTGCACGGGCCACCGGGTCTGTGACCAAGGCCCGGCTCTCCTCCCCGCTCAACCACTGCACATGTTCCATGATCTCTGCCGCTTCAATGGCAATGCTCATGGCCAGGTTCTTGGGCGAGTGAAAAACGGCCCAGTCACGCTCCGCCACGAATTGACGGCAGATCGCCCGCAGATCTTCGACGGTGGTGTGGGCGTCGTCTGGGAACAAGGCGTTGGGCTGGGGTTGCAGGTCAGGGGTGTTGTCGGTCATTTGCTCTCTTTCCGGGGAAGTTGGGGCAGCCCAGGGCCAGCGGTTTAGCGGCATCCATCATTTGACAGAGATGATTGCGCGGGCGTATGATTGTCTTGACCAAGATGTTGGTCAAGACAGGGATGAATTAGCCTAAAAAGGGTAAACAAATATGAGAATTGTGTCAGTCAGCGACGCAAAACGTCAAATCAAAGATCTGGTGGAACAGGCAGCGGAACACGAACAGGTTTATTATATCACCCGCTACAGCCAAGCGCAGGCCGTCATGCTCGGTGTCGAACACTATGAAAATCTCTTACAGCGTATGGCGAAACTCGAAGATGAAGTACGTCGGGTGTGGACTGCCGTTGAAGCCGAGGAGAGCGCCCCCCATGCCGACTCCTCCAGCGAATCGCTCGTGCTGCCCACCGCCGATGGGGGGTGGCGCACATTTTATCCTGCCCGGGCTGCGTCTCCCCAGGTACATGCTGCTATTCAGCGTGCGGCCAAGCTGGCGTGGCGACAGCGAGATTGGACCCCACAGCAGGGCGCAGAGGCAGGACGTCAATCCCTGGAACGCGCCCGCCAGAGAGCTATTGAGAACGGCACAGCCATTGAACTTGAAGCCGAGGCCGCGTTGAATGACTGACGCCAGCCGTTCACCAACTCCACTGAATGTTCCCGGAAAAACACCTGTTCGGGCTGTATTGGACACCAATGTGGTGATTGCGGCTCACCTGTCACGGAATCCGCACAGCCCCACCGTCGAACTGCTTGAGCGCTGGCTGGCCGGGGAGTTTGTCCAACTTTACTCTGACGACACATTGATCGAGTTACAGGAGAAATTCCTGGAACGGCAGATTGACCCTGCATCTGCCGACCAATATACGGCCAATCTGCTCCGGTTTGGCGAATATGTCGAAGTTGCGCCAGACCAGATACAGACGGTTCTTGTCGCCGATCCGGACGATGACCTGATTTTGACCTGCGCTCTTGTCAGTGCCGCCACCCATATTGTCACCTACGATCCCCATTTCGATGTCTTGGGCGGAGCCTACCACAGCATTCCTATCCTTGACGGTTTGCACTTTCTCTACGTTGTACGCGGTGACACGCCACCGGGAAGGTGAATTACGCACCATCACCCTGTTGATAGCTGATCGTAGACGGCATCTTCGTCATTCTCCCATACGCGGGCAAAAGCGGCTTCCGACTGCTGCATCGCGTCCCGCAGCAGGCCAAGATGCGACTCGTTCTCCCTCAGAACGGTGATCAGTAAAGGGGTATTGGGCTTCAGTGCAACCTCTGCGTCAAGCTGGATGTGTATCCCATCGAAATGCGCCGGTACAGTCATCAGAATTGTACTCATCTTCACTTCTCTCTGAAATATAGACCGTTCTTTCACGCCGGATGCCGAATGTTATTATACCACCGCGGCTTCTTCATCCGACGGCTGAATTCCTACCCCCTACCTCTCCAAACAGAAAACCATGTAATCCAGCGGAGACGTGGGCACGCCCAGCGTCCACAGCACCGGGGAGATCTGGCTGCGATGCTCGGTGGCGTGGTTGATCACGTGTTGCAGCAGATCGCCCAGGATCATGGTTCCCTGAACACCCCGTGTGTTGCTAAACGTGACCGTGCGCTGCAAGTCCCCCTCGGTGAGGGAGCCTACGTAGGTCTGAAATTCTGCGTTGATGGGTAGCCAGCGGGCCTTGACCGTGGCAAAGTCCGGGAAGTCAGCGGCGTTCAACATGCCCGCCGGGCTGCTGCCGTGGATGCGGGAGAGCCAGATCCACTCCGCACTCATGCTGTGGACCAGGGCACTGTGTACGGATCCCCAGAACGATCCCCGGTCCACGAAGTAATCCTCTGCGGACAACTGCTCCACCTGGGGGAAGACCCGATCCCAGGCCCACTGGTTATAGGCAAATAGACGACGCATTCGATCGACAGACATAGGTCAAGCCTCCTTTTTCTGATTTGCGGCGATCTGGCCCCTCCCCCAATCTGGGGGAGGTTGGGAGGGGGTAGGGCTTATGCTTGAATTTCATCCACCCGTACGGGGCGGCCTAAATGTTGTGATTGGGTGGCGGCCAGGGTGATTTGCAGGGCGGCCCGGGCATCGGTCGGCCCACAGTGGGGGGATCGATCCGTGCGTACACACTCCACAAAATCATCGATCTGGGCCGTGTAGGCCGGGCCAAAGCGCTCCAAAAAGTAGGGAACCACGTCGTGGGTGACCCCGGCGGGGGTCAATATCAGCAGGGGGGTCTCCTGCAAATAGCCCACCCGCAAGGCCCCCTCGGTCCCCACAATTTCGCATTGGATGTCATAGCCATAGCGCGCATTGCGGCTGGCCTCCATAAAACCCAGCCCGCCCCGGCTGAAGTTGGCCAGGATCATGGCATTGTCCACATCCCCCACCTGGGCCAATTCTGGATAGACCAGCACCCGGCCCTGGGCATAGACCTGCTCCACCTCGTCGCCCATCAGCCAGCGGCAGACATCCGCATCGTGGATGCCCATGTCCACGATGATGCCGCCACTTTTGGCCGGGTCGGCGTACTCCAGGCTGGTGCGGAAGGGGTCCCGGCTGATAGAGCGGATGGTCACAGGCTCCCCGATCACCCCGGCGTCGATCTGGCTCTTGGCGGCCCGAAAGCCCCGGTCAAAGCGGCGCATGAAGCCGATCTGGAAGGCCACGCCGGCCCTGTTCACCCCGGCCACCATGCGGTCCGTGTCGGCCAGGGTGAGGGCGGTGGGCTTTTCGCAGAAGATGGCCTTGCCGGCCTGGGCGGCGGCCATCACAACCTCGGCATGGGTGCTGGTGGGGGTGGTGACCAAGACGGCCTGGAGATCCGGGTGGGCCAAGAGATCGTGATAGTCCGTGTAGGCCGTGACCCCGGTGAACTGACCGGCAAGCGTGGCGGCTACGTCTCCGGCCACATCGCACACGGCCACCAGTCGGGCATGGTCGATGCGCTGGGCCACGTGCTTGCTGTAGATCTGGCCCATGCGCCCCAGACCGATCACACCGATGTTGAGTGTAGACATAAGGGTTCCTTATTCGTGGCTGATGCCGCCGGTGGGGGTGGCCGGGGGCAGGGGAGTTGAGGCGTGGGGGATCTGCGCACGGTGCAAAAAATCCAGGGCCAGGGCCAAGGTGTCGGTTGCGGCGATGGCGGAGGTGTCGATGGTCAGATCCGCCGCGGCCCGGGCGTGGGCCAGCCGCTGTTGCTCGACCTCCACATTGGCCTGATTCCAGGTCACATCCGGGCGGCGCTGCCGCTGCATGGCCAGGTTGACATCCAAATGGATCAGGACCGCCGGGGGCCGTATCCGTCGCCACAGATCCTGCACCTGGGTATGCTCCTGGCTCACCGAGCGAGCGTCGTATCCCGCCTCGCGCAGATTCTTCACCAGGGTAGACTTGCCCGATGCGCTGACCCCAACGACTTTGACAAGTGGCAGATCTGTGGTCATCTGTCTCCAATATCGAGTAATGCGTATCGAGTATCCCGCGGGATACTCGATACGCATTACTCGATAAAATCATCTATCGACACGAACAATCTTTCCAGATCCGCAAGCGTACATTCACCCATGTGGCCGATGCGGATGGCTTTGCCCTTGAAGGGGCCGTAGCCGTCGGAAACCTCCATGTTCTGTTTGCTCAGATAATCGTTGAGAGCCTGAATATCCATGCCCCGGCTGTTGGTGATCTGGGTCACCGTGGGCGAGCGGTAGCCTTCCTCCGCGCCCAGGGCGAAGCCCCGGCTTTGCGCCCACGCTTGGGTGCGCTGGGCCAGGGCGTGGTGACGGGCGAAGCGTTCGCCCAATCCCTCGGCAAAGATGTGGTCCAACTGCACACTCAGCGCCCGCATCAGCGAGATGGCGGGGGTGGCCGGGGTGGTACTCTTGACCAAATACTTCTCCAAAGTCACAAAGTCAAAGTACCATCCTCGCCCCGTCACCCTCTGGGCCTTGGCCAGCAGGCGGTCACTGACCGCGGCAAAGGCCAACCCGGGCGGCACGGCCAAGGCCTTCTGCGACGAGGTCAGACAGAGATCCAGCCCCCACTCGTCAAAGGGGATGCGGGTGCCGCTAAAGGACGAAACCGCATCCACCAGGATCAACGTCTCCGGGCTGACGGCGCGCACAGCCGCCGCGATCTCGGCCACGGGGGCCATGACCCCGGTGCTGGTCTCGTTGTGGACCACGGTGATGGCCTCCACCGGGCCGTCGGCCAGGGCGGACTTCAGAGCTTCGGCTGCCTGATCTGGTTTGAGGGCAGTACCCCAGGGCACATCGACCCGCACGGCTTGCTTGCCGCAGCCTACGGCCACCTCGTGCCAGCGCTGGCCAAAGGCTCCGCTGACAAAGCAGAGTACCAGGTCTTGCACGGCGTTGCGGATGGCGGCTTCCTGCATCCCCGTGCCGCTGGATGCCACCACATAGACCCGGCTTTTGGTGAAAAAGAGCTGGCGCAACTGCTCCTGAATTTTGGCAAAGAGCGCCTCGAACTCGTCCGAGCGATGGCCGATCATGGGGAGGGTTTGGGCGGCCAAGACATCCGGCAGCACATCCGTGGGGCCGGGGATAAAGAGGACGTTGGCAGGTTTTTCGGTGTGGATTGGGTTGGTTTTTGTTGGCATAATGTTTGTGGGTTGATTAGTTGATTGGTTGATTGAAACAGATTCGTGCAGATTCGAGGATGAAATCTGCATCACAACGGGAAACTAACCTGCATCCGGCGCACGTCGTTGGGCCGGTCTTGGTGGTTGATTTTGATGACCAACACCGTGGCATCATCCTGGGGGCGGCCTGAATCCAAACGCAGGGCTTCGGCCAGGATGCCATCGGCCAAGGCCTGGGCGGAGAGCTGGTTCTCCCCATCCAGCCGGGCCAGCAGGGCGGCCAGGGGCATGCTGCCCCCGCTACGCGCCCCGGCGCTGTGGATGCCATCGGTGAAGACGACCAGGGTGATGGGGGCGGCCAAGGGCATTTCGGTGATGGCCGGCTTGGTGTTGGGGTAGATACCGATGGCTTCGGTACTCTCGTCCAGCCAGATGATCTCCTGGCCTCGGCGCAACCAGACCGGGCAGCGGCTGTTGCGGCTGATCACCATGGTGCGGGTGGCCATGTCGATGCTGACAATGTGCAACTCGGCACTGACTTTGCCACCCCGGTGGGTGCGCAAATAGTCGTGGGTGGCCCGGGCCACCGCCCCATCTCGCACCCCTTCGGCCAAGAGGCTGATGGCCTTGCGTACCACAATGTTGCTGATGGTCTTGGCGCTATGCCCGCTGCGTTGACCATCGGCCACCACCACGCTCAACCCGCCGTGGGGACGCTCGACGATCTCCACCGTGTCGCCGCTTTCGCTGGTGGCATATTTGCCCACTTTGGCCACGGCCAGATCAACAGCCAGATCGACAGTCACGAGAAGAGGAGGGGGGGCGGGGCTGTTCGGGTCATCTGCAAAAAGGAGGGTCATGGGACGGGGAGATCCTTGGGGCTGTTTTTGGCTATGGCAAGCCATCTGTCCAGCGCATCTTTCAACGCCTGCTTGCTCACGGGTTTGCTGATATAGTCATCCATCCCCGCGGCCAGACAGCGCTCCCGGTCTCCTTGCATGGCGTTGGCGGTCATGGCGATGATGGGGATGTGGCCGTTGTGCTGGGCCTCTTGCAGGCGGATAGCCCGGGTGGCGGCAAAGCCATCCATGTCCGGCATCTGGCAGTCCATGAGGACGATGGTATAGCGGTCTGGGGTGGCGTCTATTTCCGCCACCGCCGCCCGGCCACTGCTCACCGCGTGGCAGGTAAAGCCCAGTTGCTTGAGTTGGAGCTGGGCCAATTGTTGGTTGATGGCGTTGTCTTCCACCAACAGAATGATCGTCTCGCTTTCCGGTACGGAGATTGAGGCTGAACCCGCTGGCACCTGGGCCCAGGCGGTCGTTTCGTTCCTGATTTCGGCTCTGGCCCCAAGGTTTGTGACCGTGGCCCTGGCCTGTGGTTCAAACTTGGTGGGCTGCGTATTCAAGTTCATCGTTAACCTTGATTTTGTTGAATTGGGCAATGGTGGGAGGGAGGGAATCGTTCGAATTTGACTCTTTTCGTTCATGTGTCCTGTGGAAGCCTCACTCTTTGCATCGGCTTCGCTCAAAACCGCCGTAAACCAGAAGGTGGACCCCACCCCTGGGGTACTCTCCACACCGATCTGACCATCCATCAACTCGACCAACCGCTTTGAAATGGCCAACCCCAAGCCCGTCCCCCCATAGCGCCGGGTGATGGAGCCATCGGCCTGTGTGAACGAGTCAAACAGGGTGTGCTGGGCGTTGGCCGAGACGCCGATGCCCGTGTCTTCAACAGAGATGAAGATCTGGGCCTGGCCTTCCATGCGCTCTTTCAGCTCCGCCACCACGTTGATGTGGCCGCTTTCGGTAAATTTGAAGGCATTGCCCACCAGGTTGATCAACACCTGGCGCAAGCGTCCGGAGTCTCCAATCACCACATCGGGAATGGCCGGGCTGACCTTTACGCTAAAGCCCAACGATTGCTCGACCGCTTTGGGGCCAAAGAGTTCCCGCATACTGCCAAAGACCGCACGCAACGAAAAGGGCATGGACCCCAAGATCAACTTGCCCGCCTCGATCTTTGAGAAATCTAAAATATCGTTGATGATCTCCAGCAAGGCGAAGGCTTCGTGATGGACGATGTTGGCGAATTCGATCTGGGTCTCGTCCAACTCGGTCTCCAATAGCAGTTCGGTCATGCCGATGATGCCGTTCATGGGTGTGCGGATCTCGTGGCTGACCGTAGCCAGAAATTCCGACTTGAGCCGGGACGCCTCCAGCGCCTGGTCACGGGCCAGGGCCAAGTCCTCCTCCACCCGCTGGCGTTCGCCGATCTCCTCTTTGAGCAGGGCGTTGGCATGGGATAGTTCGGCCGTGCGTTCGGCCACCCGGATTTCCAACACATCATAGGCCTCTTGCAACTGGGCCTTGGCCTTCACCCGCTCGGTGATGTCCGTGGCCACACCGATCACCCCGCTGATCTGGCCGGAGGCGTCCCGCATGGGCAGTTGCTGAGACTCGAAGACCCTCTCCCCGATTTCCAGCACCGCGGTGAACGTTTCGCCAGCCTGGGCGCGCCCCGCCCCTTCGATCAGGGAGGGCATGCCCTCGGCCAGGGCATAGACCGATCTACCCACCAATTCTTCCGAGGTCAGGTTGAGCAGTTGCAGCCCCAGCCCTTCGATCAGGGTGAAGATGCCTTGGTCATCCAGGGCGAAGAGTACAATCGGGGCATTGGAAACAACGGTTTGCAGCAGATGCTCGCTCTTTTGCAGAGCGACCTCGGCCTGTTGGCTGATGGACAGCAGATAGGCCCGCTCTGTGTCCCGCAGCCGCTTCTTTTCCAGCACCGCCTCGACCCTGGCCCGCAACAGCACCCGGTTGATGGGCTTGGGCAAGAAGTCTTCGGCCCCCAACTCCACGCAGCGCACAATGCTCTCCAATTCATCCAGCGCCGACACCACGATCACGGGCACCTCCCGTAGCCGCTGGGAAGTCCGTCTGTGTTCCAGAACCTCAAAGCCGTTCATCTCCGGCATCATGATGTCCAATATCATCAGGTCAAAATTTGCCTCTTCCAGTTTGTCCAAGGCAACCCGGCCACTGTCCACCGCCACGATTTTGTGGCCCATAGACATAAGAAGACGACCGAGCAACTCGCGGTTGTGCTCAACGTCGTCAACGACCAGGATATTTCCATGTTGGAACGTCGGTGTTGAATCCATAAATCCTTTGGGCGGGTTGTGCAAAGGGTTAGGAACGTGGATCAAATCACTCATCGATCTGGTTCGAGATTGGGCGATTGGGCGATTACGAGATTTTGCTGTGGTAATCGCCCAATCGCCCAATCTCAAAATTACACGAGTAATTTAATTACCAGTCCTTAGCTGTCAAGAAGATGCTGCTGGATGGCAAAGGCAACCGCTTCTGTGCGGCTGGTCACATGCAGCTTGGAGAGGATGTTGCTGACATGAAAACGAGCGGTGGCAGTGCTGATGGTCAGTTGGTGGGCAATCTCTGGGTTGGTCATACCCTTGGCCATCACGGCCAACACCTCATGCTCCCGCTTGGTCAGATCGCTGCCCAACTTGGGACCGCGCCGGGTGTCGTCGATCAGGGCCTGGGCCGCATCCGGCGAGAGGGTCGGCTTGCCTTTGAAGGCTGCCCGAATGGCATTGGCCAAATCTGTGGCCGAGACATCTTTGAGCAGGTAGCCGATGGCCCCGGCCCGCAGCGCCTCTTGCACCATGTTCTCTTCTTTATAACTGGTCAAGATCAAGATGCGGATGGAGGGATCTCGGGCCAGGATGGCTGCGGTGGCCGCCACGCCGTTCATTTCCGGCATCATCATGTCCATCAAGATCACATCCGGCGCGGCCTGGGTGAGCATGGCCAGGGCGCGTTGACCGCTGGCCGCTTCACCGGCCAGTTCCATATCTGGAACCACGCGCAGAAACGCGGTCAGCCCGCTGCGGATAACCGGATGATCGTCGATCACCATCACACGAATTTTAGAGGGATTTGTCATGGCTACTCCCCATCAGGGTCGATGTCGAATTCGATGCCAGAGTCGATGTCGGATTCAGGGTCAACGTCAACGCCAAGGTCAACGCCAAGTTCATCATAAGGCCAATAGACCGAGACGGTTGTGCCTTGGCCGGGTTGACTGGTGATGACCAAGTCGGCACCAATCGCTTCTGCACGTTCTGACATGATACCCAAGCCAAGGCGATCGCGCAAGGTTTGTTGAGGGGAAAAGCCCTTTCCGTCGTCAAGAATCGCCAAGCGCACACCCTCCTCCCCGCACACCAGACGCACGGTCAGTTGAGAGGCATCGGCATGTTTGACCGCGTTGTTCAGCGCCTCTTGGGTGATGCGGTAAAGGGCGATCTTGACATCCACGGGCAGGCTTTGATATTCCTCGATCTCCACCGTGACGGGCAGGCGAGCCCGACCTGAAATGGCATTGCGCAGTTGTTGGAGCAAGCTGGGCAGCTCGGCCTCGGCCAGGGCCGCCGGGCGCAACTCCAGCAAGAGGGCGCGCATCTCGGCCAGGGCCCCCTTGGAGAGATCCCGCAGCTCAAAGAGCCGCCGCCGGCCCTCGACCGGGTCGATATCCCACAGGCTGGGGAGTACTTCGGCAATCAGGCTGGCGGCAAAGAGGGTCTGGCTGACCGCATCGTGCAGTTCTCGGGCCAGGCGGTTGCGTTCGGCTGCGGCCGCGTTCTCGGCGGCTTGTTGACGCAAACGACCTTTTTCCAGGGCTGCGTTTACCCGGGCCCGCAGCAGGACCGGGTTAAATGGCTTGGTCAGGTAGTCATCCGCGCCTAGCTCGATACAGCGCACCACGCTGTCCAAGTCATCCAAGGCCGAGATCACGATCACCGGTACGGAGGCCAATTCGGGATCGGCGTGCATGAATTCCAAAACCTGAAAACCGTTCATCACGGGCATCATAATGTCCAGCAGGATCAGATCAAAGGGCGCGTTGGCGACGGCTTCCAAGGCGGCGCGGCCATCGACAGCCCCCGCCACAGAATGGCCCTGGCGCTGCAACCGGCGGATCAAAACGTCCCGGTTGATGGGATTATCGTCAACGACTAAAATGTGCCCGATCTCTTTGCTCATAAATGTAGATACTCAGTGATGAGATGCTCGGTGGGCGCTCAATGGGGATCAATGGGGCGCTGGATGGGTGCCGTGTGGGGCGGTCAGGTTGAATTTGTCGTCATGGCGCTGTCAGGATTGTTGTTATTATACACCGTTACCGTATGTTTGACCTCAAAACCGGGCAGGGGCTGACGTGTGTTTCCTGCCTCACGCATGGTAAGCGTGCCCCCCCTCAGCCCCCCGGCCCCAATTCTGGGGGAGGTTGTGGACAGTTCCCCCCAAAGTTGGGGGGGTCAGGGGGGCGGGGGTGAACGCTTATCACGCATGGCTGCGTTGACGCCAGGCCAGCCAGCCGTCCCACAGCAGCAGGACCAGGGTCATGGTTCCCATCACATAGAGTTGCACCATCACCACCTGGGCCAAAGAGCCGTGAAAGAGCCAGACACCCAGCACCTGGGCCACCCCCCCGACCACGGCCACATAACTGCCGCCGCTGCTGCCGATGGACAGGCGATAGGTGATCACCACGTTGGAGAGGGCATAGAACGCGGTAGCCACGGCATAGAGCCAGAGCAGAGGGGCGATCTCCAAATAGGCGTCACCAAAGAGCAGCCCCACGATCAGGGTGGGCACGAAGCGCGCGGCCAGGATGATGGCGACCGAGACCCCCAGCACCAGCCCCAGGGAAAGGTAGAGCAGATGGCGATGGGCCTCTCCCCGCTGATGGCGCTGGGCCACGATGGGGAAAAGCGCCGTCACCACGGACCAGGTGGCAAAGAAGACGATGCGCCCGATCAGGGCCAAAGCGGCATATTGGCCAGCGTCCGCCGGATCGAAGAAACGTTTGACGATCAGGATGTCGCTGTTGTTGATCAAGATCTGGCCGATCAACGCCATGCCCACGGGCCAAGCAAAGAGCAGGATGGAACGCTTTTGCACGGCGGTCAGGCGCATGGCCTTGGGCAGCCCTTGGCGGGCTTGCAAGGCCACCAGCCAGGTGCCCACAAAGGAGAGGGTGAGTCCGGCCACCGCGCCGTTGACCCCAAAACCCAGGGCAACCAGGCTAATCCCCACGACCAAGCGCACCCACATTTCGGCTTGATAGCTGAACGAGAGGGGCGTGAAGCGGATTTGGCCCTGCAAAATGCCCCGATCTACCCCCTGGGCAAAATAGAGGGGCAGCCCCACCACCAAAATCACAAAGGGCCACACCGAGCGCATCTGGAAGAAGGCGGCCAGCCAGGGGGCGGCCACGATGATCGCCAGGGCCATCCCCAGCCCGGCGATCCAGGCCCACCCAGTCAGCCAACTGCGCAAGGAGGCCACTGCCTGGTCGTCCCCATCTGCCGCGTGGATGGCGGCGAATTTGGCCGCCACGGTCTGCACCGTGGCCGTGATCAGGGTGATCACCAACATCAGGGTCACGATCAGGCTCAACTCGGCAAAGGCCGCCGGCCCCAGCCAGCGCCCCAGCACCAGGTTGAAGAGATAGTTGCCCCCGTTGACAATGGTCATGCTGATCAACAAGAGCAGGCTACCGCTGAGAAAGCCGCCGCTGGCCGTCTGGCCTGGGAAAAAGGGATCGGGAATATCGGTCAGAACGAAGGTGTTGCGCCCCTGGTCTCGGCTATCGATCACCAGCCGCTGCCCGATGGGGTCAAAGGTGATCTCCATCAAGATGCGCCCGGCCTCGCCGTCATAGGCGTGGTCGATGATGTTGGTACTCACCTCCTGGGCGGCCAACTGGGTCTGATAGGCGATGTCGTCCACCTGTTCCAGCCCCTCAATGGTCCGCACCACCTGCTCGATGCAGGCCCCCAACACATTTTGATGTTGATACGAGACCGGCATGTCCAGCCGAATGGACCGGGGCAGATCCGGCGTGGCCGTTTTCTTGGAACGAGACGAGGGCGCAATCGTCAATTTCTTGACCAAATGCCAACGGTTATCTCCGGCCAAGGGCGTGTAGCGCACTTCATCCATCACTTTTTTGACCAAGAACAACCCCATGCCCAGACCAGAGGCCTTGTCTATGGGAACCTCGGCTGGTATAGAACCGTGTGGCTGAGGAGGGGCGGGTTGGGTATTTTGATCGAGATGGGCGGGGGAAGAAGGCAGGGGGAGCGTGTGTTGCCAGCCCGCCATCTCCACAGTGAGGGCGACGGGTGACAGATCCAAGACCACATGCAGCCAGATCTGTTTGGCCAAGGATGGCTGGGCCAGCGCCTCTTCAATCGCCCTGGTCGCAGCGCTCACCAACCCGGCCTGATCTGGCATGGGGTGCAGTCGATCCAGCATGGCCCCCAGGCAGACCCCTATCAAGGGCGCGGTCTTGGCGTCGTTGGGCAGATCCAGCCTGATCTCGTTGGCCTGATTCATTAGACTACCCGATTGGCCAAGAGACCATTGACCGTTTCGGTCAACTCCTGAGAGCTGGCTGGCTTGGTCAAGAAGGCATCGGCCCCCACCTTGGTGGCTTCCAAACGGTGCTGGTCATCCCCGCTGGCGGTGAGCATGACGATGGGAATATCCTTGTAGAGAGGGTCGGCCCGCAGCAGCTTGAGCAGCGTGAGGCCATCCATGACGGGCATGGCCATATCCACAATGGCCAGGTCCACCACGGTGTGGGCCAACAGGGTCAGGGCTTCTTGGCCATTGGACGCAGTCATGATCTGGTGGCCGGATCGTTGCAATATGAAGGTAATTACCCGCTGGGTCACCGAGTAATCGTCCACGACAAGAATATTTGCCATAACTAGAACCTTTCCAGGGCCAGGTCGGCTGTGTCGGCCATTTCAAAGACCCGGTCAAATTTGGTGAGACGCAGGGTGCGTTGTGCCGCCTCTTCTTTGGGCCACACCAATTTGACATCGCCGCCGGTCAGGCGGGCATTCTTCAGCAGGCTGACCAGTGCAGCCATGCCCGCGCTGTCCAAGAAGGGGGTGAGGGAGAGATCAACCACAAATTTGCTCACACCCTGGGCGAGAAATTCTTCGAACCGACTGCGCAACCTGGGGGCGCTGAAGGCGTCCACCCGTTCTTCCGGGGCGATGACCACAATACGCACAATATGCTCTCGGATACTCAGTTTCATGTCGGTCTCCTTTGGAGAGTGCTTTGGGGTAATGATTCATCCCTCTCTGCCCTCCGCTCCCCAATTCGGGGGAGGCCGTGGAGAGTTCCCCCAAGGTTGGGGGGCAGGGGGCAGGGGATGAATGGTTATGTTTTGGGATGGACCTCAGAGCGAACGGTCACAGATTTTTTACCAAGTGCCAATGGTTGTCCACAGGGCCAGCTTGATAGTTGACTTGGTCCATCAACTCTTTCATCAAAAAGAGACCATAGCCCCGAAATTGAACCGTGTCCAGATCTGGCTCGGCTACCAGATCCGGGTTGAATGATTTGCCCGTGTCCCGAACATCCACGATCAAGCAGTGGGGGGTGTGGCTCAAGGTGATCTGCACGGCGATCCGCCCATCATGACGGCCTTCATAGGCATGCTCCACGATGTTGGTACAGGTCTCTTGCACGGCCAACTCCACGTTGTAGCGCAACTCGGTGGGATCTGCGATCCCCTCCGCCCGCTCCAGGATGGCCCCCAGGCAGGCCCCGACCACAGGCAAATAGCGCAGATCCGCAGGCAGGTCTAGCTGGAAAACAGCGTTTTGGGTCATTGGCGACTCCTCACTTTGTGCCTTTTAGAACCATCAAGGTCTGGTCATCATCCTGGGGATGACCCGCGGCAAATTGACGAATACGTAAATAGATCTGATCGTGGATCTCCTGGGCGGACTGACCCGCCAACTGGTCGGTTAGTTCCAACAGACGGTCATAGCCAAACATCTCACCGCTACGGTTGGCCGCCTCGCTAAAGCCGTCGGTGCCCAAAATCAGCAGATCCCCAGGCCCCAGGCTCACCTCTTGCTGTTCGCACAGGCTGACGGGCAGGACGCCCACGGGCACGCCGTCCGCTTCCAACATGGTGGCCGCTCCGCCCGCTGGGCGATAGATCACCGGCGAATGACCGGCGTTGACAAAGCGCAGGCAGCGCTGCGCCGGGTCATATTGGCCCACAAAGACCGTGGCGAACATGCCCACTTCGGTAAAATCGTTGTAGAGGGCCTCGTTGGTGCGGCTGAAGCGTGCCGCCGGGCTGGCGTCCTCCACCGTGTGGGTTTTGCCGCGAAAGGCGGTCAGGGTCATGGCCATCAGCATGGCCGCCGGCATGCCTTTGCCCGACACATCCCCCACCATGCAGGTCAGAAGACGGCCCTTTTCGTGAATATAATCAAAGAAATCGCCCCCCACCTCCAAGGCGGGTTGGGAGGAGGCGACCAACTCTAGCCCTGCCAATTTAGGGGACCGTTGCGGCAACAAGCGTAGCTGCACACTCTTGGCCAGCTCCATCTCGGTCTGCATCCGGGTCTGGGCCAGGGTTTCCTGATAGAGGAGTACATTTTCCAACTGGGCTCCCACCTGGTTGGCAATCGCTCTGGCCAGTTTCTGGTCCGGGGCATCAAAGCGCCCACTCGTCTTGTTGACCAACCCCAGGACGGCCATTTGCTCCCCCCGCACCTCGATGGGAACCAGAAAGACCGTGCTGACCCGGGGGACCAAACAGGCCGGCATGTCAGGGGCTTGCAGATGCAGCTCCTCCCCGGCGCTCTTTGCCTGTTCGTGCAGTCCTATCAGGCAGTCCGAGTCCAAGGGCGTGCCCGCTTCTTGGACCACCAGGATCTCTTGGTCGGGCTGGGCGAAGACCATGAAGGCGGCTTCGGTGCCCACCAGCCGGCGGGCCTCGGCCACCACTCGCTTCATGGCTTCATCCATCCGCAGTTGGCTGCGCATGGATTGGGTGAGATCAAAGAGAGCGACCAACAGATCCTGGCTGTGGACCAGTTCCATGGTCATGTCCATCAATTCGCCTTCCATGACGAAGAGGTGGGTGATAAGGTCGGCCTGGGCCTGGAGGCGGGCCAAATCGGCCGGCGAATCCACACCGGTCACCCACAGGGTGCCGATCGTCTCGTCCATCATGTTTTGGAGTGGGGTGTCAAGGCTGGGGACAAGCGAGGCAGTGGCGGCCCCTGGGCAAGGGGGCCAGGCCGTCACCACAGTTTGCATGTCACTGATACCAAAGCCAGAAGCCCCGGCAGCCATCCACGCGTCGGCCAGCTTTTTTAGATGTTTCTTTTGGCTGGCGACAAGGGCGTCAATCTGCATGAGGTCTATTCCTGTTTGGCGGCCATCCCCTTCAGCCCTTCGGCTTCGGAGGTGTAAATATCAAAGGCCCTGTCCAGCCGGGTCAACTCAAAAATGATACGCACGGGCTGTTGAAGCTCGCACAGGCAAAGGTCGCCCTCCTCCTGGCGGCAATGCTTCATGCCCTGGACCAAGGACGAGAGGCCCGTGGAGTCGATAAAATGCACACCGCTCATGTTCACCAGCACATGGGCCGTGTCGACGCCGACCTGTTTGTCAAGCCAAACGCTGAACTTGGGTCTTTCGTGGGCATCAAAACGACCGCTCAAGGTCAGGATCGCAATGGTGTCAACGATGCGGCTTGAAAGTTCCATGTTGGAGGGTCTCCTTTTGTTTTTGTGGGTGCGGGCTACGCTCGTTCGCTCATGATAAGTTGGAAGTGCAACAAGTACCAGTCTACCACATCGCCGATGGGCAATCCTTGGGAGGCCATGAAGTTTTGGGTGCCGAGTTCGCGCCGCCGATCCGGGTTGTCGATCACCCGGGCGATGGCTTCGGCCAGGCTGATCACGTTGTCCGGCTCGAAGAATTCGCCCCCATAGCCCTCCTCGGTGATCACCTCGGCAAAGTCACCGATGCGGGGCAGGACCGCGGCCTTGGCATAGCTGCCCGCCTGGTGCAGCACGCCGGAAGATCCTGTGGTGCTGGTGTAGGGGAAGACCGTCACCGCCGAATCCCCAAAGATGCGCGGAATGTCGTCCTCTGCCACATACCCCGTGAAGCGCAGCCCGTCCACATCTTTGTAGGTGGCCGCCATGCTTTCCAGATAGCCGGCCGCATTGGGGCTGTCGCTCCCGGCGATCACCAGCTCCAAGGGGGGGCGCTCCCCCTCTTTCAGCAGCTTGAAGGCCTCGATCAGGCTTTCTACCCGTTTGTAGGTGCCGAACTTGCCAAAGGTCATGATCTGCAAGGGGCCGTCCGGCAGGTCGAAGGAGGGCAGGGTCGTTTCGTCAAAAGAACCGTGGGGGGCCAGCACCACGTTGTCTGCCTTGTACTTGGCCTCCAAGGTCTCCACATATTTGGGGATGGTCAGGGCCACCAGATCCGCCCGCAAGACCAGCCAAGTGACCATCGTGCCGAAGAGCCGGATCAACCGCTCCATGAGGGGGTTCTCCGCATAGCCGGCGTTCTTCAGATCCACGGTCTCCATGATGTTGTGGAGCAGGACGATGGTGGGGAAGCCAGCCATGCGCACCAGGGCCGGGGCGGTCAAGCCGACGGATGCGGCCACTTTGCCGCCGCCAAAGCTGGCAAACTGGATGTTGAAGAGGACCGCATCCGGCTTGGAGCGGCGCACGGCCTGCAAGATGCGCCAGGCGTTGTTCACCCGGTCAAAGCGCCAACAGGGAACCACGCTCATGGGGCAGCTATTGGCCTCGGCCCCCAGGTCCATGTCATAGACCTCCCCGACGGGCAGTTCATCGGTCAGCAACACCACTTCGGAGACTTCCGGCTTGGTGCGCAGAAAACGCACAAAGTGAAAAGCATATTCATTTAGACTGCCTGCACCGGGTGGATAGGTTGTAATGACGACAATGCGCATCATGCGTTCCTTTAGATTTTGGGTTTTCGATTGGGGATTTTAGCTTGTGGCCAATGACCATGTCGATCTACACTTCCCGCCATTCGCCATTCGCCTATTTGCCATTCGCCTATTTGCCCGCGTACGCGCCCTTCAAATCATTCCAGCGGATCTTGGCCAGATCTCGCAAAAAGCGCAGGGCTTCTTTGGAGGCATCCACCTTGGAGCCGGGGGCGTCGATCCAATCCACGGGGACTTCGGCAATCCGATAGCCGAACTTGGCGGCCAAATAGAGAATTTCCAGATCGAAGGAGAAGCCCATGAGGGTTTGGGCCGTGTGCAGACGTTGGGCGGCCTCGTGGGTATACATCTTGAAGCCGCATTGGGTATCCTTGACCCGAATGCCAAAAAAGACCTGATTGACCCAGCGCAGGCCATTGCTCATCAACTGGCGCAGGGCCGACTTGTTGGAGACCTGCGCCCCCTCGGCGGCCCGGGATCCCACGGCCACATCGTAGCCCTCCTGGTCCAACTTGCGCAGTAGATTGCCCACTTCTTCAATCGGCGTGGAATTATCTGCATCGGCAAAGAGTACATAGCGCCCCTTGGCCGCCAACATGCCCCGCTGCACCGCCCGTCCCTTGCCCCCGTTGCGCTCCGCCTGCAAGGGGCGCAGATTGGCAAACCCAAGCTCCCGCACCAAGGTCAGGGTCTGATCCGTGGAGCCATCATCGGCGATCAGCAGCTCCCACGGGAAGCCCAGACCGGAGACGTGGGAAGCAATCGCCCCAATGGTGGGGATGATGCGCACTTCTTCGTTGTAGGCCGGGATCACAATGGAGAGATAGGGCTTCTCGGTCACGGCAACGTCCTTCCATTGCCGATAGGCGCTATAGGGATCTGGTTGGGGCGGTTTAACAGCGATTGGCTGATTTGGCATGGTTTTCCCCTCTTTGGCTTACGGTCAATAATTCTGTGAAAGTAACCTCATCCAGACATCGACCCGTGGCAGGTCGTCTAAAAAGTAGACGTCACGAACACGGATATGTTACTCTGTTCCGCCCAATGAGGTAAATGAGAAAATTGTGCCAGATCGATCCGTTGCCACCCGGTTATAAATAGGCATGGCTGCACGGGCGCCGTTGAGGGGGCTTACCCGACTGCAAACGCAGTATACACTAAATAACCGGACATGACACTGGTAAGGTGACTAGCTTTTTAGGCGCGCCTCCAAGACCTTGCCCCCGTCTTCATCAATACATTGGCACCCATGATATAATTCGACCACACCATGCAGAAGATCTCGTCCCACCGCAATCCCCATCTCCTCATCGCCTTGGCCCTGACTGTCGTCTACCACGGGGCCTTGTTGTTGGCAGGCACCTTCAAGGGCACCTACGACGCCCTAATCCATATCTTCTTCGCCGATCACTATGCCCGAGCCTGGTTTGACCATTGGGAATACCGCTGGTACACGGGCTTCACCATGACCAGTTATCCGCCGGGATCCCAGCAGTCCATCGCCCTGCTCTCCCCGGTCACAGGGCTGATCAACGGCTACATCATCGTCCAACTCTTCGCCATGATCATGGTGGTGATCGGGGTCTATCGCTTCTCCAAAATCTGGGTCAGCGAGGAGGCCGCTGGGTATGCGGCCCTGCTGGCCGTCTTCGCTTCCAGCCTCAACGAAACCATCCACGTCTTTGGCCAGCTCCCCACCACCTTCTCCCTGGGCTTCTTGCTCAACGCCCTGCCCTATGTCTATCGCTATCTGGACGAGGGAGATCCCAAGGTGCTGTTGGTGGCCTGGGCGGCCAATGCCGCCACCACGGCCGGCCATCATGTCACCACCCTCTTCGGCGCGGTCTTCTTTGTGGCCCCGGTCATGGTCTTGGCCATTGTGGAGAAATTCCGCACCCCTCTTTTCGACGAGCCGGGGGCCCACCCGGACAAGGTGACCAAAGAGAATTTCCGCCCCCTGATCGCCCGCCGCCTGCGCCGGATTGTGCCTGTGGTCCTGCGTTGCGCCCTCTATGGCGTGGGCATGATCGCCCTGCTCCTGATCGTCGTGCTGCCCTATTGGCTGTGGAGCGCCAGTGATCCCATCGCCCAGGTGGCCATTCCCCATGCTTCGCGGGACAACTATTTGGTCAACACCGCCGCCGGGCTGGTCTTCTGGCTGATCCCCTATGGCGTGGGATTGGTGGCCCTGCCCTATGCCTTTTACAAGGGGCTGATCACCAAGGCCTGGCCCATGACCCTCTCCTTGGGGCTGCTCTTTCTCCTGGGCACCGGGGGCACCACCCCCCTGCCCAAACTGCTTTTGGGCGGCGCCTACGACATCCTCACCCTGGATCGCTTTACCTTTTGGGCCACCATCGCCGTGCTGCCCCTCTACGGCGAATTTGTGGTCAGCCTGCGCCGCCGGGGATTGGCCAAATATGTGCGCGAGCAGTTCAGCGATTTCACCCTGCGCGTCGTCCAGGTGATCTTGATCCTGACCTATCTGATTTTCTGCATCTTTACGGCCAACCTGACCCAGTTCCGCAAATTTCAGCCTGCGCCCATCGACACCCAGCCCATCATCACCTTTTTGCAAAAGGACCAACACGACCGCTGGCGCTATCTGCCCCTGGGCTTTGGGGACCAAATGGCCTGGCTCTCGGCCCAAACCACGGCCACCACGGTGGATGGCAACTATCACTCCGCCCGCCGCCTGCCGGAGATGACCACCACCCCCGTGGAGCGGTTGGAGGGGGCCAAGTTCCGAGGCATCCCCGGCATCGGCTCCCTGCAACAGTTTTTGGGCATGCCGGACAAGTATAACCTGAAATATGTCTTTTCCAACGACCAATTTTACGACCCCGTGCTCTTCTTCAGCGGATGGCACCGGGTGCAGCGCTTGGAAAATGGCATCATGGTCTGGGAACGGGAAGACATCCCGCCCCTGCCCGAAGTGCTGCCCCGCAAGGAGATCCCGGTCTATCAGCGGGCCATGTGGGGCATTCTGCCCATGCTGGCCATCATTGTCTGCCTATTTGCCATGACCAGCCCCTGGTGGGGCCCCTCGGTCATGCTCGCCCTACGCTTCATGGGGGTGATCCCCATGTTGGCCTGGGCCGGGGGCCATCTGCGCCGCCTGCCCGGCAAAGGGATTCCCCGCCGCCTCTTCGATTGGGCGGACACTCTGCTGCGCCGCTGGTCCGTCCTGCCCTCGGACGATGACTCTCGCCGGGTGGCCTGGCAGGTGTGGGCCGACTGGCTGGCCGCCATCCCCCGGCCCAAGCCTGCCCCGCCCACGGCCCAAGCCGTGCGCTCGTTGATCCTGTTCGCCCTCTTCGTTGCGGGGCTTTGGTTGGGCATCACCCGCTTTGTGGCCCAGACCCACGACCCGGTGGCCATCGTCGAGGCCTATTACGACGACCTGGACTTTCGCCGTTTCGAGGACGCCTACGCCCGCTTCGATCCCGAAGCCCGGCCCGCCTTCGACCAATATATGCTGGAACTCTCCGTCACCAACGGCCTGGTTGCCTCCTATGGCAAGCTGGACGCCGTGCGCGCCGCCATCATCCAGGAGGAGCCGGGTCGGGTGGTGGTGGAGGCCCGCTTGGACTGGATCACGACCCTGGATGCCTACCCCACGGTCGAGCAGTTGGTCTTGGTGCGGCGGAACGGCGTTTGGTTTATCCAGCCCATCCCCAGCGATGTCAAAACGCCCCCGGACCAATTCTTCCGCCGCAGCGATGTGGACTTTCTCTCCCAGGGCCGCCGCCGGATCAGCGCAGGCACGACAGCGTTCAACGATGTGCTGGACCGCCCGGAACTCCAGATCATGTCCGCCCGCCTGGTCAGCCACCAGACCCAGGCCTGCGGATTTAACGAAGAGGATGAAGAGATCAAAGCCGCCGGCGGCATCCCCGCCCCCCGCACCTGCACCCGCTATAGCGTGGTGGGCGAACTGATCAACACCGACGTGGACCCGGCGGACCTCACGGTCACGGCCTTTCTCTACGACGCCGACGGCAATGTGCTGACCTGGTACAACGCCCAATACGCCATCATCCACAAGATCCTGCCCAAGGAGATCACCCCCTTCCGCATCGACTTCGAAGGCGTGGCCGGTTCCCAGATCACCGATGCCGCCACCGCCGGGGATTTTGACCCGGATGCCTATTCCCCCATCGAATTTGACGTCCCCATCGCCGCCTTTGAGGTCTACGCCAAGGCCGTGGTCACAGGCCGGGATCTGGATCGGGATGTGGCCATCCAAGAGATGGAAATGACCGTGGACCCGGACACCCAGACCCCCCATCTCACCGGTCTGCTCTATAACAACGGCGTCCAAGAGGCCACCATCCCCCACGTCTTGGTCACCTATTACGACGACGCCGGCCAGGTCCTGTGGGTGGATGATCGCTATGTGGAAGCCGCCGTGCGCGCCCAGCGCACCCAGCCCCTGGACCTCACCCTCACCCCCTTCACCAGCCTGACCCCCTTCCTGGAAAAGGGCGACACCTACGCCAACCTCCTGGCCAACGAACTGGACCTGGACGCCACCTGGAGCGAGCGCTTCCCCGCCCCCTCCAACGCCCCCTTCACCAGCTATCGAGTCACCGTTCACTATTTCGTGGCGAATCCACAATGAACAGAAAAATAGCCACAAAGAACACAAAGAACACAAAGAGGAGAGAGATTTTTCATTTCTTTGTGTTCTCTGTGTTCTTTGTGGCTAATTTGCTGCTAGCTGCCTGTGCTGGAAAAGGGGAAGTAGCGCTTGCCCCGCCACCCCTTGTTGGCCCCTTGACCATCCGTGCGCCGCACACCGCTGGGGCCGGGGAGCTTCTTGCCGTCGAAGTGCAGGGTTCCGCGCCGGACGACACGCCCGTGTACCTGATCGCCACGGGCAGCTATGGCTCCCTGGCCTATACGTTGCCCCTGCGGGAGGGCGCGGCCAGTTTCACCCTCTCCCCCCAAGAGACCGCCCGCTCCGGCTTGGTCACCCTCACCGCCCGCCTGGGCAAGACCCAAGCCCAAACGCAAATCACCCTGGAGCCGGGACCGCCCGTAGAGCCGCTGACCGCCCTGGTGGGGGCCCGCTCCATTACTGCGGACGGCGGGCACTGGGCAATGGTCGTCACCATCCCCTTTGACGAGCTGGGCAACCCCGTGGCCGACGGCACCCCCGTGCAGATCCGGGCCTTGCACCCCGGCCCCCGTCTGGAACTGGCCACCGCGCCCGTGGACCATCTGCTCTCCTGGTTCCGCCTCTTCAGCGGCACCGAAGCCGGGCGCACCCTGATCGCGGTCCAGGCCAACCAGGTCTTCGGCCCCGAAAAGGAGCTGATGGAGGTCCCCGGCTGGCCCGTGGCCTATGCGGTGGAGGCAGATCCCCAATCCATGACCGGGGATGGCCGTCTGCTCCTCACCCTGCGCACGGATCGGATCCGGGATCGCTTTGGCAACGAGGTCCCCGATGGCACGGTGGCCACCTTTGTTTTGGAAGACCCCGCGGGCAAGCGGCGCTGGGTGCCCGGCTACACCGTGGACGGCGTGGCCGAGGTCACCATCCAAGCCGCGGACGAGCCTGTGGCCTATCAAGTGTGGGCCACCACCTATGGCGTGGAGAGCCTGCCCGCCACGGTCACCTTCACCGCCGGGCCGGCCGTGGGCACCTTCCCCCTCACCGCCGACCTCCACACCCCCAGCGGAGACTTGACCCTCACCGCCGGGCCTGTCCTGGGGCCGTTGAGCCAATACGTCCCCGACGGCACATCGGTTCGCTTTGAGGTCGCAGATTCCCTGGGCCTCGTGCAGACGGTGAGCGGCATCACCGATGCCGGGTATGCCATGGTGGCCGTGCGGTTGGTCGGTCTGCAAAGCGGCGACTACACGGTCACCGCCCAGGCTGGCAGCGGTCAGGGTCAGCTCCGCTTCTATCTTGGGGAACTGCCCGGCCCCACCACGGGCCACTTCATCGAGATCGACGCTTTGGCGGCACCCCCAACCCTGACCCCGCTGCCAACTCCGATGGATCCAGTCACGCCAACCGCCACAGCGGCCGTTGTACCGACTGTCACACCGACCATAACGCCCAGCCCGACGCCGACGCCCAGCCCCTCCCCCACGCCGGTTGTGGTAAGCGGGCAAGTCAACGCCGTCACCGGTCTCAACGTGCGGGCCGAGCCGCAGACCACCGCGGCCCTCATCGCCACCCTGCGCTTTGGCCAACCCGTCACCCTCACCGCCCGCAGCCCGGACGGCCTCTGGGTGCAGATCGCCCTGGGTGATGGCGCCCGGTCCGGCTGGGTTGTGGCCGCCTTCATCGACGTGGCTGGGCTAAATCCCTAGCGCTCGCTCCCACGCTCTGCGTGGGAGCGTCTGTTCGGCGCTCTGCGCCGAGGGACGCAGAGCGTCCGCCAGCGTTCCCACGCAGAGCGTGGGAACGAGATCAAAATTCGCCATTCGCCATTCGCCATTTACCCTATGCGCAAAACTATCGTCAAGCTAACTCTATGGGCCATTCTGGGGCTGATCCTCGCTGCGGCGGCGCTGTGGTCGGTCAATGGTGCGGCGCGCCTGGCGGTCTATTTCAAGCAGGGCGCTGACCCGGCCTCGGCCCTCAACATTGTGCCCAACGTGCCCCAGGATTTCTATGTCAAGCTGGACTGGCTGCCCGATGACCCGGACACTGGGCGCAAGATCGACCCCTTCACCCGCACCCAGGTCGAATCCGCCTATTTGCGGGCCTGGCTGCAATGGAATATCTCCTATCTGCGCGGTCACCCTTACGGACTGGAAACCTATTTTACCGGCCCGGCCCTGGACGCCGCCGAGTCCTCTGTCTCCACAGCCACATCCAGAGGCTGGCAGATCGCCCAAGCCGACACGGAGCATGAATTAACCTTGCACTTCTACGCTGCGGACGGATCCATCGCCTCCTTCACCGACGCCCGGGCCACCGTGGCCCAGTTGATTCGGGATGCAGAGGGCAACGCCATCTACGCCGGAGAGGGCACGGCGGTCTATGACGTGGTGATGATGTTGGAGGATGGCAACTGGCGGGTGCGCCATTGGCTGCGTGTGGCGGATGTCACCGAGGGAGCCGGGTCCGCGGGGATCTCCCGGCCAAACT
The DNA here is from genome assembly GCA_018003515.1 of Caldilineaceae bacterium. Taxonomy (GTDB): domain Bacteria; phylum Chloroflexota; class Anaerolineae; order Caldilineales; family Caldilineaceae; genus JAGNDO01. Next base: position 54,204 of record JAGNDO010000006.1, read on the forward strand.
TTGTGGGGGTGCGGGCGGGGCAGTTGTGGCTGGACGAGCAGCCCTTTGAGGTGGCGGGGATCAACTACTATCCCAAGGCCACGCCCTGGGATGAATTTTGGCCCAACTACGACCCGGCGGTGACCGCGGCGGACTTTGCGCACATCCGGGCCTTGGGCCTCAACACCGTGCGGGTCTTCGTGCCCTATGTCCACCCCGGCGGCCCCAAGGTGGACCCGGCCATTTTGGATGGATTGGGCGATCTGCTGGATCAAGCGGAGGATCAGGGGCTAAAGGTGATCGTGACTTTGTTTGACTTCCGAGGCGATTACAACATCCTGCTCTGGCCCAACGCCGACCGGCACATGGAGACCCTGCTCACCACCTTCCGAGATCATCCGGCCATCCTGGCCTGGGATCTAAAAAACGAGGCGGATCTGGACTACGACTCCGCCGGCCAGACCACCGTGGACGCCTGGCTACTCCACATCGCCCGCCTGGCCCGCCGCCTGGACCCCAACCATCTGCTCACCGTGGGCTGGTCCTCGCCGGAAGCCGCCGCTGTGGCCGATCCGGCTTTGGCGGATCTGCTGGATCTGGTCAGCTTCCATTTTTACGCACCGGCGGTTGAACTGGCCGATCGATACGCCGCCCTGCGAGTCGTGGCCCTAGATCGTCCCATCCTGTTAGGCGAATTTGGCCTGCCCACCTGGAACAGCCCCCTCTTCCCCCACGGCCACACGGAGGCCGAGCAGGCCGTCTATTACGCCGATCTGCTCACCGCCCTGGGGGCCACAGACGCCGCCGGTTCCCTGGCCTGGACCTTATACGACTTCGAGCATGTCCCCGCCACCGTGGCCGGGCGCTGGCCCTGGCAGACCGGTCCCCAACGCCAACTGGGCCTCCTGCGTGGCGACGACACCCCCAAACCCGCCGCCGCCCTCCTCGCCCCCGGCGCAGACCTCACCGTCCCGCCCCTGCCCGCCTACGCCCGCCTCCTCAAACCCTTCTGGCTCACGGTTCTGGCGGGACTGATCCTTGCCCCGCTACTTCTTGGTGCGCTCACGATCTGGTATCTCCGCCGCCGGGTGGGGTGAGGGGGTGAGGGGGTGAGGGGGTGAGGGGGTGAGCGGGTGAAGGGGTGAAGGGGTGAGCGGGTGAAGGGGTGAATCGCTTTACAGAGGGGATCACCCCTTCACCCGCTCACCCCTTCAGCTTCACCGTAAATCACCCGGATCACCTCCTCCAGCGGCGGGTCGGAGATGTTGAGGTCCACGACTTCCCCGGCGGCGGAGAGGCGGGTGATGACGCCGTCGATGGGGGTGATTTTGGTGTCGAAGCGCAGTTTGACCCCGTATTTGCCCACTTTGAGGATCTCCGTTCCGGCCAGGGTGAAGTCCGCGGCCACGGGCTGGGCATAGCGCACCTCCACCAATTTGACCGTGAGATAGTGGCGCTTGAGGGCGGAGACCCGGTCCTGATACACAATCTGACCGTGGTTGACGATGATCACCCGCTTGCACAACGCCTCGATGTCCCCGGCGTCGTGGGAGGTGAGCAGGACGCCCACATTCTCCGCCCCGTTCATGGCCTTGATGGTCTCGCGGATGCGCTGCTTGGCCACCACATCCAGGCCGATGGACGGCTCGTCCAGCAGGATCAGCTGGGGGGCGTGGAGCAGGCTGGCCGCAATCTCGCAGCGCATGCGCTGGCCCAAGGAGAGCTTGCGCACGGGGGTTTCCAACAAGTCTCGGATCTCGAAGGCGTCAGCCAGGAGGTCGATGCGCCGACGGGTGGTGGCGTCATCCAGCTCGTAAATTTTGCCAAAAAGGTGAAAGGTATCCAACGCGGGCAGGTGATACCAAAGCTGAGGCCGTTGACCAAAGACCGTGCCGATCTTGTAGGCCAGTTGCCGCCGCTCGGTCCACGGCGTGTGGCCCAGCACCGTCGCCTCCCCGCCGCTGGGGTGGAGGATGCCGGTGAGCATCTTGATGGTCGTCGACTTCCCCGCACCGTTGGGGCCGATAAAGCCCAGAAGTTCCCCCGGCTCCATCTCAAAGCTGAGGCCCTTGACCGCCTCCACCTCGTGGGTCTGCGGGCGCACCAAAGCCCGCAGGCTGCCCTGGAATCCAGCGGCCTTGCGCTTGGCGATAAATGTTTTGCGTAGGTTGGTGACGGTGATGGCGGGCATAAGGGTGGTCCTTTGAGGATCTATACCTTTTCTGTGCAGGGTCATTGTATAGTAGCGGCTCAGGTCACAGTTTGGCCAATTCATGCGGCCAGAAATCCGCATCATCTATTTTGGAGAGGAAAAAATCCTGTGAAACAAACCCTTATCGTCACACTTATTTTGATCAGCATCCTGGTTGTCGCCGGGTGCAGCAGCACCGACACAGCCACCAGCGAAGCCAACCCAACGGCTGTTCCGCCGTCCGCGGCTGCCACCATCGTGCCTGCCGAGAGCGCTGCACCCGTTGACGCGGCCACGCCTGTCGTGTCTGACGCCCCTACCGCCGTCCCCGCCGAAATGGGCACATCCGCCACCGTCACCATCAAGGGCGAGGTCTGGGCGGACAACTGGTTTGCGTTCTATCTGGGCGACATGTTGGTCAAGGAGGACTCGGTCTCCATCACCACGGAGCGCTCGTTTAACGCCGAGACCTTTACCTTCGAGGCCACCTATCCCCTGACCCTGAACTTCATCGCCAAGGATTTCAAGGAGAACGACACGGGCCTGGAATACATCGGCACCAACCGTCAGCAGATGGGGGACGGTGGCCTCATCGCCCAATTTACGGATCTGACCACGGGCGACCTCATCGCCGCCACCGATGCCACCTGGGCCTGCACGGTGATCCACGAAGCACCTCTGGATAAATCCTGCGAGAACGCCTCCAACCCCGTGGCGGGCGTGGCCCCTTGCACCTTCACCGCCCAAGCCGAGCCAGATGGGTGGATGGATCCCGCCTTTGACGTCAGCGGCTGGGACCAGGCTTCGGTCTTCACCGCTGCCCAGGTCAGCCCCAAGGATGGGTACAACGAGATCCGCTGGGATTCCGCCGCCCAGTTGATCTGGGGGCCGGATCTGGAGACGAGCAATACGATCCTGTGTCGGTTGACGGTGGCGGGGGAATAAGGGATTACTGTCTGCGGAAGCGTTCGATCCGGCCTTGGATTTCGCCAAGAATAGTCCGGATCTCCGTCAGATCGCTTTGGCTGACGTGAGCGGCCAGTTCATCCAAGAGGGTGGCGGTGTCCGGTTCGTAGGCTTGTATCAACGTGGCGATGTCGTTTTCGTATAGACCGACCCTGGGGAAATTGCCCTGGCGATAGAGGGAGGGCAGGGCGTAAAGTTTGAGCAGGATCAATCCCTCCACGGTCGCCAAGGGGATCTCCCGGTCCAGGAAATGGTGGGTGGCGACATATTCCCGCTGCACCTTTTTGAAGAGGGGGTTGCGGGTGAGCAGGATGTCGATCTGCAATCCCCCATAGGTGCCTCGGGCGAAATTGTCATCTTGGCTGGACAGCTCGATCTCTGGCACCCGCGCCAACTCGGTCAGGGCCATGAGCAGGTCCAGATCCTCCGTATTGCGGCCTTCCACGTATTGGAGTAGGGCGATCCCGCCGACTAGAACATATTCGACGCCACGCTCATCCAGCAGCGCGAAAAGTGACTCCACTGAGTCCATGAGGGAGTGGGTGGGCATAAAGTTGCGATCTCCATTCCAGTTGCGGATGTTGAAGACAACTGCATTTTCGATTATTGTGCCGAACTGTGGAATGGCTTGGGTATTCATGGGGTTCATTTTACCCCACCCCACCCCCGAACGCAACGCGTCCCGATATACAACCAAGGAGAAACCATAAAGACCATCGTCATCACAGGAACCAGTTCCGGCATTGGCAAAGCCACTGTAAAGTGTTTTGCCGAGCAAGGCTGGCAGGTGGCCGTCGCCATTCACTCGCCCTCGTAAACCCAGGACTTATGCGCTCTAAAAAAAACCGTTTGACAGATCTCTGTCTACCTGATAGAGTGGCTCATTCTGTTGCCGTGCTTAACTAAGTCTCGGCCGTGTTTTTTGTTCGTTGAAAGGGTTGGAGGAAGCCATGAAACTTGAAGAAAATGCTCTTGGAAGTGGCCGTCACCTTGGCCGCCTGGTGAAAGTGGGCAGTATCTTTGTGTTCCTTGTGTTGTTGCTAGGCATCAGCAGTTCCGTTCTAGCCAAACCACTGGCCGATGAACTGGTGGTTCGAGTTGATGGTCGTGCGGTCGGCATTGACCCACAGATCCAAGCTGAGTTAGACGGCAGGCAAGCCAGCCTGGATGAAGTGCTGGCGGCGTTGGGGTCTGGACAAATCCCTGCCCAACAGATTCAGGTCGTACTCCCACCCGATAACACGGAGATCGAGGTCACGGGTGCCAGCGCGATGATTCAGGACAGGACAATAGATCTTTCCAACCTTTCCACTACGCTGGCCACATACGGCAGAATCGGTATTTGGATCAGCGGTAAGGCGGCTACCGGCGTTTCATGGCGGATCTGCATCATTATTACATGGGATAATGCCAATTTCCCCGTAGTCATGGTAGATGACCGTACTGTGACGGCTGAGGACGTGGTGGCTCAGATCGATTCTATTGACGTGGACTATTCAGATCTGTTGGCCTTCTTGGGTGACACCAAGGTGCTGACCCCGACCCTGGAATTCTTCGACCCGGCCACGCCGACTATCCCCTTGCCCCTAGTTGGCGTGACGGGTACGGTGCAGACCAACCACATTGAACTCACCGGCCTCTCCAACGAACTGGCCGCACGGGGCCGGATCGGCATCTGGATCAGCAGCGGTCGTTGGCGTCTCTGTATCATCATCTCCTGGTCGCGCCAGGCCAACGCCGAGGTGATGGTAGATGGCCGAGCGGTGAAGGTGGATGGCGTCCAGGCCCAGGTGGCCGGAGAGGATGTGGACTACGGACGTCTGCTGGCCCTCTTGGGCGACACCAAGGTGCTGACCCCAACCCTGGAATTCTTCGACCCGGCCACACCGGACATTCCCTTACCCTTGACGGGTGTGATGGGAACGGTGCAGGCTAATCACATCGAATTCACCGGCCTCTCCCACGAACTGGCCGCACGGGGAAAGATCGGCATCTGGATCAGCAGCGGTCGTTGGCGTCTCTGTATCATCATCTCCTGGTCGCGCCAGGCCAACGCCGAGGTGATGGTGGATGGCCGCGAGGTGAAGGTGGATGGCGTCCAGGCCCAAGTAGCCGGGGTGGATGTGGAGTACGGGCGCTTGCTGGCCCTGTTGGGCGATGCCAAGGTGCTGACCCCGACCCTGGAATTCTTCGATCCGGCCACACCGGACATCCCCTTGCCCCTGGTGGGCGTGATGGGAACTGTGCAGGCCAACCAGATCGAACTGACAAGCCTCTCCAACGAACTGGCCGCACGGGGTCGAATTGGCATCTGGATCAGTAGCAGCGGTTGGCGTCTCTGTATCATCATCTCCTGGTCGCGCCAGGCCAACCCCGAAGTGCTGGTGGACGGTCGAGAGGTGAAGGTGGATGGCGTCCAGGCTCAAGTGTCCGGGGTGGATGTGGACTACGGGCGTCTGCTGGCCCTCTTGGGTGACACCAAGGTGCTGACCCCGACCCTGGAATTCTTCGACCCGGCCACGCCGACCATCCCCTTGCCTCTGGTTGGCGTGACGGGGACTGTGCAGGCCAACCACATCGAACTCACCGGCCTCTCCCACGAACTGGCCGCACGGGGCCGGATCGGCATCTGGATCAGCGGCGGCGGTTGGCGGATCTGCGTCATCATCTCCTGGTCGCGCCAGGCCAACGCCGAAGTGATGGTGGATGGCCGCGAGGTGAAGGTGGATGGCGTCCAGGCTCAAGTAGCCGGGGTGGATGTGGACTACGGGCGTCTGCTGGCCCTCTTGGGCGACACCAAGGTGTTGACCCCGACCCTGGAATTCTTCGACCCGGCCACGCCGGACATCCCCTTGCCCCTGACGGGTGTGATGGGAACAGTGCAGGCTAATCACATCGAATTCACCGGCCTCTCCCACGAACTTGCCGCACGGGGACGGATCGGCATCTGGATCAGCGGCGGCGGTTGGCGGATCTGTGTCATCATCTCCTGGTCGCGCCAGGCCAACGCCGAGGTGATGGTGGATGGCCGCGAGGTGAAGGTGGATGGCGTGCAGGCCCAAGTAGCCGGAGTGGATGTGGACTACGGGCGTCTGCTGGCCCTCTTAGGCGACACCAAGGTGTTGACCCCGACCCTGGAGTTCTTCGATCCAGCCACGCCGGACATCCCCTTGCCCCTGACGGGTGTGATGGGAACGGTGCAGGCTAACCAGATCGAACTCACTGGCCTCTCCAACGAACTGGCCGCACGAGGTCGAATTGGCATCTGGATCAGCGGCAGCGGTTGGCGGATCTGCGTCATCATCTCCTGGTCGCGCCAGGCCAACCCCGAAGTGCTGGTGGATGGTCGGGAGGTGAAGGTGGATGGCGTGCAGGCCCAAGTAGCCGGAGTGGATGTGGACTACGGGCGTCTGCTGGCCCTCTTAGGCGACACCAAGGTGTTGACCCCGACCCTGGAGTTCTTCGATCCAGCCACGC
>JAGNDO010000006.1:60916-117450 GCA_018003515.1 Caldilineaceae bacterium
GCAGGCTAACCAGATCGAACTCACTGGCCTCTCCAACGAACTGGCCGCACGAGGTCGAATTGGCATCTGGATCAGCGGCAGCGGTTGGCGGATCTGCGTCATCATCTCCTGGTCGCGCCAGGCCAACGCCGAGGTGATGGTGGATGGTCGCGAGGTGAAGGTAGATGGTGTGCAAGCCCAAGTAGCCGGAGTGGATGTGGAGTACGGGCGCTTGCTGGCTCTGTTGGGCGACACCAAAGTGCTGACCCCAACCCTGGAATTCTTCGACCCGGCCACGCCGGACATCCCCTTGCCCCTGGTTGGCGTGACGGGGACTGTGCAGACCAACCACATCGAACTGATCGGCCTCTCCAAGGAACTGGCCGCACGGGGCCGAATTGGCATCTGGATCAGCAGCGGCGGTTGGCGGATCTGCATCATCATCTCCTGGTCGCGCCAGGCCAACGCCGAGGTGATGGTGGATGGTCGAGCGGTGAAGGTGGATGGTGTGCAGGCCCAAGTAGCCGGGGTGGATGTGGACTACGGGCGTCTGCTGGCCCTCTTGGGTGACGCCAAAGTGCTGACCCCAACCCTGGAATTCTTCGACCCGGCCACGCCGACCATCCCCTTGCCCCTGACGGGTGTGACGGGCACGGTACAGGCAAACCGCATCGAACTCAATGGCCTCTCCAACGAGCTGGCCGCACGGGGAAAGATCGGCATCTGGATCAGCAGTGGCGGTTGGCGGATCTGCATCATCATCTCCCTGGGATCAGACAACAACCCGCGTGTCATTGTCGACGGACGGGCTGTCACCTCGTACCGGGCGGAAGCCAGTATGAACGACGAAGATGTCGAGCCAAGACAGCTTCTCGCGCTGCTGGCCGGGGGGCCGGTCACCGCAGAAAAGGTCGAGGTCGTTGACATCAACAATGTTCCCCTGCCCGTGGATAACGTCACGGCGGTGGTGGACGGGAATCGCATCCTGTTGACGAATCTGGCGGACACACTGGCTGCCCGCGGGCGGATCGGCGTTTGGTTGAGTGGCCTTACCGCCGGCGTCAATTGGCGCGTCTGCGTCATCATTGTCTGGGGTAAATTTGCCAGCAACGATGGGGTGGTCTCCATAGACTTTGCCGAGAGCGATATCCATACCGACGTGAAGGTCACATACACCTCGGTAACTAGCCCGACCTCGGCTCCTCCCTCGAAAACCGCCATGGTACACAGCTTCAAATTGGATGCCGAAACCGAGAGGGGGACACCGGTTCTTCGCTTCGATAAACCGTACACGCTGACGGTGCATTACACTGAGGCAGAGTTGGCCGCGGCCGGTGTGAGAGAAGAAACGCTACAGCTTGCGTTTTGGGATGAAGATCAACAGAAGTGGGTACCCATTCCGACCACGGTAGACATCGTCAACAATGTGGCAGTCGGTATTCTGGACCACCTCACTGAGTTTGCGGTGTGGGGCACTGAATCCGAAGCGCCACCGACGCGGGTTATCTATCTGCCGTTGCTGCTCAAGTAGGTGTCGAGCGTAGTCGATCGACGTGAGTAGAAACAAAGCGGCGCTAATCGGATCATGATTCACAAAACAGCCCCCGGCATCAGTCGATGCCGGGGGCTGTTTCAATTGCAATCTGGCCCATTCTGTGTCACGATCTCAATCTCTCAATCCCCCAATCACTCAATCTCAACCCACAAAGGAGGCCCCAATGAACTACGTTCCCCTTGGCCGCACAGGTGTGCGCGTATCCGAACTCTGCTTCGGCACCATGACCTTTGGCGACTCTGCCGACGAAGAGATGTCCCGATCTATGTTTGACCGCTGCCTGGATGTGGGCATCAACTTCTTCGACTGCGCCAACGTCTACGCCGGGGGCCGTTCCGAGGAAATTCTGGGCAGGCTGATGAAGGGCAAGCGGGACGATCTGATCATCACCTCCAAGGTCTTCGGCAACATGAGCGGCAAACTCAACGGGGGTGGATTGAGTCGTCGCCACATCGTGCGCGCCGTGGAGGAGAGCCTGCGCCGCCTGGGCACAGACCGCCTGGACCTCTACTTCGTCCACCAATTCGACCAGGACACCCCCATGGACGAAACCCTGCGCGCCCTGGACGATCTGGTCAGCGCCGGCAAGATCCTCTATCCCGCGGTGAGCAACTGGGCGAGCTGGCAGATCATGAAGGCCCAGGGCATCGCCCAACGGGAACTGTTGGCCCGCTTCGAGTGCATCCAGCCCATGTACAACCTGGTCAAACGCCAGTCCGAGGTGGAACTGCTCCCCCTTGCCCTGGCCGAGCAGATGGGGGTCATCCCCTACAGTCCCCTGGGCGGTGGACTGCTCACGGGCAAATATGGCCGCAAGGATCGCCCGGACGAAGGGCGGCTGATGGAAAATCCCATGTACGCCCGCCGCTACAGCGTGGATTGGTACTACGACACCGCCGAGGAGTTCACCACCTACGCCCGGTCCAAGGGCTATCACCCGGTGAGCCTGGCCGTGGCCTGGGTGCTGGCTCACCCGGCGGTCACCGCCCCCATCATCGGTGCCCGCACCCTGGCCCAGTTGGAGCCGTCGTTGGACGCCATCAACATCCCCATGACCCCGGAAATGCGTGCCGAGATCTGCGCCTTCTCCCCCACCCCGCCCCCAGCCACAGACCGGCTGGAGGAGCAGATAAAGTAGAAAACCTTGATACGTTGGTAAAACAAAATCGTCCCCGGCATGAATTCATGCCGGGGACGATTTTGTTTTACCAACGCTTCTGGTCGACCCAGAAGTTCGACTTTTGCAAAAAGTCGAACTTCGTAGCGGCTATCTACTTCATGGGCAGCAGATAGCCCGGCGTGCTTTGCAGCAGCCAGACCTCGAAGCCGTCCTGGGCGAAGTCCAGGTATTGGTCGCTGGGCAGATCCTTGGTGTCGCCGCTGTGCATGATGTAGGCGAGACCACCGGCGGAGATCACCACAGGCACTTGGTAGACCTTGCCAAAGGTGTCCTCGCCCGTGGGCAGGAAGGGGGTGGCCCACTCCACGGCCCCGCCTGTGGCCGAGTCATAGCCGGTCCACATGTGCAGGCCCCAGCCGGCGTAGTCTCCCGCCGCACGGTGGTAGTGGATCACCACAAAGTTCTCCGCCGCCCCCAGGTGCTTGAACACAGAAGCCTCGCCCGATTTCAACCAAACCGACGGGGTGGCGGACGGCGTGAAGCTGCGGTCGGCGTTTGTGTCCTTCTCGTCCCCCTTGTGGATGATGAAGTTGAGCGGTTTGGTGAAGTCCAGGCTGGGATAGGCGGTCTTGGAGATCACGAAGGTGACGCCGAAGGTATCGGTCATCGTGTGCATCAACGGGCTGGCCCAGGCGGTCAGGTCGCCGGTCTCTTGCCAGAGGTGCAGACCCCAGTCCGTGTAGTCGGCGTCCGCCCGCTGGTAGTGGACCGTGGCGAAGCCTTGGGCCGCGGCCTGGTTGGGATGGTTGGCCGTGTCGCCCTGTTTCAGCCAGATCTGGCGGCTGTCCGCTGGGGTCAGGGTGCGGTCGCCGTCGCCGTCCTTTTCATCCCCCTTGTGGATGATGAAGTTGACCGGCTTGGCGGCGTCGGCCAGCTTGACGGCCCAGAACATGCCGTAGGCGTCCTCGCCCGTGGGCAGTTTGGGGCTGGTCCACTGGGTGGTCTCGGTCGGGTCGATGGCGTCGCCCCATAGATGCAGACCCCAGCCCGCATAGTCGCCGGCGGGCCGGTTGTAGTGGAGGATGGCGTAGCCCGCATCCGACCCGGCTGGCGCGCCGGCCATTGCGTTGACCGTGGCCGAGGTCAGGGTGCCCTCGAAGAGATCCCGCACGATGGCCCGGAAGGTGAGGGGGGTGTCCTTGGCCAGCTCGCCCATATTCCAGAAGACCCGATAGGGCGGGTTGGTGTCCGTGCCGATCACCACATAATCGCCGCCGTTGACCGAGACGGCGAATGTCACCTCGGCAAAGGTGGGGCGACTGAGGGTGACGGCGATCTCGGCCCGACCGCCGACTGTGCCGCCGGACGCGGGCAGGGTGAAGGTGGGGGTGACGGGCAGGCCCATCATCTTGTCCGGTGCGGGCGCATTCGGCACGGCCCCTTGGCGATAGATGGCAAAGCTGAGGGCAGGCACGTCCACGGTGAAGGTGGCGTGGCCGTCCGTGTTGACCGCCGGGCCGCCCGCGGGATAGATGCGGCTGTAGGCCGTGTTGGCCTGGAAGACCGGGAAGCTCACCCGTTTGGGGGCCTTGCTGTTGTTGAAGAGCAGGACATACTCGATCTGCTCGGCCCGGTCGATACGGCTGAAGGCGTAGACCCCCGCACCGGCGCTGCTGGTGCGGTGGATCTGGGCACCGTTGCTCAGGGCCGGGTGGGCCTTGCGTAGGGCGGCGAAGTCGGCCAGGGCGGTATACAACGGATGGGTGGGGTCGAAGTTGTCGGCCGCGGTGGTGGCCGTGGTGCCGATCAGGTTGTTGTCGTTGTAGGTCGCCACCTGGCTGGGGAACATATCCTCCCGGCCATCCTTGTCGCCGCCGCCCACAAAGCCCTGCTCATCGCCATAGTAGACGATGGGGAAGCCCCGGCTGAAGAGCATCAGCCCTTGGGCCAGCTTGTCCCGGGCCAGCATCTCGGCATCGGTGATGGCCAGTTCGGTCAAGCCGTAGCCGATGCGCCCGGTGTCGTGGTTGCTGAGGAAGGTGGCCAGGCCATAGGCGTTGCTGTCCGCGTCCGTGTAGTAGTCGTCCTTGGCGAAGAAGTCCCGCAGGTTGTCCGTAGCCGTGCCGTTGACGGCAAAGTTGGTGGCCGCGCCCTGGAAGCCGAAGTCCAACACGCTGGGCAGCTTGGCCTCCGAGGTGAAGGTGCTGAGGTAGGCCGGGTCGCCGTTGAAGACTTCGCCAAACAGGGTGAAGTCCGGCTTGCCCTGGGCCTTGGCGTGGTCCAGGATGGCCGGGGCGAAGGATTGCCAGAACTCGGTGTTCACATGTTTCACCGTGTCCAGCCGGTAGCCGTCGATGCCAAAGTCGGTGATCCAGGATTTGTAGAGATCCGTCAGCCCGGACAGCACAACCGGTTGCTCGGTGAAGAGATCGTCCAGGCCGAAGAAGTCGCCATAGTTGCTGCTCTCCCCGGCGAAGGTGGAGTCGCCCCGGTTGTGATAGACAGTGGGGTCGTTGAGCCAGGCCGGGTTCTTGATCGTGGCCAGATCCGGTGTGGCGAAGGTGGGGCTGTACGGGAAACTGGTGGCCGCACTCAGGGTTGGGAAGGTAGCGCCCCCGGCGTAGTCCCGATCATCAAAGGCCGTGCCGCCCGCATCCTTGTACGGCTTGCTCGCCTTGGTGACATAATCATAGACCCCGCCGTCATAGGAGATCACATCCCCTGTGTGGTTGACCACGATGTCCAAGTAGACCTTGATGCCCTTGTCGTGGGCATCGTCCACCAAAGTGGTGAAGGCGGCCCGGTCCCCCAGATGCGGGTCGATGTTGAGGAAGTCGGTGCCCCAATAGCCGTGATACCCGGCGCTGGAGCCTGCCACCGTGCCGTTGCCCTGGGTCACATCGTTGCCAAAGGGCGGGGTCATCCAGATGGCGGTGACGCCCATGTTGGCCAGATAGTCCAGTTTGGCGGTCAGGCCGGCCATGTCTCCGCCGTGGAAGTAGCCGCTGTTCGTGGGCAGATAGCCGTGGCGCAGGGTATCCGTCACGCTTTCGCCGCCGCCCAGGCCGCCATAGTCGTTGGCCGTGTTCCCGTTGGCGAAGCGGTCGGTCATCACAAAGTAGACGATCTCCTTCTGGCCGGCCACGGTGATGGCCGGCTGGGCCAGGGCCACGTCAAGGGGGTCCGGGGCCGGGGCGGTCATGGGCATGGCATTTTTGTAGATGGGCATGAGCAGAATCTTGTAATTCAGCCCTGGGTCCGCCTCTACAAAGACGGCCGCCGTGCGTCCCGGCACGGTGAAGGAACCCGTGGCCTCGGTGAAGGTGCTGGTCTTGACCACGGCATCCACGCCCGCGGCCTGCACCGGATGCAGCCCGAAGCTGCGCCCGGCAAAGGCGCTGTTCGCAAAGGTCTGGGCTTCGTCGTTGGCGTTGATTAGCACCACCACGCCCTCATAGTTGGGGTCCATGTCCGTGAGCATGGCATCATCGTTCATGGCCATGACGATCAGGCCGGGCAGTTGATCCGGGCCGCTGTTGTAGAAGCGCACATGGTCCATGATGGCCTGTTCCGTCTGCAACCGGAAGAGGGGCGAGCTGTAACGGATCTGGAGCAGCTCCCGGAAGAGGGTGCCGGCCTGTTCGATCTCCGCCTGGGCGGGGACCAGGGCCGGGTTGGTCAGGAAGGGGGTCATGACCGGCCAGTTGTCCTGGTTTTTAGAGGCCACGGGCAGACCCACGCCAAAGTTGTTGCTGGCGTAGGTGAAGTCCAGCTTGTTGAACCAATCGCCCGAGTTGTAGCTGTCCCGATCCAGAGACTTGGAGCGCAGGATGTCGCTGCCTGCCTGGACAAAGGGCACGCCTTGGCCCAGGAGTACGATCGCCTGGCCGACGGTCTGGATGCGCACCCGGTCCGCCATGCTGGTGGCCGTGGGCGCGGCGTAGGCGTTGATGTCGTAGAGGGTCTGGTTGTCGTGCTTGTCGATGTAGGTGATGACTTCCTGCGGGTCCTGGGTGTAGCCGGCCGGCTGACCGTTGTAGTCCACCTGGGAACCCTTGACCGTGGTCCCCGTGCGGTCCACGAATTCATAGTCGGCCAGGTTGCCCGCCATGCCCACCTTGATCTGGTCGGTGAGGAGGAGCAGGCGGGTTTTCTGGGCCTCCGCACCGCCCTGGGCCAGGGCATTGGGATCGTAGGAGAGACCGTTGGCAAAGCCCTGAGTTTTGAGGTCTTCCCCAGAGGCGAAGGGGCTGGGGCCGCGTACCGCGTCCCGCAGGCGGTCGCTGAAGGAGCCGATGCCCAGGCCGCCCAGGTTGAGTTGGGTGGCGTTGACGCCCCGAGCATTGTCCGCCACCTCGCCAAAGTTCCAGCCCTCGCCATAAAGATAGATGGATTTGCCGTCCACCCCGTCCTCGGCCACGGTCAGGGCGTCCAAAGCGGTCCGCACGGCCACCATGTTGCGTACCATGTGATGGCCCATCAGGTCAAAGCGGAAGGAATCGACCTTGTATTCCTTGGCCCACAGCACCAGGGTGTCCACCATCAACTTTTCCATCATGTTGTGTTCGGTGGCCGTGTTGGCGCAGCAGGTGCTGCTCTCCACCTGGCCGCTGGCGTTAAGCCGCTGATAATAGCCGGGCACAATCTTGTCCAGCACAGACTTCTCGGCCTGGCCGGCGGCGTTGGTGTGGTTGTAGACCACATCCACCACCACCCGCAGGCCCATCTTGTTGAGGGCTTCCACCATCTCCCGGAACTCGACGATGCGGGCGGTGCCGTCGGGGTTGGTGCTATAGCTGCCTTCGGGCACGCCATAGTGGAAGGGATCATAGCCCCAGTTGAAGGCATCCGTGTTCTCCACGGCCACCACGGCGGTCTGCTGATCCTCGCTGGCCGGTCCCATGTCCGCATCGGTGAAGTCGGGGGTCTGCCAGTTGGCCTTGTTTTCGTCGATGGTGGCGAGGTCGAAGATCGGGAGCAGGTGCAGATGACTCAGGCCAGCGGCTTCCAGGACTTTCAGATGCTTGACCCCGTTGCTCTCCGGCAGGGTGAAGGCTTTGAATGTGCCTTTCAGGTTGTCCGGCACGGTCGGGTCGTTGACGGAGAAGTCCCGCACATGGATTTCGTAAATGGAGATGTCTTCCGGTGCGGCCACTGCGGGTTTGGCCAGCGCATCCCAGCCTGCGGGCTTGAGGGCGGTGGCGGTTAGATCCACGATCTGGCTGCGGGCGCTGTTGGTGGAGAGGCTGACCGCATACGGATCTGTGACGAGATTCTGCTCGATTTTCTGAGTGCTGGGGGCGTAGACGTGGACCTCGAAGAGATAGTATTTGTCGGTCCAGTCGGCCATGCCCGTCTTGGCCCAGACGCCCGTGGCCCCGTCCCAGGTCATAGTGTAGGGCGTGCTGGTGCTGATGGTCGATGTGTTGAAGATGTGCAGGATCACGCTTTGGGCCGTGGGGGCCCACAGGGCGATGCTGGGCACGCCCGCCGCCCAGGTCACGCCCAGGTCGCCGGTGAAGGTGTAGAGATCATCCAGCACGCCGGGGATCTGCAAACCCGTGGCGTCAAGCAGGGTACCTTCGCTGTCCACGGCGCTGACGGCCAACTGGCCCTTGAGCAGCATGGCCGGGTCCGCGCCGGCGGGCAGGGTGAGGGCGGGCAGGGTGGCGAGATGGGGGAACTTCTCCGCCACTGCGTCGCTCACGCCGGTGTTGGAGAGGGTCAAGGTGTAAACCTCGCCGCCGGTGATGCCCTCTTTTTCCAGAGCCAGCCCGGCGGTTTGGGCGGAGTGGAGCAGATAGGTGGCGCTCGCATCCGTGGCCGCGGGCCAGGCGAGGGTGGTGCGGTTTACAAAGTAGGCTTGCTGCTTGGTCAGATCCCCCGCACCGCCGGACGCGGCCAGGGCGGCCCAGGCCAGGGCCGGGTCATTGTATTGCACGCCCGTGTCCTGGATTTGCCAGATCTCGTAGCCCTTGTCGGCGAAGACCAGGAACTGATCCGGGCCGGGGTCCTTGGTGCCCCCGTTGTGGAGGATGTAGGCCATGCGGGCCGCGGCATCCTGGAGCTTGATCTTGTAGAAAACGCCGAAGGCATCCGTGCCCGCCGGCAGCAGGGGCGTCTCCCAGGTGATGCCGGTCTCGGCGGAGCCTTCCCAAAGATGCAGGCCCCAGCCGGTGTAGTCACCCTTTTTGCGATGGTAGTGGATCACCGCATAGTTTTCGGCCGCCCCCTGTTGCAAGTACACCATGGGATCGCCCGATTTTACCCAAACTTCGTAGCTCTCGGCAGGAGTGTAGCTCAGATTGGCGTCCGGATCCTTGGCGTCCCCCTTGTGGACGATAAAGTTGACCGGCTTGGTAGGGTCGGCCAGGGCGATCTCGAAGTAAACACCGTAGTCGTCCGTGCCTGTGGGCAGCTTGGGCGCGTTCCAATCCGTGGCCTCGGACGGGTCGATGGCGTCGCCCCACAGATGCAGGCCCCAGTCGGTGTAGTCGTTGTCCGCCCGCTGATAGTGGATGACGGTCTTGCCCGTCACCCCGGACCGGCTGGCGAAGTTGGCCGCGCTACCCTGCTTCAACCAGAGGTGGGGGAAGGCGTCGGGGATAAAGCTGCGGTCGTTGGGCGTATCCTTGTCGTTGCCTTTGTGGATGATGAAGTTGACCGGCTTGGAGGGGTCGGTCAGCTTGATGGCGACGTAGCCGCCAAACTCGTCAAAACCGGCGAAGGGCTTGGGCGCGTCCCAGGTCGTGCCTTCCGCCGGGTCGAGGCCGTCGCCCCACAGATGCAGGCCCCAGCCGTCATAGTCCCCGGCGGGCCGGTTGTAGTGGATGACGACGTATTCGATGTTCGTGGGCGGTGGGGGGGTGCTGCCATCGTCGATGGTGAATTCGTTGGTGGCCGAATTGAAGCTGAAGGTGATGGTGTCCCCGGCCTTGGCCACGGTGAAGGGGACGTTGCTGCCGGGGTAGGCTACGTCCCAATTCTCGTTGAGCGCGGCCTTGCCCCCATAGCTGCCAACCGGGAGGGCTGTGGTGGCGAAGGTGTAGATGCCATCCCCGTCCATGTCCTGAAGCCAGGAGCGCAGACAGTCGGGCTGCCAGTCGCCGGGGCAGCCCACCTCGCTCTGGAAGTCCCCGGCGGCGGTGGCGATCACACTGCGCTGGTTGTCGGTGACCCAGTGGGATTTGTTGTCATAATAGAACTTCACCGGGGTTTCGGCGGCCAAATTGAGGGCGAGGTTATCGTTGGGGTAGGCTTCGGTCCACCCATCGTTCAACGCCATCTTGTATTCATAGCCCCCGGCGGGCACGGTGAAGGTGCCCTGCCAGACGTCATCGTCGGCGTCAAAGGTCATCTCTGTGTTGGCGCATTCCGGTTGCCAGTCACCCGGACAGCCCAGTTCGCTTTGCAGACTCCCGACCAGGGCCACGGAGTAGCCCGGTCCCACAGGCGCGCCGGCGTCGATGGTGAACTCATGAGTGGCCGAATTGAAGCTGAACAGCACATTGTCCCCGGCGTTGGTGACGGTGAAGTTGACGTCGCTGGCGGGGTAGGATTGCGTCCACCCCTCGTCCAGGGCCGCCTTGCCAGCATACGTGCCGGGCGGGATGGCTGTGGTCTGGAAGGTGTAGG
Source organism: Caldilineaceae bacterium (assembly GCA_018003515.1). Lineage (GTDB taxonomy): Bacteria > Chloroflexota > Anaerolineae > Caldilineales > Caldilineaceae > JAGNDO01. Next base: position 71,206 of record JAGNDO010000006.1, read on the forward strand.
TGCCGTCCCCATCCTTGTCCTGGAGCCAGGAGCGCAGGCAGTCCGGCTGCCAGTCGCCGGAGCAGGCCAACTCGCTCTGAAAACTGCCGGCGGCGGTGGCGATCACGTTGCGCTTGTTGTCGGTGATCCAGTTGGATTTGTGGTCGTAGTAGAATTTGACTGGGGTTTCGGCGGTCAGATTGAGGCCGATGTTTCCGCCCGGATAGGACTCGGTCCAGGCGTCGTTGAGGGCGGCCTTGTACTCATAGCTGCCGGCTGGGACGGTGAAGGTGCCCTGCCACACATCGTCCGTGGCATCGGCGGTGAGGTGGGTGGTGGCGCATTCCGGCTGCCAATCCCCAGGACAGCCCAGTTCGGACTGGAGGCTGCCGGCGATGGTGACGGAGGTGGGGTCGGCCACGACGGTGGCGCGCACGCTGGGCGTGAGCGCGCCGAAAGTGGAGACGAGCATGGCGATCAACAACAGGCCATGCACGGCTCGGCGCAGGAGGGAAGGTGGGTGAGTCATCATTGTCTCCTTGGGTGGATATGTGGGTTGTGTTTGGTTTGGGCTTTGGGGGTAGTGGTGTTGTCTAAGATACATCGGGGCGCGGGGTTTTGTCAAAATTTGGCAGGTCTTTTCGCAACCGGTTGCATGGGTTTTGTGCCGGAGGAGATTTGCGCGGAGGGGTGCGGTGGGGGTATGTGCTATACTGGATCGGGTGGCGGCGAGCTTTCCGGAAGGTGGTTGGTGGGGGTGAGATTTGGGGTAGAGCTTCCGGAAAGCGGTGGATGGGGAGGGGGATTGGGTGGCGAGCTTTCCGGAAGGTGGTTGGTGGGGGTGAGATTTGGGGTGGAGCTTCCGGAAAGCGGTGGATGGGGAGGGGGATTGGGTGGCGAGCTTTCCGGAAGGTGTTGGGTGGGGTGAGATTTGGGGTAGAGCTTCCGGAAAGCGGTGAATGGGGAGGGGGGATTGGGTGGCGGGCTTTCCGGAAGGTGGTTGGTGGGGTGAGATTTGGGGTAGAGCTTCCGGAAAGCGGTGGTGGTGGGGTGAGTTCTTTGTAGGGCGATCGGGTTATCGCGGATTTTGGGGCGGTGGGTTGGAAGAGGGGCGACTGGGCTGTTCCAGGCGGGCAAGGTAGGTTTTTAGGCCGGGGGGCAGGCTGGAGCGGTTGATGAGGTAGCTATTGACGTAGGATGAGTATTGACCTGGCTCCGGGAAGTGGGTTTGCACGAAGGCGCGGTCGATCAGGTTGCCGGGGCGTTGGCCGATCCAGTCCAGGTAGTTGGAGTAGGGCCAGAGTTCGGGCGCAGCGGCGAGGCCGTGGAGAACCGGGTTGGCGTGGATGTAGCGGCACAGGTTGAGTTGGTAGTCGATTGTCTCGACCTTGATGGCGTCAAACCGGTCCTCGAAAAGGGTGCCCCGCCGGCTGATGGCCAAGTTGAGCGCCTGGGTATAGCTGCCGAAAACTCGCTGGGGCAAGCGCGAAATGGATATTTCCCCATCTTGGCGCACGAACCAATGGTAATGGTTGGGGAGCAGCGAATAGGCGACAATGGTGTGATCGCACTCCCTCGCCACCTTGCTCATCAACCGCAACAGGTACCAATAGTTGCGTTCCTGGCGAAAGATTGGCTGCCTTCCTGCCCCACGATTATACAGGTGATAATATCCGCCTTGCTCGAATTTTACGGATCGTTTGGGCATCGGGATCTCCTGTTCGCTATTGCCGCATTCTTGGCATAGCCGTTCACCCCTCTGCCCCCCGGCCCCCAATTCTGGGGGAGGCCGTGGAGGGGGTCGGGCGGTGAATGGTTACTTTTTGTCATCATTTGACCTTATGATACAGGTCCAAACCATCGACGCAATCCGCAATAGTGCGTAGATCCCCCCGCTTCCCGGAAGCTCACCGCCGATCCTCCCGCACAGCTACCCCCTTCCGAGAAGCTCGCCACCTGCCACGATCATGCCGACCGCGCCACCATAATCCGCAGAACAGCCCATATTTCCCGCTTCCCGGAAGCTTGACCACAGAAGGCCGCTGCCCAACCCCCTTCCGGGAAGCTCGCACACCCAGGATCACCATGACCATCTATCATCACCTGCACACCCTCCTCGCCCAAGACCTCACCGTGGCCGTGGCCACCATCACCGACGTCAAAGGCTCGGTCCCCCGAGAAGTGGGGGCGAAAATGATCATCCACCCCTATGGCCAGCACGTAGGGACGGTCGGCGGCGGCTGCGGTGAGGCGGACGTCATCCGCGCCGGGCTGGACGCCATCCACGACGGCCAGCCCCGCACCGTGCGCGTTGACCTCACCGAAGCGATCTCCATGAACAGCCTGGGCGTCTGCGGCGGGATTATGAATGTGTTTGTGGAGGTGTGGGGTAAAACTGAAGGGGTGAAAGGGTGAAGGGGTGAGAAGAAGTGAACCACGTTCATCACCCCTTCACCCCCTCACCCCTTCACCCGCTCAGCTTTCCAAACTCGGCCGATTCTTCAACACCACGGGCTGCTGGGGCTTGCGCAGGCGCAGGTTGACCATCTCCACGGCGAAGGAGAAGGCCATGGCGAAGTAGGCGTAGTTTTTGAGGTGCAGGTCGTGGGCGGCTTCCGGGTTCCAGCCTTCGATCACCAGCATGAGGCCGATCATGATCAGGAAGGCCAGGGCCAGGATCTTGGTGGTGGGGTGACGCTCCACAAAGTGGGCGATGGGGCCGGAGAACCAGAGCATGACCCCGGCCGCCACCAGCACCGCCGGCACCATGATCCACAGGTTGCCCGAAATCCCCACGGCGGTGATCACCGAATCCAGAGAGAAGACAATATCTACCAGCACGATCTGGAAGATCACCGACGCAAAGGAGACCACCACTTTGGCCGCGCCGGTCTCCGTATGTTCCACGGACTCTAGCTTTTCATGGATCTCATACGTACTCTTGCCGATCAGGAAGAGGCCGCCGATCAGCAGGATCAGATCCCGCCCGGAGAGGCCGTTGCCAAAGAGGTTGATCAGGGGCGCGGTCAAGCGCATGATGAAAGTGATGCTCAACAGGAGCAGCACCCGAGTGATCACAGCCAGGCCAATGCCCAAGGTGCGAGCCCGAGCCTGTTGACTTTCGGGCAGCTTGCCGCTGAGGATGGCGATGAAGATCACATTGTCGATCCCCAGCACGATCTCCAACGTCACCAGAGTCAGCAGTGCCACCATATGTTCGGCGGTAAAAATTTCAGCCATCGATAGTCTCCTTCAAAGATAAGTTTTGGGTTAAGGATGTCAAAATAGAACACGGATTTTATTGATCCGTTGTCCCCCGTAAAATCCGTGGCCTATTTGTTTTGAACCATCCGCTGATTTTACCAGGAACCATCCAAATTGCAACCATAGGCAGGTGTCATGGATCAGCAAGTCCTGGAGAGCCTGCTGGCCTCCATCGAAAAACGTGAAGCCGTCGCCCTGGTCACGGTGACCGAGGGCGACGGCGCTTTCTCCGTCAATGTGGGCAGGCACTGCCTCGTCTGGCCGGATGCCCAGCGGGCCACCGTGGGCGAACTGGGCCTGGGGGATCTGGAACTGTCCGCCCTGGACGACGTGCGCCGGGTGATCCGGGGCAAGGAGCATCGCACCCTGGATTTCGCGACCGATGCCGGGAACATTTCCCTCTTTGTCGAAGTCCAGCGCCGCCCGCCCCATTTGATCATCGTGGGGGCGGGTCACATCGCCGTGCCCCTGGCGGCCACGGCCAAGATCTGCGACTTTCAGGTCACGGTCCTGGATGACCGGACCCTATACGCCACCCCCACCCGCTTCCCCACCGCGGATCGGGTGATCGCCGGGCCTTTCGTGGCCGAACTGCGCAACCTGCGCCAGGGCCGCCCCACCTTTGACGACGACACCTACATCGTCCTGGTCACCCGGGGCCACCAATACGACATCGCCTCCCTCCTTGAAGTCCTGGACGATCCCCTGGCCTACATCGGCATGATCGGCAGCAAACGGCGCATCCGCGCCGTCTACCAACTCCTCGAACAGGAACAAGGCATCCCCGCCCACAAATTCACCCGCATCCACGCCCCCATCGGCCTCCCCATCAACGCCCACACCCCCGCGGAGATCGCCGTGTGTATTATGGCGGAGATCATCAGTGTGCTGAGGGGGTGAGGGGGTGAGCGGGTGAAGGGGTGATACCGCTGTCCTATCTTACGAATCACTTACAATAACTGATTTTTCGATGCCGATTTGCTGTCTTTACTCAAAAAAGACTGTTATGTTTACTGAAATCCACTCAAATCACCTAAAAATCGAGTGTTTTTGAGTAGATTTCGGAGGATTCGAGTGTTGCAAGCAGTTTTTTCGAGAGTTTAATCACAGTTTCGTAAGATAGGACAGCGGTATCAAGGGGTGAAGGGGTGAAGGGGTGAAGGAGGGGGATCGAGGATGAGCGCCGGTTGAGTGGCCGCCGCCAAAATCTGTGCTGACCATTCAGGCACTGGCGGCACTATCGAAACCAGAGCGGGTTGACCTGCTCCGGTTTCGATACGCCCTTCCTATTTGTTCAGTGAACCCGAATCGTTAAGCCGGGCTACTCAACCTACTTTACCCTCACCCTTTCACCCCTTCACCCGCTCACCCCTTCACCCTTTGATACCGCTGTCCTATATTAACAAACCGAAAAAACGTTGAGAAAACCCATTCATCGAGCTTTTTTGTTTCAGAAATCGCCCGAAAGTCGCTTGTTTTTGGGTATCGAAAGTGGTTTTTGATTGTTGAAAATGTCCGTTTTTCCGACTTGAACGGCAAATTTCCGCCATTGGCCACCCATCTGAGCGTTTTGTTAATATAGGACAGCGGTATCACCCTTTCACCCCTTCACCCTTTCACCCCTTCACCCTTTCACCCCTTCACCCGCTCACCCCTTCACCCCTTCACCCCTTCACCCTTTCACCCTTTCACCCGCTCACCCCCTCACCTCAATACCCGTCCTGCACCTTAATCACACTCCCCGACCCGCGCAGGGCGATGTAGATGAAGTTGCGCACGGGGTCGATGGCGATGGTGTAGGGGTCCGTGCCCAGGGGGATGATGGATTTGACATAATTGTTCTCGCCGTGGATCACGCTTAGGGTACCCGCCGCGGTGTTGACGTTGAAGACGTTCCCCGTCACCGGGTTGACTACGATGCCCGTGCCGCCCACCTGGGGCGAATCCACCGGGCCGCCGTCACCCACGGGGATGGTCTGGAGCAAGGCCCACGGGCTGTTGACGTCGGGCTTCCACACATCCACCAGCCAGTCTGTGCCCGTGGGGTCGTGGGGCTTGGCATAGACCAGGTAGACCTTGTTCGTGGCCGGGCTGTAGGCCATGTCGAAGAGGGTGCGGCCATCGTTGAGTACCGGCCCGCTGCGCATCGCCCACGTGCCCCCGCTCTGCACCAGGGCGGCCAGATGGCCCGAATCTCGATTGGCGATGTAGACCCGGTTGTTCACCCTGTCCGCGGCCAGGCCATAGGGGCCGGAGCCGCCGCTGTCGAACAGCCCCAGCAACGTCGTCCCCTGGATCACCCCGATCTTCCCCGAATCTCGCACGGCCACAAAGACCGTATCCAACCCAGGCAAAATCTCCGTCAAGGCAGGATGCAGCCCAAGGGCGATCTTCTTCTCCACGGCCAAAGTGGTGGCGTTGTAGATCCACAGATCCCCGCTGGCGTAGTTGCTGACATAGACCCGATTGGTGGCCTCATTCACCACCACGCCCCAGGGTTCATCCCCCGTGGGGGCGCTGTCGATCAGTTGATTGGTCTGCCCATTCACCACCAACAACCGGTCGTTGTCCCGGCTGGCAATGTAGACTCGATTCAGCGCCGTGTGGACGGCCATGCCCTTGGGATGGGCCAAAAGCTGGATGGTACAGCCATCCGGCGGCAGACACAGGATCGGCGTCGGCGTGGCCGTGGGGGTTGGCGAGGGGGTGGCGGTGGGCGTCGGCGTGGAGGGCAGGGTCGGCGTGGCGGTGGGCGTAGCCGTTGGCGTCGGGGTCGGTGTGGGCGGCGGCACCAAGAGCAGGGGCAGGAAGAGCAGAGGCTCGTGCAGCCCGGCGTCCCAAGAGAAGTCCTCTTGCCCCGCGGCCAGCACGATGGTCTCCGTGCGCCCTGTGTTGCGGTCGGCGTCGCTGTCTGCGTTGCCATCCGTTCCCTGGTTGGGGGCGGTGAAGACGAAGCCAGTGGGCGGCGTGAAGCTCAATACATAGCTGCCCGCCCGCAACCCGTCAAAGCGGAAGTGGCCGCTGCTATCCGTAAAGGTCGTCCCCGCCACGGTCCCGCCGCTGGTGAGCAGCACCACGCCCACATCGGCCATGCCCGGCTCGCCGCTCTCCTGGAGGCCGTCGCGGTTCACATCCAGCCACACCCGGTCCCCAATCCGCCCAAAGGCCAGCACGCTGACCGTGACGCTATCCGTGTCCCCCGTGCTGCGGCCCAGCTCATCCTGGCCTGTGACCGTGATGGTGTTGGTCGTGGTTTGGGTTAAAACGGTGTGACAGGTATAGGTCCACACCTCGGTCAGATCCAGGCGGCTATTCAGGTTGACATCCCCGGCGGCGTAGACGACCGGGTCACATCGGTCGTCCGTGGCCGTGAGGGAAGCCAGGGGGGTATCCCCCGTGTTGCGTACGGTGTAGGTGAAGACCACGCTTTCGCCTTCATAGACCTGGGCCGCAGACGCTGTCTTTGTCACCCGCAGGCCGGGGTTGATCACATCCACCCGGGCCGAGGCTTGGGCGGAAACCGTCCCGCCCAAGGCATCCGTACCCGTCGCCGTGGCCGTGTTGAAGGTGTCCCCGTTGAGCATGTCCGTGCAGATATATGTCCACGTCTCGCCCAAGTCCAGCCGGGCATCGCTGTTGCCATCCCCGCCGCCGAAGAGAACCGGCGCACACAGATCGTCGCTGACGCTCACGTTGGCCAGCGCCACATCCCCGGCGTTGGTTACGGTGAAGGTGTAGGTCACCACATCCCCGGCGTGGACCACGGGGGCCGAGGCCGTCTTGGTCAGCCCAATGGCCGGGGCGATCACATCCACAACCGCGCTGGCCTGGGCCGAAACCACGCCGCCCAAGCTGTCCGTCCCCGTCACCGAGGCGGTGTTTGTGAGGTCTCCCGGTGCTGGGGCCGAACAGGTGTAGACCCAACTTTCCGTTAGATCCAATAAGGTGTCGGCGTCGAGATCTCCTCCTTCAAAAAGAAGAGGCCCGCACCGATCATCGGACAGGGTGATGGCGCTCAAGGGGTCGTCCCCGGCATTGGTGACGGTGAAGGTGTATGTGACCGCCTGGCCGGGGGCCACGATGACCGGGGCGGCCACCTTGGCCAGGCCGATGGCCGGGGCGATGGTGGTCACCGAGGCGCTGGCCTGATCCCTGACCGGCTCGCCCAGCAGGTCTGTGCCGCCGATGGTGGCGGTGTTGGTGGTGGTTGTGTTCAGCGTGGCCGTGCAGGTGAATGTCCAACTTTCAGTTACATCCAAGAGGTCGTTGACATTGGCGTCACCCGTGGTATAGACCAAGGGGGCGCAGTGATCGTCCGTGGCCGTCACGTTTGCCACGGGGCCATTGCCCAGGTTGGCGACGGTGTAGGTGTAGCCAACGGACGTGCCAGAATAGACCATGCTGGCCGAGGCCGTTTTGGTCACCAGCACCTGAGAAAACAGGCCAAAGTAGTGACTGGGATCGGTGGCCGTCACCGTGTCGGTGATGCCCGTGCCGTCCACCCAATTGCCGGTCACGGTGCCGATGTTGGTATATTGGCCCGTGGTCGCCGTGCCCACGGCCCGGAAGGTCCAGATCTCGGTGGGGGCCAGGGCGGTGTCGCTGTCCGTGTCCCCGGCAATCAGCACCGGGTTGACCCCGGCCACGCTGTCGGTCATCACCACGCCGGTCAGGGTGACTTGGCTGGTGTTGGTGACCATGTATGTCCACGTCACTGGCGCGCCCGTGCGCAGGATCGGCCCGGTGACCGTGTCCGCGTCCTGGCCCACAGTGAGTTTGTTCATTACCAAAGAGGGGTCCAGATCCATGGGAATGATCACAGTCGGCGTGCGCTCCTCGCCCAAGGCCAGCACCTTGCCCTGGTTGACGATGCGGTCCACGCCCACGGGCAACGGATTGTCCGCCGTCACCCGGAAGCTGACCGTGAAAACGTCCGTGGCCGCCACGGTACCCACGTTGATCCCCCCATCGTCCAAGGGGAAAGCCGTGCCTGCGAGCTTGTCCGCAATGGGCGTCGGCCCGCTGCCGCTGTCAAAGGTGGCGCTGTTGGTCACATAGGTTGTGTGCAAAGGAATCGTGTCGCTGACCACCACATCAGGCACAGGCACCCGGCTGCTGTTGCGGATCACGATGGTATAGCCGAACATGTCACCGGGGCTGCTCAGGCCGTCTCCGTCGATGTCGTTGATCAACGCAAAGCCCTTGCCCGCCGCAAAGGAGGGCGAGGGCGGCGCGGTCGTGCCCAAATCCAGCCCCGGCGCGGCCGCGCTGGCCGTGGTCGGATCCTGGCCCCAGGCCGCGGCCAAAGTCACCCCGGCGGCCTGGCCCGCTGCCCGGCACACATAGATCACCATGGCCGTCTGGTCGCCGTCGCTGTCAAAGATCTTGGCGCTCTGGAAGGGGGTTAGGGTGAGCAATTGGTCATATTTGTTGCCCTGGGGGTCGGTCAAACTGCCCGCCCCGTCGCCGTCATAGTCGGCGCACACATTGATGCTCCCCGACCCGCCGGCCGGGAAGACCGGCGTCACCCAGACCGGGCTGCCGTTTTCCGCCGGGTTGGTGATGCTCAAGGGGTCCCGCCCCGGTCCCCAACCCACCAAGACTTGGGGGGTCACGGCGTCATCCGAAAGCAGGGTGAAGCCCCAATCTGCCTTGGCGTTGGTGTTGGTGGGGCCGTCCGCGTCCACCGCGGCAATGGCAAAAAAGCGGCTGCCATCTGTGGTGAAAAAGTGGGATCCTGATCCGGCGGGGGTGGTCACGTTGGCTGTGCTTCCCGCCGCAATGGCGAGGGGGGGCTGAAGACCGGCGCTGGTTTCCCACTGCACGGTGATGGCCGCGGCAGCCGGGTTATGCACAAAGATCACCGTGCCATCCCCCGCCGGGGTGCCCACAGGGTTGTAGTAGCTGCTCCCCCACTGCTCCACCGGGGTCAGCACATACCAGCGGCTCTCGTAGACATCGCAGCGGTCGCCGGTGATCAACTGCACCTGCACCGGATTGGACGCGTTGACCGTCCCCCCGGCCAGCACGCCGCCGTTGATGTGGGCAGACTGGCCCTCGTTCAGCGTCACCGTGGTCTCAGCGGCCCCATTGTTGTCCCGGTCCACATTCACCACCGTGCCGTTTTGGGATGCCATGATCAACAGGCCGCTGTATTCAAAGAGGCTGACCGGGCTGGTGGTCTCCCCCACGGGCGCGCGGAACTGGGTGCCCCAACTGTTGGTGTCATAGACCTCCACCGCCCCGGCCAGCAGGGTGCTGGAACCGGTCCCCCACGCCGCACGGGTCATGGCGATGGTCTTGGTGGCGGCCAGCTTGTCCCCGCCGTCAAAGTCGATCACCGACTGGCGGGTGGCGGTCTGCACCCCATTGTCCAAGATCAGCACCGCCCCGGCGTGGATCAGATCGTCCGCGGTGCCGGGGGCCGTGCCGTTGGCCAGGTCGCCGTCGCCCCAAATCTGGGTCGTGGCCTGGGTGGGCGCGGTGATCACCGGCTCGAAGCCATCCTCCCACTGGTCATAGTAGATCAGCGTGCCATCCGCAATGGCGGCCACGGAGACATAGGTATTGACCGGTTCCAGCACATCCGACGCAAAGTTGCCGCAAAAGGCCGAGCCGCCGCCGGGATAGATCCCGCGCAGGGCGTCCAGCACCTGATCTTCGGGCATGGGGATGTAGAAAAGCTGGGCCGGGGGCGCACCGGCCGCAGCCAGAGGCCCGGCAGCGCCGATCAACAGCGCGGTCAGCAACAGCAAGATCGCCATCAACTTTGGCGTGGGCCGGGATGGTCTGGGCAAAAGAGGGGCTGATTTCATGGGTGTTTTCTCCGCAGAGCATGGGGGGTGGGGTGGACGAGTGCGAACCAGGTACGCAAAAGGCTACCGTTCCTCGGTGGCACGAATCAAGACGCAGCAACCCGGTGGCAGTGACGGTGGGCAATGAATGCGCCGACCGCCGGGGGCTGAAGCGCCCCGGCTGGACGAAAAAACCCGGTGAACCGGGTTGCTTTGGCCGAATTTTTGGGAATATCCAGCCCGGTTCACCGGGCTTTTCGTGCCTAGCCGGGGGATTTATCCCCCGGCGGTCGCCGCATGGGGCAGCATTGGCCTACGTGTACGGAAACCGCGGCCGCTCCTGGGGTGCCTCGCTGGATTTGCGGAAGAGCCGATGGGTCGCCCACTTCAACAGCAAAAAGGCAAAGAGGGCCAACCCAAAGAGCATGCCGATGGAGCCGCCAAAGAGTACCCAGATCCGTGTGCGCTGGATGGCCAGGGCCACCACAAAGCTCACCCCCAGCAGCACCATCAACCCAGAGAGGCGGTCAAAGCCGGGCACCTGTTTGAAGTCCACGTTTTGGCGCATGAAGACCAAGGTCACGAACATGGAGATGATGGGCAGAAAGTAGACCAGCAAATTCACATCCAGCAAACTCTCGTTGCGGAAGAAGAGGGAGTACGCCGTCAGCACAGCGGCAAAGATCCCCGGCACGCAGACCGCGTAGACCAGCCCGGCATAGACAAAGCGCCAGGGCATCCGCTCCCCCTCGCCGGGGCGATGGGCATAGCGTAGCCCGAAGGTGATGGCCGGGGGCAAGATGAAGAAGATCAGCAACAGCCACGGGTGGCCGCCAAGGGACTGGACAAGATCACGGATGGTCATGGGCAGGGTCGTTTCGGGTAAGAATTGGGTTGGACTCTACAATTTCGCTGGACATGAGTATACCATACGCGTCCGCTCGTGGCGTTGGGTGCGTCTTGTGCTAAAATTGGGTTTGTCTAACAAGTTGTGCGTGAAAGCGCTTCTGGCCCGACCCAACTGCAAGGAGATCTCTGCCATGCCTACCCCAAACACAACCACCCGTGCCGAAGCGGTGCAACAAGTCGTGTCGGCCATGACCGGCCCTCTTTCTTTCAAAGAGTTTGCCGAACAAGTGCTTGCCCTGGCACCGACCACGGCCAAGAACCGCACGGGCGCTGTGCGCAACACGTTGCCCTATCGTCCCACTGATGCTGGCATCCTGCTGCTCGATGACGGTGCCACGGTGGTGCCCACACGATTGGTCATGGCGGGCGTACGTTTCCGCGTCTATGTTTCCACCGCCGAAGCTGAAGCGGGCTGGTTGAAGATCAGCAAAGAACTGATTGAGATTTGGTGGCCCAGGCGTGCGTTTGAATCTGTCGAGTATTTGATCCAATGTCGTCTTCTTGATGAGGAGGGTGGTGAGCTGCCAGTCAAGCCGGTCACTCGCCACTTCTCGAAGGTATACAACCTTGACAATACCATCTACGAAATCCAGGTCATTGGTTTTGACTTGCCAGCTTGGTTCTTGCGCCACAAGATCCAAGCTGGAGATTCGATCCTTTTTACCATCGTTGACTGGGAACAACCTTGTTTTCGACTGGAACATGAACCTGCTGAACAGCGCCAAAATGTGGCTCGCCGTCGCCGCAATGCCGAACTGGCCCAAGCACTTTTTGACCAATTGGAAAGCTCCCGCAAACGTCATCATGACCCAAAATTAGTGATTCTGGCTGGTCATCTACGGCTGACTGAGCCAACGGGCTATCCTGGAGATCCAATCGATCGGATGATGGTCATTGATGGCCGGTTGGATAGAAACTATGCAGGTCTGAATTACCAAGATCCAGACAGCATCTTCCCCATGCTGGTGGAAGATGCCATTTGGCCGGGGGAGCCTCCCCTGGAAGATGATCTCCCCGATGAATCGGACGCGCCCGAACTATCCCCGACGCAAGAGAGTCAGGTCTATACGATCAAGGCTGTCTTGAAACATCGCAAGGGATTATGGCGCACGGTCGAAATCTTGGGCGGCCAGACGCTTTATGATCTCAACGTTCTGTTGATTTCTCTATTCAACCATGATTATGACCATCTGAGCGGCTACTGGCTGCGCGTCCGCAGGGGAACGACCAAGCAGTTCCGAGAAGTTGATTTGGGGACCGTTAATCCGTTTGACTTTGACGAGGGCGAGGCCAACGACATTGTCATCGCCTCCCTCTCGTTGCAGGTCGGGGATACGCTCAAATGGGTGCATGATTTTGGCGATTGGATCGAGCATCTTCTGACGGTGGAGGCGATCAGCGATCCTGAGGCGGACATGAACCCGGCGGACTATCCCCGCAAGGTTGCCCAGAACCAGCCAAAGTTGCGCTACTGTGGCGTGTGCAAGGCGGAGGGCCGCAAGACCCCCGCCACTTGGATCTGTATGGAGTGCAGCGACGAAGAAGATCGAGACGTCCTGGTCTGCGAAGATTGTCTGGAAAAGCACCATCTCGAACATGACGCGGATGAAATCGTCTACTGACGTTATTTTGCCATACCTTCCACTCACAAATGGAGGCTCGCTATGAGCGTTAAAGAATTTTACATAAACATCCAATCCATCCGTAACCTCGCCGAGGCCGCGGTCTACAACCGGGGCGAGAAGCTGGCCGCGTCCGGCGCAGTGCAGTCGGTGACGCGCCGGGCGGATCTGTTGATCGGCAAAGTGACCGGCAGCAGCTACATGCCCTACGGGGTCTCCATCCAATTTGCAGAGGGGGACCCCGTGTTTGCCGGCTGCACCTGCCCCTATGATCAAGGCGATTGGTGCAAGCATACGGTGGCCCTTGCCCTCTTTGCCGCCACCCATCCCGATGCAGTGGCGGTGGAGGAGACCGTGGCCGAACTGGTGGCCGATCTCTCCGCGCCGGATCTGGTCCGGCTGGTGGTAGATCTGGCCGACGCTTCGCCGGATCTGGTTTCGCGCATCAGGTATTTTGTCAAGGACTTGGCCCTGGCCGTCGCCCGACCGGTTGGCCCGGTGGCCCAAGGATCGGTTCAGGTGGACATGGCGCTGATCCGAGACAAGATCAGCGCCGGGCTGCGCACGGATCTCTCGCCCCAAACCGTCATCGCTGGGGATCTGGCCATGGCTCTGGATTTGGCCTATGCCGGAGATGCCGCGCAATCCTTGGAGATCCTGCGCATGTTGGCTACTGCCCTCGCCCTGCGGCTGGATCGATCCGCCAGCGACGCCACGGATAGAGACTATGACGACTATGACCGTTATAGCAGTTGGGGCGACCCGTACGAAGAGGGGGTTGAGCTGGAAGAATTCGACGCCTTGGCCAAGGTGGACGAGGTCTGGGCCGAGGTCTGCCTAGCCCTCAGCCTTCTGGAGGCCCTGACCGAGGCCCAAGCTCAGTTTATCCGCGAGACAGTGGAGCATCTTGAAGAAGAGATCCAGGCATCCATCAGCGAACTGGTGGAAATGGATCTATACATCTCCAACTTTGAAGAGGGCGCAGAGGTCTTTAACTTGACCTCTTCCGCCCTGACTCAGGGATGGCGCTCTTCCCACGAGAGGCCAACCGAGGAGACTACACCGGGTGAAGTCGCCGCCTTTGACGAGTCGGATGAGTTTGACGAATTTGACGATGATGAATTTGACGACAATGAATTTGACGATGATGAATTTGACGATGAATCCGAGGATGATGAATTTGACTATAGTGAGTTTGACGAAAATGCCCTATCCGCCACTGGGGGTGCCTGGCATCTAACCAGCGACTACGCTGATGTGCGCCTACGGGTCCTGGCGCGCATGGAGCGGTACGACGACTATCTGGCCCTGGCCGAAGCAGACGGCCAGATGGTCGCCTTGGTGCAAATGTTGGCCCAGCTGGGCCGAGACGAAGAAGCCGAAAGCCGGGCCTTGGCTCTGGCCCTCACCCCCGCCTTGGCCCTGAAACTGGCGCAATCCTTGCGAACCGAGGGTCTAACCATCGCCGCCATGCGGGTGGCCGAGCGGGGATTGGATGCGGATTTCGACACTGGCCGGGCCATTCTGGGCCGCTGGTTGGCCGAGCTTGCCCACCAGGAAGGCAATGTGGAGTTGGCCATCAAGGCCGCAGTCCTGACCCTGCTCCAGTCACCCACTTTGGTCGACTTCCGCACCGTGCGCACCGTGGCTGGGGAGCGTTGGCCAGATCTGCGCCCGGATGTGATCGACCGCTTGCGCCAGATCCAGGCAGGCTGGGGCACCGGCCTGTGCGATATTTTTCTCGAAGAGGGGCTGGTCAAAGATGCCATCAACGCTGCGCCCAGCTTTCTGCACTTCGACTTCGCCAAGCGCCTCTTCCCAGTCGCCATCCCTGTGGATCCCGACTGGGTGATCAAGCAATCCATCGCCCAGGCCACCCCCATCATGAACGGCGGCAAATCGGCCAAATATGCCGAGGCCGTTGACTGGCTGCGTTATGTCCGGGATGCCTACCGCAACGCCGGGCAGGCCAACATCTGGGCCGAATACCTGGCCCAACTGCGCGCCGTCCACGGCAAAAAATACAAACTCATGGGCCTGCTCAAACAACTGGACTAAACCTTATGCTCTATCTCGTCGCCACACCCATCGGCAACCTGGGGGACATGAGCCTGCGGGCCATCGAAACCCTGCGCGCCGTGGACATGATCGCCAGCGAAGACACCCGCAAGACCGGGCGGCTGCTGGCCCACTTTGAGATCCACGGCCCGCAGATGGCCTTCCACGAACACAACGAAGCCAGGGCCGGGGAGCGCATCATGGAACTTCTGGCCCAAGGCCAATCCGTGGCCCTGGTCACCAACGCCGGGACGCCGGGGATCAGCGATCCGGGCTACACCCTGGCCCGCCGGGCCATCGCCGCCGGGGAAGAGTTCACGGTGATTCCGGGGGCCACCGCGCCCATCATGGCCCTGGTGCTGTCGGGTCTGCCCGTCCACAGCTTCACCTTCCGGGGCTTTCCCCCGCGCAAAGGCGGCCCCCGCCGCCGCTTCATGGCCGTGGACGCCGCCTCTCCCCACACCCTGATCTTCTACGAAAGCCCCTACCGCATCGCCGCCTTCCTGGCCGACGCCCTGGAAGTCTACGGCGACCGCCCCGCCGCCATCGCCCGCGAACTGACCAAAGTCTACGAAGAAGTCCTGCGCGGCTCCCTCTCCGACCTCCTGGCCCAGGCCAAGGACAAAACCCACAAAGGCGAATTCGTCATCCTCATCGAGGGGCTGGTCAACAAACCCACGAATCAAGAGCAGATCGACGAATAGGCAATCAAAAAGAGATCCACGAATCTGCACGAATCTACACGAATCTTTTTTTGGTTGATTCGTGTAGATTCGTGCAGATTCGTGGATCAAAACAACAGCACTCTATCTCTATCTCTACCTCTACCTCTACCTTTTACTCCCCCTCGCCCAACCCGATGGAGAACATGCTTTCCAGATCGTGCCGGGAGAAGACTTTGAAGGCGAACAAGGTCTCGGACTCGGTGATGCCCTGGACTTGGAGCATCTGCCGGGTGACCAGATCGGCCAGGGCGTCGTTGTTGCGCACCCGCACATTGGCGATCAGATCATAGCGCCCGGTGACAGAGAAGACCTCGCTGACCCCCTCGAAGTCCACCAACTGCTCCGCCACACTGTTGACTTTGTCCCGCTCGACGTTGATGAGGATGATGGCTGTGACCATGAGGTGTGTCCTTTGTTGATATGTTGATTGGTTGACTTGTTGATTGGTTGACTTGTTGATTGACGGGGCGGGGGCGACCATTTTGGTTTATTCTAGCCCGCCCCGGTCATGGGCGCAAACCTGGGAGCGCGGGGGTTCGTCTCCATTCCGGGAATGGGCCAAAACCGTTCACTCAACCCAGAAAGAACCGGCCCTTTCCCGGAATGTCCAGGCACATCCCAGGCGAGGGAGACGCATTCCCGCCAAACCTGTGCTAAAATATGAGGCACATCGGCGAAAACCGTAGGGGCACGAGGTGTGGCGGAAACTCCGATCTTAATAACGACTAAATTTGCATCCGCCACACCTCGTGCCCGGCCTGGCGCATGACAATGTGAATGAATGAAAAGCCGGGCACGAGGTAGGATGGCGATGGAACCGGTCTTTCTTTGCGAAGATCCTTCCGCCATCCCACCTCATGCCCCTACGATAATGACTCAGTTCTCAAAAATCCGTGCAAATCCGCCCAATCCGCGCCATCCGCGTTCTATTTCTAAAGGAGAACTCACCATGATCGCATTCGTCTTCACCGGCGGCGGCAGCAGTGGCCCACTTCAGGCCGGAGCCGTGCGGGCCTTGCTGGAATCGAACATCATTCCCGACATGGTCGTCGGCACCTCTGCCGGCGCGCTCAACGCTGTCTTTTTGGCCGCCCACGGCCCCACGTTGGATGCCTATGACCGCTTGGCCCAGGCGTGGACCGGGGCAACCAAGGCCAAGGCCATGCCCGGCGGCTATTTTGGCGCGCTGCGTCGCCTGATCTTCAAAGCCGACAGCCTCTTCGACAGTAGCGGTCTGCGCACCATGCTCGAAACCGAACTCCCCCCCACCGTGCGCACCTTTGGCGATCTCAAGATCCCCTGCTACACCACCGCCTCGGATCTGCGCTCCCGCCGCCTCTTTCTCTTTGGCGACGACCCCGCCGGCCCCCTGATCGACGCCGCCTTGGCCAGCTCCGCCATCCCCGGCGTCTACCCCCCCGTGGATTATCATGGCCTGCAACTCGTGGACGGCGGTGTGGTGGACAACGTCCCCGCCTCCGTGGCTATGGACAAGGGGGCCACCACCCTCTATCTGATCAACGTGGGCTATGGCGGCCAAACCGAGGACGCGGTCAAAGGCGTCATCCCCATCGTGGACCGGGCCATCGGCGTCTTTTTGGCCGAATCCCTCTACAACGACCTCAATCGGGCCGACCTGGACCCCACCATCGACCTCCACCACATCCAATTCCCCGACTTCGCCGACGTGGGTCTGCTGGACTTTGACCAAACCGCCGCCATGTTGCGCCGGGGCTACGAGGCCACCCTGGATTATCTCAACGACCCCAACCCCCGTGGCCCCATGCAGACCCGCCAAGGCACGGACCGCACCGCCGCTCCCGTTCCAGGTCTGCGAGAAATCGTTCGTCGGCGGCCATGACCCACACCCTGCACCTCTCCTTCCATCCTGCCCAAGCCCCCCACGCCCAGGATCTGCGCGCCCACCTCCTGGCCGCCGGCTGCACCCTCACCCCCCACCCCACCCAGGCCGACCGGGTGATCCTGCTCCTCTCCCAGCTCTGGATGGACGAGGTTTGGCCCAGCATGGCCGACGCCTACACCACCCCGGCCCAGAGGGATCGCCTCCTGCCCCTCCTCGCCCAGCCCTGCGCCCTGCCCCCCTGGCTGGCCCGTCTGCGCCCCGCCGACTTCACCCAGCCCCAAGATGCTCCAGCCATCGCCACCCAACTTCTGGCCCGCCTTGCCCAGCGCAGCCTCCGTTTGGTTTGGCAAGTGGATGGCGATGCTGAAGGAGAAGACCGGGTCTTACGAGGCCATGCTGACTTTGTGACCGGCGTGACCTTACGAGAACCAGCCGGCCAACTTGTCTCCGCTTCTCAAGATGGCAGCCTGATTGTTTGGGAGGCCGAGGGTGGCCGGGCCATCGCTGCCCTCAGCGGCCACAGCGGGTCAGTCCTGGCCGTGGCCGCCGACCCGACAGCCGACGCCATCTTCTCCGCCGGGCGGGACGGTACCCTGCGCCGCTGGCTCCCGGACGAATCCGGCGCATGGCAGACCGCCCAGAGCTGGCCCATCCCCACCACCGTCCACACCCTGGCCCCCACCCCCGATGGCCGCTACCTCCTCCTCGCCGCCCAAGATGCCGGACTGATGGTGCTGGACCTGGCCGCCGACACCCTAACCACCCACGATCACCTGCACCAAGATTGGGTGCGCACCGTGGCTATCCTCCCCGAAAAATCCAACAACTTATGGCTGGCCGTCTCCGCCGGGGACGACCGGGCGTTGGTCGTCTGGGAAGCGGCGACCGGCACCCAACGCCACCGCTGGCCCGACGGCGGCGGTCAGGATGGCGGCTTCATCAGCGCCCTGGCCGGCCTGCCCGCCGGCCAAGTCCTGGCCGGGAGCGATGACCGCACGGTGGCCGTGTGGGACGTGCTCACGGGCCAAGTGCTACACACCTTGCGCGGCCACGCCGCATCCGTGCGCTCCGTGGCCGCCAGCGCGGATGGCCGCCGGGCCATCACCGCCGGCAACGATGGCGGCCTAATTTTATGGAATCTGGCCGCGGGCCGGGCCGAGGAAGAATTGGACGGACACGACGGTGCCGTGCCCCAAGTCGTCATGGCCGGGGACGGAAGCTGGGCCGTCTCCGCATCCACAGACACCACCCTGCGCCGCTGGCGGCTGGACGGGGCGCGCCCAGAGCGGACCGGTCCCCAAGGCCATCGGGCGGAGATCACGGCGCTGGCCATATATCCCCGCTCTAGCCAGGTCCGTGACCTGGCGGGTCTGCCCAAGGATTTCGTGGATCGATCCGCCGGGTCACGGACCCGGCTAGAGCATAGCAATGGCGAGGAGTTCGCATCCTCAGATGCGAACGTCGGGCATCTGAGGATGCCCGACTCCGCACGCCTTGACGGGACACTCGTCTCCGCGGCGGAGGATGGGCGGATGATATTGTGGGATGGGGCCACGGGCGAGGCCCTGGGCGAGGCCAGGCCCCGCTTCCCAATTTTGACCCTTGCCCTGGTCCCCGGTGGGGAGCGGGTGTTGGCCGTATCGGAGGCGGGCGGGGTGGAGGTGTGGGCGCTGCCCTTGGGCGAAGAACCCATCCGCACGTTGAGCGGGCGGGGGGCGATCCTGTGCGCGGCCGCGTCCCCGGACGGGCGGACGGTGGCGGGCGGGTCTGTGAATTGGGCGGTGAAGCTGTGGGATCTGGACGGCGATTTCCCGGACCGCACCCTTACCGGTCACCGGGGCGGGGTGACGGCGTTGGCCTTTCTACCCGATGGCCGGTTGCTCTCCGGGGACGAGGTGGGCGTGTTGCGGGTGTGGGATCTGCCAAATACGCGCTCTAGCCAGGTCCGTGACCTGGCGGGTGCGCCTGGGGAGATCTTGGGAAGACCCGCCGGGTCACGGACCCGGCTAGAGCGCGGTGATGGGGCTGTCGCTCAACCCCGACCACTCCTGGTTGAGCCTGCCGCAAATCCCGCCGCCACCACCCGCTCTAGCCAGGTCCGTGACCTGGCGGGTGCGCCTGGGGAGATCTTGGGAAGACCCGCCGGGTCACGGACCCGGCTAGAGCGCGATGAGGGGGCTATCGATCAACCCCGACCACTCCTGGTTGAGCCTGCCGCAAATCCCGCCGCCACCACCCGCTCTAGCCAGGTCCGTGACCTGGCGGGTGCGCCTGGGGAGATCGTGGAAAGACCCGCCGGGTCACGGACCCGGCTAGAGCGTGGGGAGGGGTGGCGGGTGAGCGATGACCCCATTACTGCCATTGTGCCGGTGCCGGACCAAAATTGGGCGGTGATTGGGGGGGAGGGGCTGACGCCTCGGTTGGTCGATCTGGAAAGCGGGGCGGTTTTGGCCGAGTATGTAGGGCACACGGATTGGATTTTGGGGTTAGGGATTGGGGATCAGGGGAGGGTGCTGATCACCGGGGCCGATGACGCGTCCCTGCGCCTGTGGGATGTGGTCTCCGGTGCCGAGTTGGGCCGGGAAGACCTGCCCCGTCCTCTGGCCGCCCTGGTCGTCGACCCAATGGATAGTCTGATTTATTGCGGAGACATTGACGGACGAGTGCGTTGTTTTATCATCAAAAAACAGGCCACAGATTAAACGGATTTTTACTGATCAAAAAGATCCGTTTTAATCCGTCAAATCCGTGTAATCCGTGGCCTATTTTTCTCACGGAGGCATTCCCATGAAAACGATTGTGCAGGAGAAGGTTGAGCAGGCGGTGGGGTTGTTGGATGAGGCGGGGATCGATGTGTGGCTGACGATGGCCCGGGAGAGTTCGGAGAACCCGGACCCGATCATGCCGCTGATCTACGGCCATGATGTGACGTGGACGAGTGCGTTCATCTTGGCCCGGCCTCAGGCGGTGAAGGGGCGGCGCAAGGGCAGCCGGATTGCGATTTTGGGCCGCTTCGACGCGGAGACGGCCCGGCGCACGGGGGCGTATGACGAGGTGATCGCCTACGATGAGTCCTTGGCCGAGGCGTTGCGGGGGGTGCTGGAACGGTTGGACCCCCAGCAGATCGCCCTCAACTATTCGGAGAACGATGTGCTGGCCGATGGGTTGAGTCACGGGCTGTTTTTGTTTTTGCAGAATGCCCTGGCGGGGACGCCCTTCCCGACCCGCTTTGTGTCGGCCCAGGCGGTGGCGGGCAAGTTGCGGGGGCGCAAGAGCACGGCGGAGGTGGAGCGCATCCGGGCGGCCATCGCCACCACCTTTGAGATCTATCAGCGCACCTTTGACTTTGCCCAGGTGGGGGTGACGGAAAAGCAGATCGCCGACTTTATGCACGCCCAGGTGGCCGAGCGGGGGTTGACCACCTCGTGGGAGGCCCACGCCTGCCCCACGGTGACCGCGGGGCCGGACTCGCCCGTGGGCCACACGGGGCCGACGGAGACGCCTATCCGACCGGGGCAACTGCTGCATTTGGATTTTGGCGTGCGCCAGGACGACTATTGCGCGGACATCCAGCGGGTGGTCTACTTTTTGGCCCAGGGGGAGACCGCGCCGCCGGAACCGGTGCAGCGGGGCTTCGACACGGTGATCCGAGCCATCCGGGCCGCGGTGGAGGTGATGGTTCCCGGCACCCCCGGCGTGGTGGTGGACGCGGCGGCCCGCAAGGTGATCACAGAGGCCGGCTACCCGGAATATCTGTACGCCACGGGCCATCAACTGGGCCGGGCCACCCATGATGGCGGCGCGCTGCTCGGCCCCCTGTGGCCCCGCTATGGCGACCTGCCCAACCGGGTGCTGGAGGTGGGTCAGGTCTACACCGTGGAGCCGGGTCTGGCCGTCCCCGGCTACGGCTATTTGGGCCTGGAAGAGGATGTGCTGATCACCGAGGACGGGGCGATCTTCTTGGGCAGTCCGCAGGTGGGGTTGGTGGTGAAGTAGGGTGAGGGGGTGAAGGGGTGAAAGGGTGAAGGGGCGAGGGGTGAGAGCTGACGTAGGTTGAGTAGCCCGGCTCGACCCACCCCCTCACACGAACCAAACAGGGAGGGCGTATCGAAACCGGATGGGTGAAGGGGTGAAGCAGAGACCGAGTTTCTGGAAGAAACTCGGTCTCTTTCGTGTCGTCAGTTTTGCTTGTCAAACACAAAGGCTACGCAGCGATGCTGATCTTCACGCCCAGACTGTTCAGCACCGCCAGAATTGTGTCATAGCGGGGTTTTGCGCCAGGGGACAGGGCTTTGTACAGACTTGCCCGCCCCAGCCCGGTCTCCTTGGCAATGGCGCTCATGCCCCGGGCTTTGGCCACATCGGCGAGGGCGGCCAGGAAGACATCCGGGTTACTGTCTTCCAGCGCGGCGGTCAGATATTCGGCGATCATTTCTTCGCTGTCCAGATAGTCGGACGCATCGAATTTTGCAAAGTTTTCCATATTTTTACTCCTCAAGCGTTTCTGCCAACGCTTTGGCTTTCGCAATATCACGGTTCTGAGAGGACTTGTCCCCGCCAATCAGCAGGAAGATCAACAGCCGTCCCCGCTGGATAAAATAGACCCGATAGCCAGGACCGAAATGGATACGCATTTCGCTGATGCCATCCCCGACCGGCTTGACATCGCCCAGATTACCCAGTTCAGCCGAACGAATGCGGGCGACGATGCGCGCTCGACCTTTGACGTCTTTGAGCCGGACAAGCCATTTATCGAATTCGTGCGAACGGAGGACCGTGTACATAGATGTTATTGTATCCGATTGGATACAATTTTGCAAAAGTTGTCGTGTATTGTGGGGTGTAGGTAATAGAGTCGGGCTGAGAGCTTCCCGGAAGCTCTTAACGGGGCGGGAGGGGTTGGGTTGAGCTTCCGGGAAGCGGGTGGGATTTTCCGGGGACGGCAAGACGTGCGCTGCACACTGCCCGGAAGCTCAACCGACTCCCTTTGCTGACCCAATATCTTCCGGGCAGTTTCCTGCGCGGGGTTTTGCGCCAGTGACTTCTTTTTCGTTTCTCGATTCGTGCGCCTCGCGGTCAAAAGCCGGTCAGGAAGCGGGCCGCGTCCTGGGCCCAGTGAAAGGCGATGGCTGACTCCAGATCCCGGCGCAGGGCTAGGAGGGTGGGAGGCAGTCCCCAGAGCAGCCCCATCACCAGCCCCATGCCCAGCGCCAGCAGAGGATTTTGGACGAAGAGATCGTCGAAGTGCATGAAGTTGTGGACCAGCAAGGCCAGCACGCCAGCCAGCCAGGGTGCCTGTGCCGGTAGGCGTTTACGCAGGGCCAGCCAGAGCAAGCCCCAAAAGGCAAAGCGATAGATCACCTCTTCCACGAGGGCGGGTTGCAGCGCGTCCACCAGAGCGGCCAGGGGATCCTGCCAGCGGATCCCCTGGCCGTTGCTTATTTGCAGGGCGAAGAGATTCAGGATGGCCAAAGGCGCGCCCACAGCCAGACCCAGCGCGATGCTTCTGGCGGATTTGCGCCATGTCCCATGCGCTGCGCTGACGGAAATTGGCCCGCCCAGGCGCATGATCGCAAGTCCGCCCCAGGCGGCCATCGCCGTCCCCACGCCCCGCACCAACGACTGGCCCAGGTTGTCCATTACCACCCCGAAGAAGGGATAGGGCGTGAAGAGGGTGGCGGCCATCATCGTCAAGCCGACCACGCCGCCCAGTGCGATCCCGATGGCCCAATCCAGACGGTGAAGGGTGCGGTGGTTTCTGATCAGCACGACGAGGGAACCGGCCAGGACGATGACGGTGAAGAGATCATTCAGCCGGGGCGGGTCGCCCGCTGTCGCCAAAAGGGTGCGACCGACGAAAATGGCAAGGATGCCGACAACCAGCAGAAGCAAGATTCTGTAGGCAAAGTGAGGGCGTGTCATGGGGTTTTGGCGCTCCTTTGACGCTCCTCTTGCACCACAATCTGCCTGCCGAGAAAGGCAAACACAATCAAGACTACCGCCGTAACCCATCCGCCCAGGCTGAAAATATCAGGGCCATAGAGGGCCAGGCCGGCCCCGGCCACCACCAAGATGGCGGCCAGGATGC
Organism: Caldilineaceae bacterium; assembly: GCA_018003515.1. Taxonomy (GTDB): domain Bacteria; phylum Chloroflexota; class Anaerolineae; order Caldilineales; family Caldilineaceae; genus JAGNDO01. Next base: position 94,509 of record JAGNDO010000006.1, read on the forward strand.
CGAACAGTCTCATGCCGTACAGGGTGATGAAGGGCAGATAGTGGGCCCCCACCACAATCGCCGCTGCCGGGAAAAACCAGCTTTCCTGATAGAGGGTGGCCGCCCCCACTAGTAAAAAGTTGATGGGCACGGTGAAGGCGATCTGGGCACCGAGATGCCACAACCCATTGTCGGCGCTGACTTTGGCTGGGCGGCCAAGCAGACGCAAAGCCCCCTGGGTCAGTGGGAAAATCGCCATGCTGCCGAAGAAGAGAACAGCCATCCCCAGGCGCGGCTCGCTCCACACGCTGATGGCGGAAGCCGCCAGCCAGATGAGACCGGAAACCAGTTGCCCGGCAAAGCCACCTAAAAAGGCGGAGCGCATTTCACGTTGACAGTCATTTAGTTTCATTGTGTTTTCTCCTCGATGAGATACGTTTATCTTCCAGACAGTCTTTGCAGAACAAATTGGCCAAAGGGCGTGGGTTGTTGGAGGCCCTTCTCGAACATGGCGGGTTTCCATTCGTCATCGTACCAGCAGGCCACCCAGCCGATCCCGCGCAGATCGAGATAGGCCATCAACGGCTCTCCAACCCTCTTTTGACTGCCCACCAAATACGATTGCTCTCCGCCCGGATCAGCTTCCATCCAGCCCCATTCAGTCATCACGACCGGATACTGCTCTGAGACCTCGCCGAACCAGGGATCCCAGGAGGTTTTGCTGTGGGCTGGGTAGATGTGGGCGGCATAGGCGATGTTGTCATCCTCGATGGGTGTTTCCAATACCCAGGATAAGTCCCGGGAATAGTCGATTCCGCCAACGATGATCAATTGGTTCGCGCCCGTGGAGCGGATAGCATCAACCAGACTTTGTGCGTTTCTGCGCCAATCTGCCGCTGAGATTTCCGCCGGTTCGTTGAAAATCTCAAAGATCACATGGGGCGTCTCCTTGAAATAGGCGGCAACCTGCCGCCAGAAGGCAATGGCGAAATCCCTGCTGGTCGTGCGGATGTCAGGCATTTGCGCGCCGCGGTCCGTGCCAATATCTCCGATGAAATGCAGATCGATGAGGGTGTATACGCCGTTCTCACCGTTCCATGCCACAGCGGAGTCGAGGTAACGCCACAGGTAATCGGGGTCGCGCTCCCAGCGTTCGGGGTGAACGGGGAGACGAATGATGTTCGCGCCTGATTCAGCCATCTCGTCGAAGAAGGGGCGATTGAACCGTCCCTTGCGTGCCAGCACCGCCGGGTCGGGAGGCATGATCCCGCGTAGGATCAAGGTCTCTCCATTTGTGTCCACGAGCGCGTTTCCCTCGGCGCGGAGTTGACTTGGGTATGTGCTTGTATCCTCATCGAAGGCAGGTTTGTGTTCCAGAGGAAGGTTGATCGAAAGCGTCCCGTAACGTGGGGCGATCAGAGCCAGAAGGCCGCATACCACGACAAGCGGCACGGTCAGCGCAATCAGCCTATTTCTTTTGGATTTTTTCATGGTCTATCCTTTGTTGTTCAACTGAACGAGTCCAGGCTGATAGATAGAGTGGGGCATCATCCATTCCGGCCTTTCAAGTAACGATCAAAAAAATCAAGGCACGCTTGGTTCATGGTTTTGAGATATTCTTTGCTGTTCTGAATCGGTTTCTCGCCATCCAACAATCTCACCAGCAGCGGGCTGGCAAGCGAGAGATCAGTCATGGAAAAATGCCCTCTGCCGGGCAGATATAGGGTGGACACGGTTTCAGAAGTATTGAATAGGATCTCATGATTTCGGGCATATTGGCTCCATGCTGATAGATGCGCCCAAGAACTGTCTGAATAGACGGTCAACAGCGGTACGGGATAAGGCTGGTCAGTCCACACGAACTTGTGATTTTCAACGCCGACAATGTCGTAGAGAAACGGAGATTCGAGGGCAATGACCGCGTCGACATCATCCCGTTGCCTGGGCATTGCCAATGCCGCTGAACCGCCCTGGGAGTGTCCGATGACGCCTATTTTGTCGGTATCTATCAGGCTGGACACGCCATTCCCGCCGCTGGCTCTATTTTCCAAAAGGGTATCCATCACAAAATTGATGTCGCCAGTACGGATGTTCATCCACTTTTGATAGTACGCATAACTCTGCTCTTTGTCGGTCTTTGCGTCTTCCCGCTGAAGCTCCTTGAAATAGTCCATACTCAGCCAGGCGACAGTCCCATCTTCAAACTTCGTCCAAAAGGAGTGATGGGCATGGCCAATGGCACAGACCACATAGCCATGACTGGCAAGTTCGATGTACAGGGATTCATTGCTTGTTTTTGTGCCAAGCCCTCCGTGGGAAAACAGGACCAGTGGAACTCTGTGATTCACGTTTTCAGGGTGCCAGCATGCAACGTTGAGCTTTCGGAATCCGCCCATGTTGGAGTATTCTTCGATTCGGCTCTCATCGACGAAGGTAGATTGGACAGTCCCTACCTTGTATTTGCCCGTGGCTTCGGGCAGTTTATACTGCGGGAAGATCAAGGCTGGTGTGATTGCAATGAATACCAACAGCCATGTTGAGATCGCCTTGAAGATCACGCGCCCCGCCCGAAATTCCGTGCCATGCCCGTTTTGTTTGAACAGCCTGAATGCGCCACGTGCTGCCCAGACGAACAGCAATATAGCCATCGCGTACCAGCGGAAGCTCCACTGGATGACCGATGTCAGGTTGAGCGCAGCAAAAACGGCAAATACAGTGACGTGGAGGACGCTGCTGCTTTTCTCGTGATGCGATTTCGTGAGCAAACTGCACGCCATCAGCGCCAACTCAATGAGGAAAGCAACGAGGAGAATACTTGTTCCCATCAAGATTTCTTCCTTCTCCAAATCGCCCCAATGCCTCCAATGATTATGCCGACGACGAGACCCAGCGCTATATTTCCCATCGCCGCGCCGAGAGCAATGCCGAGGGCTATTCCAAGGCTCATGCTGGCTGCGCTTTGCTCGCGAAGATTATCCCTGGATGGATGATGGTTTGGGTTATTCATGATGTTCGCTCCTTGCGGGATTTATATAGAGTCTTCATCTTTTGTTGCAACAATGCCAATCCATTCAGTATCTTCTGAAAATGGAGTTCCTACCAGGTCGTTCCACACACTTTGAACGACAAAGTCTCCAGCCTCCAACTCAGCGGTGATGGTTTCCAGGGTGAAATCTTGGAACCAGTTTCGGTAGACCGAGACGTCTCCACTCCCATCAATGACGATAGCCTGATCGAGAAAAATGGACTGTTCGGGGTAGGCGAACCCTTCATCAAGCACCAAGTGCGGCCCCGGCTTCCAGAATCCAGTTTCAACAAGATACCAGCCATTCGAGCTACCGACCTTTCGGCGATGGGTTGGGGTGGTCACATCCAGGACGAAATATCCGCCGGGTTTGAGGGCACGGTAGATATTGGCGAGCAGTCTACTGCGCTGTTCAGGCGAAAGCGGACAAAAGTCGCCATAGATCAGCATGGCCACATCGAAGCAGTTTTCGTCGGCCAGGTCCAGGTAATTCTGGTAGCGGTAGTCGATTTCCAGACCGTTTTCTTGCGCGAATTCCTGGGCATAGGCAATCGAACGGCGGGAGTAATCCACACCGGTGACGGTCAGATCCCGCTGGGCCAGGCGGGCGGCATACAACCCCGGCCCGCAACCCAAATCGAGTACAGCCGCGCCAGGCTGTAGGGTCAATGTTTTGACCAACCAGTCCACCACACGGTCGATGGTTTCGGGACGGCGGCTGGCTCGGTCGCTCGTAGGATCAAGGTGAGTTTTCAGCATTTGAGCCGAAATATGGGGATCATCCCAGAAAAGTTCCTCGCCGGGGGTAAAGGGGTCTGGCTTTTCAAGATAGGGTTTTAGCTGTTCCAGGTTCATGTGTAAATTTGTCCTTTTTGTAAAATTGGCATCAGCAATCTTGGCAGTGATTATTGGGGGGTGTTGAATTTGAGTTAGGCCGCGGAGTCTGCACCAGGGGGTGCGAACTCCGCCAACCCATTTTGAACACACCCTTATCAGTTCTGCCCCGTGACACCCAAGACCAAGTTGAACATCAACTCGTGGAACTTATCGGCCTCCTCCCAGATCATGCCGTGGCCGGACTCCTCAAAGAAGACCAACTCCTTGTGGGGTGCGCTGATCAGGTTGAAGTATGCCTCCGGAATTTGAGAGGGGTTATTCATGTCATGGCGACCCAAGACCAAGATGACGGGCAACTCGAAGGCCGTGGCGTCCTGGCGGAAGTCCATCTCCTGCAACTGGGGATAGACGGCGTTGAAGGTGTTCATCAGGCCGAGCAGATAGTAGACCCGGTCCAGCCAGCCATATTCAGGCTGCTTGAGCATCAGTTCGAGGATGTCCCCATCCCGCCGGTACTCCGGGTTTTTGATGTTGGGAAATTCATAGACCGCGTACTCCCGCCCGAAGAGGGTGGAGTAAGGCCCGACCGGGTTCTTGCCAAAGTAGGGGGGCGGGCCTTGGCTTTCTAGGGTCTGCACAAAGCCGTTGTCGCCGCTCTGGCGGGAATGGTCCATCATCATACGGTAGATGATCTGGTCGGTCTCCAGCACATCCACCATCTGGGCCGTGCCCACGTAGGCGTGGAAGAGATCTGGGCGCTGTTGGGCGGCCCGCACGCCGATGATTGTGCCCCAGGAGTGGCCGACCAGATAGATCTTTTCCTCATCAAAGCGGGTGCGCAGCATCTCGGTCAGCTCGATGATATCTGACGTGTATTGCTCCAGGGTCAGGTCCGTCTTGGGGTTGAGGGAAGGATAGGATTTGCCGCAGCCCCGCTGTTCCCAGATCACCACCACGAACTCCTTCTCCAACTGCTGGTTGAACAGCAGCACCCGTGCCGCCTCGCTGCCCCCCGGCCCGCCGGAGAGGAATAGCAGAACCGGCTTGTCCACATCCTCGCCCCGCAGGATCAGCCACTGATCCACACCGCCCAGACGCACCTTTTCCACGGTCGCGATGCTGTTGGGCAGGGGCGCACCGTCCGCGCCCAGGATGGCGGGCGTGTGGGCCATCCATTGGGAGGCGGCCACTATCACCACGAGCAGAACGAGAACAACGGCGGCGAAGAGCATTTGACCTCTCAATCTCTGAGTCCAGATCGCCCGGCTTTTAGAGAAGGCCAGGGCCAGCAAGGTGACGACGGCATAGAGCAGGGTGCCCGCCAGCAGCAGGAGCAGAACGCCCAGGGTAATCAATTCCATCTGGCCGGCGGCAGCTGGCCCGATCCAGGGGCGGAGACCAAGAAAGTAGACGATAAATAGCGTTGCGATGGCCAAAAGTGACCAAATCCTTGGGTTGGAGAGCGTGTTAATCTTCATGATAGGTTTCCTTGCGATTGTGAGTTGAATTGGATTGAACGGCCATGCCCGGACACATCAAGCTTGATTCCGATCAGATCCCCGAAGGAATCATGTGCCCGATGGAAGATCCACACCACCAGCAGCCCAAAGACAAAGGTAGACGAAGCGGTCTCGATCAGGTGGCTCATGCGGATGCTGGCCACGGGCAGGAGGGGATTGGCCAGGATGTGGCCGACGTTTTGGGGCACGCTGAAGAGTAGCCCAACCAGCAGCGCCGTCCACCAGGGGTTGACCTTTGATCCCCAAATGACGGGCAGGGAGCACAGAACCCAGAGCAGGGTGCGCAGACTTTGGAAGGGGAAGAGCCAGGGGTCCGACCGCAGGGTGTTGACCGTGTGGACGAAGAAGGGCAGTGCATCCCCGGGCTGGCCATAGAAGGCCCGCAAAGCCGGATTTTGCCAGGCGATAAAGTAGCCCGCCCCCCAATATAGGATGACATAGAACATCGACGCCAGATTCAATTTCCAAAGCCACTGGCCAATGGGCATGGTCAACCCGGTCTGGGCCGAGGTCTCGACACTGGCTTTGCCCTTGCCCAAGATCCAGACGGCCAGGGGGATGAAGACGAAGGCCGTGGGCATGCCCATTACAAAGAGGCGGGGCAGCAGTTGGGGGCTGACCGTGATGGACGAGAGAAAGTAGGCGGTCTCGATTTGCATAACAAAGGTGACGGCCCCGTAATAAGCCAGGGCCAAACTCAGGGCCAGCTTCCACCCGTGCCACCGAGAGGTCAGGATCAGGGCCGCAATCACCAGCACGTCGGCCAGGGCGATGATCATCAGCCCGGTCGTGGCTGGGACAAGCCCTGGCTCGGACGTGATATGCGTCGGCATCAACCCGGCCACGACCATGGAGCCAGCCATGAAACAGACGACAAAGAGGATCGGTAACAAGGCGAATCGGAAAAGCCGCTTGGAGACAGATAGGATAGGTTTCATCGTTCTTTCCCTTTCATAATGTTGTCGTAATTGGATGCAAGCCATCAGCAAAGTGATCTCTTTTATAGAGCGGACCGAGAAGCGAAAAGCACCAACAAAGCGGTAGAGAAATCCATCAACCCGTGCAGGATGACCAGGTAGGGCAACAGCCGGGAGCGCCAACGCAGAACCACAGCCAGCATCAATGCAAAAGGCAGAAACATGGCCAGCCGCCAGAGCAGGAAGCGCACATCCGGCAAGAATGGCAGGCCCATGTGTTGGGCTGCCAGCCAGAAGCTAGTCAGGCCGATCGCCAGCCAAGCCTTCTGCGTCTTGGCTTCCAGGCGGGGCAGGACATAGGCGAAGTAGTTGGGCAACTCGGACAGCGCGATCGAGACCGGAAACAGGGTGAGGCTGAGGACAACCGCCCACAGGGGCAAGGGACGGATGAGCAGATCGAGTGCGATCTGCTGGTCGCCAAACAGCCATTTGGCCAGAAGCACATTGGGCAGAAGGGCAAGTGGAACGATGACGACCAGCAGAGCCAGGCTTGTCAGCAGATCTATCCGCCATGTGCTGCGCTGGAAACTGAAGAGACGCCAGTAGCTCAGTCCCTCCCTGCGGTAAAGCCAGGTCAGCAAAGCGATGACGACCAAGCTACCCAACGAGGCCGTCATCGGCCACCAGCCCGCAGAAGACGTCCAGGGTGCAGACGCCCCCTGCAGGAACAACATTCCGGCGATGACTGCCTGGAAGACCATAAACAGTCCCATACGTATCACGAGCATGATCCAGGGCCAAGGGGACGCGTGGTTTTGCATAGTTGCCTTCTTCTCAATCCCTCTTCGAATACGTGTTCCAAAAGCGTTCGGAAGATCGACTTAGATCAACCACAGAAGCCCGATCAAGCCGACCACATCTGCCAGCAGATGGGCCAACCAAGCCACCAGCACATTCCGGCCGCGTAGAAAAATCAGGCCATAAAGTGAACTGGAAACCACAATCAGCCCCACATCCGCCAGAACGAGGGGCAGCGCACCCTCGCTCCAATGCATCATGGCGAACAGAACCGAAACGACGACAATGACGACGTAGGGGTTGAAAACCCGACTGAATCGCTCTTGGAAGATCCCCCGATAGATCAACTCCTCCAAGAGGGTGCTGAAAATCAATACACCAAACATGATGGGGACTTGTGCCCCAATCACCCCGGAAACCCGGTCCTGCACGTGGGTCAAGAAGGCCGGCCAAATGCGTGCGGCCACCCCCAAGATCAGCAGTTGAAGTACGAACCCGACCAGGACAACGAGGATCCAATTAGCCTTGAGGTCTTGTTTGAAACTCCTGAACTTGAATCCGATCTCTTCCCAGGAGCGCTGTCTCAGACGACGCTCTATCAGAAGATACACCAGCACCAGCAGGGCGGTCAGGGTTTTGGTCTGCGGCCACAGGAACACTGGTATCACCATCAGTGCCAGGACGATAAAGGTTTCATAGAGCAAGCGGCGGTCAGTCTGGGCATTCATCGTGTATCCATCTCCCCTCTTATGACTATCCCTGATGGACAATCGCCTCATGGCGGCCCATTCGATCCTTTGCCGCTTGATTGGTTTTCGTTGGGTCCGGATCGATAACCAGAATCTGTTCTAGACGCAGGACCCGGGCCACCAGCCCCATGTGTCCTGCCGCCAGTTGACCGCCCCCCACCAGCAGGATGCCGATACTCCCCAGCATGGCGATCATCAGCATGCCGATGATCTGGGCGGCGGAGAGCACTCCGGCCAGAAGCACATCGGCCAAAGGTCCCATGATGCTGCGTAGGAGAAAGGCGTTGCTTTCGATCGTAGCGTTCAGGTTGAGGACGCCGATCAGCAGGACCAGGGCCAACATAAAGGCCACGGCGGCCAAGGTGTACAGCACAATAGTGAGGGCGGAGGATCCGCCGGAAGTATTGGTTTTCATAGGACAACAGGCTCCTTGTGTGTGGATTCAGAGATGTTTTTCAACAGAATGACAGTCATGACTAAATTGGCCAAGGCGATGACAGGGAAGACGCCCAACTCCACCGGGCTGACCGCCACGCCCACCCGCAGCATGTTTAGTCCCATCAGGCTGACAGCCAGCCCCAGGGTCAGAAACTTGAGGAGGGAGATGGAGGCCAACAGGTATCCCCAGGCGCTGCCCCGCAAGAGCAGCACCCCGGACACGAAGCAGAGGGGCACGATCACGGCCAGATCCATTGCTTGAATGAAGAGGCTGGTGACGTTCTCCAAGGCTGCGGGCTGACCCCCAGACCAGGTGGCGGCAATCCGGCCCAGCCAGGCCAAGAGCAGGAAGCCCCCGGCCCCGAAAAGCAGACCGGCAATCCCCCGCCGGGGCAGGGTGGGGGAAAAGTGGCCGGGCAGACTGGCCAGATCGATCCCCCACAGACTCAACACAATGGCGTACAGGCTGAGGCCAAAGAGGACCACATAGACCAGGAAAAGCTGATTGTAGGCCGCACCGAAGCACATGGTGATGTAGGTGTAGAGTACAAAGCCCACCGTCCCCGTCAGCAACAGTCGCCCCCGCAGAGATCCCCGCAACGTCATGCGCAGCCCGACCAACAGCAAGGGTACACCCAAGATCAGGGTCACCAAATCGTTGGCCTGCATCTGGGCCGCGGAACTGACCGTGTCCCAATAGTAGAGCCCCTTCGCACTGATGGTCACCACTTCGCCCCGGAAATTTGTCACGGTGAAAGGTGTCCCCTCTCCCGGCCAAAGACCGGCCACGGCTGCGAGCAGGGCAAGCAAGGCGATGGGCGGTACCAGCCATTTGAGCGCTCTATCTATAGTTCTTGTGTCTTTGTTGAGATTTTTCATGATTCTTCCTCCTGGTTCAGGCCAGAATTGTGGGCGTCCACGCCCGAATTGCTTCCCAATCCCGCTGGTCGGACTCGACGGACTTGACCATCTTGGCGATGAGGCGGTCCACAAACGAGAGCCGGGAGAAGTCCATGCGCCCGGTGAAGTAGACCTCCTCCGCGCCGGGGAGCAGGGCGCGGACTGGGTTCAGATAGGCGTACCGGGCGGTGAGGCTGGTCTCGTCGTCCCCGGTGTTGAGCATGTGGACGGTGAAAAGGGCCACGGGCATGCCGTTGAGGACGGTCTGGTTGGCCTCAACGAACTTCACGGCCTCGGGCAGCCAGCGGCCCATGCGGATGGCGCTGCCCAGGATCACGGCGGTGTATCCGGCCAAAGTGGGCGACTCTTTGACTGGCTTGACGTCCACGGTGTAGCCCTGGGCGCTCAGGCTTTCGCCCAGGGCTACGGCCACCTCTGCCGTGGAACCGGCTTTTGTGGCATAGGCGATGAGAATGCGGTCGATGGGTGAAGCGATCATCGGGCTCTCCTTTGAAAAGCAAGAAGGGGGCGTCTCCATTGCCGGAGAGTTATTCGGGCGTTCCCGGCATAAGGATATCGGTTACCCCTGCCCCTTGCTGGAACATGGTGCGCCGCTTCAGCCAGACCAGGATGACGGCAATGACGGCGATCAGGAGGTTGTCCCAGGGTTGGGCATCGGGCCAAATGGGATTGTTCAACTGAAAGTGGAGCAGGGCGGCGATCAGGAGGCTGCCCCGGGCGTCATTGAATAGGGCGGTGAAGACAACAGAGATGGCGACACCGCCGACAAAGAAGGGCAGGAAAGACCATGCGCTTTGGGGCGTCCCGCTGATCAGGAAGGCCGGGGCGTGCCAGATCATCCAGATGACGCCGAGGATCAGACCGGCCCAGAAAGGGGCAAACTTGCGTTGCAGCAAGGGCAGAGCCAGTCCGCGCCAGCCGAACTCCTCCATGGGGCCAAGCAACAGGGCCAGGGCCAGGGCCGGGAGCGCCTGATACCAGGGGGAGAAGGGAAACGGATCCCCAAGGGTTCCATTCAGTGCGGCCCCTGCATACATCAATGCGGGCACGCCCAGGATCAAGAAGAGCCACCACCACGGGGAGACGCGCCACAAAGTCAGCCGACGGAAGAAATTGCCCAAGCCGCTCAGTCCATATTTGTGCCAAACCACGATCACACCTGCAATGCCGGGTGAATAGACTGCCAGCATAAAGAGCGGATTGCTCATGCTGACCTCGCCAAAGAGGGCAGCGATCTGGTCGCTGAACAGGAGAAAGCTGATTCCAAGACCCCAAGTCAGGCCGAAGGTAATCAGCAGGAAAGGAATGAGCATATTCGTGCTCTTTTTTGATTGGGTAGCGGCATGTATGGCTGAATGTGTGACGGGTACGGTTGACATCGCTTTTCTCCTTGTGGGGTTGTTGTGCCTACGTTGTGACTGCCAGAATGGTGCAGCCCAGGTTGTGCAGGGTACGGATCAGCCCGATGATCCCGGACTGGTCCGTGCGGATATTGGCGAGCAGGGTCGTGTCGCCCTCGTCCGTGAGCAGGGTTTGCGCGGGGCAGAAGGCGGCTACAAACTCCTCGTCCATCTGCCCGCTGAATCGAATTTGGTAGACCCGCTGGTCTTTGGATTTTTCCTCTTCGTTCATAGATTTCTCCTTTGGGACTGGGACTGGGGGTTAGGGATTGGGAACCGAGAATCAAACTCGCATGAATAATTACGCCCAATCCCTAATCCCCAACCCCCATTTCCCCCTATGCCGACGTCTCTCGCAGGGAGCTGCGGGGCGCCGCCTCGGTGCGGGCTGGCAGCTCTCTGGCGCGTTTGCGCATAGCCATCCACAGCAGCTTGAGCCGAGAGGGTTGACGGGGGGCCTCGTGGATCTGGCGGTCATGTTCCGCCTCGGCCAGAAGGTGCCGGTGGTTCATCATGATCAGGTGATAGTCTAGCTGGGTATTCATAAATCTCTCCTTCGTTTCTATCCCCCTCAAGGGGTCTTCGTTTGGACGGGCCTGCGCTTCCAACTTTACACCCGGCCACAAAAAAACGGACCACATGATCATGTGGTCCGTCGCTGAAAAAGCATGTAGTTGTGGATGTAGGGCGTGTGGGGGCGGATGTGGGGGCGGATGTGGGGTCTTTACAGCAGCCCAATCTCCTGGGCTCGCTGCACGGCCTGGGTTTGGCGGTTGACCCCCAGCTTGCCGTAGATGCTCTTGACATGGAAGCGCACGGTGTTGAGGCTGACCACCAACTCGTCGGCGATCTCCGCATATTTGAGTCCCTGGCCCAGCAGCGCCAGCACCTCCAACTCCCGTTCGCTCATTGGTTCCACGAGACCGGTCTGGGTTCCACGCGCCACCGGGGATGGGGGGTGGGTCGGGAAATGGGCCGCCAGTTCGGTATAACCCGCCCGCACCGCCAGCGCTGCCAGCGCCGGGCCTTCATCCACAAAGACCCGCACATTGCCCTCCGGTGCGGCCAGGGCCACAGCCTGGGCCAGCCACGCCTCCCTTTCGTCTCCACCCAACAGGGGCGCGGCGATGATCAGACAGCGCAGGGTGGCGCCGTGGCGTTCCTCTTTCACGGCCGAGGCCAAGATACGGCGAGCGTAGGCCACGGCGGTCGGCTTGTCTCTGGTGGCCAGCAGACGCAGCCAAACCAAGTGCGCCCGATCTGTGCGCCGGTTCACTTCGTCGTCAGGGCCAATCCCCGTGCTACGCAACAAGCCCTCGGCTACGTCCAAATCCCCCTGGAATAGTCGCAACTCTGCTTGCCGGACCGTCACTTGTAACTGCACCCACCCTGGCGCACCCCCACTCAGCAGGTCCGCTGCCTCTTGCACCAGTCCATCGGCCCCGGCCCAATCGCCTGTGGCCTGGGCGATCATTGACAGGTAGAGCCGGGTGGTGATGGCCGAGGAGGTGTGACCGGAGAGCATGGACGTCTGCACGGCCTGGGCCAGATAGGCCTGGGCCTCGTCCAGCCTGTTCCACCAGTAGTGGAGCGCACCCAGCGCGATCTGCACAGAATCAACCACGGGCAGGGGCGGCGCGTCCCGACGCTCCAACCGGGCGCGATAGGGCGCGCAGATCTCGGCCAGAAAGCGCAGTCGCCCGAATTGCAGGGTGAGGGTGGAGAGGTGGGCAAAGGCCAACATTTCGGTCACCAGATCGTCTGTGGCCTGGGCGGCCCGAATGGCCTGATCGAGAACAACAACCGCTTCGGCATACGGGGCGATTTGGCGATAGGCTGCGCCCAAGGCCAGGGAGGCCAGGCCGATCACTCGCTGATTCTTGGCTTCCGCCAATGCCAGGGCGGCGCTGGCGACCTCCACGCTTTCTGTCAGGTTGCCCTGCACCTGAAGCAGATTGGCCTGCAATGCGAGACACTCGGCCCGTAGGTCTTGCGCAGCAGGTGCGTGGGATTGCAGTCCGGTCAAGGCTGCCTGGGCCTGGCCCAAATAGGGCAGAATTTCGCCGATCTGCCCGCGCAGCAGATGCATCCAGGCAAAGTCCAGATTGGTGCGGGGGCTAGAGTCCCGCCACTGGGCGGGCAAAGATTGTATCCACCCCTCCATGCGTCGGGCGTAGCCCTGGTTAAGCAGTTTCCAACCGTGGGTCTCGATCAACTCAACGCTGCGCGCAAAGTCTTCGCCGACCAGACTGTGTTCGATGGCCTCTGCCGGTCTGTCGTGGCTGGCATACCAGTGGCTGGCCCGCCGGTGCAGCGCCGGGATCGTCTCCGGCTGGGTGCGCTGCAGTTGGTGGCGCAGAAGTTCGGCGAAGAGGTGATGGTAGCGATACCAGCGCCCCTCATCGTCCAACGGGATCAGGAAGAGATTGGCGGCCAGCAACGCCTCCAAAAGGGTGGCACTGCCCGTCTCGTCCGTGACCGCATCGCACAGCGCGCCTGTGAATCGGGAGAGAATGGCCGTCTGGAGCAGAAAACGCTGGACTGGAGGGGGTTGGACTTTGAGTACTTCCTCGGTGAGGTAGCTGAGGATAAAGCGATGGCTGCCGCTGAGGGAGTGGATGAAGGCGGACGGGTCGGCGCGGCCTTGCAGGGAGAGGCCGGCCAACTGAAGCCCGGCGATCCAGCCTTCCGTGCGCTCGGCCAGCCGGGACAGGTCCGGCGCGGAGAGGCTGACGCCCATACTTTCCCGCAAAAAGCACCCAATCTCCCCTTCATCAAAGCGCAGATCCGCGGCCCGAATTTCGGTCAATTGGTTGCTGGCCCGCAGCCGGGCCAGGGGCAGGGCCGGGTCTTCCCGGGTGACCAGCACCAGGTGGAAGGTGGCAGGCGGGTGGGCCAGCAGTCCTTGCAGCACAGCCAGAATCGTGGGATCCTGAATGGATTGAAAATCGTCCAGCACGCAGAGGCAGGGCGTTTTTAAGCCGGTCAGGTCGTTGACCAGCCCGGTCATCAATGCAGCGGGCGGGGGAAACTGGCCCGCTGCCAGCACGGACTGAATATCTGTGCCCAGGGCTGGGTCCACCCGTTGCAGGGCCGCGATCAAATAGGTGAAGAAGTGGAGCGGGGTGTCGTCGCTTTCGTCCAAAGAGAGCCAGGCCACGGGGCGTCGCGTGTGGGCTGCCCAGGCCGCGGCCTGGATACTCTTGCCATAGCCGGCCGGGGCCGAGATCAGGGTCAACGTCCGACCGTCCGCCAGCCCTGCGTCCAGCCGATGCAACAAAAATGCCCGCTCGACTGGCGTGGTCGGCAGGGTGGGCATAAACAGTTTTTGAGTCAGAAGGGTGAGGGCTGGCACAATGATCGGTTACGCTCAATGGCGTTGATGATTGGTGCTTGATACCAAGTGGTACACAAGGATTATAGCAGTCTGCGCTGAATGGGGCAAAAGCTTACGACTGAATAACGGTCCAGACTCCTTACGCCTTTGACCGCAAAGCGGCGAATCCATATACTAAATTATACCTCAATTGTGTAGTGATCAAGATGATGGTGAATACCCGTAGGTGCGGTTTTTAACCGCACAATTTACATTTGCCGACGGATCGTGCGGTTAAAAACCGCACCTACATTTCATCATCATGATCCGTACAATTATACCTCAATCGGCTTGCATCATCTGAGCTGGATAGGCGTCAAGTTGCACTCGTCACGATAAAGGAGAGGCCATGAAGATCGCTATCTTTGGGGCAGGATCCCGTGGGGATATTCAGCCGTGTGTCGTCCTGGGCAAGGGTCTGCAACAGGCGGGCTACACGGTGTGCCTGGCCGTGCCAGAGAACTTTGTCGACTTTGTGTGCGCCCACGGTCTGGAGGTTGCCCCCCTGCGCGGAGATGTCCAGGCCATCATGGCCGGGGAGACCGGGCGGGCGTTCATGCAGACCGGCGGCGGCAACCCGCTCAAGTCCATTCGGACCATCCGCACCCTGATCGCCCCCATTGTCATGGAGATGACCCAAGATCTCCGCGCCGCCTGCCAGGATGTGGACGCCCTGATCTGCCTGGGCGTCTTCAGCGTCTTTGGCCACGCCGTCGCCGAGGCCCTGGACATGCCGATTCTCCACGTCGAACCCACGCCCCTGCTGCCCAGCCGTGCCTTCCCCGCGCCCTCGTGGCCGCTTCAAAAAGGGTGGGGCGGACTGCATAACTACCTGTCGGGTCTGGCCATGCTGGGGGTGATCTGGCTCTGGTATCGCCCCTTTGTCAACGACTTCCGGCGCAATCTGGGATTGCCCAAGCTGGGCGCGATCCGCGCCTACCGCACATTCCGATCCACCCCCATGATCAGCGCATACAGCCCTCAGATCATCCCCCATCCGCCGGACTGGCCGGAGAGTGTCCACATCACCGGCTATCTTTTCCTCGACGATCTGGCCGACTGGCAGCCACCGCCCGAGTTGGCTGCGTTTCTGGCCGCGGGGGATGCGCCGATCTACATTGGCTTCGGCAGCATGGCCGGCCAGAACCCGGAGGAATTGGCCCGGCTGGTGGCGGAGGCCCTGGCCCAGTGCGGCCAGCGGGGCGTCTTGCTGACCGGGTGGGGCGGTTTGCGCGTCCACGATGTGCCGGCCCATGTGTGCGTGGTGGAGAGCGCACCCCATAGCTGGCTCTTTCCCCGCATGGCCGCTGTGGTCCACCACGGCGGCGCGGGGACGACTGCGGAAGGGGTGCGGGCCGGTGTGCCCACAGTGGTCGTCCCCTTTGTGATGGACCAGCCCTTTTGGGGTGCCCGGCTCAACGCTCTGGGCCTGGGACCGGTCCCCATTCCCATCAAAAAGCTGACCGCCCAAGGCTTGGCCGCCGCCATCCATACCGCGGTGACGGACTCGGCCATGCGTCGGCGAGCCGCAGCCTGCGGTGACGCCATCCGCACTGAGAACGGTGTGGGCAATGCGGTCCAGGTGATCCGTGATTTTTTGGGCACACCCGGCTCGGAAAACGGAGGAAACCGATGAAAACAGCACAGGATGGCTTCACGATCCAGCCTTGGCCCCGCATCCGCCGGTTGATGGCCGATGGCGGACGCATGGGGCTGCGCAAGCATACGGTACACGGTCTGGTGGAGTTCGATGTCACCCAGGCCCGGGCCGCCATCCATCGGCACAGGGAAGAGACGGGCGAGCGTCTCTCCTTCTCCGCCTTTTTCCTGGCCTGTCTGGGCCAGGCCCTGGACGCGGACCGGCAGCTTCACGCCTATCGAAACTGGCGCAATCAGGTGATCATCTTCGACGACGTGGATGTGAACATGCTGTTCGAGGTGGAAGTCGAGGGCCGCAAGACCATCCGCCCCCATATCTTACGCGGGGTGAACCACAAGGATCTATGGACCCTCCACGCCGAGATACGGGCGTTTCAGGCCCAGCATGACAGCAGCCAAGAGTCCCGGTTTATCGACAGCTTTGTCAGGCTGCCCGGCTTTGTGCGGCGGTTGTTTCTGCGCTATCTGTTTGCCCATCCCCACCTGATCAAGGCCTATTACGGCACGGTGATCGTCTCCGCCCTGGGCATGTCTGGCGAGGGCGGCGGGTGGGGCATCCCGGTCCCCAACCACACCCTGCAACTCACCCTGGGCGGGATCAGCCGCAAACCAGGCGTGGTGGAGGGCCGTGTGGAGATCCGAGAGACCCTAAGCGTGACCGTCAGCTTTGACCACGACATCGTGGACGGCGCGCCGGCGGCCCGCTTTGTCCAACATCTGCGGGCGTTGGTTGAGGCCGGCCCAAGTTTGGAAACCGCGCCCGGCCCCACACCAAGTGGATACGTCCAGGGCAAAGCGCCCCCAGTCAGTCTTGAGACGTCGAATCAGCCTGCCACCGCACCCCGTGACCGGCTGATGATAGGCTGATCTTTTTGGCGGGTCCGCCGGTAGGGCTGAGGGTAACCAATCCCTGTTCCAATGTGGCTATCTTGTGGGAGCGGAGGACTGACACTTTTTTCAGACCCGTTGACGCGGTTGGCTGTAGCAAAACATCGGAGGGCGCAAGCGCGGCTGGCATGACAGATGAAATGAAGGCCACAGCGACATCGGGTGAGTATTCTGCTAGAACAACGGCTGGCCGCCGTTTGCCGCCACTCAAGTCGGTAAACGGAAAGTGGATGAAAATAATATCCCCGCGCTGAAATTGCTGGTTCATACAGGTTCCCCATCCGCATCACTGTAAATGTCTTCTGCGGGATCGTCCAGCCAATCAAAGCTCCCGCCGGCGACGGCGAGACGAGCCAGGAGGTCAGCGGGAAGCTCATCGAGTATGGCCTGGGTTTGCTGGGCATTGCGTGCCAGCAGGAAATCAACAAAATTGCCTACTTCACGGAGAAGCGGTTCGGGCAACGTCTGGATTTTCTCTGCTACGTCAACGTATTGCATAGTTTTTCTCCCTGTTTCAGACCTATGACAATCAGTGGGCTTTTTCTTCGGGGTTGTTGATCATCAAGGCTATTATAACACAAGTTGTTTCGTTTTTCGGGTGAGGCCGGAGCGATCTTTTTGGGCAGTCCGCAGGTGGGGTTGGCGGTGAAGTAGGGTGAAGGGGTGAAGCAGTTATTTCCAAACCAGGAGATCGACAATGGACAGACTCACGGGAAAGACCGTGCTGGTGACTGGGGCCAGCAGTGGGATCGGCAGGGCCGTCGCCCTGTCCTGTGCCCAGGCCGGGGCGGATGTGGCGCTGGTGGCCCGAAGCCGTGGGGCGCTGGAGGAGGTGGCCCGCTTGGTGCAGGAGGCGGGTGGCCGGGCCGTGGTCTGCGTGGCGGATGTGGGCGACGAGGCCCAAATCCTGGCCGCGGTGGACGAGGCGCACCGGGCGCTGGGACCGATCCATGTCCTGGTCAACAACGCCGGCATGAACGTCACCGAGCGCACCATCCGGGACACGTCCAGCCAGCAGTGGCGGCAGCTCATGGAGGTCAACCTGACCAGCGCCTTCCTCTTCACCAAGGCCATTTTGCCGGAGATGATTGAGCGGGGCGGGGGCACCATCATCAACCTGGCCTCTCGGAGCACCCTGCACCCCGGCCTGCTTGGGGGCGTGGCCTACAGTGCGTCCAAGCAGGGCATGGACGCCTTGACCCAGATCACCAACGAAGAGGCCAACGCCCACGGCGTGCGCGCCTGTATGCTCTGTCCCGGCACGGTCAACACGCCCATCGTGGACCGCCGTTCGCGTCCGCCCTCCCCCACAGAACGCCAGCATCTCCTGCAACCGGAGGACGTCGCCGAGGTAGTGCTGCTGATGGCGTCCCTACCGCCCCGGGTGAATGTGGAGTTGGTTTCTATGGTGCAGACGGTGGGGTGAGGGGGGATGAACTCCTCAACTCGTGATGTGCCGCCCGATTTCGTAGATGCGTGGCGTTGATTAGGTGCCGTTTTGACTGGTTAGGCAACGATCTGGGCTTGTAGAACTGGAGGACACCACTCGAAACCCACTGACCCAGTCTCGGAGGTCTGGATTGTCACCGAGCCGGTCAGCACAGCGTACGCCACCGATAGTGATGGCAAACGAACCCCCACGCAATATCCGAAGGCCATCCCCGTCCAAAGTGTTATCTACCTTTTCTTCGTATCCTTGATAATTGTCTCGCCACTTGGTACTGCACCATTCCCAAACATTGCCACTCATGTCCGCTGCACCGCACTGGGCGTCTCCAGTAGGGAAAATGCCTACCGCTGTCCTGAAGCCGATGTGTAGATCGGTGTTGTTGCATCGTTCCTGGTCCCACTTGTTGCCCCAGGGATACTCTCGCCCGTCGGTATGTCGGGCCGCCCGCTCCCACTCTGCCTCGGTGGGCAAACACACTTTCTGATCCAACTGTTCACTTAACCAGTTGCAGAAGGCCACTGCCTCAAACCAACTCACCCCCACTTGCGGATGGTTGGAGGTCTGGAATACACCATCGTATATTTCCGGGCCAGTGATATTGTTCTTAATCCGCCAGGACCATCCAGCCTCGTTCCAATACTTGCGCTGTTCGTATCCCTTGGCCTGAGCAAAGACGGCGTATTGGACCACAGTGATGGGGTAACGGCTGATGCCGTAGGGCTGGGCGATCAGATGGCAGGTGAATTGGGGCTTTTCAAAATTGTGTTTTTCGCTGCCCATAATGAACGGTCCTGGTTCCACGGGCAACCAGGCGATGTCGGGGAGTCCGTCTTTCAGGCCCACTCCGGGGCGAGGGTCGCCGAGCTTGCCCAGAGCGACGCCGGCGGCAGCGCGCAGTTTGGCCTCTACCCGCAACTGATTGACAGTGAGCGACCCAATCAATCGATCAATGATTTTGCCCTTGATCACGGGATCTTGACTGTCCAGTTCAAGCAGGGCGGTGGCGGCCACTTCCGCCACCGCCAAGGCCAGGGCCGAATCCTGGACAGAATAGTCCAGCAAGGCCTGCAAGAAGGCCAGGGGGGCGTCGGTGCTGCGCAGGTGCAGGTAACCGGCGGTGAGGAGTACGGTTTCTCGCCACCAGGAATCGGCCACCCGTCCCTCTTGGAATAGAATCTCGACCACCTCGTCGATCACACGCACGCTGTCGGCCAGATAGGTGGCGCAGAGAAATTCTTGGAAGGTGAGGTGTATGAACTGATAGACACCCCCTCGCTCATCCAAAATACTGCCCCGCTCCCGCATGGCTCGCACGAAAGCAGCCAATCGGATGGCGGCCTCGGCCTCGCCCCAGCGTTTGACCAGACGGGGGCGCAGCCACTCCTCTATTTGCCCCTCTTCGGCCACTCTGCCCACCTTGGCGCCTGCGCTCATCATACGGAAGGCCAGATAGGCCAGCAGGTTGCGTTTATCGCGCAGATTGCCGCCCCAATCGGCCAGGTCAAACATGGCCGGGGTTTCGGGATGGTGCTGTTCGGCCAGAAGTACCTCAATGCACTTGTCATAGAGTTCTGCCCGTTCGTCGGGCAGACGGCGCTGGTTGTAGTGAACAATGGCCACGATGGTCACCATGAGGGGGGAATCGACCAGACCCGGTTCTTGGCGGGCCCGACGCATGGCTTCCAGCCCGGCGATGGCCTGTTGCAGTCGCAGACTTTCCTTTGTTATGTCCAGTTCATTGTAGGCAGCGGCGCACCAGCGAGCGGCCAGGGCCTGGGCCTGCTCCAGGGTCATGGGCTGCACCTTGGCCAGGCGGAACTCCTCAGAAAGGACTGCACGGCCCTGGTGGGCGCGGCTACGGCTGGTCACGACCAGGTGGCCAATTCCCTGATTGGCGGCCAGATTTTCAACCGCCCGACGCACCAGGGAGCGCTCGCGCTCGTCGGCGACTTCGTCCAAACCATCCAACAGCACAATACAGGAGTGGCCCCGGACCAACAGACGTTGAAAGAAATCTAAAGGCAGACCCAGGGCGGCCTCTTGGCGGATCAGGTTATGGGTAATGAAGGCGGTAAGGGTGCTCTTATGGGGATCGTCCGACTCTTCGCATTGGCGGCGATAACGATTGTAGTCGCTGAGGGAGACAAAGATGGGGAGAGGGAGATCGCCGATCAACCCCAGATGTCGATCAACTGCGCTACGATCCCCGCTGCGGAGGGCATGGGCCAGGCCGGCGGCGATGATGTAGAGATAGGTGGTCTTGCCGGACCCCGGACCGCCGATGATAGCCAGACGGGGACTCATTGCCAAGAGTTGGCGCATGTCCACCGTCTGCAGCGCCGCTATGAGCCAACTCTTGCCGGATCCAGGGCTGCCGATGATTTCCAGGCGGGAACCCATTGCCAAGAGTTGGCGCATGTCCACCGTCTGTAGCTCTGTGGTCTCCATGCGCTCGATCTCGGGTTGGCGGCGTTGGCCGCCTTTGCGCTGTGAGGGTTTGCGTTCTTCGGTCACCGTGGCCATCAAAGAGACATAGACATCATCCAGGGTCAGGCTCAACACCTGGCGCTCGCGGCGGTCAATGCCCCGCAGATCTAACTGGCCGTAGCGTTTGGCCACCCACGCCAGATAGCGGTCCAGGGCTTGGGCAAAGGTGTCGGCGTCTGCCGTGGGCTGGCCAGGGGCGGTCATGTATACCTTGACGATCTGGACAATCTGGTCGCCACCGATCTGCCCGCCGACGGCAATGCCGTCGGCCCCGGCTGCGGTGGCGGTTTCGCCCTGGGCGATGGCACCGCTTCCCTCCAGCAGGGCTTCATAACGGGCTTCGTTGCCAAGGTTGACCAGTTCCTGGCGTAGGGTGCGGGCAAACCAGTCTTTATCGGCCTCGGCCAGGAGGGTTTGCATGATTCTGGGTGTCTCCAGCTTGACGAGCACAGCATCGAGGGCGTCCCGCCAACGGGGATCGGTCGTGGCCAACTCACCTAGTTCTGCGGCCAATGCGTTTTCAGATGTGTCTTTCCATGCCTGGATCTGATTAGCGATCAGGTTGCCACCGATCCCGCCCACCACGCCAGTGAGAGCAGCCACCGCAGCAAAATCCCCACCGTTGGCGGCAGCGATCACGGGTAATAATGACGATGCTGCCAGCATTCCATACAGGCTGTCAGGGGTCATCTTTTTCAGAAAGCGGGCAGAATCGGTCAATCGGCGGGCGACGGCTTCTTTCCAGGTGTTGAGGTCCATATTGGGTCTCCGGGGTTGGGTGAAGAACTAAAGAATGTGGACATCTCCATAGTAGGCCAAACCTGCATTTTTTACAAGGGCGGTGGCGTTGGACGCAAAGGGGCATTCCGGGAAAGGGCCGGGCGATCTTGGGTCGAGTGAAAAGTGTTGGCCCATTCCCGGAAAGGTGGCGGAACGCCAGATCCGCCCACCAATCCCGGAATGGGCCAACAAATCTGCCTGAACAAAACACGAACCGGCCCTTTCCGGGATTGCCCCCTCCTATCCAGCGCCACCGCTCCCACCCCCAAATCGAACAATCAAACCCCATCAAAAAAAACCGCGCAAATCCGTCCAATCAGCGTCCTCCGCGTTCCATTCCTTTTCTGCCCAAAACCCCCCGCCTTTGGTATAATGCCCCCTATGATCAATGCCGAACCCTCCACCCCCCTCAACTGGTCCCCCACCCACCCCGCGCTGACCGCGCTGGTGACCGCCTTTCGCCGCGCCACCCGCTCCCCCCTCTTCGTCGTCGGCGGGGCCGTGCGGGATTTTCTGCTGGACCCAGCCCAGCCCCTCAAGGATCTGGACCTGGTCACCGGGGAACCGGCCCTGGCCCTGGCCCGCCGGGTGGCGGACGAGATGGGCTGGGCCTACTATCCCCTGGACGCGGAGCGGGATGTGGCCCGGCTGGTCCTGCCCCCCGGCGCATGGCAAAACGACGCCCCCCTGATCTGCGACGTGGCCCACTGGCGGGGCGGCTCCCTGGCCGGGGATCTGGCGGCGCGGGATTTTACGGTCAATGCAATGGCCCTGGTTTTGGACGGGGCCGGGGATGCGACTTTGACCGCCCACTTGGTTGACCCCCACAACGGCCAAGCCGACCTGGCTTCGGCCACCCTGCGCCCGGTCAGCGAACGCAGCTTGATCGACGACCCCATGCGTCTGCTGCGGGCCGTGCGTATGGCCGTGCGCTTCAACCTGACCATGACCCCGGCCTTGCAGACCCAGATCCGCGCCCTGGCCCCCACCCTGGCCGATCCCAGCATCGAGCGGGTGCGGGATGAACTGTGGAAGATGCTGGCCGGCCCTCACCCCGCCCAGGCGTTGACCCTGCTGGACGATCTGGGGCTGTTGCGTCTCACCCTGCCCGAACTGGCGTCCTGCATGGGGGTGACCCAGTCCGCGCCCCATCATTTGGATGTCTATTTTCACTCCCTGGAAGTGATCACCTACGCTGCGGCCTTGCGCCGCTGGCTGGCCGATCCCACCGGGGATCACGAAATCGAGCCGACGCTGGCCGCCATGCTCGCCCCCTGGCGGCAGCGGCTGCACGCCTATTTCGACCAGGAATTGAGCGTCGAGCACAGCCGGGGCGAGCTGCTGGTCTGGTCCGCCCTCTTCCACGATGTGGGCAAACCCGCCACGCGCACCGAGGAGATTGACCCAGACGGCAACCTGCGTTATCGTTTCTTCAACCACGAGGATCTCAGCGCCGAGATGGCCCGCAACCGCATGGACACCCTGCGCCTCAGCCGCCGGGAGATCACCCTGGCCGGGGCTGTGGTCCAGGCCCACATGCGGCCCCATTCCCTGCTCAGCGCCTTCCCGGCCGGGCGCATCAGCCGCCGTTCCCTCTTCCGCTTTGTGCGGGACGTGGGCACGGGTGCGGATCCCGATGCCGCCGTGGATGTGGCCCTCCTGGCCCTGGCCGACCGTCAAGCCACGGGCGAAGGGGCCGCCGCCGACTCCTGGCCCGC
>JAGNDO010000007.1:0-114092 GCA_018003515.1 Caldilineaceae bacterium
ATCCAGCCGGCCACGTTGTCCAGGAAATAGCGATCATGGGTGACGGCGATCACCGTGCCCACATAGTCCCGCAGGTGGCCCTCAAGCCAGGCCACGGATTCGGCGTCCAAATGGTTGGTCGGCTCGTCCAGGAGCAGGATGTCCGGCTTTTGCAGCAGCAGACGGCACATGGCCACCCGCCGCCGCTCGCCGCCGGAGAGGATGGCGATCTTGGCGTCGCTGGGGGGGCAGCGCAGGGCGTCCATAGCCAGTTCCAGACGGCTGTCCAGATCCCAGGCGTCCAGGCGGTCCAGGCTCTCCTGCACCTCGCCCTGGCGCTGGATCAGGTCGTTCATCTCCTCGTCGCTCAGATCCTCGCCAAAGCGCATGTTGATCTCGTCAAACTCGGCCAGGGCGTCCACGGTCTCCTGGGCACCCTCCTCGACGATCTGGCGCACGGTCTTGGACTCGTCCAATCTCGGCTCCTGCTCCAAATAGCCCACGGTATAGCCGGGACTGAGCAGGGTTTCGCCCACAAATTCCGTCTCCACCCCGGCCAAAATGCGCAGCAGGGTGCTCTTGCCAGAGCCGTTCAGCCCCAGCACGCCGATCTTGGCCCCGTGATAATAGCTGAGGCTGATGTCTCGCAAAACCTTGTTGTTCGGGGGGTAGATCTTGCCCACCCCCATCATGGAATAGATAATTTTGGTGCTCATTTAGGCTCGTTTCGTGTAGATAAATCTCCCAATCGCCTAATCGTCTAATCTCGGAGAAGAGATTGGGCGATTAGGCGATTGGGAGATTGGGTGTGTGATGCAACAAAAACGGAAAAGCCACCCGGCGCAACCCCCTCAGGTTGAGGAGGGTCAGGCCGAGCAGGGTGTCGTTGTCCAAAAAGCGCAGTTCGTCCACCACCCGGGGCCAGGGGAAGGGGCTGCCCGCCGGATAGGTGACGGCCAGACAGGGCCGCCGGTCAATCATCGAGTCGGCCAGCCCCAGATACACGGGCATGATCGGGGCAATGTGCCTTTCCCGGCGCACCAGATTGATGCCTCGTCCATCGGTGGCGAAGGTTTTGCCCCACCATCCGCCCAGGCCGCCCAGGGCCAGGGCCGCCGGGGCGATCTTGCGCAGCCAGTCCGGTCCCACAAACTCTGCCCGGAAGTGGCCGGAAAGGGTGGCGGCGTCCGGCGTGGGCAGGGTGATGAAGAGCCTGCGAAAGCCCCGCAAGCTGTGGGCGTTCAACGTGCGGCCCCGCATGGTCTGGGGGCGGGGCGGGGCATCTATTATCGGTCGGGCGGTCGAATCAGGTGCGTACATGGTCTTCCTGTGGTGGGTGAGTATGTGCGAAAAAGGTCGGGGTCCATCATATCACGCCGAGCCATGCCGCTCCAATCTAAAGATCCACGAATCGACACGAATCTTCACGAATCTTCACGAATCAAAAAAGAAAAGATTCGTGTCGATTCGTGAAGATTCGTGGATCACGCCTTCAGCCCAGACGCGAGAAACCCCCGCCACGGTGGCGAGGGTTCCTCATTTTTGTTCGGCAGCATCTATTCTGAGAAACTCAGAGGTGATGCTGCCGAACGGTTACTACAGTTACAACTGTCCATGGGCATCACCTCCTTATGAATGGGATGGCGGTTCAGGAGGCCGGACGTATGGAGGGGAAGTCGGGAAATCGACCCTCATTTGTGTGCTTCGTCCAACGTGGATGGAGTATCCCACAGTTTTTTGGCTTTGTCAAGGGGCAAAAATGTGCGAATTCGGCCCTATTCCTCGGCCTCGAAGAGCAGGTCGATCAGTTCATCGCAATAACCTTCGACCGTTTCGTCATCCCCGGCCTGGACAGCCGTCTGGATGTCCGCCACCACATCGGTGATCTCGGCGGCCAGATCTGGGTCCACATCAGCCCCGGCCAGAACCCGGCTGGCCCGTTCCAGCAGGGCGTGGACGCCGGGGTCGCCGGCCACTTCAACCTCAACGTTGTCTGTACCGGCGTAGGCTTCGGAAAGTTTGGCCTGGCTCTTGGCAATCTCTTCCGGGCTGAGGCGCTGGCGGCTGGCCTTCATCTCTTGGGTCATCTGTTTGCGCCCGACCCGATCCATGACGGTCACGTTGAGGATGCCGTTGATGTCCAGTTGAAAGTTGACCGTCAGGTTTGTCAGCATGTCCGGGCGGTTGGGCTTGAGATCGTCAAACATGAAGTCGCCCAAAAGTACGTTTTTGGAGGCGACGATGTGTTCGCCCTGATAGACCTTGACATGAATGGCGTCCTGGCCGGGGAACATGGTGGTGAAAACTTCGCTCTTTTGCACGGGCACGGCCGAGTTGCGCCGGATCAGGGGCACAAAATGGTCATCCCGGATGCGGCCAGACCGTTCAAAGGTGGCGGTTTCCAGACCCAGGGAGAAGGGGGTGACATCCACCAGGATGGCGTCGATCTCTTCGCCGCTGATGATGCCGGCCTGGACTGCCGCGCCCAGGGCCACGGCCGCGTCCGGGTCGATCTCCCCGTGGGGTTCCTGGCCCAAATGCGCCACAATCAGCGCCCACACCGCGGGGATGCGGGTGGAGCCACCCACCAACAGCACCCGGTCCAGCTCTTCGGCCTGCATGTTGGCGTCGGCCAGGGTCTGGTCAATGGCATCCAGGGTGCCGTCCAGCAGGTCGGCGATCAGATCCTCAAATTCCTGGCGTTCGATCTCCCGCTGGATGTGCAGAGGGCGCTGTTTTTTATCCGAGGCGATATATTCCAGGTTGACCGTGGCATAGGGGGTGGCCGACAGCTCGATCTTGGCCTCTTCGGCAGCCCGTTGCAGGCGCGCCCAGGCTTGATGGTCTTGGCGCAGGTCGATCTTGTGTTCCTTCTCGAACTCATCGGCCAGCAGATCCGCCAGACGCAGGTCGAAGTCGTCACCGCCCAGGTGGTTGTTGCCGGCCGTGGCGATCACATCCACGATCTCCCCATCCAGCTCGATGATGGAGACATCGAAGGTGCCGCCGCCCAGGTCGTAGACCAACACCTTCAGGGGCTGTCCACCGTTGTCCTGCCCATAGCCATAGGCCAGGGCCGCCGCGGTCGGCTCGTTGAGGATGCGTTCCACCTGAAGACCGGCGATTTCACCGGCCTCAATGGTGGCCTGGCGTTGGGGTTCGTTGAAATAGGCGGGCACGGTGATCACCACCCGGCGCACATCTTCGCCCAAGTGGGTCTGGGCGGCCTGGCGCAGACGATCCAGGATCATGGCGGAGATCTCCTGGGGGGTGAAGCTGCGCTCCCCCATCTCCACGGACTGACCGCTGCCCATCAGCCGCTTGACCGAGCGCACGGTACGCTCCGGGGCCGCGCCCCACTGGTTGTAGGCGTGGCGACCGACCAGGATCTTGCCGTCGGGGCCTACACCCACCACGGACGGCAGCAACCGCTCGCCATCCACGGGGATGATGCGGGGCTGGCCGTCTTCGATAATCGCCACCACGGAATTGGTGGTACCCAGGTCAATGCCTAAAACTTTTGTGCCCATAATGTTTCTGATGTCCTATTTTTGATGAATGGAAAGGGTAGAATTTCGGCCTCATCGGCCTCGTTCCCACGCTCTGCGTGGGAACGCAAACGGACGCTCTGCGTCCCTCGGCGCAGAGCGCCGGATAGCCGCTCCCACGCGGAGCGTGGGAGCGAGAGTTAGAGAGTTAATCTTGTGCGTCGTCCCTGGCCGGGGATCGGGAGACCATCACTTCGGCGTAGCGCAGCACCCGGTCGCCCTGATCTCGTTCCCACGCTCCGCGTGGGAATGCAAACGGACGCTCTGCGTCCCTCGGCGCAGAGCGCCGGATAGCCGCTCCCACGCGGAGCGTGGGAACGAGAGTTAGAGAGTTAATCTTGTGCGTCGTCCCTGGCCGCAGATCGGGAGACCATCACTTCGGCGTAGCGCAGCACCCGGTCGCCCTGATCTCGTTCCCACGCTCTGCGTGGGAACGCAAACGGACGCTCTGCGTCCCTCGGCGCAGAGCGCCGGACAGCCGCTCCCACGCGGAGCGTGGGAGCGAGAGTTAGAGAGTTAATCTTGTGCGTCGTCCCTGGCCGCAGATCGGGAGACCATCACTTCGGCGTAGCGCAACACCCGGTCGCCCTGGGTGTAGCCTTTGCGCAGGACGGTGACCACGGTGTTGGCGGGCAGATCCGGGTGATCCTGTGCGCCCACGGCCACATGCAGACGGGGGTCAAAGGGCTTGTGCAGGGCATCGATGGATTGGACCGACTCTTTGCCCAGCAGGGTCACAAAGCGGGTCTGGACCAGATTCAGCCCTTGCAACCAGGCGCTGAGGGCGTCGGACATCTCCCCGGCGGCCGGCGGCGGGGTGACCGGGGCTGGCTCCGGCTCCGATTCGATGAAGACCCGGCGCACTTTGTCCCACACGCTGGGGGCGGGCGGCGGGCGATGCATGGCCTCCTTGCGGGCGGCCTCTTCCCGGCGGCGTTGCTCGGCCAGCATCTGTTGACCGTGGGCCAGGGCCATGTCCAGCCCGTCCAGGCTGGGGAGCAGATCCGCGGCCAGATCGCCCCGGGCTTCCTTACGCAATTGGGCCAAACGCCGCTGTTGGGCCACCTGCCGGGTCTCGTTGACCTCATCCCGGCGGGTGGCGATCTCTTGCAAGGCGGTGAGGGAGTGGCCCACCTGCTGCTCTCGGCTCTCGGTCAGGGTGTTGGCCTTGAACTGGGTGCGGCCCAGCTTGGTCACGCTTTTGGTCAGCTCGTCCAACTGCTCTTGGAGGGTTTCCAGACGGCTGACCAGATCGATTTCATGCTCGCGCCGGGCGGCTTCGGCCGCGCTGCCCGTGAAATGACGGGTCAGGGCGGCCACCTGGGCGGCGGACAACTGGGTTTCGTCCACAAGTTGGGCCAACTGTGTCTGCAAAAACTCGTTCTGGGCTACCAATTGGCGCAGATGGGCCTGGCTTTGGGCATCCTCGACCAGCAGGCCGTCATTTTCGTCTTCGTCGTCATCGGCAAAGGGGATGATTTGGTCTTCCCAGGCGACTGATTCGTCGGACACATCGCCTATGCCTTGATGATTCACTCTTTCAAACATGGATTACTCCTGGGTTGGCAGGGGAGGCACACGAAAATCACGGTCAGGCGCGTGGCGGGCCAAGCCCAATTCCAGGGCCAACTGGTCCAGATCTTCCACATGGACCGTCAGATCATAGGTGGGGCGGCGGCGGTTAGGCAGGGCGGGCGGCGGTTGCAGCAGAAAGAGATCCACCTTGGCCCGGCTCTCCGCCGAGCGCAGCAGTTCGTAGGCCACCCGGATCTCCTGGAATTTTTCCGGCTCCTGCTCCGGCGGATATTGGCGCACAAGGCGAAAATAGGCTTTTTTGATGGCGCTTTCGTCCGCCCGGCGGTCGATTTGAAGGACCACATAGGGGTCCACGGTCGGGTTAGTAGAGGTCAGAGTCATCGAATAGATCCTCAAAATCGCCTAATAATCTCTCAATAAGATCGTCGTCAAGCTTCCCCAGATCCCCCAGAATATCCGCGAACGGATTCATCCGCCCGGAGACAAAATTCTGGGCGTGTTCGATCTGATCGATCACCGCTTGGTCCCCGGCCTTGGTCGCCAACTGGACGGCTCGGCGTAAGAGACGCTGGGCCTTTGTTTTGTCCCGGGTTTTGTCAAAAAGAGCGCGGGCTTCGGCGAATTCAAGGATGCCGCTGCGGGGCATTTCCGTCCGCACAAGGGTCAGATAGTGGTCGGTCAGGTCGTCCGCCTGTTTGTCGAGGGTGGCATCGACGATCTGGAGGAGAGCCAAGGCCCGGGTGTCGGTGCCTCGCCCCTTTTCCGCCAGGTGCAGGGCTTCGTCAAAGAAGCGTATGGCCCACTCGTTGCCCAATTTGCAGGCCAGGACTTTTTCGCCCTGAGCCACCCAAAAGGGAATCAACAGATTGGACTGGTCGCGGAAGTCCGCCATCACCTGCTCTGCGGCCCCATCCTCGTCCATGTGCAGCAGGTCGTGCATGACGAAACCCGCCACGCGGGCGCTGTCTGGATCCGCCGCATAGGCCGCCAACAGGGTACTCTTGGCCTCTTTCTTGGCACCAATGGCTCGATATTGGGTGCCCAGTTCCATCAGCAGTGCGGGGTGGTTGGGCACAGCTTCCAACGCCCCTTGCAGATGCTTGATCATCGGGTTGCTCTTCTTGATCAATTTGTTTGGCAGGCGGCTCAGGATGCTTTCAGTTCGATCTATGTATTCGGCCTGGCGCAGATAGGTTTCGGCCAGACCATCCCGGGCCTCTTGATGGGTCGGATCCAGGGCCAACACCTGTCTGAAGGGGGTGATGGGATCTTTTCCCCATTGGTCGGCGCGCAGATGGGCCAGACTGAGCAGACTGGGGATGTGTTGGGCGTCGATCTCCAGGATGCGGACCAGCTCGTTCTCGGCCGCATCCTTGCGGTCGGCCTCTATCAGGGCATCGGCCAACTTGACGCGCATGTCCACATCGTCCCCGGCATATTTGACCGCGGTGCGCAGACAGTTGACCACCTCTTCGGTGGGGTATCGACTACGCCCATAACATTCGGCGGCGTGGGCCCACAGAGCCGCCACCTGGGCATCGGTCATATAGTCCGGGTGCTTTTCCGAGCGAGGACGGCGTCGGGCCATCTCCCGCCAGGCGTCTCCAGCCGCATCCCAATTTTCCAGCGCCTCCTCGCACAGGGCCAGATTTTGGGCCAGGGTGCGCCCGCCTGTGAATTTGCTGGCCTTGCGCAGCAGTTCGGCGGCCTTTTGCCAGTTGCCCGCCTGGGCCGCCTCGTAGCCCAAGGTAAAATAGGCCGTGCCTACGGTCTCGGCCAAGATGCGGTCGTTGGTGAGGACATCAGGGTTGGGCAGCAAGTCTACCTGGGTGACGATCTCTTGCCAGTTTTCCTCCTGGGCCAGGGCGATAATCCCCTCTCGGGACAAATACATGTTGTTGTCTTCAAACCAGGTCGGATGCCAGCCCTTGGTGGCACTGATCAGCCAAGATTTGCGGGCCTCTGGCTTGCGATCCTGATTTATGTTGACCAGTCCAGCGTAATAATGGAAAACGCCTTGAGATCGAGGCGTGGGAAGTTGGCTGGCCAGATCGTTTAGATATTCGGACGATCCCGCGCTGATGTCGGCACGCAGGGCGATCAGCGCCCGCCACGGTTCGCTTGAGGAGAGCAGGGGCTGCCGCGTTAGATTGTGAAGGGTGGCGACGGGTTGATCTTGATGGAAGGCTTGGAGCAGACGCAGGGTGTTGACCTCCTCCGCGGCCAGCCCGCTCTCGGTCCAGGGCTTGCCGCTGGCAAGTTGAGCCAAACTGCGCACGTAGGCCACGCCAGGATGGTCGCCGGCCTTGGCCAAGGCCGCGTCCGCTTCTGCCGGGCGGCCTTGGCGGAAGTGGGTGATGGCTCGATGGAAGTGGATGCGGGTATCTTTGGGGTCCAACTTCAGGGCCGCGGCCAGATGGCGCTCTTGTTCCTGGGGATTGACCGCTTCCACCCCCAGGCGGAAATGGGCCTCGGCCAGCAGCCGGTTGATCACATCTGCGGCCTGGGGATTGCGGGCAGGGTTGATAAAGGTCAAGCCGGTTTCGGCCAGACGCAGGGCGTCCTGGGCGCGGTTTTGTTCCAGCGCTTTCTGGGCGCGCTCAATGGCCGTATCAAAGCCCCGCACCGGGACCGGGGCGTTGGGTCTGCCCTGCTTGGATCGGTTGCGTGCGCGTTTTTTCTTGCCTGCCATGATGCCTCACTCACTGGTCGGTTGCGTACCCTTTGGACAAAGTTTGTGTAGTATAGCATAAAATTTCAAGGGAGTGGAATATGACAATAAATCGCAATCGATCGTACCGCCCCCGCAAAAACAACCATAAGATGCAAATCTCCCGCCACCTATGATACAATTTCCCCCACAAACCCATCCACGGAACACGGAACACGATCCATGCCCGCACCCACCCCATACCTGGACTTCGAAATCGAGATCGGCCCCGGCGACGGCGTTACCTACCCGGTGGCCGTGCTGCGTTCCCCCGCGGGGGAGGCCAAGGCTGAGTTGATGTGGCCGTTTAGCGAGTTGCAAACGAAGAACTGGCTGCTCACCCTGCAAAATGCCCTTCTGCGCTCCGGTGGGACACGGCGACGGATGCTGACCGATCAGGAGAAGGAAGTACAGGACTTTGGTGCGGAGTTGTTTAAGGCGCTCTTTGTGGGACAGGTAGGTAATCTCTACTACGAAAGTCACCAGGAAGCGATCCACCAAGGATCTGGTTTGCGTATTAAGCTACGCATCCAGGATCCGAATTTGGCTGTCCTCCCCTGGGAATTCCTCTATGATCCGCGGCGGGCCGAGTACGTGAGCCTTTCGTCTAATTCCCCCCTTGTTCGTTATGTGGCCTTGCCTCACCCCGTCGCTCCCCTCAAGGTGCAGCTTCCATTGCGAATCTTGGCTATGACGGCCAGCCCAGAAGGTATGGAACCTCTCAACGTTGCCGTTGAACGACAACGTATGGAACAAGGATTGGCGGATCTGATTTCCCGTGGTTTGGTGGAACTGAAGTGGCTGGAGGGCGAAACTTGGCAGGATTTGCGCAAAGCCATGCGCCAAGAAAGCTGGCATATCTTCCATTTCGTGGGGCATGGCGGTTTTGACGAACTTCGGCGAGAGGGCATGCTCATTCTATCCGACCCAAACGGGAAACCTCGCGGGATCACGGCCTCTCAATTGGCGCAACTTCTACGAGACCACCATTCCTTATGTTTGGCCATCTTTAATAGCTGTGAAGGCGCACGGGCCGACAAACAGGATATCTTTTCTAGCACGGCCACGACCTTGGTGCGGGCAGGTATCCCAGCGGTGCTGGCTATGCAGTATGAGATCACCGATGCCGCGGCTATGCAGTTTGCCGAGACCTTCTACGAGACCTTGGCGGAGGGGGCATCTATTGATGCCGCTGTGGTGGAGGCCCGCATCGCCATCAGCATGGAGGTGAATAACTCTCTTGAATGGGGCACGCCGGTGCTTTTCATGCGTAGCAACGACGGGCATATTTTTGATGTAGATACCAGGGTTGTATCCGTGCCTGTAGCCTTGCCTACATCAGATATGCCTGTGGTGACGGTCTTGCAAGCGTCCAAAACAACAACAAAGGCATCCGTGGCCAAGCCTGCCATCCCTGCCTCGGCTCGCTCCCGGACAGCTTGGGCCGGATTGGGGGTCGTGGTGCTGCTGGTCTTGGCTTTAATCTTCTGGCGCAGTTCTGTTGGAGATCAAGGAATCATTTCCACCTTTGTCGCTTTGGTCAATTCCGGTCAAGCTTCGACGGTCGCTGTGCCTGCTACCACACCCGTTCCTTCTCAAACCCGCACGCCAACTCGCACACCAACTCGCACACCAACTCGCACACCAACTCGCACACCAACTCGCACGCCAACTCGCACTGCTGCGGCCTCCATACCAACCACCAAGGCCACGAATATGCCGCAGGGTGGTACCGGGGTCATTGCTGGATCTCCTACGCCATCCATCAAATTATCCAAGTTTGTCACTGATCAATGGACGGCGGGTCTGGATGTGATCGACCTGGCCTATGGCGGTGGATATTGGGCACTGGTGATGTCCCAGAGCGCCAACGATGTGAAGCAGGTTTTTCAAGGGGGAGCAACATTGCCTGTCGACTTTATCGCTAACAGATGGCGAGAGGGGTACGACATTACCGACGCCGCCTATTGCGGAGGTGAGTGGCTGGAAAGCTCGACAAATACCCTTGCGAATGGCCTATGGATGGTGATCATGTCCAAGAACGAAACGAATAGCAACCAGACCTATAAGATGAGTCCGGAAATTCCTATAGACTACATTGCGGAACAGTGGGCTATGGGTTTTGATCTCACCCAGATTGCCTATGGCGATGGCCTGTGGCTGATTGTCATGGACCAAGGGAACGAGAATCAAACCCAGATCTATAAATCCGGCCAAAGCTTTCCAACGGATTACGTGACAGCTATGTGGGAACAGGACTATGATCTGATCGAAGTCGCCTATGGCAACGGGCTCTGGTTTGTGGTCATGGCCCAGACCAGTCAGGAGACAACCCAAATCTTCTGGTCAGATCCTGTCTTTCCCGTTGACACCATCCGTGCTCGTTGGACTCAAGGCTACGACATCATCGACGTGACCTATGGGAATGGGTTATGGCTAGTCGTCATGTCTACTCAATCGCAAGACACGCAGCAGTCAGTTCAACTCGCCACCAGTTGGGAGTAGTACCTCCACCCCCCCACACCTACGCAACACGGACCACCACCCATGCCCAACCTTCTCCGCCCCATCCTCGGCTTCTACCGCCTCGCCGCCATCACCCTCGCCATCCTCATGGGGATGTTGGTGATCTTGGTCGCTACGGTGCTGCCCATCCGCATCCGCCGGGTGCGGTTGGCGGCGTGGCCGGTGATGTGGTTGGCCCGGCTCTTTGTGGTCCTCTTCAACATCAAGATCCAGGTGGAGGACCCCTGGCGGTTGGTGCGTCATCATGGTTTTGTCTTCCCCAACCACTGCTCGGCCTTGGACATCATCACCGTGCTCTATTTTGTGCCCGCCCGGTTTTTGGCCGCCATGGAGGTGCGCCGACGGCCTCTGATCGGCTGGATCGCCCAGGCCATCGGCACGGTCTTTGTGGTGCGGGAGGATCGGGCGTCCCGCAATGGGGCGCGCCAGGCCCTGGCCCGCAGCTATCGCATGGACAAACGCCCGCCCATCGTCCTCTACCCGGAGGGGCGGCTGGGGCCGGGGGACCATGTCTACCCCTTCCGCAAGGGGGGCTTTCAGGTCGCCATGGAGGAGCACATCCCCATCCTGCCCTGCGCCGTGGTCTACGATCCCCTGGAGACCATCATCTGGCGGGGCGGCCAGGGGGAGGCGCTGATGACCTCCCTGTGGCGCACGGCCTGCTACCCCGGCCCCATCCGCATCAAGCTGATCACCTTCCCCACCCTCTACCCCAAGGCCACGGACGACGCCGCGCTCCTCGCCAGCCAAATCGAGGCCATGATCACCGAGACCCTGGATCGGGAATACGTCCGCCTGCGCGCCGAGAAGCTCGCCAAGAACCGGTAGCATTCCTACTGTCTCCCCGGCCATTTGCCGCTAAAGTGCGGTCAAGTTGCACAAAATTAGCCACAAAGAGCACAGAGAACACAAAGAAAGAACGGAAGGCAAAGATTTTTTCTTTGTGTTCTTTGTGTTCTTTGTGGTCAATTATTCCAAGAGAAAGGCACTGGACCGATGGATTTGATTATCAACGACAAGACATTTCAGGTGGCCGATGATTCGGCGGATCTCCTGTTGTGGTACCTGCGGGACGAGCTGGGGATGACGGGGACGAAGTTTGGCTGCGGCGCGGGGATCTGCGGATCCTGCACCGTGCATGTGGATGGCGTGGCCGTCCGCTCGTGCATCACCCCGGTGCAGGTGGTGGCGGGCAAGCAGATCCGCACCATCGAGGGGCTGGCTGATGGGGAGACCCTCCACCCGGTCCAGCAAGCCTTCATCGACAACCAGGTGCCCCAATGCGGCTGGTGCATGAGCGGCCAGATCATGACCGCCTCTGCCTTCTTGGCCGCCACCCCCAACCCCAGCGAGGAGCAGGTTGTGGAAGCAATGGGCCAAAACTACTGTCGCTGCGGCTGCTACGTGCGCATCAAAGCCGCCGTCACCCAGGCCGCCGGTGAACTCGCCGCCCGCGCCCCCATCACCCTGGAGGTGCCCGCATGACCACCAAAAAATCAACCGTTCAACCAATCAACGAATCCACCAAAAAACGCTCCTGGCGTCCCACCCGCCGCGGCTTCCTCATCGGCACAGGCATCGCCGGGGGCGGACTGGCCCTTGGCTTCGTCCTGGGCCTGCCCGCCATCCAGTTGACCGCGGCCCGCTTTCTCGACGGCGCGGCCAGCCCCAGCGGCATCGGCAACGAGCCCACCGCCTGGTTCGAGATCAGCCCGGACAACCGGGTGCGCCTCTTTGTGCCCAAGGTGGAGATGGGCCAGGGCATCCACACGGCCATTGCCCAGATCGGGGCCGAGGAGTTGGCCATCCCCTGGGAGCGGTTGGATGTGCAGCAGGCCACCACCCACATTGGCCCCGGCGACAGCTTTGGCACCGCCGGCAGCAGCTCGGTCAGCGGGGTCTATCAGCCCCTGCGAGAGGCCGGGGCGTTGTTGCGCACCATGCTCATGGGCGAGGCTGCGGTGGCCTTGGGTCTGCCCGTCACTGCCCTGGAAGCTGTGGAC
This sequence comes from Caldilineaceae bacterium, assembly GCA_018003515.1. Lineage (GTDB taxonomy): Bacteria > Chloroflexota > Anaerolineae > Caldilineales > Caldilineaceae > JAGNDO01. The sequence goes on from JAGNDO010000007.1 coordinate 12,303, forward strand.
GGCGGCGTGCAGGTGATGGGCGACCCGTCCCAGCGCCTGACCTATGGCGAGCTTGTGGCCCGCAACCCGGAATGGGAAGTGCCCAAGGAGGTGCCCGCCCTCAAAGCCGCCGCGGATTTCACCGTCATCGGCCAGCCCAAGCCCCGGGTGGACATCCCGGCCAAGGTGACGGGGCAGGCCCTCTACGGCTTTGACATGCGCATGGAGGGGATGCTTTTCGGCGCGGTGGCCCGTCCGCCCACGATTGAGGCCAAACTGGTCAGCGCGTCCGAAGGCACGGCCATGCAGGTCAAGGGCGTGGTGAAGGTTGTCATAAAAGATGACTTCGCCGGGGTCGTCGCCACCAGCCGGGCCGCGGCCCACACAGGGGTCAACCAGCTCGATCTGGTTTGGGATCTTGGCAAGCTCTGGCAACAATCGGAGATCGAGGATCTTGTGGTCATCACGGACAAAGGGGGTATCACGGTTCAAAAGGAGGGCAACGCCGCCAAGGTGTTGGACCAAGGAGTGAGTCTGCGCGCAGACTACTTCACCCCCCTAGCGGTCCACGCTTCCCTGGAAACCCAGGCCGCCCTGGCCAATGTGGTGGGGGAGAAGGCCACGGTCTGGGCCTCCACCCAGTCCCAAAATTCCACCGCCGGGGACATTGCCGAGGGCATCGGCTTCAAACCTGAGCAAGTGGAAGTCATCCCCACCTATCTGGGCGGTGGCTTTGGCCGCAAGAGCTTCTCCCAGGCCGGACGAGAGGCGGCCATCCTCTCCCAGGCCGCCGGCGTGCCCGTGCATGTGGGCTGGGACCGCTCGGAGGAGATGCGCAACGGTTTCTTCCGCCCGCCCGTGCGCAACCAACTCTTCGCCGCCCTGGACGCGGACGGCAAAATCTCGGCCATCGAACATCGCCAGGCCAGCGGCGACGTGCTATTTTCGTTTTTTCCAGAAATTGCCGCCAAGATCGTCGGCGCGGACTTTGGGGCGTGGCGAGGGGCGACGATCCATTACGGGGGCATCCCCCATCGGCGCACCCTGGCTTGGCGGACCAAGGTGCCCGTGGCCACCGCGTCCTGGCGGGGGCTGGGGTTGATGCCCAACGCCTTCGCCGTGGAGAGCTTCATGGACGAGCTGGCCCACGAGGCCGGTCAGGATCCTCTGGCCTTCCGCCTGGCCCACCTGACCGACGACTTCAACGACCGACGTATGGCCGCCGTCCTCCAAGCCGCCGCCGACCTGGCCGGGTGGGAGACGCCGGTCCCCGAGGGCCGAGCCAGGGGCATTGCCTGCTGCACAGACGTGGACACAGTGGTGGCCGAAGTGGCCGAGGTCTCCGTGGGCGAGGATGGCCGGGTGCGGGTACACCGCATCAGCGCGGCCATGGATTGCGGCTTGGTGATCAACCCGGACGGGGCCAAAGCCCAGGTCCAGGGCAACATCATCTGGGGCGTCGGTTCGGCCCTGTTGGAGGAGATCACGGTCAAAGACGGCCAGATCATGCCCGCCAACTTTGACACCTACCCCCTCCTCACCATGAAAGAAGCCCCCCAGATCGACGTGGTCCTGCTGGAAGCCGGGGACGGCATCCCCCGGGGCGTGGGCGAACCGGCCATCGGCCCCACCGCCCCGGCCATCGCCAACGCGTTGTTCGCCCTCACCGGTGTGCGGGTGCGCCGCTTGCCCATGACCGCGGAGCGGGTGAAGGGGTGAGCGGGTGAGGGGGTGAGGGGGTGAGGGGGTGAGCGGGTGAGCGGGTGAAAAAAAACGGGGGCGACAACCTAGTGTTGTCGCCCCCGTCTCTATTCACCCCTTCACCCGCTCACCCTCTCACCCCTTCACCCCCTCACCCCTTCACAACTCACTCGCCAATCGGATAGTCCGTGGGCAGCGCGTTGCCGATCTCTGTGGCGTCCGCGTCGCATTCGGGGTGATCCCAGCCTGCGCCGCCGCCGTAGACGATGTTGTCGTCCCCGGTGGGGCTGACGCCCGCGGGCACGTTATCCAGCCCCAGCGCATCCCGCACTTTCCAGGCGATGATGTGGTCTGTGCAGGCGCTGTCCCCGCTCAAACCCAGTGCGCCCACCAGAACGCCATCCGCATCATAGAGGGCCAGGCCACCGGCAAAGCTGATGGTGCCGCCCACGCGCTGGCCGACCAAGGGATCGTGGGCCGTGCCGAACTCCTCGCCGTGGCCGGCGTAGACTGCCTGCACATTCAAGGGATTGCCGTCCGCCAGACCGAAGAGGGAGGCACCGGGTTGGGTGGCGCTGAACAGATTGGCCGACGAAAGGGCAAAGCCTGGCAGGCTGAAGCTGTTGGCCGTGTTGGCCTTGGCCGCGGAGATGGCCCGACTGCCCGGGAACTGGTCACCCCGGTGCTCGCCGGAGAAGGTGATGGCGCACACTTCACCGTCCCGGTTGACTGTGGAGGCCCACATGTTGAAGCCGAAACCGCTGTTGCCGCCCTCGCTGACCACAGCCTTGAGCGCAGCGGTCAGATCCTCGTGGCTGGGCAGGCCGGAACAGTCCGGGCCCATGTGCATGTCGTCCATCATGGCCGGGGCTAGACCGGCGAACATCATCACTGCGCCGGAGCCGGGGGCCCCCACGCCGTTGACGGTCACATAGGCATCCCCCCCGGCGTTGAAGTCCAGGGAGGTGGGGAAGGCGAGCCCCTCCACGGCCACGTCAAAGTCCTCGCCGCCCTTGATGTGGAGTACCGCGCCCGAATTGGGCACCGGTCCCTCCTCGGTGAACATCCCGAACTGCACGCCGTACAGGCTGCCGTCCGGTCCCCAGCGCAGATCCGTCAACATGGTAAGGCCCGTGGCATAGTCGCTCACCTCACCGTCTGGGCTGACCATGACCACCTTGGCCGAGCCGGGGATGAAGGGCGCGCCAGACAGGTACGACACATAGGCGTTACCATCGCCGTCAAAGACCACGGCGGTGGGCACGGGGTCGGTCAGCATCTCGCCGCCCCGTTCCGGGCGGGGGAAGACGCCGGGGATGGCCTCGAAGACCGCCACCAGTTCTACCTCGCCCGTGGCCGGGTCGATCCGCAACAGAGCGTTGGCCCCGGCATCGGTGACATAGAGCATACCATCCGGTCCGGTAGTGATGCCGTAGGGGTGAGAGTCGAACAGGGCTGGGTCCGGGTTGTTCTCTCGCTCGAAGTCCCAGGTGCTGGCCACCTGAACCACCTCACCGTCCACGATGGCGACCACCGCGCCCATGTTGGCCGGGGCCTCCACGTCCGGGCTGCCGATGCCCTGGCCACTGGTGGCGTAGAGTACCCCGTCCAGCATGGCCAGACGCGCCCCGCCGATGGCCTCATCCCCGGTGAAGACCGAGGGCAGATTGGCCACGACTTCTACGTTGCCCTCGCTGTCGATACGGGAGATCGTGGCGCTGTCGCCGGAGGTGGCCGTAATCGGCTGGCCCTCGGTCGAAATCCAAGGCAGCTCGTCATCACCGCCCAGGCCGCTGTCGATCACCCAGACTGCGCCTTCCTCATCCACCAAAATGCCTTGGGGGGCGTTGAAGCCCTCCGCCACCAACACCCCTGAGTCCCCGGACATGGGACCCTCATGGGCGCTGACGCTGGCCGCTGTGATCATCAACAGCAAGCCCAAGATCAAACCAACAATCAATAACTTTTTTCCCTGCGTCTTCTTTGCGTGCATGGGTCAATCCTCCCTTTCAAATTCAACATAATCAGAAGTTCCGCAACATCAACAATCGATCCGAGCAACTTCGTGCAACGGCGATCACCTCCTTTCCAGGATGGATTCGCATCCTTATTTCTGGGCCGAAAGCAAAGCCACCAACGCCGTCAGCTCCTCTTGGCTCAAGAAGTCGAAGGCGGGCATGGGATGGGGGCTGGTCTCGTACCCCGGCACCAAATAGAGTTGGGGCGTGAGCAGACTTTCCATGAGATAGTCGGCCACGGTGACGGCGGATCCGTTGTAGCGGGGATCCGCCAGATGGGCCAGGGCGTTGGTAGCCACATGGTCGTGGTTGGGGGCAAATGTGCCTCGGGTATTGGCCGCGGTCAAGGTGTGGCAGACACCGCAATACCGGCTGCGGTAAACCTGAATACCCTGGGCGATCAGATCAGCATCCGCGGTGGGGGAGGGTTGGGGCTGTGCAGTCGGTTCAGGGGTCGGCGTGGCCGTGGATTCTGGAGTCGAGATGACTTCGGTGGGGACAACCGCCGCCGGACTGCCCTGAGCCACAGGCAGCGCGGCGGCGCAGCCTGTCACCCACAGCAGGGCGGCCAAGGGCAAGAGATACGTGAGTCGACTCAACCAGATTTCTAGAGAAGAGAAAATGGACAGCAAGAAAGACTCCTGACTTCCGGCAAGCGAATATGGGGTCGGTCTTTGATGCCGGGCAGTGAAAAGGGTGCGATGCGGCGAGATGGAACTCGGACTGTCAACAGCGTGGGGTGCAGTGGGGTTAAAAACGACCTGCATCATACATCAAAAAGAACGCCCTTGCAAGGGCATTTTGACACCAAAGTTAGATTTTATTCAAGACGGGACAAAACCCGGGACAATCATGGGACAGATCCGGGACGCACACGGGACATTGGTTCCAAAACCCCTAACTTGGCCTAGCCAGAACCAAAATGATTTACCACAAAGATCACAGAGAACACAAAGATTTCAAAAGAATAAACCCCTCTTTGTGTTCTTTGTGTTCTTTTTTCCATTTGCTCTCTCTCCGCGTTGATGGTATCATCGCCCTTGTCATAATAAATTGGCCGATCCAGCCTATCCCTTGCCCATCTTTTGGTCCTCCTCATGGCTTATCTCACCCACATCCCTGCTCTTGTTCTCTCTGGCCTGCTCTTTTTGGCCAGTGTGTTGCCCGCGGCCGCGGCAGATTTGATCTGCCCCGCCTGCGCGCCTTTGCCCCCGGGGGCCTTGCGTCTGCCCTACCGTTGGACAGAGGAGGGCGTGATCACGTTGCAACCGAATCGCCAACATGACAGCTGGTTTGCCACGCTGGAAAGCGGTGTGGAAGTACGCACGTCCCCCTTGCAGGCCGTGGGCGATCTGAACGGTGATGCCATTGACGACCGGGCGCTGCTTCTGGAGAGTTGGCCCAGCCGCCGGGGGCCGTATGCTGATGGCCGCCGGTGGGAGTTGCTTGTTCTGCTGGGTGCAGAGGATGGCAGCGAATCCATTGCGGCAGGTGTCACCTTCAGCCTCTCCTTGGGTGTGAGCGGCCTTGCCATTGCGGAGGGCCAGGTGCAGACATCCTTGATCGCTGGCGACGAGATCAGAGACACCGCCTTTGTGCTGGAAGAGGATGGCCTGCATCGGGCCAATGGCGAATTGGCAACCCTGGCCCATCGCGTGCGTCGGGGCGAAACCCTCTCCACTATCGCAGCCAGTTACCACGTTTCTGTGGCCGAGCTGATGGCCCGCAACAACCTTGCCGATGCCAATCGGCTGTCCACAGGCCAGCTTCTTGCCATTCCCCCAACCCAGCCTGTCCAGGTGACGGTGAGCGGCGTCCCCTTTCTCTTCTTTGGACTACCCGGCGAAGAGTTTCATCCCGGAGACCTGCCCCTGACTCTACACCCGGCCCAACACATCGTCCAGCCCGGGGAAGGCTGGGATCAGATCGCAGCCAAACACCGGGTGGCCTTGCCCGATCTCTTCGACTACAACGATCTGTATCCGAGTACCCTGCCTGTTGCGGGCCAGGTGATTTTTATCCCCGGTATCCCCCGTGAAAAAGTACTCTATCTCACCTTTGATGACGGTCCCCACGAGGAATGGACAGCAAAATTCCTCGATCTGCTGGCCCGTTTTCAGGCCCACGCCACCTTTTTTGTGATCGGGCGCAATGCGAGCCTCTATCCAACCTTGATCCAACAGGAGATCGACGAGGGCCACGCCATTGCCAACCACACCTACTATCACTCTCGTCTGGACAAACTAGGCGGAGATCGGGTGACCTGGGAGCTAAACGCCACCCAGACCGCCATCGGGGTGGACAACCAGTCCCCCTGTTTTCGCCCACCCTATGGCATTCTGCCCGCCGCGGCCTGGAATGTCGTGGCGGGTCAAGGCTACGAAGTGGTGATTTGGGACATCGACTCTCTGGACTGGCAGAAATCGGAGCCGGAAGCCATCGCCGCACCGGTATTGGAGCGGGCCCACGATGGGGCGATTGTTCTCATGCACGACGGCGGCGCCGACGAACGCGCCCCCACACTGGCCGCACTGGAAATCGTCCTGACAGAACTAGGCGCGCAAGGCTACCGCTTCGAGGCATACTGTAAAAAATAATTCCAATTCACCCCCTCACCCCCTCACCCTTTCAAAAAAAACTGCCCCTTGACGAACCCAACTTTCTCAGTTACAATAAGCCCATCACCGGTTCTTTGCACCATGCAAAGAACCGGCCAAACTGCCCACCCAGTCCAATACCCCCCACCCAATAACCCAATACCCAAAAACTCACAACCAAAAGAGATCTCTATCTCTATCTCTTTCTCTATCTCTATCTCTATCTCTTTCTCTATGCAACAGCCCGATCTGATCACCGGCGACTCCAGCCATATCCGGCGCATGAACCAGTCGGCCATTTTGCAACTGGTCTATGGCTCCCAGCCCATCGCCCGTACCCAGATCGCCACCCTGTTGAGTCTCAATCCCTCCACGGTCAACCGGCTGGTGGAGCAGTTGATGCAAGAGGGCCTGCTCCTGGACAGCGGATCCAGCAACACTGGTGACCGGGGCGGACGCCCCGCCCGCCTGATCCGCTTCAACGCCGACGCCGCCCGCATCGCCGTGCTGGACCTGAGCGACGCCCCCTGGCGGGCCGCCCTCACGGACCTCAACGGCGAGATCGTGCAGACCTTTACCGCCATGCCCATCCTCGGCGTGGCCCAGGCCAACCTGGACATCCTGGCCGCCCTGCTGGACCAGATGATGGCTGCCAACCAGGACGGCCCGCCCCTCCGGGGTGTGGGTATCGGTGCCCCGTCCATCGTGCTTTGGCACACCGGCACCGTGGTGTGGGCCGCCAGTCTGGGCTGGCGAGATCTGCCCCTGGCCGCCTGGGTGGAAGCCCGCTGGCCCCTGCCCGTCTTTGTGGAAAACGATGTCAACCTCCTGGCCCTGGGCGAAAGCTGGCGGGGAGCCGGCCAAAACGCCCAAAATTTGGCCGTCATCGCCCTGGGCACGGGCATCGGGGCCGGGCTGGTGTTGGACGGCAAGCTCTATCGGGGAGCCAACGAAGCCGCCGGGGAAGTGGGCTATTTGCCCCCTAGCGTGGACGCCCTGGGCCGCACCTACACCGGCTTTGGCCCCCTGGAGGCCCTGGCCGCCACCCCCGGTCTGATCGAGCGAGCCAAAATCGCCCTGGCCGCCGGAGAAGAGAGCGTCCTGGTCCAGATTTGGCAAAGCAGCGGGCAGATCCAATCGGGAGACGTGTACGGGGCCGCCCGCCAAGGAGATGGATTGGCCCAGCACCTGGTGGCCCAGAGCGCCGATTATTTGGCAATGGCCATTGCTGGGTTGGCGGTCGTCCTCAACCCGGAGATGATCTTGTTGGGCGGCGAACTCACCCGCACCGTGGATCTCTTCCTCGACCCCATCCGCCACCGCCTGGAAGGATTGCTGCCCGTCATGCCCCACCTGCGCCCGGCCCAACTGACGGACCAAGGTGTCCTCATGGGCGCAGTCGCCCTGGTTCTGCGCAACACAGAACCCAGCATCTCCGCCACACCCGTGGTTTAAAGTCTCGTTCCCACGCTCTGCGTGGGAACGAAAATCGGCGCTCTGCGCCGAGGGGCGCAGAGCGCCGAATTCCGCTCCCACGCTCTGCGTGGGAGCGAGATATGATAGTTCACATCTTCCCCCGAATGGATCGGAAGCCATGACCAAACTCTACGCCGGTATCGACGGCGGTGCCACCAAAACCAGGATTGTCCTCACCACGGCGGATGGCGTCACCCTGGCCGAGCAGGTGACGGGACCGAGCAATTACCAAACCGTGGGCGTGGACGAGGCCGTGGGCAATTTATTGAACGGATTGGACGCCGCCCTGGCCCAAGTAGACCAACCCATCCAAACCGTCGAACGAGTGGTGGCCGGCGTGGCCGGCTTTGACGCTCCGGCGGACGCCGCCGCTATTTTGCAGATGATGACCAAAGCCGCCGCCCACACCGGTCCCCAAACCGAGTGGATCGCGGTCAACGACGCCGTGGTGGCCTGGGCCGGAGCCTTGGCCGCCCAGCCCGGGGCCATCGTCATCTCCGGCACCGGCTCCATCGCCTTTGCGGTCAACGCGGACGGGTGCAGCGTGCGGGCCGACGGCTGGGGCCATTGGCTGGGCGACGAGGGCAGCGGCTTCGACATTGGCCGCCAGGGATTGGTGGCCGCCATCCGTGCCCTGGATGGCCGGGGCGACGACACGGCCATGACCGACATTTTGATCCGCCATTGCGGCGATTTGGGCGTGGCCGACTGGTCCGCCTGGGTACTCCAGATCACCCAAGACGATGGGGACAGCCACGGCCAGATCGCCGCCTTTGCCCCCCACGTCAGCCGTCTGGCCGCCCAAGGGGACGGGGTCTGTGTGCAGATTTTGGAGCAAGCCTCGGCCAACCTGTTCAACACGGCTTGGTCCGTGGTCCGCCGTTCCCGGTTGAATGAGGCCGGCCAGCCCGTTTCCGTGGCCGTGGTGGGCAGCGTCTTGACCCACGATCTCTATCTGCGCCGCCGCTTCACCGAACGATTGCAGACGATGTGTACATTGTGCCAGGTCGTGAACCCCCTCTCCCAGCCAGCCGAAGGGGCCGCCCTCCTGGCGATTGACCCCACACGGCTACCCAAGGATGTATTGCGCGTTGTATCGAAGAGGGGGGTGGGGATTGGGAATTAGGGATTGGGAATTAGGCAGACGCCAAGTCCCCAATCCCCAATCCCTAATCCCCAACCCCCAATCCCCAATCCCTAATCCCGAAAGGACGACCTTACCCATGTACGAAGGCTTCGAAATCGTCGATTTCCACGCCCATTTCCCCACGGACCGACCCTGGTTCCCAGATATGGGCACGACCATCCAAAACTATGTTGAACGAGTAGGCGAGAAGCGCGCCGGCCTGGTGCGGGAGATGAGCCAGCCCTATGGCGAGCAATGGCGGCGCATGTGGGGCTTCCCCAAGCCAGAGAAGAAGGAAGACCATCCCGGCGACCGGGAACAGGCCCGGCGCTGGGTGGAAGATCTGGACAAGTACGGCATCCGGGCCATCGGCTGGGTCACCGGCGGCGGCAACGAGCATCTGTCCGAAGTCTGCTCCTGGTATCCCGACCGCTTCATCGGCTTTGCCCACCACAGCCCCTTCCTGCCCGATGCGGTGGAGCGGCTGGACCACGCGGTCAACAACCTGGGCTTGCGGGGCTACAAGCTTCTGGCCCCCATGATCGATGAACCCATCGAAGACCCCGCCGCCTATCCCGTGTGGGAAAAGTGCGCCGAGTTGGACATCCCCGTGCTGATCCACTTTGGCATCCAGGGCGGGGCCGGGGGCATCGCCACCCACGAGAACATCAACCCGCTCAAGCTCCACGACATCGCCAAGAGCTTCCCGGACGTCACCTTTGTCGTCCCTCACTTCGGCTGCGCCTGGGAGCGGGAGACCCTGCAACTCTGCTGGGCCTGCCCCAACGTCAGCGTGGACACCTGCGGCAGTCTGCAATGGATCCGCTGGGTGCCCGGTGATGTGACCGTCAAATATCTTTTCCGCAAATACTACGAGACCATCGGGCCAGAGCGCATCATCTTTGGCACGGACTCCAGTTGGTTCCCCCGGGGCTTTGCCTTCCGCTATCTGCAAGACCAACTGCGGGACTGTCTCGACCTCAACATGCCAGATGACCACATCCAGCAGATCTTCGCCGGCAATGCGAAGAGACTGTTAAAAATTCAAGATTGAAGCTCGAAGATTGAAGTTCGGTTTGTCTCTGTTCCATCCATTTCACACAGGAGGAAACACCATGCAGTCACGTCGTATCATGCCTATTTTGAGTCTGTTGCTGGTCTTTGCCATGCTGTTGGCGGCCTGCCCGGCACCTGCCCCGGCCGCTCCCGCAGCCCCGGCAGCCGCCGAAGCGCCCGCCGCCGTCGTCGAAGCCCCAGCCGCCGTCGAGGCCGCCGCAACCGAAGCACCCGCGGCAGAAGCCCCGGCTGCCATGGATGAGGTGGTCACCATCGAGTATTGGCAGTACAATTTTGACGCCCGGATCACCGCCATGAACGAGCTGATCGCTCAGTTCGAGGCCGCCAACCCCAACATCAAGGTGATCCACAACTCGGAGATCCCCTACGACCAGTTCCGGGACAAGATTGCCGCCAGTGTTCCCGCCGGCGTCGGCCCGGATGTGGCGACCCTCTTCTATGGCTGGCAGTCGGTCTGGATCGATGCCGGCTACCTGGTGCCCCTGCCCCAGGATGCCTTCCCCCACGATGTGGTGCGCAGCGAGTTCAGCACCATGGTGGAAGCCAGCTTTGTGGGCGAGGAACTCTACACCCTGCCCACCGCCGTGCGTAGTCTGGCCTTGCTCTACAACAAGGATCTGATGGCCGCTGCGGGTCTGGATCCGGAAAGCCCGCCCACCACCCTTGAAGAGTTGGAACAACAGGCCGTGCAATGCACCGTCATGGCCGCCGATGGCACCTACGAGATCATGGGCTTCCCCGTGGCCATGAGCGGCCAGGGCCATCAATGGTTCCGGGAAGTGCTGCTGCGCCAATTCGGCCAGGCGCCTCTGAGCGATGACAACAAAACCGTGCAGTGGAACGCCAGCGAAGCCGGTTATGCGGCCTGGAATCAACTGCTCAAGTTCGAGATGGAGTTGAAGACCGGCGACGCCACCCTCTTTGACGGCGATCCCAACTACTTCCTCAATGGCAAGTCCTGCTTCCAGATCGACGGTTCCTTCCGTCTGGGCAGCATCGCCACCAACGCCCCGGATCTGAACTTTGGTGTGGTTGAGCTGCCGACATACAACGGTATCAAGAGCACCTTCGGCTCCTACTGGACCCACGGCATCACCAAGAAGGCCGCTGCTGATCCGGCCCGCATGGAAGCCGCGGTCAAGTTCTTGCAGTTCATCACCAGCGCCGACGCCGGTACCCTGTGGGTGAACATCGTGGGTGAGCTGCCCGCCCAGCTTTCCGCCGCTGCGGACGCCGACCTGCTGGCCGATCCCAAGCTGGGGGCCTTTGCCGCCGGTCTGCCCTACGCCCACGCCACCTTCTTCGTGGACGAATCCAAGGATCGTCAGGCGCTGATCGACGCCTATGATGCCGTCAAACTCAACGGAGCCGATCCCGCCGAGGAGTTGGACTTCGCCACCGAAACCGTCCAGGGTCTGTACGACGACTTCTGGGCCGGTCACTAGAAAAACTGAAGGGGTGAGCGGGTGAGGGGGTGAAGGGGTGAAGGGGTGATGTGGATTGGTTGATTGGGATCATGTGAATCATCTAATCAACCGATCAACCAATCAACCACCCGCTCACCCGCTCACCCGCTCACCCCCTCACCCCCTCACCCGCTCACCCGCTCACCCGTTCAGCCCTTCACCCGTTCACGGAGCAAGCCATGAATCTATCCCTAAGACAACGCCAGATCATCTGGGCCTACATTTTTATGAGTGTGAGTCTGGTCTTTTTTGTGTTGATCCGGTGGTATCCCACGATCCAGGCCTTCAACATCAGCTTCCGAGACTGGAATATCTTTGAGGGATCCGGGCCGTGGGTGGGGCTGGCCAACTTCCAGGATATTTGGCAGGATATGTTCAAGCCCCGCAGTTCCGTGCGGGCGGCCTTTGTCAATACCCTCAAATATGTGATCTATGGCGTGCCGTTGCAGATGGTCCTGGGCCTGGGCATCGCCATGTTGCTCAACCAGATCCGGCGCTTTTCCGGCTTCTTCCGGGCCGTCTACTTTGTGCCCTATGTCACCTCTGCCGTGGCCGTGGCCTTTGTCTGGAACTGGCTCTATGCTCCCCAGTCCGGGCTGATCAACCAGACCCTGAGCTATCTGGGGCTGCCCAACCAGCCCTTTTTGACCCGGCCCAGCCAGGCCCTGCAATCCATCACCGCCGTGGCCGTGTGGCAAAGCTTGGGCTTTTCCATCATCATCTTTCTGGCCGGACTCCAGCAGATCCCGGATCTCTACTACGAAGCGGCCCGCATCGACGGGGCCAACCCGTGGCAGATCTTCTGGAAGATCACCCTGCCCCTGCTCAACCCGGTGATCGTCTATCTCTCCGTCCTCTCCACCATCTCCTTCCTGCGTCTCTTCGCCCTGGTCCAAAACATGAGTCCCCAGGGCACGGGCGGTCCGCTCAAGAGTACGACGACCGTCGTGCTTGAGGTCTACCGAGAGGGCTTTTCCAGCTATAACATGGGCTATGCTGCGGCCTTGACCGTGATCCTGTTCCTGGTGATATTGCTGATCACCGTCATCCAACTGCGGGTTATTTCTCGCCGGGTAGATTATTAGGAGGCCCTTGCCATGACTGTTGCCCCAATGGAAGCCACCCCGGATCGTACCCTGCAAATGGCGGAACAGCTTGTTTCCAGCCCAAGAGGTCCACGCCGCCCCTTTTCGTGGACCATGTTGGCGGCCTATGTGCTGCTAAGTCTTGGCACGGTGGTCATGGTGGTTCCGTTTATCTGGATGGTGTTGACTAGCCTCAAACCGGCCACGGAACTGCTGCAATTTGCCTTCCTGCCCAAAGAGCCGACCCTGATCAACTATCAGAAGGTATTGACCACCAGCAGTTTTCCCCGCTGGTATTTCAACAGCATTTTTGTGGCGGTCTTCAGTACGGCGTGCGTGGCCTTTTTTGATTCTCTGGTCGGCTACACCCTGAACAAATTCGACTTTCCGGGCAAAAACATCATTTTCCTGGGCATCCTGGCCACCTTGATGATCCCCACGGAGATGCTGATCATCCCCTGGTACACCATGAGCGTTGACCTGGGCTGGCATATCGGCATGGCCCAATATTGGGGCATCGCCTTCCCTGGCGTGATCACGGCCACGGGCATCTTTCTCATGCGTCAGTTCTATGACGGTGTCCCCAACGAACTGCTGGACGCTGCCCGCATCGACGGAATTAATGAGTTCGGCATCTGGTGGAAGATCGCCCTGCCCTTGGTCAAGCCCGCCATTGCTGCCCTGGCCATCTTCAACTTCATCGGCAACTGGAACGCCTATCTGTGGCCCCTGATCATCGCCAGCAGCCGAGAATATTACACCCTGCCCGTGGGCCTCAGCTTCTTCCGGGGCGAATCCACCGTGGAGTGGGAAAAGATCATGACCGCGGCCAGTATGGCCACGGTTCCCCTGCTCCTGGTCTTCATTCTCTTCCAGCGCCAGATCATCAAAGGCATCGCCCTGACCGGGCTGAAGGGGTAGCGCGGGGGAGTGGGAGTGTGGTAAAATGGGGGCAGTAGAATCGCCCGTCGCATTGAGCAAATAGGAGAATCCCATGACCACGCTGACAATTAACCTTACAGATGAATTAGCGCGCCAGTTGAAGGAGCGAGCTGTTCGCTACGATACGACCCTGGAAGCGATCGCCACCCAAGGCATTCAAGAACTGCTCTTAAGACCAGATCCTCTATTCGATCAGGCCAAAGCCCATATTCTGCGCAAGAATGCTGAGTTGTACAGGCGGCTGGCCTGATGCGCGCCTTGTATCTGAATGAACTCTTGGATTTGTACCAGGATCTCATGGCCCAATCCGGCGGCTCCCCTGGCATTCGGGAAATGGGTGGGATTGAGTCCGCCTTGGCCCAACCCTTTGCTACTTTTGGCGGGGAGGATCTCTACCCCACCCTGGCCGAAAAAGCGGCGGCAATGGGCTTCTCCCTGATCAAAAACCATGCCTTCGTGGATGGCAACAAGCGCATTGGCCATGCAGCGATGGAAACTTTCTTGTTTATGAACGGCTACGAGATCGACGCGTCCGTCGATGAACAAGAGCAGATCGTCTTGGGCGTTGCCGCCGGAACCTTGCACCGGGACGAGTTTAGCGCATGGGTGGCGGATCACCTTATTCCTGTCCAACTAGATTGAGAGCTTTTATGTCCCACACCTTCCCACACCCCCTCTACAGCCGCACCGTCCTGATCCCCGCCTATGATGATGCCCAAGCCTATCTCTTTGGCCCCATGACCGACGCCCACGAGGCCCACACGGTCATGCTGGCCGAGGCGGGCATTATTTCTGCCGAGAACGCCAAGGCCATTCTGCAAGCCGTGGCCGAAATTCGAGCGGATGGTCCCGACGCCCTGGCCTACCAGCCCGGCGTGGAGGATCTCTTCTTCCGCATGGAGACAGCCATCATCCAGCGCACGGGGCCGGACTTTGGCGGCAATCTGCAACTGGCCCGCAGCCGCAATGACCTGGGCCACGCCCTGGCCCGGCAAGCCCTGCGTCTGACAATTTTGGATTTGCACTCGGATCTACTTGCCCTGCGCCAGGCCGTCCTCGACTTGGCCGCGGCCCACACCGAGACCCTCATGCCCGGCTATACCCACACCCAGCCAGCCCAGCCTATCACCTTTGCCCACTATTTGGCCGGGGTGTTGAGCTTCTTGGCCAAGGACAATATTCGCATCGCCCAGGCCTACGCCAACATGAACGAATCCCCCCTGGGCGCGGCGGCCTTCACCGGCACGGGCTTTGACATTGACCGGGGCCGGGTGGCCGAGTTGCTGGGCTACGACACGGTCATCCCCAGTACCCAGCACTGCATCGGGGCCGGGGACCACCTGACCGACACGGCCTTCGCCGTGCAATCCCTGGCCATCGGCCTGGGCCGGGTGACCAAGGATCTGCTCTTTCTCGCCACCCAGGAATCCGGCGCGCTGCACATCCACGACAGCTTTATCCAGATCAGCTCCATCATGCCCCAGAAGCGCAACCCCGTGGTGCTGGAACATCTGCGCGCCCGCCTCAGCCGGGCCGTGGGCTATGCGCAGACCGTGGTCATCCAGTGCCACAGCATCCCCTACGGCGACACCCAGGACATCGAGGACGAGATCCTGCCCCCCATCTACGCCGCCCTCCACACCATGCGGGAGTGCGTGCAACTCTACACCTCGGTCTTCGATACCCTGACGTTGAACGGAGATCATCTGCGTCAGCGGGCCGGGGAAGGCTTCACCACGGCCACGGAACTGGCCGACGCCCTGGTAAGAGAAGCCGGTCTGCCCTTCCGCACGGCCCACAAGATTGTGTCAACGTTGGTCAAATCCGCCGTGGCCGCGGGCAAGGGTAGCACAGAGTTGGACTTCCCCATGCTTCAGGCCGCCATGCAGACCGTGCTGGGCCGGGCCATCGACTTCAGCGTCGCCCAATTCGCCGCCGCCCTGGACCCGGTGGCCTTTGTCTCCGCCCGCAAGGGATTGGGCGGGGTGGCCCCTGCTGCCACGGGCGCAGTATTGGACACTCAATCCGCCGCTGTGGAAGCGGACGCGGCTTGGCTTTTATCCACCCAGAACCGCTTGGCTGCCGCCCAAATTGCCCGGCAGCAGGCCGTGGCCGCATATTTGAAGGTGAGCTGACCGAGCCAAATCAGGTTGTCCAAAACTGAATCATGACTTTTCAAGTCATTGGTGTTCTGTCACAAGTTCCTCAGCACCCTCCTCTGCAAGCGGAGGGGTGTTGAGGGCTTTTGCTTTCTGAGAAAGCGAGGCTCCTCATGGAATGGCAAAGACTGTGGGAACTCTTCCTGATCTTTCTGAAAGTGAATCTCCTTTCGCCCTCCGGCCCGGCCTCCCTGGGTATCGTTTACCAGCAGACCGTGCCCAAGCTGATCACTGAGGAACAATTTGTAGAGGTGGCCAGCTTCTCCCGCATCCTGCCCGGTTCGGATGCCCTGCAACTGGCCGTTTTTGTGGGCCACAACGCGGCCGGATGGAAGGGGGCCGTGGTGGCCACCACCGCCGCCATCTTGCCCCCCACGGTGATCATGTTCATCGTGGCCATGATCATGACCCGGGTGCGGGGCGAACAGTGGGTGAGCGGCTTTGTGCAAGGCGTCACCCCGGCCCTGGCCGCCATGATGGTCATGATCGCCTATGATTTGCTGAAAGATGACATCCCCGGCAACTGGGTCGTCGTGGTTATCGCCGTGGTCAGCCTGGGGGCCATGTTGCTGAAGGCTTCCCCGGTGATGGTTTTGATTGCCGCCGGTCTGGCGGGGATTCTACTCTTCCGATGAATACCTCCATGCTCGGGAACGGCTCATTTCCCCTCATCGATCTGCTGGTGCTGGTCCACGCCAGCAACCAAAATCAGGCCCAGGAGCGACTGGCCGTGGATTTGGCCGCGCATTTGCGCGGACGCGTCCATCTTCTGGGACTGGCCGCGTCCACCCCAGAGAAGATGGCCATCATCCCCAAACTAGAGTGGTTGCAGAGCCAGTTGGCGGCTGCCGGGTTGCTGGCCGACGTGACCGTGGAGAGCGATTCGGCGGCGATTGCCATCCGCAATGTGGAAGCTGAAAACCGTCCGCGTCTGGTGGTGGCCGGCGCGCTGGGGCGCAATGGGCTGATGCAACGTTTACTGGGGCCGATTGCCCTGGATCTCCTGGATGTCTTGACCGACTCTTTGCTCTTTGTGCCCCCCGATGCGCCCATCACCGTCCGCCACATCCTCTTGGCCATCGGTGCCCTCAGCTACAGCCAGCGGGCTGTGGAGATGGCCGGGCTGATCGCCCAGGCCTACGGTGCCCAAGTCACCTTGCTGCATACGGTCTACCCCAATCAGCACGCCCCGGATGCCCTGGCCGAACCCACCAATATGCGGGATTTTCTGACCAGTGACACCCTTTTTGCCCAAAACTTTCGTCAGGCCATCGCCTTTCTGGAAGATCGGGGTGTGGCCGTCGTCCCTCGCCTGCGCCGGGGCAGCCCCCTGCATCAGATCCTGGCCGAGACTCGATCCACGCCTTACGACTTGACCGTGATCGGTTCCCACTATTCCGCCGGCAATTTGGCCCACCTTTTGGGCGGCATCAGCCAATCCATTGTGCGTCAGGCGGGTATCCCCGTCTTGGTGGCCCGTTCCGACTTGGAAAACAGATGAGGTTACCCCGTGGACGTTGTCGATCTCTACAATAGGCTTGCCCCTTTCTATGCCCAGGGGCAGGCTCTTCTGCCCGTGTGGCGACGCTATACCGAGACTGTCCTGCCCTGGGTGAGCCTGGACTCGATGATCCTGGAGATCGGATCAGGGCCGGGGCTGCTGCTGGAGCAGTTGGCTCTGGGGGGCAAGGCGGCCATTGGCTTGGACCTGTCACCGGGGATGCTGGCCGTCACCCAAGCCCGGCTGCGGGCCAAGGCCATGCCGGTCAACCTGATCAACGGCGACGCCACCCACATCCCCCTGGCCGATGGCTGCATGGACGTGATCGTCACCACCTTCGCCTTCAGCGCCATCCCTGACGGGGTCGCGGCCATGCGTGAAATAGCCCGTGTCCTGCGTCCCGGCGGCATTTTGGCCTTGGTGGATGCCGGCGTGCCATCCAGCGGCAACCCGGCGGGCATTGCCTTGGCCCGGCTGTGGGAGATTTTCGACGATCACATGCGAGACGAAGCCGCGCTCATGCGTCAGGCCGGGCTGGAAGTCGTGGCCCGCCGGGAGTTTGGCGCGTTTGACAGCATCCGCCTGGTGGTGGGGAGGAAATAGGTACGCGTCATCCGCGGCCTATTATTATGCCCGCTGTTCCCTCGCATATTTGTCATTCCCCCCGCCCCGAACTATAATCCAACCATGTTTGTGCATTTTAGTACAATTGATCCGATCAATCTCCCAATCCCTCAATCTCCTACTCTCCGAACCCAGATCCGACACTGGATCTGACCACTCCAAAGGAGGCGTCATTTGAAACTACAGGAATATCAGTCAAAGCGTATCTTCGCCCAATACGGGATTCCCATCCCCAAGGGCGATGTGGCCGACAACCCGGCGGATGTGCGCCAGATCGCCAAGAACCTGGGCGGTCCGGTCGTGATCAAGAGCCAGGTATTGGTGGGCGGACGGGGCAAGGCTGGCGGTATCAAGGTCGCCAAAACCCCGGAAGAGGCCGAACGGATCTCCAAGACCATCTTGGGCATGGAGATCAAGGGGCTGACGGTCAAGAAGGTGCTGGTGGACGAGGCTTCCGACATCCGCAAGGAGATCTACCTGGGCGCTGTGCTGGACCGGGCCGCCCGCCGGGTGGTGATCATGGCCAGCAGCGAAGGCGGCGTGGAGATCGAAAAGGTGGCCGCCGAGACCCCGGAGAAGATCATCACCGTGCGGGTGGATCCCTTCCTGGGCTTCCGGGGCTATCAGGCCAACCAGTTGGCCAAGGGTATTGACCTGCCCAAGGAGTACTGGCGCGCTTTTGCCAAGATTGCCACCGGACTCTACAACGCCTATGTGGACACCGACGCCAACCTGGCCGAGATCAACCCCTTGGTCATCGACGGCAGCAACAGCCTGGTGGCCGTGGATGGCAAGATCGTCCTGGACGACAGCGGTCTTTACCGCCATCCCAACCTGGCCGAGATGCGGGACGCCGATGAGGAAGATGCCTCCGAGCGGGAAGCTCGACATAACGATCTGACCTACATCAACCTGGACGGCGAAATTGGCTGCATGGTCAACGGAGCCGGTCTGGCTATGGCCACCATGGACATCGTCAAGCTCTATGGCGGCAACCCGGCCAACTTCCTGGACATCGGCGGGGGTGCCACAGCCGAGCGGGTGACAGCCGCTTTGCGCATCATCTTGGCCGACAGTCGGGTGAAGGCTGTTTTGATCAATATTTTTGGCGGCATTACGCGTTGCGACGAGGTGGCCAGGGGGATCATTGAGGCCATCAACACCCTGAATGTCAAGGTGCCCTTTGTGGTGCGGCTGGTGGGCACCAACGAAGAGGAAGGGCGTGCGCTGCTGGCCGACGCCGACCTGATCACCGCCACCACCCTGGCCGACGCCGCCGAAAAGGCCGTTGCCGCCGCTAAAGGAGAGATTTCATGAGCATTTTAGTCGGCAAGGGCACGCGCTTGGTGGTTCAAGGCATCACAGGGCGGGAAGGCCTCTTCCACGCCAGCCAGATGAAGGAATACGGCACCAATCTGGTGGCCGGTGTCACCCCCGGCAAGGGTGGCCAGGTTGTGCTGGATGACGTGCCCGTCTTCGACACGGTGAAGGAGGCCGTGGAGATCGCCGGAGCCAACACCAGCATCATCTACGTCCCCGCCCGCTTCGCCGCGGAGGCCATCCTGGAGGCCGCGGACGCCGGTGTAGACTTTATCATCTGCATCACCGAAGGCATCCCGGCCCTGGACATGGTCAAGGTGCGGGCCTATGTGGACACCACCAACTCCCGGCTGCTGGGGCCGAACTGCCCTGGGGCCATCACCCCAGGCCAGGCCAAATGCGGCATCATGCCCGGCCATATCCACATGCCCGGCAGCGTGGGCATCGTCAGCCGCTCCGGCACCCTCACCTACGAGGCGGTCTATGCCCTCTCCGCCCTGGGTATCGGCCAGAGTACGGTGGTGGGCATTGGCGGCGACCCGGTCAACGGCACTAACTTTGTAGATGTCCTCAAGCTCTTTGAGGCTGACCCAGAGACCACCCACGTGGTCATGCTGGGTGAGATCGGCGGCACGGATGAGCAAAAGGCTGCCGAGTACATCGCCGAACACATGACCAAACCGGTCGTCGGCTTTATCGCTGGCCAGACTGCGCCGGCCGGCAAGCGCATGGGTCACGCCGGGGCCATCATCTCCGGCGGCGAAGGCACGGCCGCCGAGAAGATCGACGCCCTCAAGGCCGCCGGCGTCGCCATCGCCCGCCACCCCGGCGAGATCGCCGACCTGATCGCCACCAAAATGTAGTCCCTCCCTTCCTCGCTTGACGGGGCCAGACCGAGCAATCCTGCCCGGTCTGGCCCTTTTTTTATGTCGTTGCTCTACGCCCGATTTTAGGTTACAATGGCGGGCGGTAATCCCCCCGGGTAATCGTTCACCCCCCGCCCCCCTGACCCCCCAACCTTGGGGGGAACTGTCCAGCACCTCCCCCAGAATTGGGGGCCGGGGGGCAGAGGGGGCTGAACGACTACTCCCCCGGTGTTCCTCAAGGGTTTCCCAGACCAGGCAACGATTTCTCCCCAGACTGGGAGACAGGATTCTTCGCCCCATGCCCGATATTGTCAGCCAACTCGCCGAACTGATCGTCAAGGACAACGCCATCCTCTTTGTGGGCGCGGATTTGGGCAGCAGCCAGGACAGCTCGCCCTTGGTCAACCAGATCGCCGATGCCCTGGCCCTGCGTATCGACTATGCCAAGCCTGACCGCACTCTGGCCGCCATCGCGCGGGACTTTCAGGCCATGCAGGGACGCAACGCCCTGATCCTCGCCCTGCGGGAAGAATTGGCCAAGGTCCAAGGCCAGCCCAGCCCCATCCACCAGTTGATCGCCGATGCCGTGCTGCCTTCCACCAAGGTGATCACCACCCGCTTTGACCGCATCCTGGAGCAGGCGTTTGACCAGTTCCGCAAGCCCTATGTGCTGATTGTGCGGGACACGGATGTCTCGTTTTTTGACGAGTCCAAACTCACCCTGATCAAAATTCAGGGGGACATCGATCAGCCCGACAGCCTGGTGATTACCGCCGACGATGTAGACGATTTTATCAACAACCTGCCCACCCTCAGCGATGTGGTGCGGGCCTTCTTTGCCACCAAAACCTTGATCTTCCTGGGCTATGATCTGGAATCCGACCAGTTCAAGCGGCTCTTCCGCCAGGTCACCCGCAATCTGAGCATCTATCGGCGCACGGCCTATGCCATCCTGCCCGGCGCGGTGGACGAGGCCGACCGCCGCTATTGGACCTCCCAAAGTGTGGAAATTTTGGCCCAAGACCCCCTGATTTTCCTGGAAAAGCTGGCCGTCACGGTCAAAGAGGTGGTGCAACGCCCACAGGCGGCGGGGAGCAACCCGCTGCAAAAGCTCGCCCCCAGCAGCCTGCCTCCCCTGCCATACAAGGGGCTGGAGAGCTTTACGGTTGCGGACGCCCCTATTTTCTTTGGGCGAGATCTGGAGGTGCGCCGTTTTACCAACCGGGTGTTGGCCAACCGCCTCACCATCCTCTATGGCGAGAGCGGCAGCGGTAAGAGCAGTCTGCTTCAGGCTGGGTTGGCCCCGGCCCTGTTGACCCAGCGCGCCCTGGTGGCCGTGGCCCGGCCCGATGCAGCCACGCCCCTGGTCGCGGCCCTGTCGGCCAGCCTGCACCAGGTGGCGGACAAGGCCGGGATCGCCCTCACCCCCGGGGCGGATCTGGCCCAGAGCGTGCGAGACACCCAGCATGTGCTGGACGCCCCCGTGGTCCTCGCCATCGATCAGGCCGAACAGTTTTTTCAAGTCTATGACGAGACCGCCCAAGCAACCGCCGTCGCCCTGCTGCGCACCCTGCTGACGGATCGCAGCCTGGATCTGCGCATTGTGTTGGTGATCCGGGAGGACTTTCTGGGCCGCTTGCAGCCCCTAGAGCAACTGCTGCCCACCCTCTTGGATGTGCGTTTCCGCCTGGACATCCTGGGCCAGGAGGCGGCCAGAGAGGCCATCGAGGAGCCGGCCCGTCTCTTCGGCGTGGCCTGGGAACCGGCCCTGGTGGGCCGACTGCTGCAAGATCTCTACGACAGCGACCGGCGGGGGATCAGCCCGCCCCAGCTTCAGATCAACGCCAAGCGGCTCTACGAAGCGGCCACCCAAAACCGAGAAGGGGCCAAACCGGCCATCACCCTGGCCCTCTTTGCCTCCCTGGGCAACACCCCGGCCATCCTGGGCGACTTTCTCAACCGGTCCATCGCCCAACTTCCCCCGGCCCGCCAGGCCGCGGCCCGCACCCTGCTCGGTTCCCTGGTCGCCAGCAACGGAACCAAACAGCGGCTCCCCCTGGCCGATCTGGCCCGGGCTGCCCGTCTGGACACCCCCGAGACCGCCGCGGTCCTCGACGCCCTGGTGGAGCGCTCCCTGGTGCGCCAAATCGTGCAGCCCGCCTCGATCTCCTATGAACTGACCCACGACGCCCTGATCACCCACATCATCTCCTGGCTGGGGAACGATTTCTGGGCGGCCCAAAAGGCCCGGGAGATTCTGCGTCAGGCCGTGCCCGAGTGGACGGCCCGCTTTCGTCTACTGCCCGCCCAAGATTTGGAATTTACCACCCAATATGCGGATCGGCTGCAAGTTTCAGCCGAAGAGGGCCAATTGTTGTATACCTCCGCGGTGGCCCAAGATCAGGGTGTTGACATCTGGCACCCCCTCCTAGCCGAAGACACCCGCCGCACCCTGCTTTTGCGTCTGGCCCGCCACCCAGAGAGCGAGGCCCGCGCCCACGCCGTCACCCGGCTGGCCCGCTTTGCCGACACCCAAGTGGGGGATCTGCTGGGCCAAACCATCTTGACCGACCCGGAATCATCCGTGCGCGCATCCGCCACGCTGGCCCTGGCCGAGATGGTGGAGGGGGCCGGGGCTGGCGCGGTCACCGCCCTGACCCAGGCCGTGGGCGGCGGCGGGATCAGCGCAGAGAGCGCCCTGGTCGCCCTCACCACCCTGCGCGATCTGGCCCCGGCCATCCACGATCTGCTGCCCGGCGGATTGGCCCAGACCATCCTGCGCCGGGTGTGGCGCATGCGCTGGCGGCGAGGCCGGGAATGGGCGGTATTGCGGATTGTGCATGGATTGCAAGGCGGCTTCTGGGGATTTGGGGCGGGCATCGGTCTCTTTTTGGGGCTGAACCGACTGATCGCCGATGGGTTTAGCCTGTCCCTGCTGGGCCAACGCTTCGAGAGCATCCTTTTTGGGGTCAGCTCCGGCATCCCGGTCATGGGGGTGATCGGCGCGGCGGCCACCGCAGTCACCGCCGCGGCTGGGGCCATCCTCACCAGCCTGGAGGATCGGCGCAATCCCCGGCGCACTTGGGCCGTGCAGAGCGGAGCCGGCACCCTGGCCCTGGCCCTGCTTTGGCTGCTCTTCGCCTTTGTCTTCCCCGGAGAAACGGTGGCCTGGCGCACTCTGGCCACTGGCGGGTTGATCGGACTGGGGCTGTTTGGCGTTGCCACGGCTCCGCTGCCCGTCGCCGGGGCGGTTCGTTTGGGTTTGGGCGCGTTGGTGGGGGCGGCAGTCTTGTATTTGGCCTATGCGTTTGGGCTGATCTTTGTGGGTGTGGTCTGGTGGGTGGTATGGATGGGGGCGATCTCTGGCCTGGGTGTGGCTTGGGGACTGCCGCCGATTAAACAAGGTCGTTTGACCGGAGGAGAGGAATGAGCCGTCACCGAATTGGGGTCTATTTGCTGAGTATGGTTCTCTTTATGGCATTTATGGCAAGTGGCTGCGCCAGCCCACAAAGTGGTGCGCCGACTTCTGGGCCGGACCCAACCGGTGGCCAGGCGGGGGGCGATTTTGCCCAGGCCAGCGCCCGCCGCACCAATGTCTCGGTGCGCACAGGGAGTGGCGAAGCGGTATTGGCCCCGCCGGATACGGCCCAACTCTTCCCAGGTGATGGGGTGCGGGTCAATCCAGGCGGCTATGCGATCCTGCGTTTTTCTGACTTCCTCACGGTTGAAATCTTCCGCTCCGGAGATCTGGTGGTCCAGGAGTTGAGCCAGAACGGCGACTCCGCCCTGGTCGCCTTTGGCCAATCCGGGGGGGCCTTTCTCAACCAGATGGATCCGGCTGGGGAACGGGTGCAGCGGCGGCTCTCTGTGGAGACAGATTTTGCCACCGTCACCGCCACGGGCACCCGCTTTTGGGTGGTGCGGGAATCCACGACCCCTCTGGAATGGGTGATGGCCGTGGAGGCCGGGGAGTCGGATCTGGTGGTGCAAGCCGGGGATGTCGAGGCTGAACTTGTGGCAGGCACCGGGCGCTGGATGACGGCTGAGGGCGAACCGGGGCCTCTGGTCACCTATGACGCCGACGCGGTGGCAGAATGGGCGCAGATGTTGCGGGACGGCCAGCCCGTGGCCGAGATCGGCGATCTGCTGTGGCCCCATGCGGACGTGGTGGCCGATACGGCCGGGTTGCGCACACTCTCCGCCCCCGGCGCATCCTTTGACATGGCCGGTGTGGCCGTTATCCTGGAGGCGGGGGGTGCCGAGACAAGCTATGCCCTGGCAGACTGCAACGCAGATGGCATCCAGGACATCCAGATCCACAACGGGGCGGTGCATCTGGACTTCCGCCCTCTGCTCAACCGGGTGCGGGCTGTGGATGTGACCTTGGTCAACCGGGCCGCAACCTTGGCCCCGGATGCGCTCACACTCTTCAACCCATCCGGTGAACCGTTGGCCTATGCGGTCAGCGTGGTCGAGCGGATCGGCGACCAGATCCTCAGTGTGCGTTCGCGCATGGACCAGGACGAGGAGCCCTTTCACTATGCCGACGTGCGGCTGGCCGACGGCTGTTTCCTGGGCTTCAGCCTGACCCCGCCGGTGGACGACACCCAGCCAGGCCCCCCGCGCCCCGCCGTGGATGCCCTTGTGTGTGCGGTGATCTCCCCCTTCCTCAACTTGCGGGCCGGGCCAGGGACAATCTACGCCCCGCCGGTGCAGACTTTGACCGCCGGCGCGGTTCTGAATCCCTTGGGCCGTTCGGCGGACGGGGGCTGGCTGTGGGTCAACGTGGCAGGCAGCGGGGTGCAGGGATGGGTCAGCGCCGCACCGGGCTTCGTGACCTGCACCGGGGATACGACGGGATTGCGCGTACAGGATGGTCCACCGACGCCGACAGGTGTGCCCACGCTTGTGCCCACGCTTGTGCCCACGCTTGTGCCCACACCTGTGCCAGCACTTGTGCCCACCCGTCACTGGAACGCCCCTGGCCTGCTCTCGCCGGCCGACGGGCAACGTTTTGCGGCCACCGAGTCTGTCACCCTGGCCTGGCAGACGCCGTCTCTGTTAAGCCGCACCCCAAGCTCAGGCCGGGGCATGGGTCTGGCCCGACTGTGGAGCCGATTGTTGGGCCAGGCATCGGGGTTGGCCGAAGATGAATCCTATCGGGTGACCATCGACTTTTCGCCTCAGCCCGGCGTGGTGTGGCAGGATGTGCATTGGGTCAAGGAAACGCAACTCACCGTGCCTGGTTATTTGAACGGGCTTTCGGCGGACCATCGTTTCGTGTGGCGGGTGGGGGTGGAGCAGGCGGATGAAAACGGCATCCAGACGGCTGTGGGGATGATCAGCCCGGACCGGGTCTTCTTCTGGGACGCGCCACTATCGCCGATAGCCACCCCAACGCCGACCTTTGTGGTCACAGCCACGGCTACCCCATCGTCAACGCCGACGCCAACAACCACGGTCACCCCAAGTTCGACGGCCACACCGACGATGACCCCATTGCCCACCTTGACGCCGACTTCCACACCTACGGACACGGCCACAGTGACACCCAGCCCGCCGCCCAGATCCACGGCCACCCCGACGGCCACGGCGACTTCGACGCCAACCTTGATACCGGTTCCGTAATCAAGAAGGAGAGCTATGAACGCCAAGCATGAACCCAAGACACAAAGCTGGCTGGCGAGCGCGCTGGTTGTCCTGCTACTCGCCGCCTGCGGTGACAAGACCTCCTCGCCCGCGGATATCTTTGTACAGGCCAACGCTGGGCGCAACAACGTCACCGTGCAGGTTGGGGGTGGGGGGAGCAGCCAGCCTCTTTTGCCGGCCCAGAGCGCCCAACTCTTCACCGGCGACAGCGTGGATGTGGACACCAGCGGTCAGGCCATCCTGCGCTTTTCCGACTTCCTCACCGTGGAAGTGCTGCGGGATGGGGATCTGGTGGTGCGGGAGTTGGACCTGGCGGACCAGTCCGCCCTGGCCGTCTTTGGCCAGAGTGGGGGAGCCTTTGTCAACGACATGGCCCCAGGGAGTGGGGACGTGAAGCGCCGGGTGACCGTCGAGACCGAATTTGCCACCATCACTGCCACAGGTACCCGGTTTATGATCGCCAAGGAGGCCAATTCGCCTCTGGAATGGGTCTTTGGCCTGGATGCCGGGGTGGATGATCTCTATGTGCAGGCCAAGAACGATGCGGACCCGGCCAACCGCAAGCCCGTGGAGAGCGGCATGGCCCGCTGGATCGCGCCCCTCGGCGAACCCAGCGCCGGCATCGCCTACGACGTGCAGAAGGTGAACGCCTGGCTCAAGACCATGAAATCCGGCGGCGAGGTGCCCGAAGTGGGGACGGTGCTGTGGCCCACGGCGGACATGCGTATCGATCTGGAGAGCGTGCCCAAGGAGGATGTGCGGGGCAAAACCGTAGACATCGGCGGGATAGCGACCAGCATGGCGGCCAGCACAGAGTTTGGGACGCCCTCCTATACCTGGACCGATTGCAACGCCGATGGTATTGAGGACATGCTGATGGAAAATGGCGTGATCGACTGGGATTTTCGCACCTTGACCAACCGGGTCAGCGCGCTGGATGTGACGTTGGTGGCCTTTGACGGCACAGCCGAGGGCACGGTGCAGACGTTTGACCCGGCCCAAAATGTGATCGCCCGCAAAGCCTTCAAGTTGCGCGAAGGCCAGGGAGATGTGATCTCCATGCGGGCGGATCAGCCCTATCACTACGCCCGGCTCACCCTGGCCAAGGGCTGCTTTCTGGGCATCAGCCTCACCCCGCCCCAGGCCGATGGCACGGATGCCGCCCCCCAGCCTGCGGTGGATGTGTGGCCGCCAGCGCTGACGCCCCCCACCCGGCCCACGCCGATCTCGGCCAACACGTGTGAGATTGTCTATGCCGGATCTGACGGTCTCAACCTGCGCGCTGGGCCAGGCGTGGCCTATGATCCGCCCATTACACCGCTTTATGCCGGGGTGATTTTGGAGCCACTGGCGCGTTCCGCGGATGGCGGCTGGATCCAGGTGATCGTCACGGGGAAGGATCTCAAGGGCTGGGTGAGTTCTGGCCGGGCCTATGTGCGCTGCGAGCAGAACATCGCCGACCTGCCCGTGGGGAGAGCGCCCGCCACCCCCACGCCCACCCCCACGCCCCAAGCCTATGTGCGCATCGACCAGCCCCGGGACAACGCCACAACCGCCACCGGCTTCCTCCTGGCCGGGGAGAGCAGTTGGCCCTTTGAGGGTACGTTGAATATCCTGATCGAGAGCTTGGATGGCCAACCCATCCAAACCGACTTTGTGATGGTGGACAGCCGGGGTGGCGAGCCCTATTCCAGCGACCCCGCCTTCTTCCAAAAGCAGATCTTTGTGGATACCTCCTTGCCCGCCAATGTGCGGGTGCGGGTGCAGCAGATCTCGGCCAGGGATGGCTCTGTGGAGGCCGAGGACAGCGTGGTGCTGCGGCCCCTCAACATCAACAATACCGGGGTGCGCCGATCCGACGCCAACGGGGTGATGAGCGCCTGGCCGGTCAACGGCGACGGCACTAGCGCTCTGCAAATCGGCATGGATATGGACGGTTCGCCCATCGAGTGGCAGAGCCTGCAAAGCGAGTTCGGCGTTTCGCCCGTGGCCATATCCGCCGCGGTCTATGACAATGGCTGCGCGGTGCAAACGCCCAGTCTCAGCACCCGGGCATCGATCGATCTGGCAGGACAGGCCCTCTTGGCCTATGACTACGCTGCGCTATACGTGGCCTTCTTTGTGCGGGATGACCTGTACGTTCCCTACGCCGGGAAGGACGAGCGCTTCTTCCTCGGCGATTCACCTCAATTGCTCTTGGATCTGGACCTGGGGGGCGACTTCACCGACGGGGCAAACAGTGTGGATGACGTGCAGATCGAGTTTCATCCGGGGACTTTCGGAGAAGGGGGAGACGGCTTTGACGCCCGGGCCGCTCTCTGGCATCTAAATCCTGAGTCCAGCCAGCCCTTGGATGCCGCGGTGGCCTCGTCCCAGTCCGCTCTTGGCTACTTCGTCGAGGCAGCCATCCCGTGGAGCAGTCTGGGGCTGACAGCGCCGCCACCCTGGGGCATGGGCGCGGCCGTCAACATCAGCGACAACGACACGCCCACCACAGCCAGGCAGGAGTGCATGATCTCCTCGTCGCCCAACTATGCCCTCAAGTCTCCCACCACCTGGGGCACGCTGGATCTGGTTGTTTTCCAGTGAGAGGGCGGGCAGGAGCTGCCAAGTCTGTTTGATCGTAGCCGTTCACCCCCTCTGCCCCCCGGCCCCCAATTCTGGGGGAGGTGCTGGACAGTTCCCCCCAAAGTTGGGGGGCTAGGGGGGCGGGGGTGAACGATTACAGCGGCACTTCTATTGAAAAGTCCACGCCCACACCGTGGCAATGGTTTGGAACCTTTCAAGATGATGCCCAGTGGAGAGAACTGTTTGCTGGTATCGAGCAACAGCGCGATGCACAACTGATGGACGGCTAGATCATGTATCCTTCCCCAAAACAAACGCCCGGCGCAGTCTGCGCCGGGCGTTTGTTTATTGCCCATCACTCAACTCAGCCTTGAGTCTGGTCAGATGAACTTCCGCATTCTCCTGCCGGAAGCGTCCTGCGGCAATATCCTCTCTTGTTTGAAGCCAGGTCGCTTCCAATTCTCGTTCCCGCAGATACTCGTACCGGGCAATTTCCATGACGACAAAACGTAGCCTGCCGCGTACAGTGATCACCACTTCCTGATCGTTTTGCAGTTGCTGTTCAATACCCGATACGACTTGTGTCTTCAACTCATCGGCTGTCAACACTGTCATGGGACACCTCGAACCCTACACAAAAAGATCCATCATCACCGATCTCCCCGGCTCGAACTGGTCGAAGACGATCAGCACTGGGTCAGCCGTGGCCAACTTCATGACGGCCCGGGTGCGCAGGCTGAAGTTCTGGCCGTGGAGCTTGGCCCCCTGGCAAAAATAGTAAAATTGCACCCGGCGTCCCCACCAATAGGTGTCGATGCGGGTGACTTCGCCCCAGTTTTCCAAGGAGTGGGCAAGGACTTGCCGAAAGAAACGCAGCCTGAGCAGCCAAAGGGGTAAGCCAACCAAGGTGAAGATCCCGGCCAGGCGGCGCATGAGGGCGAGTTCGTTGGGGGAAAAGGTAATCTGTCCGATGCCAAGGGGCAGATGGCCCAGGTGGGCCGTGGGCAGGAGCAAGCCCCAGGCGGCCAACAGGGCCAGGCCAGAGAGCAGGGCAATCGGATCGACAAGCAGAAAGCGTCGCCAGCGCGGGCGCAGGGGATCGTTGTACATAGGCGGCTAATTCCCCGCCGGCTGGCTGCCGCGGATGCGCTGCACGATGCGGGGTAGTTCGACCAACAGGGTCTCCACCTGGGCCGGGGTGGTGCTGTGGCCCAGGCTGAGGCGCAATCCCCCGGCGGCCAGCATCGGCGGCACGCCCAAGGCTTCCAGCACATGGCTGGGGCGCTGGGAGGCGTTGGTGCAGGCGCTGCCGCTGCTGGCCGCAATCCCCGCCAAGTCCAGCCCAATCAGGATGCCCTCGGCCTCCACGCCTTCGATGAGGAAACTGGCGTGGTTGGGCAGCCGGTCGCTGGCCGATCCGGTAAGGTGCGCCCCCTCAATTTCTTCCAAAATGCCGCCGATCAGCCGGTCTCGCAGGACTTGCAGGCGGACGTTTTCGGCCTCTCGTTCCGCTTCAACCAGGGCCAGGGCCGCGGCCATGCCCACAATCAGGGGCACATTCTCCGTCCCCGCCCGGCGGTCGGACTCGTGGCCGGCCCCGGTCTGGGTGGATTGGAAGGGGGTGCCCTGGCGCAAGTAGAGAAATCCCACGCCCTTGGGGCCATAAAATTTGTGGGCGCTGACGGCCAAGGCGTCCACATTGAGGGCGTTGACATCCAAGCTCAACTTCCCCGCCGCCTGCACGGCGTCCGTGTGGAAGGGCACGCCCCGCTCTCGGCACAAAGCCCCAATCTGGGCGATGGGCTGGACGGTCCCCACCTCGTTGTTGGCGGCCATCACACTGACCAGGGCTACGTCTGTCCCATCCCCTAGTGCGTGCCGGATGGTCGCCACGTCAACCCGCCCCGCTGGATCAACCGGGATCAGGGTGAGATCAAAGCCGTAATTTTCCGCCAAATCCAGGGCGGTGTAGAGGACGGCCTTGTGTTCGATGGGCAGGGTGATGATCCGGTTGGCCCCGGTGGCCTTGCGTCGGGCCAGGGCAATCCCGCGCAGGGCCGCGTTGTCCCCCTCGGTTCCGCAGGCGTTGAAGATGATCTCACTCTCTTTGGCCCCCAGAATTTGGGCGATGGTGCGCCGGGCCTGGTCCAGCCCAGCGTGGGCTTTGCGCCCCACCCGGTGGATGCTGGACGGGTTGCCATAAAAGTCGGCAAAATAGGGCAGCATGGCCGCCATCACCTCTGGGCGCACGGGGGTGGTGGCGGAATGGTCCATGTAAATGGTGTCGGGCATGGGCGTGTCCTTTGCGATGTTGGGGTGAAAATCCCTTTTGGGGCTGGAGAAAATTCTAACACCGCCCCCGTCCCCGGTCAAGGAAGGCAAGCCCGGCCAATTGTCATTTTGACGGTTGTGCGCTAAACTTGGGGATAGTGTGCGTTCGACATTGATGTCGAGCCATCGTTCAACAAATCAACCTATAAACATATCATTTTCAGGAGGCACACAAATGACAACCTATATTGAGGCCATGATTGGTCGTGAGATCCTCGACAGCCGGGGCAACCCCACGGTGGAAGTGGAAGTGCAACTGAGCGGCGGGGCCATTGGTCGGGCCGCCGTGCCCAGCGGGGCCAGCACCGGCGTCCACGAGGCCGTGGAGCTGCGGGACGGGGACAAGAAGCGCTATGGCGGCAAGGGCGTCCTCAAGGCCGTGCAGAATGTGAACGAAGTGATCATGCCCGAAATGTTGGGCGTGGATGCTTTGGACCAGATCGGCATCGACGAGTATCTGATCGAGTTGGACGAGACGCCCAACAAGGGCAACCTGGGGGCCAATGCCATCCTGGGTGTCAGCCTGGCCGTGGCTCGCGCCGCGGCCGAAGCCCAAGACCTGCCCCTCTATCGCTACATCGGCGGCGTCAGCGCCCGCACCCTGCCTGTGCCCATGATGAACATCCTCAACGGCGGCAAGCACGCGGTCAACAGCACGGACTTCCAGGAGTTCATGGTCATGCCCGTGGGCGCGCCCACCTTTGCCGAGGCCCTGCGCTGGGGTGCGGAGATCTACCACAGCCTGAAGAAGGTCCTCCACGACGCTGGCCACAGCACCAACGTGGGCGATGAGGGCGGCTTTGCCCCCAGCTTGGGCGGCAACGCCAAGGCCGTGGAGGTGATCCTGACCGCCATCGAGAAGGCCGGCTACCGTCCCGGCGAGGATGTCTTCATCGCCCTGGACCCGGCCATGAGCGAGCTGTACGACGCCAAGACCGGTCTCTACAAGCTGGACATTGAGGGCAAGACTCTGTCCAGCGGCGAACTGGCCGACCTGTGGACCGACTGGATCGCCCGCTATCCCATCATCAGCCTGGAAGATGGCATGCACGAGGACGATTGGGACGGCTGGAAGCTGCTTTACAGCAAGGTGGGCAACAAGGTGCAGATGGTGGGCGACGATCTGCTGGTGACCAATGTCAAGCGCATCGAGCGGGCCATTGCGGAGAAGGCGTGTAACTCCCTGCTGTGCAAGGTCAACCAGATCGGCACCCTGACCGAGAGCATCGCCGCCGTGGAGATGAGCCACCGGGCCGGTTGGTCCGCCGTGGTCAGCCACCGTTCCGGCGAGACCGAAGACGCCACCATCGCCGACCTAGTCGTGGCCCTCAACGCCGGCCAGATCAAGACCGGTGCCCCCACCCGCAGCGACCGGGTTGCCAAATATAACCAACTCCTGCGCATCGAAGAACAACTCGGCGACATCGCCATCTACCCCGGCGCGAAGGCATTCCCGCATCTGCGGTAGGAGGGGGAATTGGGGATTTGGGATTCGGGATTGGGACTGCTTGGCAGATAACCTCCCCAATCCCCAATCCCCAATCCCTAATCCCCAATCCCCAATCCCCAATCCCAACAAAAAAGGAGCGGTCGGCATCAACGCCGACCGCTCCTTTTTTGTTCGTGGTGCCCCCGGTCCGACTCGAACGGACACGCCCTATTGGGCACAGGCCCTCAACCTGCCGTGTATGCCAATTCCACCACGGGGGCGAACATGGGAATGAACCCATGCGCTCCGAAAGTATACTGCCCCCGGCGTTAAAAGTCAAAAAAGGGTGCCCATTTAGTCATCCCACAACCACCCATTACTCCCAACCTGGCCTAGCCAGAACCAAAAAGATTTACCACAAAGATCACAGAGAACACAAAGATTTCAAAAGAATAAATCCCTCTTTGTGTTCTTTGTGTCCTTTGTGGTAAAAATTCTTGCACAAAAAACAAGGATTTCGCTGGTTAGGTACTAACTCATTGCCCTACCGCCCCACAATCTCATAGGTATAGGTCGCCGCTTCCGTCGTCACCGGGGCCAGGCCGCTGATGGCGATGATGGCCGTGTTGCTGCCGCCCAGGTCGTCGATGTTGACCGTGAGGTTGCCGTTCTGGTCCGGGGTGTACCGGTCCAAGGCCACCAGGTTCCCATTTTGCAAGGAGAGAACCTGGACCGCCCAGCCCTGGGGTAGCCGGTTGTCGGTCAGCAGCCAACCCTCGCTCTCCCAGCCGTCCGCGCCGGTCTCAAAGTCCGCGGCATAGTCCAGGGCGGGGATGCGGATGTCGTCCACAAACCAGCCGGGCCGGTTGACCGCGTCGTCGGTGACATATTCAAAGCGCACCCAGATCTCTTCCCCGGCGAAGGCGCTCAGGTCGAAGCGTTCTTCCACCCAATCCGGCGAGCTGAAGCCGATCTCCGCGCTGAGGGCGGTGAAGCCGGGGCCGAAGCTGTTGCCGCTGGGGTTCTCCGTGCTGGTGCGCTCGCCGGGCAGGATCTCCCAGGTTTCCCCGTCCAAACTGACCATGACATAGCCATAATCATAGTCAGTCTCGATGTCCCACCACATGCGGGCTTCCATCTCCACGGGCGTACGGCCATCCACGCCGGTGAGGTCAAACTGGCGGGTCAGCCGGGCGTCCGAGTCGTCGGAGCGGTTGGCCCACCACATCAGCTCGCCGCTGTAGGGCTGCACGTTGGCCAACTTGGTCTCGGTTTGGCCGCTGAAGGTGAAAGAGACATCGCCGCTGCCTTTCAGTTCAAGGTAATCCGTCGCATAGTTGTAGACCGTGGACGTTCTTGGGGCCACAGGATAGCGGCGGTAACTCTTGTCCGTGATGGGTTGGGGATGATCCAATTCGACATAGCCGTAGGTTCCGGTCAACCCCAAGGCGTCAGGTTCGTCCACAAAGTTGGCCACGGCCCAATCGGCAAAGACATCGTTAAAGGTCAGATCCAGCCCCGCCTCGGCCAGGGCGGCGGTGAAGCCCGCCGGGCCATTGGCGGCCTGGGCCACCACGGCCTGGGTCAGTTCCGGCCCAAAGCGCTGCAAAAAGTAGGCCATGAAGAGATAGGCGCTGCCATAATGGACGCCATTGCTGCCCATCTCATCGCCCCAGGTGTTTAGCTGGGTGTCCGGCACGTCAGCGAAGCCGTCGGAGAAGCTGGTGTCCGGGGGGAAACCGGCGATCTCCTGGGCCAATTCGCTCATGCCTTCGTTGACCCAGGTCTCTTCGTTGCGGTCGTTGGCCCAGTGGATCATGTGTTGGAATTCGTGGGCCAGGACCGTTTCATAAAACTGGAAACCGGCCCGGCTGCCCAAAATATCCAGACTGATGTAGAACATCTCTTTTTGGTTGGAATATTGATTGGCCAGCTTGCTAAACTCGTCGGCGCTGCTGTAATAGCCGGCGATGCTGCCGCCCATGCCCGTGGCGTGCAGGATGTGCAGCCGCGGGTCGTTGTCGATGCCGGGGTTCCACTCGCTGCCGAAAAACTCCCGTTCCAGGGGATAGGACTCCTCGCTAAAGCGGTCCAAAATCTCCCGCATGGCAGGCAGATCATGGGTCTGGCCTACCTCCACCCAGGCATAGACCACATCCGTGCGATAGACCAGTTCCGCAGTGATCTGGAAATGGCTGTTCTCGTCCGAGTTGGCCACCCAAAACTCCAGCCGATCCCCCACCGCATAGTCTGGCGTCTCCTCGTTGACCACTTCGGGGATGTCACCCACCCCAGGCCGCAGACGCAGGGCCAGATCCCGCATGTCCCGGGTGGGGACCACGGCCTGGGCCAGAGCTGATGCCGTGTTGCCCACGCCACCGGGGATGGGGGTGGCGGCTGGCTCTGCCGATTGGGCGGTGACGGTGGCATGGGCCGCGTCCGCAGACCGGGTGGGCCGGGGCGTGGCTGTGGCCCGATCCACCCGGGGCGGCGTGCGTCCGGCGGGCGGATCCGCAGGCATGGAGACGCGGTCCGTCGGACCGCTCATCATCCACAGGGCGAAGGCACCGCCCGCGGCTGTCGTGGTGCAGAGGGCCATAAACAGCATGACACCGCAGCCGATCAATAGTAGGTTTCGAGTTTTTGGTTCCAAGGTTGTTCTCCGCAAAATGATTGGGGTTTAATCTGCTGGTTCAAGCGCTGGGGTGGGTTGAGGCCTGGGTTGTACCCGCTTTTTTGGCCTGATTATTGTGCCGGTTCGTCTCGCCTCTTCGACAACAGCACTGACCTCGTCCGAATCACGATAGGATTGCACCCCAACCGGGATCGGTTCGATCCGGCTGTCAGTTCGGGCGGCTACACGCCAAAGGGTATCAACCATGCTGCGTGCGAAGGGTTTATCGAACTCCTTCGACACAACCAGGACGTCGATATCGCTCAGGTCAGTGGCCCTGTCGGAAACGTGGGAGCCAAAAAGAACGCAGAAACTGACGTCCATTCCTGATTCGATTAGGTTGGCAAGATAGTGGTCAACTATTCGGTCGATGTTGATCATGGTGCGCTCGTTTTATAGACTTATGGGAGTTGTCCCTGCACCCCCACATACAAACTCACCCGACACCCGGCCACATCGCTGACGGCCAGGTAGATCTGCCCGTCATAGAGCCGGGCATCAACGCCCACGGGCTTGCTGGGCTGGTCGGGGAGGCGGACTTGGCCCAAGGGTTGGCCCTGCGCCGAGAAGTATACCACACGCCCCTTTTCCGGCTCAGTCAGAAAGAAGCTGCTGTCGGGCAATCCGGCCAAATGGGGACCGTCGATGGAACTGGCCCGGCTCAAGGTCGCCACCGGCCTGTCTTGGTCCGCCCGCCATAGCCCGCCATCCTCCGCGGTGACCACCCACAGGTTGCCGCTCTCGGTGAAGAGGACATCCACCGGCTGGCCGGCACCCAAGGCGGAGTCCGGCCCACCCAGTTGGCCCAGCACGGTTCCGGTCGGGTCCAGCACCACGACTCTGGCCCCGCCGGTGTCCGCAATATAGCGCAGGCCGGCCCGGTTCAGATCCATGCCCCGGGGACGGTAGAAGCTTGTCTCTGGGACAGTTTGAAGCTCTGGCTGGCCCGAGGCCGGGGGTACCCGGAAGGTGGCTTGGGCCGTAGCGTCCAGCACCCACAACTCCCCGGACGCGGAGAGGGCCAGATCAAAGGGTTCCTGGAAGTGGGGCGAGGTGATGACCCCGGCCTGGGTGCCGTCGTCGAGCTGCAAGATGGTGACTTGATTGCTGCCCGCATCCGCCACATAGACCCGGCCACCCAACACGTCCACCACCACGCCCCTGGGCTGGGCCAAGGGAGCGTCGTTGCACTGGCCGCCCACTTGCCACGCCGGGGACAGTTCCAAAATGGGCAGATCCTCGGGGATGTCGCCATCATTTTGGGCAGCAGGTTGAGGCTGGGGCAGCTGTGGCTGAACCTGGGGCATCGTGACCACCGGGGCTGGGGGCAAAACCAACCCGTCTGTGGGAACTTGGGCAGTCAGCGGGGCCAAATAGAGGGTGTCCACCCGGTTGAAGAGACCCTCTGGCGGTTGCCATGAGAATTCAAATTGACGATTGGCGGCTTGGGTGGCACCGGGCGCATAGCGAATCTCCAGATCATGCCAGCCGGCGGCCAGGGAGACGCTGCCTTGGCTGAACTGGGTGTCGGGCCCGGCCTGGTTGTCTACCACAGGCTGACCATCCACCACAATGCGGCTGATGCCGTCGGAGACCGTGGCCAGCAAATAGCTGCCGGCCATGGGGGCGGCCAGCTTGCCCTGCCAGATCACGCTGTAATTTTGCGGATTCTCCCGGTCCGGGCCGATGACCTGGTCCTTGCGCCGGTCGGTCAACGGGCCGCCTTGCTCCCAATCCGAGGACGCGTAATAGCTGCCCAACAGTCCCCGGTCGGGCAGGACCACGCTGTAGAGTACGTCACGGGGGACGGTGGCCGTCTCGCCGTTGGGGGGCGTCCAGGTGACCACGAGGTCTGTGGGGGGTTGCTCCGCCGTGCCGCTGCGGTAGGCCAGGACCAGGTGGTAAAGCCCACTGGCCAGATCCACCTCTTTTTCCATTTGGCCCATAGAGGTGTCAACCAACAAGACACCATCTATTTCCAAACTGAAAACCGGCCCGTCGGTGACCCCCGGTGCCATGCTCTCGGCGTCTACCCGGAAGGTGTGGGGACCATGCTGGCGCACAAGCAAGGAGCCTTGCCAGACCACGCTGAAGGGGCGGGGCAGGGGAGGCTGCTGCGCCCAATCGAAGCGCAGGGGGCCGTCGGCGTGGATGAGTTGGGGCTGAGCGTCCGTGCCAAAATCCCGCCCGGCGAAATATTGGCCTCGGATGCCCTGGGCGGCCTCCAGGGCGCTGACCGGAACTCGATAGGTGAGGAAGAGGGCGGCCCCGTCGGACGCAGGTTGATCTGGACCTAGGCCCGTGTCGTCGTGAGCCTCGACCGATCCGGCGGGGTAGACCTGTTGCAAGAGGTCGAGCAGGGCGGGGTTGCGGTTGGAGATGACATAAATCAGATCTCCGGTGACGCTGCCGGCGAAGGGGAGATGGCGGCCTGGGTCAAGGGGGATGAGGCGGGCTGGGTCGGTGGTGACCCCGGCCAGACCCAGGCGGGTGGCGGGTTGGTCCAGTTGGTCGCCTGGGGCCAGGATGCGCACGTTGGGGTCGGCGGCCAGGGTTTGGGCCAAATAGCGGCCCAGAGCGGCCTCGATCACATTCTGTTCGGCGAAGGGCATGGGGGTGTCGCCCAGCCAGTTGACAAAGCGCACGCCGCCCACCATCCCCCCGATCAAGCCCAGCCCAGCCAGGACGGCCAGGGCATTGCGGGGGGACACCACCTTGCCCCAGGCGTCGTTGAATTGGCCCCACACTTCGCCAATCCCCGCGGCCGCGGCGGCAAGGGCCAGGGGCATGAGGACCAAGAGAAAGGCGGCGGGGGGCGGGGCGATGGGCGAGAGGCGCAAAATGCCCGCAGCGAGCAGCACGAAGCCCACGGCCACGGTGGACCCCGCCCGACGACGCACCAACCCCCCCGCCAACAGCCCGAGTCCCACCGCGCCAAAGGTGGCGGTGATGGGATCGAGCAGTGCCCGATCCGGGATGCCCGTGGTGTCCAGCAATCCGCCGGGTTGAAGCAGGGTGCTGATCAGGTGGGCTAGTTGGCGGCTGAACTCTTGCAGGGGCGGCAGGGGGACAAGCAGGGTGGCGGAGAGTTGACCGATCACCAAACCGGGCAGGGCGGCGGTGAGGGCCGCCGCGGCAAACATGCCGCCAAGGGGCGAGGATCGTGAGGTGGATGGCCCAGGGGAGATCAGAGCAAGCAACAGCCACAAGGCCGCCCAGATCAGCAAAAAGAGGCGGAAGGGGGCCGCTTCCACAAAGAGCAAGCCCCAACTGAGACCGCTCAGGGCAAACCAGCGTCGGTCTCGCTCTTGGATCGCCCGCACGGATGCCCACAGATGCAGGGCAACCAACGGACCGGCCAAAGCCAAGGGCGTGGTGCTGCGGCTGAACCAGATGTGCAACGGGTTGACCGCCAAAAGCAGCATGGCCATCAGCCCGCCCGCCCGGCCGCCGGGACCGGGGATCAACCGCTGCCCCAGGCCAAAGAGCAGGGGTAGGGTGAGGATGCCCAGCAGCGCGGTCAGCCAGCGCAACGCGGTGGTCCCCGGCTCCACAAGGCCAAAGAGCAGGGATCCCAGCACGGTCAGCCCCATGCCCACGCTGTTGACCCCGGCGCTGAGGTCGGCCCGGCCCTGGCTCCAATCCAAAATGCGCAGCCCCACGGCGCATTCCACCGAGGTGCAGCCGGCCGGCGCGCTGCCCAACTGCCACAGGCGCAGCCCGCTCCCCCCCAGCAGAATCAACCCGAAGATCAACCAGGTGCTGAGGCCCCCAAAGGCTTCGCCCGACCCCTCTGTCCCGCTTTTTCCCCCAAAAACCAACCGCACGGGCCGCCCCGCCGCATCTCGCCGCCAGCGGAAGGCGGGTAACGGATAGCGCACGGACCGCCCGGTCCACAGCGCGCCGGTGGCGAAGAGCAGCAGGCCCGCTAGCCATAAGATCGAGGGCAGGATCAGCGGGCCGGGGCCTTGGCGCAGTTGCTGGGCAAAGAGAAAAGCAGACCCCGCTGAGAGGGCGAAGCCGATCCCGGCCAGCAGCCAGCCTGGCCAGGGCCACGGGGTGGCCAGGGCAGCGGGTCTGCTCGCTTGGGGCCGGGCGTTGAGGGCAAAGAGCAGCCCGGCCACGGCCAGGATGATCAGCCCGTCTCGGATGGGCACAAAGCCCTGGGTGGGGCCGGTGCGGATCAGGGTTTGGCCCCAATAGGCGAAAAGCAAAATGAACAGAGAAAGTGAAAGTTTGCGCATGGGTGCGTGAGGTTCCATGTCGGGCAAAGGTGGTTAAAGGATGAGGGCTGGACAAGTAATCAAACTATAGTGGGTTAGGCGGCTTTGTGCAAGTCGGGCAAGTTAACGTAGGTGCGGTTTTCAACCGCACAACGTGGTCGACCAATCGTGCGGTTGAAAACCGCACCTACGATCCCGGTCCCGTCTCTCGTTCCCCGCTCCGCTCCCACGCGGAGCGTGGGCGCGAGAGATGGAAAGTGTTTGTGCAAGTTGCACAGGGGGAATGATCGAAACTCTATGCGTCCTGGCTATTTCGGCGAGACGGATCCAGCGCTATGATGTTGGCATTGGTCAAGTTCCTGAACTCTTGTGCGTTTTGTCGATTCCGGCCTGTCTTGTTGCCGGGCCGCCGACGCTGACAAACCGGAGGGGCGGACGGACCCATCAACCCATGCACCGGTGATCCCTTTGGGGAGGCCGGTGTTCTTTTTTGCAAAGAAAAAAATAGGCCACGGATTGAACGGATGAAACGGATTTTGACTGATTTTTAGAAGGAAATCCGTTTTTATCCGTCGCATCCGTCTGATCCGTGTTCTATTTTTTGGACTTGCTGAACGATTACATTTCTGATTTCTCATCCCGCATTCCGCATAGAAAGTGTGACTCTGTATGGAACAATTATCTGCCAATGTCGATGCCCTGGCAACGGCCATGAACATCCTGTGGGTACTCTTGGCCGCGTTTCTGGTCTTTTTTATGCAGGCCGGTTTTGCTCTGGTGGAAACAGGATTTACCCGGGCCAAGAATGTGGCCCACACCATGATGATGAACATGATGGTCTTTTGCATCGGGGCCTTGGGCTTTTGGATCTGTGGTTTCGCTTTTGAATTTGGCGCCGTGAACCACACCTATGCGGCCACCGCCATCAGCGCCGGTCAATCCTCACCGGAATGGGGCTTTGGCCCGATCACCCTGGGGGCATGGGGGGATATTCTCAACACGGGCTTGCGTTTTGGCGACCAGTGGGGGATCATTGGGTTGTCGGGCTTCTTTTTGCAGGGCGTGGAGTTGAGCATGGCGGGTCTTTTCGCCTTCTTCATCTTCCAGATGGTCTTTATGGACACGGCGGCCACCATCCCCACCGGTTCTGGCGCAGAACGCATGAAGTTCACCGGTTTTATCTTGATGGGGCTATGGGTGAGCATGGTCATCTATCCGCTTTTGGGGAACTGGGTGTGGGGTGGCGGTTGGCTGGCCAACCTGGGTCGTACGTTGGGCTTGGGCAACGGGGCCGTGGACTTTGCCGGCTCCGGCGTGGTCCACACCACGGGTGGGGCCATTGGTCTGGCTTTGGCGATCGTGATCGGTCCTCGACTGGGTCGCTTTAACCAGGATGGAACGGCCAACGCCATCCCCGGCCACAATATCCCCATGGGCATTTTGGGCACCATCATCCTCTTCTTTGGCTGGTTTGGCTTTAATCCCGGCTCGGCCTTGGGGATTCAAGGCGGGCTGATCAACTTGGTGGCCCTGGCCGCGGTCAACACCTTGTTGGCCGGGGCGGCAGGTGGCATGACCGCCATGCTCTACATGTGGTTATTGGGGAATGCTAAGAAACCTGACCCCAGCATGTCGGTCAACGGCGTCCTGGCCGGGCTGGTGGCAGTCACCGCCCCTTGTGCTTTTATCGCCCCGTGGGCCGCCGTGGTGATTGGGTTGATCGCCGGGGTGCTGGTCTGTATCGCCACCATCGTGTTGGAGAAGGCGCAGATCGACGATCCCGTGGGCGCTGTGCCGGTACACATGGTCAACGGTCTGTGGGGGGTGATCTCCGTGGGACTCTTTGCCAGCGGCAACCCGGATACTGCGGCCTGGAACGGCATAGACAAGGCAGTGACTGGGCTATTCTATGGCGGCGGTTTTGGTCAACTAGGCGCACAACTGATTGAAGCCGGAACCATCTTTATCTTTGCCGCCGGTCTTTCCTGGCTCTTCTTCGTGGTCTTGAACCGCTTCGGCCTGTTGCGCAGCGAACCCAGGGCCGAGATCGTGGGGCTGGATATTCCAGAAATGGGTGCTCGGGGATATTGGGAAGGCGCGCACCCCAATATCCGCACAATGCTGTAATCCGCCACAATTCGCCTTCGCCCGTTAACGGGATAGAAGAGAGGACAGAGCCATGACGAAGAAGATCGAAGCGTTTATTCGAGAAGAGAAGTTCGAGGAAGTAAAGCAGGCACTCAGCGACATCGGCATTGTGGGCATGAACGTGATCGAGGTTCATGGCCACGGGCGGGAGGGCGGCATCACCCTGGCCTGGCGCACGGGAACCTATAAAGTGGACATGCTGCCCCGCTATCAGGTTAACATCGTGTTGAGCGACGACAACGTGGAGAAGACTATTGCGGCCATCCGCATGGCCGCGGTCACCGGCGAGCAGGGGGATGGGTTGATCTTTGTCTATGCCGTAGAAGATGTGATCCGCATCCGCACCAACGAGCGGGGACGAGAGGCGTTGAGCTACCCCGACGACATCGACGTGCGCAAGGGGAAGGGCAAGAAATAACGGGCAAGAAGTAGGCTGTCGGCATGTGGCAAACATAGGCCCAATAGAAATACCCCTCGCCGCACGGTGAGGGGTATTTCTATTGGGCGCTAAATGATCTTGTCGTTCTTCCCCGCAACCTGGCGCAGAAGTTCGGTCTGCCCCACGTGGTAGGTTTCGTGCCAACTGTGGAAACCCAAGCGGGACTCAACGGATCGGTCACTGCCCTCGACGAGAGCGGCGAAATCGGCGTCGCTCATCTCGGCCAGGCGGGCCAGCAACACGTCGTTGGACGCGGCCAGATCCGCCAGCAGCTGCGCCAGGGGTAGCCCATCCCCCGGCCCGGTGATGGGCGGGGAGTCCCGTTCAAAGCGGGCGTAGGCGGTCGCATCAAAGGGTGCTGTGGTGGCGGTCAGGCGATGCCAGGTGGTGCGCCCCACCACCATGTGGCCCAAGATCCAGTTCATGCAGTTGGCGTTGAAGGGGGGCTGGATCAAGCTCTCTTCGTGGCTCAACCCATCGGTTTGGGCCACGATCACGTACAGATTGCGTTTCAGTTCGCTGGAAAGCTGCTTGGCTGGGTTCATGGGTGGCTCACTTTTTGGTTGATTGGTTGGGGATGATTTTGGGTGATGGATGGTGGGATGAGGTAAAGTCAATGGTAGTTCATCTGTTTATATTTCGGCAAAAATCTCCTCTGGCGCAGGGATGGGCGACACGGGCGAAAGTAGGTGCGGTTTTCAACCGCACGGCTTGCAAAATCACGAGTGGGGAATGGAACTTGTGCGGTTGAAAACCGCACCTACAAATTGAGACTACAAATTGAGACGGAACTGAGAGGAGAAAATCCCGTGATCGAAGCCATTTTGCTGGGGATTGCCCAGGACGCCGGGGTGCCCCAATTGGGCTGTGCGTGTCCCCGCTGCCTGGCCGCCCAGGCGCACCCGGCCCTGGTGCGCCACGCGGTCAGTTTGGGGCT
The DNA here is from genome assembly GCA_018003515.1 of Caldilineaceae bacterium. Taxonomy (GTDB): domain Bacteria; phylum Chloroflexota; class Anaerolineae; order Caldilineales; family Caldilineaceae; genus JAGNDO01. The sequence goes on from JAGNDO010000007.1 coordinate 54,638, forward strand.
GGTTCACCGCGCATCCGGGCAGATGTGGCTGGTGGATGCCACGCCGGACATCCGCCCGCAACTGCACCGTCTGCGGTTGGCCGCGCCGGGCTGCGCGCTGGCGGGCATCCTGCTCACCCATGCCCACATGGGCCACTATACCGGCCTCATGCACCTGGGCCGGGAAGGGTGGAACAGCCGCCGCCTACCGGTCTATGCCAGCCCGGCCATGATCGACTTTCTCTCCGCCAATCTGCCTTGGCGACAGCTTGTGGAACTGGAAAACATCGTCCTGCATCCCCTCGCCCCGGACGTGCCCCTGGCGCTTGCGGCTGATTTGCGTGTGACCGCCGTGCCGGTTCCCCACCGCAACGAATGGAGCGATACCCTGGGGTTTGTGCTTTGCGGCCCCAGTCGGCGGCTTTTCTATTGCCCGGACATCGACGATTGGACCCAATGGGATCGGGATTTAGCCACTTTTCTGGCCAACGAGCGGATCGACATTGCCCTGCTGGATGGCTGCTTCTTCAGCCCGGCGGAGTTGCCCGGTCGCAACCTGGCCGAGATCCCCCACCCCTTCGCCACCCAGACTGTGGCCCAGGTAGCGGGCAGTCCGTGCCAAGTGGGGTTGATCCACCTCAACCACACCAACCCTCTGCTGGACGACGGCCCGGATCGGGCCTGGGTGATGGAGCAGGGTGTCGCCGTCCCCGACGAAGGCGACCGTTGGGATCTTTAGTGATCCGATCTATTTGGCCCGCCGGATTAGGGGCAGGTAGACCTTCTCCGACAGGTTGGGTACTTGGGTGAGCGCGACGTCATCCAAATAGAAGTTGCTTTTATTGGCCGCATCCGTGGCGGCGGTGAAGACTAGATCGTGGGTTTGGCCGTTGAAGGGGGTCATGTCCACGATTTTTTCTTGCCAAGTTCCCGTATCTGTCCCTGTACACAGGTCGTAGGCCAACAGGTTGTTTTCGCCAAAGAACACCGTGGTCGTATCGGCGCCGCAGGTGGTCTCCTCGGAGCCGATCCAATAGAAGAAGCGCAGGGTGGTGAAGACATGGGCATCCCGGATGGAGAGGGTCTGGCTGAGGATGCTGGTTTCGCTGGCACCGCCGCCCAGCCAGGCCGCATAGCTGCCCCCGTGGGGGGTGATACGGGTCAACTCGGTGGCGTGGGTGATCAGGGTGAAATCGTTGGTTGACTGCTCGCGCCACGCCACGCCTGGACCTTGCTCAAAATCTCCGTTTTGCAGGTGGGGTGTGGGCGTGACCGTGGGTGTGGATGTGGGCGTTGACGTGGGGGTGAAGGTCGGCGTGACGGTTGGGGTGGCCGTAGGCGGAACTGGCTGTGTGGGGGTCGGCGTGGCCGTGGGTGGGGTGGTGGCTGGCACATATTGGCCGATCCAGGCTTGATAGCGGGAGACCCGGGTGTAGATGCCAGGGTAGCCGGGTCGGGCGCAGCCATTCCCGGAGCTGACAATGCCCGCCAGCAGCCAAGAGCCGTCCCCCACGGGCACGATCAAGGGGCCACCGCTGTCCCCTTGGCACGAGTCCTTGCCGCCTTGGGTCAGACCAGCGCATAGCATATCGTCGGTGATAAAGCCATAGGCCTGATTGCACGACGTGTTTGAGACAATGGGCAGGGTGACCTCCATCAGCACGTCGGCTAGGTTCCCCCCCTCGGTCGTGTCCCCCCAGCCGGTGACGGTGGATGTGTCCCCCGCTTGGACCAAAGCATCGACCAGGGGGCTGGTGGCGGGGGGAATGATGGCCACGGTGCTGTTCAACACGGCTGGGGAAGTCAACTTCAGCAGGGCAATGTCGTTGTTGTTGGTGTTGGCATTATAGCTTGGGTGGACAACCACCTGGGCCACACTGCGGATCTGTTCCGTGTTGTCCGTGGTGTAAAGGTGATATTTGCCCAGGCGCACGGTGATCTGGCCGGGGGTGAAGAGGGTGCCGTTTTGGTCGTACATGCAGTGGGCCGCGGTGACCACCCATTGGGCGTGGATCAGGCTGCCGCCGCACAGAAAGCCGCCGGGCAGCACAAGGGCCTGCCAGGGATATTCGCCGGGGTCTGCGGGCTGGCCGCCCACAATCTCTGGCGCAGCCGGCCCGTCCGGCCCCTCTCCCTGGGCAAATAGGGGCCAGGACATCCACCCGGTCAGGCCGACCAGCCCCACAAGCAATAGAACGGCAAATTTTTTAACCATGAACCCTCGCACTCAAATTGGTGTTTTGGAGGCTGTCCTCCTCTTGTTTTATCCCAAAATTATGCCCTATCGCTGGACCGACGGCAAGAAAACTGAGCGCGTCTCGCCCAGCAGGGCGAAGGTGGAGAAGTGGCTGACCTGGCAGGTCATGCGTTGGTTGGCCGCATCGTCCTGGCAGGTGATGGCGTCCAGGGTCCAGATCTCGGCCTCCTCGTCCCAGCGCCACAGGTCCAGGGTGCCGGGCAGGGTGGGGCCAAGGCCCGTGTCGCCATAATCGATGGTCACCGTCACCGGCACGCCAGGCTGGGCCATCTCCCCCGTGGCGTTGAGGATGGCCGCCACCCAGAAGCAGTGGCCGATCCCGGTCATGCCCGCCGGAGCCGGGTGGGGCAACGTCGGCTCGACCACATGGTCCACCCGCACAGTGTCGGTGAAAGTTCCCGCCCCAAAGAGGTAGCTGGTATGGTCCGTGGGGGAAGTCAGCCCACCGCCGGTGGGGGCGATCAGGGCGCTGACCATCACCGGGGCGGGCGGCGGGGGCGGCGGCGCGTCCGTCGTCGTCATCTGCCACAGGACGCCGGAGAGATAGTTGCGCTGGTTGCCGTCAAAGGTCAACGTTCTGCCGTCTGGGCTGAGTTTGGGCCACCAGTTGTAGTTGCCCCAGCCCGCCATGTCCACCAGCAGCCTGCTCTGCCAACCGCCGTCTCGCCACTCGCTCACCTCCAGTTGCGAGCCGTAGACATAGGGGTCCGAGGAGCCGGAGTCTGTGGTGGTGATGGGGCGGGTGTAGATCAGGCGGGTGGCGTGTTCATCCGCGGCCGCGGGGCCATCGACCACGCTGGTGGGCAGGATCGGGATGGCATTGACCACTTGGGGCGCGCTCCAGCCCGTGCCAGATCGGCGGATTACGTACAAGTTTTGCCCTGATCGCACATAGTTTCCGCTGCCAGGGGTCAGCCCGACCTCCCAATAGAAGATCGACTGGCCGTCGCCGCTCATTTGGGGGAATTCCACCGACGCCTCAAACCAAAAGTTGTCCGTCAGGCTAGCCGGCGGCGTCCACGTGGAGCCGATCTTTTCGCTGAAATCGAGTTGGGCATTGGACACGAAGGCGATCTTGGCTCCGTCCCCGCTTAACGACCCCCAGCCGCCGCCCAGGTTTGGCGTCGAGATCTGCACTGCCCCTCCCCAAGGTTGACCCGGCTCGCCTCGGCTGGACACATAGAGGCTGGACCCTTCCAAAAACGAATAGCTGCTATAGGCCACGGTGTCCCCATCATCGCTCAGGCTGACCCAATAGTGATGGTTTTGCAGCCCGGTGCTGAGCAGGACCGGCGCGCCCCACCCCGCGCCCACCCGGTCCACGATGTAGACCCCATACATGGTCCCGGTCCAACCCGTGTAGGCGATGGTCTCGCCGTTCCCGCTGATCACTGGGGTGGTCTTTTGGGGCAGCACCTGGAAATTTTCGGTAGAAAAACTGCCGTTGGTGGCGATGGTGACCGGGGTCTGCCACGCGCCGTCGACAAACTCGCTGACCTGAATCGGGCGATGATCTTTGTCCGCCCCGGCATAGGGGATCAACGCCACCATGCGGGTGCCGCTGTCGTCCATGTCGAAATACATGGGATTGTCCCAGCCTTCCGGCCAGATCACGCTGGGGGCGGACCATCCTCCGCCGGGGTCAAGCTGGACAGCGTGGATGGGGGCAGGGTTACATAAAAACAAGAGGGTGAAGGCAACAACGACAAACAGGCGAGAGAGGGTAGATCGAATTCGCATAGCAAACTCCTTGGGGCCACAGTGCCTCGGCCTTGCTGCATGGTTTTCCGACCAGAGGTGGGGTGCAAGGGGACGACGCGAGGGCGCTGACCGGTAAGGTCAGCATAGGCGTGGGGTGATCTCTCTTAGTTTTCGGGGGATTACGTGGCTGACGTCTTGCGCCGGGTATAGCGGATGGCCCATCGCTCCTGCCATGTTGCGCCGTTGTCCTCAGACGCTTGCCAATGCCAGTCAAACGTGTCGGCAGTGATGGCTGTGAAGACCATGCGCAGGTGAACGGCTTTGCCATCCACTGTGCGGGTTGTGCCCAGGACCATGCGCGGACCGTCCGGGGCGTCGGCTTCCCAGCCGCCGGTCAGGTCCAGATAGCTGCCCTGGTTGTCCACCCAGGTCTGCCGCCACTTGCCCAGACCCACATCGTAGACCGAGACACTAGTGCCCCGCAGATTCATCCCCGGCGAGCCGTCAAAGCTTTCCAGCACCACCCGGCCATCCAGGCTTTTGCACACCACATTTCGCCCCTGGCCGCCCTCCCAGGCGCAGTCCCAATCACCAATCCAGAAATCAAACTGAGCTGCCTCCGGGGGCAGAGCGGCCAGGGGTGGGGCGACGGGATCTTCCCCGTCCGCCACCAGGTCCAGTCGATAGACATGCTCGCCGTCATCGATCTCCCCGGTGGCCACGAAGCCCAGCTTCTCGTAGAAGGGGCATGGACTGCCCTCGCCAGGAACGCAGCTCACCAGCAGATGGGTGGCTCCCGGCCGGGTGCGCACATAGTCGATCACCCGGTCCACCGCCTGGCGGCCAAAGTCCATGCCCTGATATTTGGCGTCGACCATCAACCGCCACAGAAAGTATTCGGGCTTCAGGGCATCGTCACTAAGCATGACAAAGCCAACAGGGGTTTCGTCCGCGTAGATGGCCCGGAACCAAGCTTTTTCTGGGTAAAAATGGGCCTGGGCGATGGAGATGGGGTTGGGGGCGACAAAGTTTTTCTGGGCCGCGCCCACATTCAGACGGAAGGTATCCCGCAGGTTGGCCAAGGTCACTAGGCGGAGGCTCACAACGGACTCACGAGTGGGTTGAGCGCTCTCGACGGTCATGGCTGTTCTCCTTTTGCGTTCTTTCCGATCCAGCCCAGGTGGGTGTGCTGAAAGGCATCGGTATATTTGAGTCCATAGCCAAAAATGCGGTCAAAGGCCGAGTGGGCAAAGAGGATCACGCCGATCAACATGGCCAATTGGCTTGACATTAGCGCGCCCAGGATGTAGATCCCGATACCCACGCCTTTGTGGTGGACGACATTGTAGAGCGCCGCGCCGATCTTTGACCCGGCCACATAGCCGATCATGCTCAGATCCGGCGTCAAAAGCAGCACGGGGAACCACCACCAGGCATAATCCAGGGTGGAGAAGAGGAAGATGCCCAGAACGAACAGGGCCAGGGATTCGAGTTTGATCAGGGTGGGCATTGGCTTTCCTTTGGGATTGAGCATGACTTGGCGACACGCCAAGCACTCCCCAAAGTATACCCCAGGCCGGGGACTCGGCAAAGTGACTTGCTTCCAGTCCTCAATTCTCAAAACAGTTTCGATCTCAGCGCCCTCGGCGGGTTGATAGCTTTTGTAGTGAAGCCGTCAATCAGATGTGGCCAACGTTGTCCGCAACGCCAACTGCTCCTCGCTCTGGGCCAACGACTTGCCTACTTCCAGCCGGGTGGACAGGAACAACGCGGCGATCAGCATCACGATCTCGATCCCAAAGACCGTGGAATAGGCCACCAACGCGTTGCCGCTGGTCAAGCTCATCACAATGTCCACCACGGCCCCGCCCATGATGCTGCCCAGGGCCCGGCCCAACAGGTTGGCAAAGCCCCAGATGCCCATGAGCAACCCAGCCCGGATCACTGTGGTGAAGGTGATGATGCCGGCCAACATGCCCGCGCCGGCCAACCCCGTGCCCAGCCCCATGACAAAGACAAGGCTCTTGAAGAGGGACGCGTTGCCGCTTGCCCCCACACCAATGATGCCCACAAAGACCAAAATGCTGCTGACCAGCCCAATCCGCAGGACCAATTTGTAGCCCAGGAACTTGATCAAGATCGTGCCCGACACCAACATGGAGATCAGCACGCCCACGCCCCAAAAGGCCGTCAACCGGGTGGTGTCGCCCACGGCCATGCCCAGCACCAGCGCGCCATAGGGTTCCAGCAGCACATCCTGGGCCAGGGTGCCGATAAAGGCAAAGACCACCAGGGTGAAGAACAACCGCACCTGGGGATCCGCCACCGCGACCTCCCGCAGGGCCGTGCCAAAGGAGAGCTGCCGAGCCTTCTCCGTGGCTTCCCGTTCCAGGGCCGTGCGCGGTTCCTGCCCACCTGCCGCCAGCAGACTCAGCACAAAGACCACGGTCATGGCCCCGATGGTCACCGCCACCAACCGCCCCGGATCGTAGCTTTCCAACGCCTGACCCAGGATCCCAGCCCCCATGACCAACCCCAGCAGGGTGGCCACTTCATACAGGGTGATGGCCCGAGGCCGCTGATCCCCCGCAAACTTGTCCGACAGCAAAGCCTGAAAGGTGTTGTGGGAGAGGTTGCGCCCAAAGCCGTGGATGGCAAAGGCCACGGTCAGGCCGAGGATCAGCCAAATGCTGGCGTTGACCACATCCACCACCAACAATATGGCCAACACAATGCCGATCCCGGCAATCAAGGCCCCCAACACAATGTACGGCTCCCGTCGCCGCCCTAGTATCGGGTAGCCATCCGAGCGATAGCCCAGCCAAACCCGCAGGGGCGAAACCAGCAGAGGCACAGCAAAAAGGAACCCAACCAGGGTAGCCGACAAGCCCATATCGGCAATCATCACCCGGTTGATGGTCCCCCCAACCAGCGCGCCAGTCAATCCATAGCCCAAGGGAAAGCCAGCCAGACGAACATAATTAAGATAGCGAAGCAGCGTTTTCATGGTCTATTCTCTTTTTTTGATTAAGTTTGATGTAGACGTACAAAGGTCAGATTGACTTGCCACATTTATTTGTTGACGCACTGGGGGCAAAACGCCATTCCCGCCAATGGATACACCCTCCTTTTTTTGAATCTGATCAGCCCGCCAAAGCCTGCACCAAAGCCGCAGCCGTCTCCCGCCCCTGCTCAATACAATCCGGCACGCCCAGTCCCCGATAGGAGCTGCCCGTAACCGCCAGACCGGCCGGCAGCCCGCGCTCCATCTGGTCCACCCGGCCCAAGTGGCCCACATCCGCCTGGGGATAGCTGGCGGGCCAGCGCTGGATGGCATAGCCCAGGGGCTTGGCCTGAAGGTCCAACAGACTTTTCAATTCAGCCATGACCGTATGACACAGGGCCTCGTCGTCCAGATCCATGGTGTGGGGCGCGCCGCCGCCAAAGAAGACCCGCATAAGCGCATAGCCGGCCGGCACCCGGTCTGGGAACTTGGCAGAGGTGAAGGTCATGGCGTCGATCAGCCGCCGCTCTCGCCGGGGGATCATCAGCCCGCTGATGGGGTTCGCAAAGGTCAAATCCGCCTCCCGGAAGGCCAGGGAGATGGTGCCGATGTGGACGTGGCGGATCTGGGCCAGGGCCGCCGCGCTCTCTGGGGCGATGGCCTGCAACAGCCGGGCCGCCACATTGGCCGGGGTGGCGAAGATGATGGCATCTGCCACAAGCGGCTCACCCCCGGCCAGGTGGATGCGATAGCTTTCCTCCCCATCCACGCGCTCAATGGCCACCACTTCGCTCTTCAAGCGCAGGTCAAAGGCGGGCGTTTCGTCCAACTGGCGCACCAATTCATTCACCAACAGATCCGCGCCATCCCGAAAGGTGATGAAGCTGGGGGGCAGGGTTTCGCCCTTGGCTTCGGCGGCCTTGCGCAGCTTGGCCTTGGCCCGCATCCGCCCAACCGACCCGGCCACCAAACTCCCCCCATTCCGCTCCATCTCCCGCATCACAGGCGACGTGGTCAGGATGCTCTGATGCTCTGGGTCCGTGTTGTAAATGCCCCCCAACACCGGGCCAATGAATTTGTCCAAAGCCTCTCGCCCCAGCCGACGGCTGACGAAATCGGCCAAGGATTCATCCACCTCATCCCGGCGGGCAGGGATGAAGGGCTCCTGAAACATGCGCAGCTTGCCCCGAGTGGAGATCAGCCGGGAGCGCACAAAGGCCACGGGGGACATGGGCAACTGCACCGGGCGACCCTCATCCACCACATAGATGTTCCGGGTCTCGCTGCCTGGGTTGATCACCTGCTCCCGCATGCCCAGTTCACAGGCCAGATCCCAGGCCCCCGGCTTGCGGGTGATAAAGGACTCCGGCCCAGCATCCACCACAAAGGGGCCGACCGTGCGCCCATTGTCCAACACCTCGAAGCGCTCGGTGATGATCTTGCCGCCCCAGCGCTCGTCGGCTTCCAGCACTGTGCAGTGGACCGCGTGTTGCCCTTGCATCTGCCGGATCTGCCACGCCGCGCTCAACCCGGCAATCCCCCCGCCGATGATCACGATGCGGGGCTGGGGGCCGTTCTGCTTCGTCGTTTCCATGCTTTCACTTGCCTTGTGTGAAATGTTTCACGAAATATGGCTATAAAAATCGGTTCTTTGAAATCTCAGGGGGTCAACCCACGTCCCCGGCACTCGCCACCAAAAGTCTCAAACATCAAACCCATTTTGGCGAGTGCCGGGGACGTTCACCCTATGCCTTGTGATTAGATCCAGCCCTGAAGGTTCCGCTCTACAATGTCCGCCAGCATGGACAGGTGATCGGGTCGGTCGTTGAGGGCCGGAATATAGTTGAAATTCTGACCCCCAGCCTCCAGAAATGACTCGGCGGCTTCCCGGCCGATCTCGTCGATGGTCTCCAGGCAGTCGGCCGAAAAGCCGGGGCAGACTGCGTCCACGCTGGCCACGCCTGCCGCGCCTGCCGCGCCCCATTCCTCAAGGGAGTGATCCGTATAGGGTTTCAGCCACTCGATGGGGCCAAAGCGGGATTGAAAGGTGACAAACCACTCGTCATCCGCCAGCCCCATGTGCTCGGCAAGCAGTTCCGATGTGCGGTGACACTGCTCAAAATAGGGTTCCCCCCGGTCCGAATAGGATTTGGGGATGCCATGATAGGAGAAGAGCAGGCGCTCGGCCCGGCCATGGGTCTGCCACTGCTCACGAATGGTCGTCTCCAAGGCGGCCAGATAGGCTTCGTCGTCGTGATAGCCGTGCACCGTGCGCACTTCGGGCATCCACCGCCACCGCTTCACCTCGGCGAAGACAGCGTCAAAGGTGGCGGCCGTGGTGGTGGTCGAGTATTGGGGATAGAGAGGCAGCACGAGGATGCGCTTGGCCCCCGCGGTCTGCAAGGCCCGCAACCCGTCGGCCACGGAGGGCGAGCCATAGCTCATGCCGACCTCCACCCGCACGGGAACGTCGAGCCGCTGATCCAGCAACGCCTGAATTCCCGCAGCCTGACGGCGCAGGATCACCAACAGGGGCGAACCCTCGTTCGTCCACACGTTTTCGTAGAGTTTGGCCGAGCGTTTGGGGCGGGTGACGAGGATGATGCCGTACAAAATCGGATACCAAATCCATTTGGGCAGATCGATGATCCGGCGGTCGCCCAGAAACTGGGCCAAATAGGGGCGCACATCCTTGGCCGTGGGCGAAGCGGGCGTGCCCACATTGGTGAGCAGAACACCCAAGGGGGCGGAGGCGTCTTGGGTGGTGGTGAGGTGATCTATAGGGTTCATGAAGCCACATTTCGGTGATGGTTTGCGTATAATTCAATAGATTCCCATAGATTTTAACAGATTTTGTGAAAAAATGCCCAATTCAATAAAGTGTGTTCAAAAGCCGCCGAGTAGGGGCACGGGTTGCAGCGGCAAACACGATCTTGATGCGGCGAATCTGCCATCCGCCGCATCCCGTGCCCGGTAGGTGGAGTATGTCGCCGGGCAGCCGTACTTAGAAAGCTAGCGCAGGTTGAGTAGCCGCCGCCGAGATCTGCGTTGAGCATTCACGGACTCGGCGGCGTATCGAAACCGTAGCGGGTCAACCCGCTACGGTTTCGATACGGCCTAGACTCTATTCGTATTGCAACTGTATGGTCAACCCGGCCTACTCAACCTGCGCTGATCTACTGGGTACTGGCGATATTTGAAAAGCTTTGACCAGAAAAAGTGAGTTGACCGAATGCAGGTAGGACTGCACGATAGCGTGATCTGATCACTGTGATTTCAATTACGCCAGATTTGGACGGAATGCTATCTGAATCATCCGCCATATAGTATCCACAGTCAAAAAAGTACTAAATCTCGCGTTAACGCTTCAAGCGAAATCATGCGTTTTTGGGATCACGCTATCGTGCAGTCCTACCCGAATGCAAGCTGGTTGATAGAATAGACGAAATAGAGTCCAATAGTTTGTCAGTTCAATCAGGAGGGTGGATGATGCCGAAAACAATCACTGCCAGCGAGGCAGAGTCTCGGTTTGAGAAGATGGTCCAATGGGTCGTGGAAAATCAGGACGATGTGATCGTGCGTGAATCCGGTGAACCCGCGATCGTGATGGTGCCTTTTGCCGAGTATGAGCAGATCTTGGCGTGGCGTGAACGGGATCGGCATGAGGAAGCGTTTGAGCAATTCGAAGCCATCCGTCGCCGCGTACAAGAAGATATGCCGGTAACAGATCTAGCTGAAGCCTATCGGCAAGCAGGCATGGCCGAATGGGTGATCCGTGAGACATTGGCAGCTGACGAGGCTATTGCACGAAACCAATTAGCCCCTTAACCCCGCGCCACCCGCAACCCCCGCAACTTGCCCAAGGGCAGCGCCCGACCCACAATGGCCATGTCCTCACCCCGGAAGGCACCCGCGGCCACCAGGACCACTCCGTAGATCAGCCAGCCAACAATGACGGAGGTCCACACGTTCAGCCCCACTTTTGTCAACCCGAAGATCGACAGCCCCATCACCCCCACCGCCACCAGCGGACGCCAGATGATGGCGGCCCACGGCACCGTGCCCACGTGTTTGCGCACGCTCCAATAGAAGGGGACGAGCAGGCTCAACTCGCTTAAAATCGTCACCACGGCCGCGCCGATGTAGCCAAAGCTGGGGATGAGCAAGATGTTCCCCACCACGTTGAAAAGCACGCCGAAGAGGAAGGCCCGGGTTAGATAGCGCTGTTGGTCCACGGCGATCAGCACAAACTGGGTGACGCTGTTGACGAAGCCGATGGGGATGCTCCAGATGATCACCTGCAAGGCCAGTTGCGAGCCGCCCATGTAGGGGATGGCCCGGCCAAAGACCGTGAAAACCTCCGGCACGTTCAGAAATTCGCCGCCGCCCACGATGAAGACCAGGGGGGCGGCGATAAAGGTGGTCATCATGGCGATGGGCAGGCTGGCGATCAGAAGCAGGCGCACGGCGATCAGGTACGAGCGCAGTAATCCCTCGCCTTCCCGCCGGGCATAACGGCTCATCAGCGGGAAGATGGCAAAGGTGAAGACGCTGGGGATGATGTTCAGCCCGTCCAAGTATTTAAGAGAAACACTGTAGAGGCCGATGCTGGCGGCCCCAGCCAGGGGTCTCAGAATCCACAAGTCTATGCGCCAGAAGATGGTGGCCAAGAGGTGGTTGATCATCAGTGGGCCGCTGGTGGCGAACATCCACTTTTGTAACGACCAATCCCACTGCCATTGGGGCTGGAAAAGGGTGCGGCGCACCAGGCCGTAAAGCCAGAAAACTTGCAGAATGTTCACGGTCAAGCTGACCGCGGCCAGACCCACGAAGCCCCACCCGGCCAAGAGGACCGCCGCGCCCAGGGTGACTTTCAACAAGCCCGACGCCGTAGCCAGCCCGGCCGGATACTCCATCTTCTCAAACGCATTGAACATGCTGCTCAGACCGTCGGCATAGTTGGCGAAGAGCATGGCCGCGCCGAAGATGGCCAGGGCCATGATTTCCTCGGTGGTGATATTGCCAAAAATACGATACCCATAGACCACTGCGCCCATTACCGGCATGGCCACCAGCCAGAGCAGGGTGCGCAGGGCTAGGACGTTGGTGAGATAGCGGCTGGACTCGTTTTTGTCCGCGGCCACGTCCCTAGTCAGCAGGGTGCCCAGGCCATAGCGGCTGACGATCTCGAAGAAGCCATACATGGCCACCACAAAGGCGTACTTTCCCGTCCCCTCCGGCCCCAGGAGACGCACGTAGAGCATGGCAAAGGCGAAATCCACCGCCTTGTTGGCCAGGTTGAGGATCATGGGCACGATGGAGTTTTTGGCCACGGTCTGGGCCTCGTTCTCCGCGCCCGATGGCCGATAGAACTTGCCCCATCCCCACCACAATAGCAGGAGCAGCCCGGCCATAAAGGCCAGGAAGCTGACATAAAGTCCAACCTTGAAACTCATGGGCGAATAGGTAAAGCGTACGGTCCACTGGCCTGCTTCGGGCAGATAGACCGCCCGCAGCCCGCCATCCGCCCGCTGGATGGTCAGCTCGGTCTCGTCATTCTCCGTGCCGCCAAAGGGCCGCACATAGGCCTTCCAGCCGGGGAAATAGGCGTCCGAGAGCAACAGCCAGGCCCGGTCGCTGAGGTTGACATCCACGAAGACATCGTTGGGCGTGTAGCGGCTGATGGTCGCTTCGGCGATCTGCGGGCTGGACGGCACCAGGGCGTTGGCGTCCGCGGGGTTTTCTTCGATGAAAAGGGTGCGGCTCAGGTCCGCGGAGAGCAGGGGCTGTTGGTCCGCGGCCACGACCTGGGCTTCGGGCACGATCAGGGCGCGGGGCAGTACTTGGCTGTTTTCGTAGGCGGCAATGCCCTCATCCCGATAGATCTCAGTCCAGCCGTCCGCTGTTATGGATTGAGTGGTCAGCACATATTTGACGTTGAGCAGGTCCAGCAACGGGTTTTCCAAGGTGGCGGAACCGGCCACGTTGCTGTAGATCGGGGCGATGCGGTTGTAGAGCAGTTCCCCGGCCTGGGGCGCGACGCGGTCCATCAAGTCCACATACTGTTTGGGGATGATGGAATCATAGCCCCGGATGTCTTGCCAGCCATAGGCCATGCCCATATTGGCGTTGAGGGTCTTTTCGCCGGGCAGGTTGAAGGTGGTGAAGCGAAATGCGAATGGCGAATGGCGAATGGCGAGTTCGGTGTCGATCCCCTCCCGCTCGTTGATGAATTGAACGACGGGAGGGACATTTTTCAACGGCGAAAGGGCCGGGTCGGTGGAGGGGTTGAAGGTGCCGTGGGCGGCGAAGAGATCGAGGACGATCAGGGCGATGGCCAGGGCACCGGTGAGGGTGAAGCGGCGGGCCAGTTTGGGGGGCAGGTTGGTGCGCAGGTGGGGCATGCGGCCGGGCACGGTCATCCACACCAAGAGCAGGCCGGATGCCAGGGCGAAGCCGCCAAACTTGACCAAGTTTATGGCCTGATACGACCAGAACATGCGCCCATCCGCAAAGGCCATGCGGGCCAGGTCGCTACCCGCCAACGCTTTGTCCCCCAGGCCGATGAAGGGTGCGGGGACGAAAAGGCTCACGACCACGGCGGCCAATGCGTCGATCCCGGCAGCGACCATCAACCCGGCCAGCACCCGCACCACCGAGCGGAAGCGTACCCGGCGCAAGCCGCGCCCAATGCGCCAGTCCCCGGCCTGGGTGACCATCAATTCCAGCAGGGCGTTCAACCCCAACCCGCCCAGCACGGCCATGCTCACCGTGAAGGGGAAGACCCAGCGGAAGGGGCTGTGCAGTTGGTTCCAGCCGGGGAGGCCAAAAAAGAGTAATGAGTAAAGGGGCGTACCGAAGGCGAAGGCCAAGGAGAGCAGGGCCAGTCCGCCGAAAATCCATGTGGCCCGGCTGTGTTCGCTCTTGGGGAAGGGGGCGGCGAAGAGCCGCACGACTGCCAGGATGGCCAAGACCCAGGTCAGCAAGCCCAAATAGTTGCCGCCCTCAACGTAGTTTTTGATGCCCCAAAAGATGGTATCCGTCGGCTCGCCCAGAGCATTGACCCTGGCAGGCACCCACGTCCGATTCCAAATATCAAACCACCCGTGATGGCTGGGATTGCCGAAGACATCCGGCAGCCCAAAGGTCAGCACATGCCGGGACGGCCACGCCCACCCGATCACATCCTGATACGACGCCGACCCGGCCCGGAAATTCAACGTCACCAACTCGTACAACGGAATCAACTGCACCGCGCCCAAGGCGATCCCCAGCCCGGCCATGACCAGGAGCCACCCGGCCAGCTTAACTATGCGAATGGCGAATGGCGAATCGCTTTGTCCACCCCTTTTGCCTTTTGCACTTTGCCTTTTGCCTTTTGCCTTGATTTCTCCCCACGCCAAACCCAGCCGCACCGCCGCGTACATGCCGGAAACCAGCAACGTGTAATAAAAGAATTCCGGGTGCCCGGCCAACGTCATAACGCCGATGGCCGCCGCGCCCACGATCACGTAGGGAATGGGGCGGAAGCTCTCGACGCCCTTCTCTTCCTGCTTGCGGATGATCAACTCGATCACCGCCAGGACCAGGGGCAGCCAGGAGGCAGCGGCGATCACCATGGTGAAGACCACGCTCACGATCATGAAACCGCTGAACATGAAGACCAGCCCGACAAAGAGGGCGGCCACCGGGCGCAGACGCAGCACCCGGCCAAAGATGTACATGTTGATCCCGGCAATCGCCAATTGCAGGGCCGTGAACCAGCCATACGCGGCTTCAATCGGGAAAATGTAGAAAAGCAAACTCAGCGGATAGGCCACACTGGCCTGGCCTGCCGCAAAGAAGGGGATGCCCGTGAAGATGTCCGGGTTCCACAAGGGGATCTGCCCGGCGGCAAAGGCGCGCTGAATGTGCAGCTTCCACTCGAAGTTTTCCAGCACCAGGTCCGAAAGCAGGTTGTTGTGGGGGACCAAGCCGGGCAGCATGGAGCGGAAAGGCTCGAAGCTGTAGAGGTTGTCGAAGGGCAGCAGGGTGCTGCCCCCCCAGCCGGGGAAGAGGACCGGCCCAAACCAGAGCAAGGGCAGCACTATCAATACAGCCAGGGAAAGAATGTCGCCCCGAAATCGTTTCAATCTATTCACAGAATCAGTCCCAATCGGTTATTGATCGAGATTGGGAGATTGGGAGATTAAGAGATTGGTCTAGTAACCCAATCTCCCAATCTCCCAATCTCCCAATCTCAAACGAACTAGCTCGGATCCAAAATCTCCGGGGCCTGCCGGCGCATGGAGGGCCGCTTCATCTGCCGATAGCGCCAGCGGATCTGCCACGTGCGCCAGGCGGATTCCAGCTTGACCGGGATGTCCATCTTGCTCTGGCCGATGCGCCGGTCTTCGAAGTGGATGGGGATTTCGATCAGCCGATAGCCGAGCATTTCGCATAGATAGGCCATCTCCACCTGGAAGGCGTAGCCGTTGCTGCCCACCCGTTCCAGGCCGATGTTTTCCAGGGCAGCGCGCCGCCACAGCTTGAAGCCAGCGGTCATGTCCCGCACCCGCAGATCCAGGATCACCCGGCTGTAGAGGTTGGCCCACCAGCTCACAAAGCGCCGCCACCAGCTCCAGCCCTCGTCCAAGCTGCCGCCCGGCACATAGCGGGAGCCGATCACCACATCCACCCCCGTGGCCCGCATGACGCCCAGCATCTGGGGAATATAGCGGGGGGAGTGGCTGAAATCCGCATCCATTTGGATGACATAATCCGCACCGTCGGCCAAAGCCTGGCCCATGCCCCGCACATAGGCCGTGCCCAGGCCCCCCTTGCCCGTGCGGTGGATGACCGTCATGCGCTGGGGATCTTGGGCCGCATACTCGGCCACCAACTCATCCGCCACCGCGCCCGTGCCGTCCGGGGAGTTGTCGTCCACGATCAGGATGCGCAGATCCGGCAGGTTGAGGGCGAAGAGGGCGGCGGTGATCTTGGCCAGGTTGTCCGCCTCGTTGAAGGTGGGGATCACCACGGTCACGACGGGTTGAGTTTTTTTCGATGTTGACAGATTTTGATCCATATTTCCTCGATATCCGGCTGATTTTGGAACCGGGCAGACCCGACATTCTAGCACGAAGGCGGGGTGGGGTCAAAGGGGGGAAGTAAAAGGCAAAAGGCAAAAGGCAAAGGGCAAGAGGCAAAAGGATCGTGTTTGGCGAGGGGGGCGCGCTGGGCATGAGCTTGTTTTTTGGGGCAACAGGCGCAAGGGGGGCGTAATTTGACGTTGGTCGCGCCCGTCCGTATGATTGGGCGTGTCGATCCATCCATTTAATCCAGCGAGGCAAGGCCCATGACCCACCAACTTTCTGCCATTTTTCGACTGCGCCAGGCCATTGCGCTGGATGATGACGCGGCTGCCGAGGCGGTGATTTCCGCCCTGGGGCCAGAGGACGAGGCCGATCTGCTGGCCCTGGCCGGGGATGCGGACCCGGACCGGCGCTGGTGGGGGCTGCGGGGGCTGGCCGCCGTGGGCGGGGCGGACGCAGTGCCGATCTTGGCTGCGGCCCTGTCTGCGGCGGAGGAGGGGGAGCGGGCCGTGGCCGCGCTGGGGCTGGGCCATCTCCACGCCCGGGCGGGGCAGGCGGTGACGGACGCCCTGCCCGTCTTGGCCAAACGGCTGACCGACCCGGCTGGGCTGGTGCGCCAGGCCGCGGCGGATGGCTTGGCCCTGTGCGGTGAAGACGCGGTCCCCGTGCTGGTGGCGGCTTTGGAGAGCGAACACGAAGGGGTGCGGGTGCGGGCGGCGGCGGCCTTGCGCAAGCTGCAATCCATGCGGGCCGCTGGCGCGCTCTATCAACATTTGAACGACCCGAATCATTTGGTGCGCCTCTATGCGTATGAAACCCTGGATGCCATGGGGCTGTTGACCAACATTCTGCTGCGCCGTTGAGTGCGCCCAGCGTTGTCAACCCCGGCCACCTGTGCTAAGATCGGCACAGAGGCGCGCCCTCACCCGAACCGGGAGTTTCCCGGCAAATTCATCCCTTTTTGACCCTTCGATTGGACAGAAATCTGCTATGTCACCTCACTATTTGTCTGCGCCCGTCCACCTCCGGCTGCTTGGCCTGGCGCGCATACCCCTATTCTTGATCTTGCTTTTCACCCTGATCGGTTGGGCGAATCCCGTTTCTGCCGGGTCGCTCCTGCCTTCGCCAACGAACCAAGGGCCAATCAACGCAAGCCCGGCAGTCAGCGCCACCGTGACCGTAACCCCAACGGTGACTGTGACGGCAACCACGGGGGTTAGCCAAACCACCCCCTCAGCTTTAACAGAAACGACTGCCCTGACCAAAACAATCGCCCTGACGGGAACAATCGGGGTCACGACCGGGGCTGCTGTGGTTTCCCGCACGGCCACCATCGTGACCAATGGTGGCTATATCCGCAGCGGGCCGGGGGTGAACAACTCTGTGGTGGCCGTTGGGGCCAGGGGGGACACCTTTACGGTCATCGATCAGGATCAATCGGGGAATTGGCTTCAGATCTGTTGCGTGGAGGGCAGCCGTGAGACCTGGATTGGGGCCGGGATTGTGAAGGTGACCGAGGCGAAGGTGGTGACAAGCACCGGCGTCCTGACCGCAACGAGTGTCTTGACCGGGACCAGTGTCTTGACCCAGACCGGCGTCCTGACCAACACGGTTGCGCTAACGACGACCCTGGACGCTTCGTCTCCGATTGCCACCATTTCGACCAACCGGGGCAACATTCGGAGCGGGCCGGGGACGAACAATCCCATTGTGGCTGTGGGGGCCAGGGGAGATAGCTTCACCATCGTTGCCCAGGATGAGGCGGGGGCGTGGTTGCAAGTTTGTTGTCTGGAGGATGGTCGCCGGGCCTGGATCGCCGAATCGATTGTGGCGGTGCGTGGGGATTTGGCGGACATCCCGGTGGCCAAAGCACTCTTTCCGGCGGATTTTCGCGCCACTTGGCGGGTTGACTATACATGTGACTCTGATCGTTGTGCGGTCCCCGCCTGTTCCGGCACCATGAGCGCGGCCGGACGCCAGTTTGTGCGCACCACCTATTTGGAGATCGACCGTCGGGTGGAGTGGGCCGAAGGTTGCGGCGACGACAGCTATTGGCTGCATCAGGTGGATAATTTCAGCGGCAACGAGCGCTATCCCCGCACGGCAGATTCTCCCCTCTTCCACTTCTGGATTGGGGCTTTGTCGGCTGCGGCCACAGAAAGGGTCACCCTGGCCGATGGGCAGAGCGTGGCCGTGATCTGTGCCGGTCCTTACACCCAGGAGACTGCGGAGGATGACGGCTGGACCAGCGTCTACACGGGCAACACCTGCCACGATCTGCGCACGGGCATGATCGTGACCATGCACTATGATAAAAAGTGGCTCTTCAGCGGGGAATTCGAAGGCAAAACCTACAGCCGGGAGTTCTTCGGGGATCGGGAGAGCTATCAGTTGACGTTGAGCGAGACGAATGCGGAATTGGCGGGGGAGTAGGTTGATAAGTTGATTTTTGCTGCGTCATCCAAAAAGGGGGCGGTGGGATATATTTTCCCACCGCCCCCTTTCTTGTCTGGACAAATCAACTTTTTGACTGGACAAATCAACCAATCAACCAATCTCAACCAATCTCAACCAATCTCCTTCAAATACGCCGCCAACGCCGCCTCCGCCCGCTGGGCATAGACGCCATAGCGCTGTTGTTTCTTCCTCACCCGCTTCTCCAACTCCGGCAGGATGCCCATGTTGGCCTTCATGGGCTGGAAGTTGTCCGGGTCGGCGTGGGTGATGTAGTGGAGCAGCGCCCCGATCATGGTGGTGCGAGGGGGCACGAGCAGGGGTTGACCGGTGAGCAATCGGTGCATGTTGAGCCCGGCCACCAGTCCGCCCATGGTGCTGCCCACATAGCCCTCGGTCCCCGTGATCTGCCCGGCGAAGAAGAGATCGTCCCGTCCGCTGAGTTCGTGCTTGAGTTGCAGCGTGGGCCGCATGACCGTGGGGCTGTTGACAAAGGTGTTGCGGTGCATCTGGCCCATGCGCACAAACTCGGCATTTTCCAAGCCGGGGATCAGGCGCAGCACCGCCTCTTGCGCGCCCCACTTGATGTTGGTCTGGAAGCCGACCATGTTGTAAAGCGTCCCGGCCACGTTGTCCTGGCGTAGCTGCACCACGGCCCACGGACGGTTGCCCGTGCGGGGATCCCGCAGCCCCACCGGGCGCATGGGCCCGTAGGAGAGGGCGTCGATTCCCCGGCCAGCCAACACCTCGATGGGCATGCAGCCCTCAAAATAGCGCTCCAACTCAGCATCCGCCGATTTCAACTCGATCTTCGGGGCCGCCACCACGGCCTCCACAAAGCGCTCGTATTCCTCTTTGTTGAAGGGGCAGTTGACGTAATCCCCCTCATCGCCGCCCAAATCGCTCTCCCGGTCATAGCGGCTCTGGCGGAAGGCCACGGTCATGTCGATGCTCTCGGCCTCGATGATGGGGGCCATGGCGTCGTAGAAATAGAGATGCTGCTGCCCGGTCAAGGCCTGGATGCGGGCGGTGAGCGCGCTGCTCGTCAACGGTCCCGTGGCAACGATGGTCGGGCCGTCGGGGATTTCCGTCACCTCTTCCCGGCGCAATTCGATGTTGGGGTGGGCGCTGATCAGGGCGGTGACTTCCTCGGCAAAATCCTCCCGGCTGACCGCCAGGGCCTGGCCGGCCGGCACAGCGTGCTTGAAGGCTGTGGGGATGATCATGCTGCCCAAAGTCACCATCTCGTTCTTGAGCATCCCCAACGCCCGGTCGGGCAAGGTGCTGCCCATGCTGTTGGAGCAGACCAACTCGGCCAGCCGGTCGCCCGTGTGGGCCTCCGTGGGTCGGGTGGGGCGCATCTCGAACAGGCGCACGGCGTGTCCCCGCTCGGCCAACTGCCACGCCGCCTCGCTCCCCGCCAGTCCGCCGCCGATGATGGTGATGGGGGGAGTGGTTGATTGGTTGATTGGTTGAGTGGTCATAGGTTCGCCTTGTTTTGTGATCAATGTTTCTCTGAGCAGTTCATGATTATAGCGGAGCCACGGCCCATGACCAAAAAGCATCTCTTCCCCACTTTTGGCGATGTCGTGATATACTTCTGTTTAGATCGCTTGGGGTAGCAAGCAGGTGTTGTATTTCTAAGAAAAGGGTCTCTGCGATGGCACAATCAAAGAAAAAGCCACTTCATTTAACCCAGATTTATCTGGAAAACTGGCGCAATTTTACACAAATTGATGCACAATTACAGCGTCGTGTCTTTTTGTTTGGTCCCAATGCATCAGGCAAGTCGAATCTTTTGGATGTATTTCGCTTTTTACATGATATTGTCGCTGTTGGGGGTGGATTTCAGGAAGCTGTTCGGCGACGAAGGGGCGTCTCCAAGTTACGCAGCCTTGCGGCCAGACGCTATCCGGACATCGCGATTCGGGTTCAGATTGGCAATGGGGCTACCCCAATGAATTGGGCGTATGAACTTCGTTTTACCCAAGACAACCGCCAACGACCTATCGTGAAACAGGAGCGGGTGATTCGGAATGGCATTATCATTGTAAACCGTCCTGACGAACAAGATGAGCGAGATTCAGAGCGCCTGACCCAGACATATCTTGAGCAGGTCAACGCCAATCTTGAGTTCCGTGATGTTGCTGATTTTTTTGCATCGGTTCGGTATCTGCATCTGGTTCCCCAATTGGTGCGCGAGCCGGATCGTTCTGTGGGGCGCAGCAATGATCCGTATGGGGGCGATTTTTTGGAACAGATCGCCAGGACCAATGAACGAACGCGCAAGTCGCGCTTGAAACGGATCCGTGATGCCCTTTCTGTTGCAGTTCCCCAATTGGCCGATCTCGAACTGTGGAGAGATCCAGCCAGTGGCTCTCCGCATTTGCGTGGGAAATATGACCATTGGCGACCTCAGGGCGCTTGGCAGACTGAAGAAGAGTTTTCTGATGGGACATTGCGGCTACTGGGGCTGCTTTGGGCCGTGCTTGACGGTTCTGGCCCTTTGTTGTTGGAAGAACCGGAATTGTCATTGCATCCTGACGTGGTGCGCTATATTCCTCAGATGCTTGCGCGGATTCAAGGACGCACAAATCGCCAAATCCTGGTCAGTTCGCATTCCCCCGACATGCTTCGGGACGACGGGATTGGTTTGGATGAAGTCCTGATCTTGCAACCGGGTAGTGAGGGAACATCGGTTCAGCCTGTGTCTCAATTTGCCGATGTTGTCCATTTGCTGGAGGGAGGAGCATCCTTAGCCGATACCGTCCCCACCTTGACACGACCCCTCAATGTGCAGCAATTAGCGCTTTTTGAGGGTTGACCATGACCGCACTCACCCCATTTCTCGTGAATGCAGCGGTTGAAGGCATGGTAGATGAGGCGGTTCTGCGCCGGATTTTTGTTGACACGAGCGCTTCCTTGAATCGTGTCTTTATTGCAGAGGGCAAGCCCAGGCTTCTCCATCGCCTTGCCAGCTATAATCATGCGGCAAACTGGCAGCCCTGGATTGTCTTGATCGATCTGGACCAGGATGCTTCCTGCGCACCGATTGCAAGACAGAACTGGCTGCCCGCACCCGCACCCAATCTCTGTTTTCGTATAGCTGTGCGGGCTGTAGAAAGCTGGTTGTTGGCTGATACCGTAGCCTTGGCAGAATATCTGCATGTGCCTCGGTCTCAAATTCCCCGACAGCCAGACATGCTCAACGATCCCAAATTGACTATGGTCAATTTGGCACAACAGTCAAAGCGCTCGGCTATTGTCCGCGACATGATCCCGCGACCCGGCAGTGGCCGCTCCATTGGGCCAGCTTATTCGTCACGCATGATTGAATTTGCCTACCGTCATTGGCGACCCCGCATTGCCAAAGACAACAGCGACAGCCTGCAAAAGCTCTTTCACTGCATCGAAACGTTGCTGGTCACCGAAGGGTAACTACCCCTCCTCCCCCAATCCCAAATCCCCAATCCCACCCACCACAACGGAGTGACCCCATGAACGCAGTCGATATCATCGTCAAAAAGCGGGACGGCGGCGAGTTGAGCCGGGAAGAATTGCGCTTTTTTGTCAACGGCTTTACCCAAAAGCGCATCCCCGACTATCAAGTGGCGGCTTGGGCTATGGCCATCTTCTTTCGGGGCATGACCCCCGCCGAGACCGCGGAACTGACCCTGGCTATGGCCGAATCCGGCGAAATGCTGGATCAACACCAAGATCTGCCCGCGGACACGGTGATAGTGGACAAACACAGCAGCGGCGGCGTGGGGGACAAGGTCTCCCTGGTCGTCGGGCCGATTGTGGCGGCCTGCGGACTGCCCGTGGGCAAACTCAGCGGGCGGGGCCTGGGTTTCTCCGGCGGCACCATCGACAAGCTGGAGAGCATCCCCGGCTGGTCCCCGGATGTGGAGCCGGACCACTTCCGCCGTCAACTGCGGGAGATCGGCCTGGTCATCGCCGGGCAGACCGCGGAGATCGCCCCCGCGGACAAACAACTCTATGCCCTGCGGGACGTCACCGGCACGGTCCCCAGCCTGCCCCTGATCGCCGCCAGCATCATGAGCAAGAAGCTGGCCTCCGGCTCCGACGCCATCCTGCTGGACGTGAAATGTGGCCGAGGGGCCTTCATGCAAACTCTGCCCGAAGCCACCGCCCTGGCCCAGCGCATGGTGGAGATCGGCTCCCACGCCGGTCGCCGCATGACCGCCCTGATCACCCAAATGGAGCAGCCCCTGGGCCGGGCTGTGGGCAACGCCTTGGAAGTCAAAGAGGCCATGGACACCCTGAAAGGGAATGGCCCGGCGGACTTTTGGTCTTTGGTGGAGAGCGTGGCCGGAGAGATGTTGGTGCTTGGGAAAAAAGCGGAGACGCTGGCTGAAGCTAAGAAAATGGTGGCCGAGACCGTGGCGTCTGGGGCGGCCCTGGCCAAATTCCGGGAATTTGTGGCCGCTCAGGGTGGGGACGTGGCCTATGTGGACCACCCGGATCGTTTCCCCGTGGCCCCGGTGCAACTGACCGTCAGTGCCCAAGAAGCGGGCTGGGTCCACGCCTTTGACGCCCAGGAAGTCGGCCTGGCCGCCGTGGACCTGGGCGGCGGACGCCACGCCAAGACCGACATCATCGACCCCGCCGTGGGGGTGATCTGCCACGCCACCGTGGGCGAGCAAGTGGAGGTGGGCGCGCCCCTCTTCACCGTCCACGCAGCCACCGAAACTGCCGCCCAGGACGCCGCTGACCGCATCCGGGCCGCCATTGTCTTGGGCCATGCGCCGTGTGAACCCCTGCCCGTGATCTACGACCGCATCACGGCGTGAGGCAACAAAAAAAGTAATCCACGAATCTGCGCAAATCAACACGAATCTTTTCTTTCCTGATTTGTGTCGATTTGTGAAGATTCGTGGATTATCTCTTCTATTGTTCTACCAATCCACGTCCTGCCGTTCCTCAACAATAGACTGATATAACTCCAACGTCTGTTCGGCAATGTCGTGCCAATTGTAGAGCATCTCCACCTGGCGGGCGGCCTCTTTACGCCACCGTTCGGCGCTGCGCGGGTTTTGGAAAAGTTCGTTAACCGCCCAAGCAATACTCTCCGGCTGGCCCGGCAGCACGGTCAGGCCGTTGTGCAGATGTTGCACCACCTCGCCCAGCCCGCCCACTTCGCTGGCGATCACGTTGCAGCCGGCGGCCATCGCCTCCAGGGCCACGATGCCAAAGGGTTCGTAGAGGCTGGGGAAGATGGCCGCGTCCACGGATTGGTAGAGGCAGTTGCGCTCCTCGTCGCTGATAAAGCCCAAAAGCTCCACCTGATCCGCAATGCCCAACTGCTCCACATTGGGCCGCAACTGTTCGCTGGCCTTGCCCGCCACCAACAGCCGGGTGTTGGGATAGGCGGCCAGAATCTGGGGCATGGCATCCAACAGCACATACAGCCCCTTCTCCGGGGTGATGCGACCCACAAAGAAGAGCAGACGCTCCCCATTGGGCGCATGGCGCAGCCGCGCAGCTTGGGTTTGCTCCGCCGGGCACCCTTGCAGGGGAGCCGGGTCCACGCCGTTGGGGATCACGATGCTCTTGTCCAGGGGGATGCCAAAAAAGCGCTGCAACTCCCCGGCCATGTGGCCGCTGCACACGATGATGCGCCAGGACTCGAAGCAGGCCCGCCACTCCTGGCGGTCGATCAGCCCGCTCATTTCGCTGGGCAGATAGCCCTGCATGCGCCCCCGCTCCGTGGCGTGGATGGTCACCACCAGGGGGGTCTTCCACTCGTTCTTCAGGATCACCCCGGCCTCCGTGGTCAGCCAATCGTGGACGTGGATCACATCGTAGGCGTGGGCCCGGCCCAACTCCCGCCCCTTGGCGATCAGGGCTGAATTGTTGCCCACCACGCTGTTAAAGATGTCCGTGGGGAAGATGGGCGGCAGATCAACCCGATAGATGGTGATTTTGTGGCCGGCCGGGCTGTCCAGCGTCTCCACCCCGGCCCCGCCTCCATAGCCAGTGGTCAGCACATCGATCTGCCACGGCTCATCGCCAACAGGGATCTGGCCCATAGCCGGCACCAACTCGGCCACATGCTTGCCCATGCCACCCACCACATAGGGCGGAAATTCCCAAGAAATGATCAAAGCGCGCATTGCAGATTCTCCTTTGAATGCAAAATTCGTGTAGCAAAACCAGAAATCGAACACAGATTTGATGGATTTGACAGATTAAAACGGATTTTTAAACTCAGTAGAAATTCGTTTGATCCGTAAAATCCGTGTTCTATTTTCTCTCTTGTTGAAAAGTACCATCCGGATTCAGGCGAAAGAGTGCCACGGTCCAGCCGGGATCTGGGGGGGAGGGTGATGTGTGCGGAGTGGGGGCGAGGGCGGCGGTGATGGCGGCTTGGGTGGCTTGGTAGATCTGAAAGGCGGCGGGACTGTTGGGCGTGTGGTCGGCGGCCCAAATCGCATAGCCATCCGCAAGCCAAGCGGCAAAAAAAGTGGGACCGCTGAGATCGGCCCGGCGGGTGAAAACGTCCACGCCAAAGGGATAGGCGAGCCAAAAGGGCACATCCGGTTGGGTGGACCGCAGATCGGTCAAATAGTCCGCCCCGGCGTCCGGCATGCCCAGCCACAGCACCCCGTCATCGGCCCGTATCGTTTGGGGATAGTCAAAGCGCACCGGCATCTGCGCAACCTCGGCCCATTCCGCCTCGGTCAACAGGGGCCACCCGGCCCGTTCTCCGGCCAAGAGCAGCCGCACACACCCCTCCGCCCGACACGCTTCCGCCACCCGTTGCACCAGCCCGGTAGCCCACTCAGCCTGCCCTTCAACAGGTAATTTCGTGTAGCCATCAATGGGGTTGAGAGCAAAAACAGGCAACCACGCCAACTCCGCCCCGGAAAAATGCTCGCCAACGGCTTCACCGCTGCTGGGGAAGAGCGGCCCCACCACCGCGGCCACCGCCGGGTCCGCCCTTATCTTGGCCGCCGCCCGCCCGGAGCGCTCCGGGTCCGCCGAATCATCCACGGCCAGGGGCAGGATGTCTATCCGAAGTTGGCCGGGCAGGGGGCTGTCCGCAATGGCCGAGCGCATGGCGGCCAGGGCTTCGTATCCGCTCTCCCGATACAATCCTTCAAACGGCGCAATCAGCCCAATCTTCACCACCGGGCGGGTGCTTGTGAAGGTTTCCCCATTGCATCCGGCCAGGAAAAGCGCGGCAATCAGTGCTAAAAGAAAGCATAAAATCGAGAATTGAAAATTGAGAATGGAAAATTGAAAATGGTCTCGCCGCCAACCATTAATAATTTTCAATTCTCCATTTTTAATTCTCACTTGCTCACGGATTATAGCCATAGATGACCAGATTCTGCTCCTGCTCGGCGTAGGTCTGGGCGAAGACGTGGCGGCCATCGTCGCCCGTGGCCACGAAGAAGCAGTAGGCGGTCTGGGCCGGGTTGGCCGTGGATTGGATGGCGCTGAGGCCGGGGTTGGCGATGGCCGCCGGGGGCAGGCCTGGGTTGAGATAGGTGTTGTACGGGCTGATCACCGACGAGTATTCGGCCAGGGACTGGGGCTTCCACCACCAGTTGCCCACAACGCCCCGGGCATATTGCACCGTGGGATCGGCCTGCAAATAGGCCCCGCCCACCTCGGCATTGCAGGTGCCGTTGAGCCGGTTAAGGTAAACGCTGGCGATGATGGGCCGCTCATCCGCCTGCACGGCTTCCCGCTCCACAATGCTGGCCAG
Organism: Caldilineaceae bacterium; assembly: GCA_018003515.1. Lineage (GTDB taxonomy): Bacteria > Chloroflexota > Anaerolineae > Caldilineales > Caldilineaceae > JAGNDO01. Next base: position 80,845 of record JAGNDO010000007.1, read on the forward strand.
CTTGAGCAGTTCGTAGCCCTTCAGCCCGCCGCTGCCCGATAGACCGGCCTCTCCCACCTTGGCCTCGAAGTTGTCCAAAAAGATGGAAAGCACCTGTTCCGGTTGCCCGGCGTTGACCGGAAAACGATAGGTGTCGGGGAAGAGCAGCCCCTCCAGGGTGGCTCCGGCGGGCAGGGTTTGCAGAAAATCATAGTCGGCGAAGATGGAGAGGGTCTGGGGCTGGCGCACGGCGCTGAGGAAGGTGTCGATCTCGATCACGTAGTTTTCGGCCAGCTTTTCGGCGATCTCCTCGGCCCGCATGCCTTCGGGCAGGGTGACCAGAACTTCCTCAAAGCTGGCTTGTTGCAGGGCGACGGCGATCTCCGGGATGGTCATGGTCTCGGCCAGCATGAAGTTGCCCGCCTCGATGTTGCGCTCCAAGCTGTTGACCCGCAGATAGAGGTTCATCAGATCCGCGTCCACCACAAAGCCTTCCGACGCCAGCCGGGCAGCCACAAAACGGGCCGCCTCGCCGGGATAGATCACAAAGGGCCGGGGGCGGGGATTGGTGCCCGGGGCCACCTCAAGCTCCGCCTCCCGCATTTGCAGGTTCAGAGCCAGGACGCGTTTTTCGATGTTGTCCGGGGTCAGGGCACCGTCATTGGCGTTGGGATCCACCAGGCCGGCGGTCTGCACCGTGGCGGCCCGGAACTGTTCGGTCAAGTGAGCCTCGCCCACGGACCACACGCCCAGGATCACGGCCAGGATCATGGCCAGAAAGCCCACGCGCAGGCCATTGCCCAACAACCACGCCGGGTCACGCAGCCGCTGGGACCAAGGCATGGGGGCTGCGGCTTCTTTTTTTCGAGTACTATACCGGTCCAAAACGGTCCGGCGGCGGTCAGATTGTTGCATAGCTTCCTGTTTGTCTTTGAAAGGGATTTGGGATTGGGGATTAGTACCTACCCAGCGAAATCCTTGTTTTTTGTGCAAGAATTTTTACCACAAAGGACACAAAGAACACAAAGAGGGATTTATTCTTTTGAAATCTTTGTGTTCTCTGTGATCTTTGTGGTAAATCTTTTTGGTTCTGGCTAGGCCAGGTTGGGGATTTGGGTGATTATCACCCTTTCACCCGTTCCCCCCTTCACCCGCTCACCTTATCCGGTAAATCGATCCGCCCATAATCCAACGTGCTGCCCCGTTGCTGGGCATCCACATAGGAGCGCAGGATCACGGCGGCGGCGGCGGCGTCTTCTTCGGCCCGCATGCCCTGGTCCAGAAATTCCTGGGCCTCGTGGGTACTCAGCCGTTCGTCCCAAAAGATGATGGGGATAGGCTTCTCCAACAGCAGCCGCAGGGCATGGGCCAAACGCATGGCCCACTTGCGGGTGGTTTTGGCCTGGCCGCCCTCGCTGCCGTCCATGTTCAGGGGCAAGCCGCAGAGGATGGCCTCGGCCCCCTCTGCCCGCACCAACCCGGCCAACTCGGCGAAGTCCTCCCGCCGACTGCGCCGTTGAATCACCCCCACCGGGCGCACGGTGATGCCCAGGGGATCGCCTGTGGCGACCCCGATCCGGGCCAAGCCCACGTCGAGGGCGAGGAGTTTTATCACTCCCCCGCCTCGCTGTAGGCCACCCGCACCTGGATGCGGCCGGGGATGGCGGGCATGGCGTTGCGCCATTGGGGATCTCGGAAGAGTTCGGGGGCCGCGGCCAGAGACCAGCGTTCCTGCAAAATGCGGGTGGCTTCCTCCGGGGATTTGCCCGCAATGGCCGAGCGCACCTCGTCCGGGTCGATGGGGATCACATAGTTCCCCGTGGCTCGCATGGTGAAGTTGACCACGCTGCCCGCAGTCTCCGCACCGCCCACACGGGAAAAGGCGACCGAATTGGCCACCAGCTTGCCGCCCTTGGGCACGCTTTGTTGCAATTGGGTGCGGGCGGACTCCGTGGCGTCCGCATCGCTGATGGCCACGCCCTGCACGGAGACCCGCAGGTCCAGGTTCACCACCTCGGCCGGCTCGTCGTTAAAGGCGTCGTAGATGTCGGCCACGATCTGGGTGGTGACCGAATCCGGCGAGAGCCACTCCCCCGGCTCCAGGGTGGCGGCCAGGGCGGCATAGGCGTCTTGCTGCACCTGGGTGTAGAGCTGATCCAGCAGGGTGTCCTTGTCGATCTGTTTGACTACTTTGGTCAGTTGGGACGAGCCGCTATAGGTGGGGCTGGCATTGCTCACCGCCACTTGGGCATCCAGGGATCCGCCAACCGTGTTGATGGTCCCGGCCCGCACATTGCCCGCCGCCCCCAGGTCCGCTGCCTCGACAAGCACATCGACCCGGCCACTGACCTGACCCGGCACTTCCACCTCTTGCAAAGTGACAAAACTTACCGGCGTGCCGGTGCCTGTGCGCACGGTGGTGCCTGCGGGGATGCGTACGGGCTGGCGGCCCTTGTTGCTAAAAGTCACGATGCCCTGGGCCTTGCCCACGGCCACCTGCTCGCTGCCGCTGGTGGGGAGGCTGCCCGTGGCCTCGATGCGGCTTTCCACCACCCTGGCCCCGGTTTGGCCAAGGGTGGCATCCGGGAAGTCCAAATAGGGATTGGCCGAGAGGGCCACATCCACGGAAAGCTCTTGCTGGCCAGGGGTCAACGTCACCGTGGCCGCGGGGATCACCGTGAGGGCAAAGAGGCCCAACATGATGGTGAAAAGCAGGCCGGTGAGGGCATAGCCAGCCAGGGGAAACCAGGCCGGCGTGGCTTTGCGATAAGTCTCCTCGGCCCGGATGCGGCGGCGACGGGCCCGGTGCAGACTGGGCCGGGCGGCCTGTTCGACCACCCCTTCGCCCTTGGCGGGCAGCCGCCACGCCGGGGGATCCGGCAAGCCTTGAGCTGGATTCTGCGGATCTATCATGGGCGCGCCGCTCTTGGCCTGGCGGACATACCAATTGGGTCGCCGGTCCAGATCTGCCTGGGAATAGAACGCGGGGATGCCCACCTGGGCCGCGGCCCGGTGGGTCTCGCCGCTGCGGGTGATCAAAGCCACGTCCAGTTGCTGGATGTGGGCCTGGCGTTGCAGCAGACGCATTTGGGCCACATTGGCCAGCCCCGCCCACTTGGCGGGCAGATCCAGGGCAACCTGTGGTTCAGTCGATTGGGCCATCAACCGGCGCGCCGTCTCAACAGACGCGTCGGCTGGGATGTGGATGATTTGGGTCAAGATTTAAGATTCCGTTCAATCCACCCGGCCACGCTGGCCAGGGCTTCGTTCAGTTTGGCGGGATCTTGGCCGCCGGCTTGGGCCAGGGTGGGGCGTCCGCCACCGCCGCCGCCTACGATCTTGGCGGCCTCTTTGAGGATGTTCCCGGCGTGCAGACCCCGTTTGGTCAGGTCGTCGGTGACGGCGGCCACCAGGGCGGGCTTGTCGTCGATCACCGCACCCAGGACTACCACGCCGCTGCCCAGTTTGTCCCGGAACCAGTCGGTCATCTGGCGCATGGTGTCGGCATCGGCCACATCCACCTGGACGGCCAGGAGGGAGACATCGCCGACTTTGACCGTGCGATCCAGCAGGGCGGCGGACTCTTGCATGGCCAGCTTGCGGCGCATTTGGGTCAGTTCCCGTTGCATCTCCCGGTTTTCTTCGACCAAAGAAGCCACTGCTTTTTCCAAAAACTCCGGGCGAGCATTGACCAGATCCGCGGTACGCTCCAGTTGGGCCAGCCGTTCCACCACTAGTTCTTCTGCGGCCCGGCCGGTGACGGCTTCAATTCGCCGCACGCCAGAGGCCGACCCGCTCTCGCTGACAATGCGGAAGCTGCCGATCTCGGCTGTGTTTTCCACATGGATGCCGCCGCACAGTTCCATGCTCATGGGCGGTTCGCCCTCTTCGCCCGTGGTGATGTCGTTGCCGATGCTGATCACCCGCACTTCGTTGCCATATTTTTCGCTAAAGAGGGCCATTGCCCCCTCGGCCACGGCCTGTTTGTGGGTGGTCCAGCGTTGGCCCACCACATATCCGGCCAGAATGTCCGCGTTGGCCGCGGCTTCGATGGCGGCCAGCTCTTCCCGGCTCAACGGCTTGGCATGGGTGAAGTCAAAGCGTAGCCGGTTGGGGTCTACCACAGAGCCTTGCTGGTGTACCCCCACGCCCAAATGTTTGCGCAACTCGGCCTGCAAAATATGGGTGGCCGTATGGTTGCGCATGATGTCCCAGCGCCGGTCGCCGTCGATCTGGGCATAGGCCGGGTCGCCGACACGAATGGTGCCGCTGACCACGGTCCCCACATGGCTGATCAGCTTGGGGATGGGCCGCCGGGTGTCCGTGACTTCTGCCACCCACACCGGCTCGACCAGATCTTCGGGGAAGTAGTAAATCTCCCCCGTGTCGCTGACCTGTCCACCGCTGGCGACATAAAAGGGCGTCTCCGGCAGGATGATCTCCACTTGGTCACCGGGCTGGGCGAAGTCCACGGACTGGCCATCCACGATCAGGGCCAGGATCTCCGTGGTCAGGCCGTCCAGATTTTCATAGATGCGGTGGACCACCCCATCCTCGTCCAGCAGATTCTGGGCACGCAGATCCGCCAGCACCTGGCCATAGACCGAGAGATCCGCCCCGGCATCGTTCTGGGCCTGGGCCCGGTCCCGCTGCTTTTGCTCCGCCAATTGGGTCTGGAAACCGGCCACATCCACGCTAAACCCATTCTCCTCGGCGATATCCCGAGACAGGTCCACGGGGAAGCCGTAGGTGTCCCACAGGCGGAAGGCGTCCTCGGCGCTGATCACATGCTCGCCCTTGGCCGTGAGATCGGCCATCAGCCCGTCCAAAATGGCCAAGCCGGTGTTGAGGGTGCGGTGGAAGCGCTCTTCCTCGGCAGTGATGGTGTCGAGAATGAAGTCCTGTTTGGCGGGCAAATCCGTGTAGTGGCCGCCCATCTTGGCGATCACGGCCTGGGCCACTTCGCCCAGGAAGGTGCGCTCAAAGCCGATGCGTTTGCCAAAGCGGGCCGCCCGGCGCAACAACATGCGGGTGACATAACTGCGCCCTTCGTTGCCCGGCAGCACGCCATCCCCGATCAAGAAGGTGATGGATCTGGTGTGGTCGGCGATGCGCCGATAGGAGATCAGGTGGGTCTTGCGCTCGGCGTCGCTGTGGCCGGCGGCTTCCTGGATGGCGTCCAGAATATCGGCGAAGCCGTCGGCGTCGTAGTTGTTGTCCTTGCCCTGCATGATACTGGCCAAGCGCTCCAGGCCCGCGCCCGTGTCCACGCTGGGCCGGGGCAGGTCGATCATCTCGCCGCTGGCCTTCTGCTCGTATTGCATGAAGACCAAGTTCCAGATCTCCAGATATTCGTCGTCCTTGTTGACGCCATCGGCGACCTGCTTGTCCAGATCCCCCCAATAATAGTGAATCTCCGAGCAGGGACCGCAGGGGCCGACATCGCCCATTGACCACCAATTGTCCTTTTTGCCAAAGCGCCGCACCCGATCCGGGGCCGCGCCGGCGTCGATCCACAACTGCATGGCCTCGTCATCGGTCTCGTAGACCGTGAACCAGAGCCGCTCCACGGGCAAGCCCCACTCGTTGACCAGCAGATTCCAGGCGTATTCGATGGCATCCTGCTTGAAATAGTCGCCAAAGGAGAAGTTGCCCAACATCTCGAAGAAGGTGTGGTGCCGGGGGCTGGGGCCGACCTCTTCCAGATCGTTGTGCTTGCCGCTGACCCGCAGACACTTTTGCGAGGTAGCCGCCCGGCTATAGTCCCGCTTCTCCAGCCCCAGGAAGAGATCTTTGAACTGGACCATGCCCGAATTGGCGAACATCAGGGTGGGGTCATTGGCCGGGACCAGGTTGCTGCTGTCCACCGCGGCGTGGCCGCGCTGACCGAAATAGTCGATCCAGTATTGGCGAATTTGGTTGGTGGTAAGCTGTTTCATAGATCCCGTTTCCCTGTAATATCTGGCAATGATGTGGCAAGAACGCCCAACGCGCCAAGACAGTTCCGGCGGTCCACCGGCCCTGGGCGCAAAAAATGCATCTATGCATTGTAGAGAAATCGGTGGGGTGTGTCAAAAATGGGGGGTGTGGCGGGAGGGGGGTGAGGGGGTGAAGGGGTGAAGGGGCGAAAGGGTGAAAGGGTGAAAGGGTGTGAACCACGTTCATCACCCTTTCACCCCTTCACCCGCTCACCCCTTCATTTTACCGGACTGCGTTGTAGGCGTTGACGCGTCCGTCGCCGTAGAAGTCGGGTTTGGCGTAGAGGTCGTCCAGGCCGGCCTTGTCTAGGTCGTCGGCGCTTTTCTTTAGGGCGGATTCAACTTTGTTGGACTTCATGTCGCCGCCGTTCTGGCCGATGATCAGGGCGGCGACGCCGGCCACGTGGGGGGCGGCCATGCTGGTGCCGTAGAGCCAGCCCCAGCCGCCTTGATTGGCCGCCAGGGTGCTGGGGACCAGGTCCGCGGTGCCGCAGGGGTTGACGGGGAAGCCGCCGACCAGGCACGGTCCCCACAGGGGGCTGGTGGGATTGGTCAGGGCCGACAGGTCAATGTTGCCGCCGGGGGCCGCAAAGTCCACATAGGATTTGCCGTAGCGGGAGTAGAAGGCGGGCATATCCAGATCCGCGCCGGGGTTCAATCCCCAGCCGTTGGGACCGGTGGCGGAGACGGTGATAGTGCCCTTGGTGTCCGCGGGGATGAAGAGCAGGTCGCCCACGTGGTCCATGTCGATGGTGGGGTCGGTGGGGGTGGTATTGCCGGCCGCTGCCACTACGGTGATGCCCTGCTTTTCTGCATATTTGATGGCCCGGGTGAGGGCGTCAAGCAACTCCTTGACTTCCTTCTTGCCCACGCACGTACCCGTTTCGTCGCAATAGCCGTTCTTGTACACCGCCGCGCCCAGGCTCATGTTGATCACATCCACCGCCTGCGCGCCCTGGAGATTGGCCGCATAGTAGATGCCCTGGATGATCCAGGCGAAATCGCCCTGTAGATCCGCGTCCCGCAACACTTTGATGGGGACAATGGTCGATTCCGGCGCAACCCCGATCACGCCCATGCCGTTGTCCGCGGCGGCGATAATGCCGGCGATGTGGGTGGCGTGGCTGGAGACGGGCAGGTAGTTGTTGAATTGAAGCGTCTCGCCGGGCACAAAGTTGGCCCCGGAAGCAGCGTCGATATTGTTGACGGGACCGGTGGCCGGGTCAAGCCAGAAGAAATCTGGGTGATATAGCTCGAAGCCAGCATCCAACACGGCCACGCGGACGCCCCGCCCCCGGGCCCCTGCGGCCCAGGCTTCGGGCGCATCGATGGCCAGCATGTTCCATTGGAAACGGAAGAACAGGTCATCCTCCGGCTGGGTGAGGGGATTGGTGGCCAAGCCGCTGAAGGTGGCGTTGCTGCCGGTGAAGGCGAAATTCTGGCCCGTGAAGGCGAATTCCTGCCCGGTTGCGCCAAAATCCTGGCCGGTGAAGGAGAAATCTTGGCCCAAGGCCGCCACCTCTTCGGCGGACACCCAGGGCACCAGCACATCCGGCACCACGGTTTGGACTTCTTTGATGGCGCTGATTGTGGCCACAAAGTTGGGGTTGGCCGATTCAACGGCAATCAAGCCGACTTCCGGCAAGACGGCGCTGATGGTCCCCCCAGCCGCGGTGATTTGATCCGCCAGGCCATTGGGCAACTTGTCTGCCTTGGCCACCACAAGATAGCGCACGGCAGGGGCTTGGGCCGTCAGGGGGGCGGCGGGGAGAAAGGAGAGGGCAATGGCGGTCGTCAAAAGTAGTGCTAAAGTAAACCGCAAGAGTTGAGGGACGCGTTTCATGAAATGGGCCTCCATGTGAGTTGGGTGTGGTGTAAACTATGATGGTTGACGGACTCTTGAAAAAAAACACGAATAATGAGGGTGAACGTTCTCCTTACGACTTGCTTTCGTGGGGATGTGCTTATTTTAACATCAACTGGGGCTTGGATATAGAGTAGGACTACGTAATTATGCACAGGGGCAACTACGTAGTTTTCCCGATGGCCGCATCATTGCAAGTCCGCCCCGGACATGGGATAATCAACACCGCACATGCAACACGCCCGCTTTTATCATTTACAGGAGCCGAACCATGGACTATCAAGATATTACGGTGCAGACCCTGCCCGGCCGGGTGGGGGTGATCACGCTGAACCGGCCCAAGGCGTTGAACGCACTGCGGGGCCAGTTGATGACCGAGCTGCTCCACGCGGTCAAAGCCTACGACGCCGACGACGGCGTGGGGGCCATTGTGATTGCGGGCAGCGAGCGGGCCTTTAGCGCCGGGGCCGACATCAAGGAGATGGCCGACGCCACACCGGTCTCCATGCTCAACAGCCCCATCATCGAGCGCTGGCATCAGTTGCGGGCCATCAGCAAACCCATCATCGCAGCGGTCAGCGGCTTTTGCTTTGGCGGAGGCAACGAGTTGGCCATGAGTTGTGATATGATCGTGGCTTCCGAGAGTGCCATCTTTGGCCAGCCGGAGATCAACATCGGCGTCATTCCCGGTGCGGGGGGCACCCAGCGGCTGACCAAGGCCGTGGGCAAGGCCATCGCCATGGAGATGGTCCTCAACGACCGCCGCTTGACCGCCCAGGAAGCATTGCAATATGGCCTGGTCAACAAAGTCGTGCCCGTGGCCGAATTCTTGGACAGTGCCATCGCCCTGGCCGCCGGCATCGCCAGCCGCGCCCCCGTGGCCGTGCGCCTGGGCAAGGAAGCCGTCAACAAAGCCTTCGAACTCAGCCTGAGCGAGGGGCTATCCCTGGAACAGAAGTATTTCTACTATCTCTTCGCCACGGAAGACCAAAAGGAAGGCATGGCTGCCTTTGTGGAAAAACGGCCTGCGGTCTGGCAGGGAAAGTGACAAGGAGACAAGGAGACAAGGAGACAATCGCCTAATCTCCCAATCTCCCAATCAACAAATCAACCAACCAACCAACAAATCAACCTTGACCATACAACTCCTCACACCCGACGTGGCCGCCAAGATTGCGGCTGGCGAAGTGGTGGAACGGCCGGCCAATGTGGCCAAAGAATTGATCGAGAACAGCCTGGATGCCGGTGCGACGGAGATCCGGGTGGAGGTGCGCGAGGGCGGACAGCGCCTGCTGCGAGTGACGGATGACGGCGTGGGCATTCCGGAGGCCGAGCTGTTGCTGGCCTTTGAGCGCCATGCCACCAGCAAGTTGCAGCGGGCGGATGATCTCTACAGCATCGCCACCTTTGGCTTTCGGGGCGAGGCGTTGTACAGCATTGCCGCGGTCAGCCATGTCACCCTGACCAGCCGCCACCGGGACGTGGATTTCGGCGCGCAGGTGCGGGTGGAGGGGGGCGTGGTGGTGGCCCAGGGCCGGGCCGGCGCGCCCGTGGGCACGGTGCTGAGTGTGGAGCATCTCTTCTTCAACACCCCGGCCCGCAAGCAATTTCTGCGCACGGCCAACACGGAGGCCGGGCAGATCAGCAAAATTGTGCAGCGCTATGCCCTGGCCTACCCGGATCGGCGGTTTAGCTTTGTCAACGATGGCCGCTTGGTTTTTCAATCGACCGGCAGTGGCAAGCTATTGGACGTGATGGCCAAAGTCTATGGCGGGGATCATGCCCAGCAGATGGTGGCCGTGGGCCTGACCGCCACCCTGGATTCCGATGAGTTGGTCGGGCCGGGGTTGGAGGAGGATGTAGATTTCATGGACTTCCACCGGGCACCGGAGGATGCGCCCACGTCTGACGGCCCCATCCCCACGGGGCAGACGGCGATCCAGGTCAGCGGGTATACGAGCTTGCCCACGTTGACCCGATCCAACCGCAGCCAGATCGAGCTGTTTGTCAACCGGCGCTATGTGGAGGACCGCAGCTTGACCTATGCGGTGGTCCAGGCCTATCACACTTTGCTGCAAGTGGGCCGTTCGCCCCTGGCCGCCATCTTTGTGGATCTGGACCCGGCCCAGGTGGATGTGAATGTGCATCCGCAGAAGATTCAGGTGCGCTTCCGAGAGGAGCGCCGGGTCTTCAGCGCGGTGCAAAAGGCCGTGCGCCACGCGGTGATCGGCAGCGCGCCCATCCCCGGCTTTGGGGTGGAGGGCGGCACGGCGCCCGACGGCACGCCCAGCCGGGAGAGCAGTTGGATGAGCCGCCGGGATGTGTTGTTGGACGCGGGGGTGGGGCTGAATCCGCAGCCCAGCCTCAATTTGTACCCGTCCCCAGCCCAGATGGCCCCCACGGAGCAAACTTTTTCCGCCGCGCCCCCCAGGGTGGACCCGGAGACAGGTGAGATCGAGCAGACAGGTGTTGAACCCAGATCGGTCGTCGCTCAACCAAAAAATCTGCCGCCTTTGCGGGTGGTGGGGCAGGTGGGGGCCATGTATATCGTGGCCGAGGGACCGGAAGGGGTCTTTTTGATCGACCAGCACGCGGCCCACGAGCGGATTATGTACGAGCGGTTTATGGCCCAGGGCTACGGGACCGTGGCCGGGGCCATCCCTCGCCAGCACCTTTTGGAGCCGCTGACTTTGCACATCGGCCACGAGTTGACAGGCTTGGTGGCGGAGCATTTGGATAAATTGGCGGCGGTGGGATACGAGGTTGAGGCGTTCGGCGGCGACACCTTTTTGGTGCGGGCTGTGCCTAGTGTGATGGCAGGCGAAGACCCCATCAGCGGGCTGGAAGAGATTGCCCGGGGACTGGCCGAGGAGCGCAATTTGGTGGGCGAGGCGCTGGAAGATCGCCTGGTCAAGATGGTGTGCAAGCGGGCGTCCATCAAGGCCGGGCAGTTGCTCAGTGACATCGAAATGGCCGAACTGGTGCGCCAGTTGGAGGCATGCCAGTCTCCCCGCACCTGTCCGCATGGCCGGCCCACCATGCTACAACTCTCTGCGGGGGAGTTGGAGAAGGCGTTTGGGCGGATCTAGGAATAAATCCGCGTCATCCGCGTTCTATTCCTTCTTTCTCAGCCCAAAATTCGCCCCTGGCCCCTCGAATATGCTATACTACTCCGTACCTATTTTCTTGAGACCGCAGTGGTTCTGGGCTGTGCAGTGGGCGGAGATCGCCCGGCCCGGTGCGCTGCGGTTCATTGCGAATGGTCCTAATTTTAGCCAAAATCGAAGAGCAATCCATCAAAAACGGGGATTGGGGCGCTTGATTGCGTTTGCCCGATCCTGAGAGGAGAAAACCGGTGAAAGTTACAACAGAGGCCCTGGAACGACGACAGCTTTCCATGCTGATTGAGGCAGATGCAGAACGAGTGGAGAAAGAACTGCGCAATGCGGCCCGCAGTCTGGCTGGGCGGTTACGTCTGCCCGGTTTCCGCAAGGGCAAGGCTCCTTATAATGTGGTGCTGCGCATGGTGGGCAAGGCGGCCCTGTACGAGGAGTTTGTGGACAAGTTGGGCCAGGAATTGTTCGCTGCTGCCGTTGAGCAGGAGGGCATTGTGCCATCGGCCATGGCCACCATGGACGAGATCGTGACCCTGGAACCTCTGGTCTACCGACTGACCGTGCCTCTGGCCCCCACGGTGACCCTGGGCGATTATATGTCCTTGCGGGTGAATGAAGCGTCCGATGGGGTGGATGAGGAAGAGATCCTGGCGGATCTGGAAGCGATGCGGGAGAAGCACGCCAACTGGGGTGCAGCCACCCGGCCCAGCCAATATGGCGACAGCATGAGCATTGACGTACACGCCGTGGTGTTGGACGAGAGCGGCGACGAGCCGGTGGAGACCGACCAGATTGTGCTGAAAGAAAAGGGCTGGGAAGTGTTGCTCGACCAGGGGTATCCCATGGACCCGGTTGGGTTGGACGAGGCCCTGCTGGGGCTGAGTGCGGGGGACGAGAAGGAATTTGTGTTGGGTTGGCCGGCAGAAAGCCAGAGTATTCATGCGGGCAAGTCGGCCAGGTTCATCGTCAAGGTCAATGGCATTGAAGCCTATGAGTCCCCGGAACTGGATGACGCGTTTGCTCTCCTGGTCAGCGAAGGCGAGTTCACCACCCTGGACCAATTGAAAGAGGATCTGCGTAGCCAGAAGCGGGAGCAGAACGAAACCCAGGACAAGAACGACTATCTGGGCAGAGCGTTGGATGCCTTGGTGGACCAGGCGGAGGTGGACTATCCCCCGGCCCTGGTGGAGCGGGAGTTGGATGCCATGCTCCACAATGTGGATCAGCAGGCGCGCCAGAGTGGTCTGCGGGATCTGGACCACTATTTGGAAATGATAAAACAGGATCGGGACGAATACCGTGAAAGCCTGCGGGAGCAGGCCGAGGCCCAACTGCGCCGCAGCCTGGTCATGGGCGAATTTATCCAGAGCATCAAGATCGGCGTCACCGATGCGGAACTTGAAGAGTACATCCTGACCATGATGAAATTTAACGAGGGTGAGGATGTGGAAATCCTCGCCGGCGAGGATTTTGACCTGGGCGACGAGTACGATGACAGCGACGATTTCGACGAAGACGACGATGATTTCGACGATGACGACAGCGAAGAAGACGACGGCGACGATGAAGAAGAAGACGACGACGACAGCGACGACGATGACGAAGAAGACGACGACGATGACGAAGAAGAAGAAGAAGACGATGATGACGATGACGACGATGACGAAGAAGACGATGATGACGATGACGACGATGATGATGACGATGACGATGACGATGACGAGAGCGACGAAGAAGAAGAAGATGCCGCCGCTGATGACGATGCCGATGAGTCCGGCGAAGAGATTCTTCCGAAGCCTAGTCGTCGGGAATCCATGCAGGGTTTGATCGACATGCTGATGCAGGAACCCAACCGTTCTGGTCTCGAAGGCGAACTCATAACCAGCAAGGCTTTTGAACTGCTCACCGCCATTGTCAAGGGCGAGGATGTGACCGAGATGTTGGCCGCCGCCCAGGCAGCCAGGGTTGTGATTGAAGCCGGGACTGAGGTTGAGGTAGAGACAGAGGTAGAGGTAGAGGTAGAGACAGAGGTAGTGGCTGGGGAAGAAGTTGAGGTTGAGGAATCGGTGGACTCTGACGTCGAGTAAATGGCGCGTGTACCAAGCATCCAGGAAGCTGCCAGCTTCCTGGATGCTGAGAACGCTAACTTAACGCAAACGGGGAATTGGAGAGCGCTTACAGTCTCCGCCCCCCCTGCGCCGTATTGTGGATAGGATAGATCCAGTCGATTTCATCCGTCCGAATCAAATTACGGGAAAAGGAGTAGACCCATGATTAACCCGCAAAGTGTCGTCCCCATGGTCATCGAGACCACCGGTCGGGGCGAGCGCGCCTACGACATCTATAGCCTCCTGCTCAAGGAGCGCATCATCTTTTTGGGGACGCCCATCAACGACCAGGTGGCCAACGTCATCGTGGCCCAGCTGCTCTTCCTGAACCGGGAAGACCCCAACCAGGATATTCAGCTTTTCATCAACAGCCCCGGCGGCAGCGTCTATGCCGGTCTGGCCATCTATGACACCATGCAGATGATCGAGGCCCAGGTCAGCACCTTTGCCATTGGCGTCACCGCCAGCATGGGCACGGTGTTGCTCTCTGCCGGCGCGCCGGGCAAGCGTTATGCGCTCCCCCACGCCACCATCCACCTGCACCCGGCCAGCAGCGGGGCCCAGGGCTACACCGAGGACGTGCGCATCGCCTTCCGGGAACAAGAGCGGGTGCAGACCCAGCTCTTCTATCTCGTCGGCAAGCACACCGGGCGAGAATGGAAGCAGATCGAGCGGGACTTCGAGCGAGATCGCTATATGGACGCCATTGAGGCCAAGGAATATGGCCTGGTGGACGAAGTCCTGGGCGATGTCACAGGCATCGTCTCCGTGCGGGATGGCGCTGTCAAGCTGCCGGCCATCCAGGCCCCCAAAGAGGACGCCGTTGGCAAGTTGACCAACGGCGCGGGCAAGTAGCCCTTCGCCTCTGTCCATTTTGAACAGAAAAGAGTCCTTGGGTGATCCTGCCCAAGGACTCTTCTTTGTGAAACCGAGGCTTTCACGGTACACTGTGCGTAACCGTTACCGGAGCCGTTACGATGTGTAATGTTGGCTCGTAGCAAGCGCTTTAGCGCCGTTGTGACGTACAAAACCGGGCGCGAAAGCGCTTACACCGTACTTTTTTAGTAACTACCAACCCCACCCTAACCCTCCCCAATCTGGGGAGGGGACAGTTCTAGGTTAGCGGCGTTCGCTTTGCGGCGATCTAGCGCCTCCCCACCCTGGGGGAGGCTGGGAGGGAGTGGCTTGATGGTTACCTTTTTTAGGACAAAACAATGGCCAAGAAGACCGAACTTACCCTGTATTGCTCATTTTGCGGTAAATCCGAAGTCGAAGTGGAGCGGCTGATCCAAGGGCTGGAAGATGCCTGGATCTGCGATGCCTGCATCCTGACCGGTGCGGAGATCCTCTCGGAAGTGGAGGACGAAGAGGCTGGCCCGACCAAACGTACCATCTTGGCCCCCAACAAGGTTCCCAACCCACGGGAGATCGTGTCTTATCTGGACCAGTATGTGATCGGCCAGGAGCGGGCCAAAAAGGTACTTTCTGTGGCCGTATACAACCATTACAAACGGGTTTTTGGCAACCATGCCAATCAAAACCAACGCAGCGACCAAACCGCCCATGCCGATGTGGAGCTGACCAAGAGCAACGTCATGCTCATCGGCCCCACGGGCAGCGGCAAGACCCTGCTGGCCCAAACCCTGGCCCGGCTGCTGGATGTCCCCTTCACCATCGGCGACGCCACCAGTCTGACCGAGGCCGGCTATGTGGGCGAAGACGTGGAGAGCATCCTGGTGGGGCTGATGCAGGCCGCGGACTGGGACGCCGACCGGGCCGCCTTTGGCATTGTCTACATCGATGAGATCGACAAGATCGCCCGCAAAACCGGGGACAACCCCAGCATCACCCGGGATGTCAGCGGCGAGGGCGTGCAGCAGGCCCTGCTCAAGATCATCGAAGGCACCACGGCCAATGTGCCTCCCCAGGGCGGGCGCAAACATCCCCAACAAGAATATGTGCAGTTGGATACCCGCAACGTCCTCTTTATCTGCGGCGGGGCTTTCTCTGGTCTGGCCGATGAGGTGCGCAAGCGGGTGCAGAAGCGCACGGCCTTGGGCTTTGTGGCCGCGGAAGATGATGGCAGCGGGCTGCTTCTGCTCACCGAGGCGGTGGTGGACGAGTCGCCCCTGCCCGAAGAACGGCTGGACCGTCAGCGGGAGCAGAAGATGCGCCGGCTGGAAAAAGAGAGCCGCAACGACAGCCTGCTCTTGCGCCAGGTGATGCCCGACGACCTGCGCAGCTTTGGCTTGATCCCGGAATTCATCGGTCGCCTGCCCGTGGTGGCCAGCCTGGACGCCCTGGACCGCAAGACCATGATGCGCATCCTCACCGAGCCCAAGAACAGCGTCGTGCGCCAGTTCCAGCGTCTCTTCGTCATGGACGGCGTGACCCTGGAATTTGACCGTGAAGCCCTGGAGGCCATCGCCACCGACGCCTTTGTGCGCAAGACCGGTGCCCGTGGTCTGCGCAGCATCGTCGAATCCGCCCTGCTGGACGTGATGTACGAAATCCCCGGCCGGGACGAAATCTCCCGCTGTTTGGTGACCCAAGATGTCTTCACCCAGCGCAAAACCCCCACCCTGCTGGACGAAGAAGGCCGCCCCTTTGTCTTTCCCCGGGAGTATGATCAAGCGGCGTAGCTGTGAGCGGGTGAAGGGGTGAGCGGGTGAAGGGGTGAGCGGGTGAAGGGGTGAAAATTGGACGGGCGACTGCTGGGAATTTAGCAGTCGCCCGTTTTTTGTTCACCCTTTCACCCTTTCACCCGCTCACCCGCTCACCCGCTCACCCCTTCACCCTTTCACCCCTTCACCCCTTCACCCCTCCAGCCACGCCAACTCCTCCCCGGTCAAGACCACATCCAGAGCGCCGACGTTGTCAGCGAACTCGGCGGGGGTGCGGCTGCCGGTGATGGCGAAGGTGTTGAGGGGGCTGTTGAATACGTAGGCCAGCCCCAGTTGGGGCAGGCTGACCCCCTTCTCCCCGGCCAACTGGGCGGCCCGATCCCGGCGGGTGAAGTTGGCTACGCTGCCATAGCTGCTCAGGCTGAGGCGGTCGAAGTAGTCTGTGAGCCGGGACGGGTCGGCCAGATCCGCGGGCTGGATGCGCCCGGTGAAGAGGCCCCCGGCCAGGCTGGACCAACTGACCACCGCCATCTTTTCGGCCTGATACCACGCCCTGGCCTCCCGTTGCGCCGGTCCGCCGATGCTGACGCAACCGCTCCACGGCTCTTGGATCTGCTCGGCCAGGCTGAAGTTGGGGCTGCTGGCTGTGAAGGGGATCAGCCCGTGGGCCGTCGCGTACGCGTTGGCCGCGGCCATGCGTTGATGGCTCCAGTTTGAGCCGCCAAAGGCCCGGATGCGTCCGGCCCGGTGATGCTCGTTCAAGACCTCCACGATCGGCCCCACCTCAACCGCCGGGTCGTCCCGGTGCAGCAGATAGAGGTCGATATAGTCGGTCTGTAAGCGGGCCAGAGAGTCCATCAGATCCGAAGTGATGTCGTAGGGTGTCACCCGCTTGCGGTCCCGGTTGTGGTGCGCCCCCTTGGAGATCACCACGACCTGCTCCCGGTTGCCCCGCTCCGCCATCCACCGCCCCAGGATGCGTTCACAGTCGCCGTCGTTGTAGCCGTGGGCGGTGTCGAAGGTGGTTCCCCCGACGGCCATCACCCCGTCCAGCAACGAAAAGCCGCCTACAAGGTCAGCTTTGGTCAACGGCACGGTTCCCTGAATCAATCGAGCCACCGGCTTATCGATGCCGGGAATGGTTGCGTAGCGCATGGTGTGTCCTTTCGATTTATCGAGTATCGAGTATCGTGTATTGTGTGGTTGAGTACCCAGTAGCGTCTCTCGAAGCTGAAAAAATACTCGATACACGATACTCGATATTCACTCCCCTCGCAAAGCCGCGATGATCTTGCCATCGGTGACGGGAAAGGGAAAACTGTCCAGTTCATTCAACTCAATCCACCGCCAATCCGCACAGTCGAGGGTTTGGGGATTGCCGCCCGTGTGTTGGGCGTGGAAGGCGTGCAGGGTGATGCGGAAGTGGGTGTAGGCGTGCTTGACCGTGGTGACGGCCTCACCCACGGCGATCTCCATGCCCAATTCTTCCATGATCTCCCGACGCAGACAGGTGGGGAGGTCCGCGTCCGTCGGCTCCACCTTGCCGCCGGGGAACTCCCACAGGCCGCCCAACATGCCGGTTTGGGGGCGCTGGGCGATGAGCAATTTTGACTCGAACGGCCCGCCCTGCCAGATCACCCCGGCGGTGACGTGGAAATGGGGGGTGGCTTTGCGCTTGGGGATGATGGGGCGCAGGGCTTGCGTTCCCGCGGCCAGGGCCTCACACTCCTGCGCCAGGGGACAGAGCAGACAGCGGGGGGAGGTGGGCGTGCAGATCGTGGCCCCCAACTCCATCAACCCTTCGTTGACCACCCCGGCCTGCCCCGGTGCCGCCGCCTCCACCACGGAGCGGGCCAGCGCCCACAACTCCTTCTCCACCGCCCGCTCGGTGATGGGCCGGTCCACGTCCCACAGCCGAGCCAACACCCGCTTCACATTGCCGTCCAAAATCGGCTCGGCCTGGCCAAAGGCCGTGCTGAGGATGGCCCCGGCGGTGTACGCGCCGATGCCGGGCAGGGCCAGCACCGCCTTGCGGGTGCGGGGGAAGACGCCCCCATGCTCGGCCACGATCACCTGGGCGGCCCGGTGCAGGTTGCGGGCCCGGGCATAGTAGCCCAACCCCTCCCATAGCTTGAGCACGTCTTGCTGATCCGCCGCGGCCAGATCCTGCACCGTGGGGAAGCGTTCCATCCAGCGCTCAAAATAACCCACCACCGTGTCGATGCGGGTCTGCTGGGCCATGATCTCGCTGATCCAGACTGGGTAGGCGTCCCGGTCCCCGGCGGGGCGGTTCCGCCAGGGCAAAGTGCGCTGTTGGTCCGGGTGCCAAAGGGCGAGGGCGTGGGCGATTTTGGTTGGGTTGGGCATGTGGATTTTGGATTTCTGAGTTTGGATTTTGGATTGAGGGGGTAGTATAGCAGAAGTGGGAGGTGGGGGACGAAAGCGGGCGGGCGGGGGCGATGTTTTTGGTTTCGTTGACAAGTGGGGGGCGGGGATTTATACTGGCGTATCAGGGAGTGGGTACCCATGACTTAAACGGACAGACGGTAGGATGCAATTGTCCCAGGGGCAGATATGGATATCAAATCGATTCAGCGAAAAATACGACTCGGCGACTATCGTATCTCGGAGCATGCGATCAAGAGAATGCTTGAGCGAACCATTGATCGTTGGGAGATCGAAGAGGCGATCAGTAACGGTGGCATTATCGAGGAGTATCCTGATGATAAGTATGCCCCCAGTTGTTTAATTTATGGGCAAACGTTTGTCAAGCGTGATCTGCATGTCCAGGTCTCAATGCCACCCCGGGTGGTCATTATCACCACCTATGAACCCGATCCAAGTGAGTGGATCGATTGTAAAATCAGGAGGTAAGATGCGTTGCGTATTCTGTGGCGGAAATGTTGTTTCAAAGAATGTTACGTTTATCCATGAGCAGGGTGATAAATTATTGGTAATCAGGGATGTCCCTGCACAGGTTTGTGCTGCCTGCGGTGAAAGAACCTATTCTCCTGAGATCACGGATGAGATTATGAAGTTTGCCAAACATAGCTTTGAGCCGGTTAAGCTGGTCCAAGTGCCTGTGTTTGATTATGCACACAAGGTGGCGGCATGATGGATAGAAACATCGATCGGTTTATGGGATTTATCACCCGTGAACTTGGGAAATCCACCTTGTCGGCACGAATTCCTCAGGGCGCGCACATTTTTCATGGGGCGTACAATGACAGCGATCTGACACAGGCTAATCTTGACATGGCCACTAACATCCTGCTTGGCATGACCTTGGGTTATGTTGAAGACGCTCCCCTGGTCATGATTTTTGAATATCGGCCAAATCAAGAAACGCTGATCGATCTGTCCAGCGAAGTGTACAGAAAAGGCGCACAGTCGCTAATTCAGTCAGTCCGAAAGAAGAGTCAACAGGAATTGAGCCATAGGATTGATGAACTGGTGGCGGCATAAGGCTGAGAATTGAGCCGCTTAGGCGCATAGGGAGAAGGATGAAATCCACCAACTATTTCAACACATTGATCGAAATTGCCGAAGATTGCCCAGCGACTGCGGGCGAAATCCCACCGATCAAAGGCGACAAACGGTCCGTGGCCAACTTGGAATTTGAGATGTTGCACGGACATCCCTATGAGTTCACGTCGGACGACGTGCTCTTTGCTGTCCATGCCACAAGAAAAGAGATTCCTGAGGAAGATTTGGCCGAGGCACGAGCGGTCTTCTTTTCCAAAGGGCAGCCTTGCTTCCGGGCCGCCCCGCTGACCAAACGATATGGCTGGGGCATCCACAGCGACGAATCGGGGAAAATCGCCATGTTCGGCGTGGAGTCCCCCGAATACGAGCGATTGGTTGCGGACGAGTCGGTGATCAAGACAAAGGCTATGCGTTCAAAGCGATAAAGACGTACGACCGATTCTCTGTGCAGGGTATTTGCCACAAAGAACAAATTGGCAGGAGTACAAAAGACGTGACTAACTACCGCACATTTGCCGATGTAACCGTTGAATACTTCACCCATCATCCCGAAGAGATCGATGTTTTTCTCCATGAAATCTTCGCCGACTATGCCGGGGATGGAAATTCCACCTCTCTGCTCTCAGCCCTGCGCATCCTGGCCCAGGTCAAGGGGGTCTCCGCCTTGGCGGAGGAGGTCGGTATGACCCGGCAGGGGCTGCAAAAAGCGCTCTCGGCCAAGGGCAATCCGCGCCTGGACAACATCAGCGCCATCATGCGGGCAATGGGCTATCAGTTGATGCCTGAACCTCTGCCTGCAGTTGTCGCTGGGTAACAAGCTATGATCAAGTAGTCGGGAAATACTGTATGCTGGCCAAACCAATGGCGTTTAGCCAGGCCAGCTACGGAATCACGCCTTAACGGCAGAACGACTCGTTCCAAACTAGATGTGGACATAATACTGTATGTACCTGAAGTGGTTTGCTCCATCGTCCCCCTCCCTCTTTCCCGATCTGATGTTGCTCTTCGGTTTGGCCTTGGTACTTTCCTCGGTTGGGTTCTATCGTGTGGTCTATTTCATCAGCATTGGCTATGCCTTTTCCATTGTGGGCATGGCGGTTGCCACACCGTTGCGCCATTTGGACAACCTGGGGTGGGCGTCGGCTTTGCAGGCGATCTTTCTGTTGATCTGGGGCGTGCGGTTGGGCCTTTTCCTGGTGCAGCGAGAGTTGCGTCAGTCTTATAGCAAGGCCATCGCCGCGGTCCACGAGCGCTCGGCCAGGATGGGATTGGGCCGGAAAGTCCTGATCTGGGTGGGGGTTTCTTTTCTGTATGTGCTGATGTTCTCGCCCAGCCTGTTCAGTCTGACCACCGGGCCGGCCGTCTCCTCTTGGCTCTACTCTCTTGTGCAGACCGTGGGACTGGTGACCATGAGCGGCGGATTGCTCCTGGAAACGGTGGCCGACAAGCAGAAGTCGGACTTCAAGGTGCATCACCCGTCTCAGTTTTGCGCTGTGGGGCTGTACAAAACCGTCAGATGCCCGAACTATCTGGGCGAGATTGGCTTTTGGGTGGGCAATTGGATGCTGGGCGTTCTTTACTATGATACGCCCTTCAAATGGATTGCCAGTCTGATCGGGGTGATCTGCATCATTTTGATCATGATGGGATCAACAAAACGACTGGAAGAATCCCAGGATCATCGATATGGGAGCCAGCCTGCTTATCTGGCGTACGTTCGCACGGTACCCGTGCTGCTTCCGTTTGTGCCCGTATATAGCTTGAAGAACATTCGGGTTTATCTAGAGTAAAGCGGGATCGCCCACCCCTCGTCTTTTTTGATTAACCACAGAGAACACAAAGAGCACAAAGATTTTAGTTTCTTTGTGTTCTTTGTGTTCTTTGTGGCTGTCTCTGTGGTTATTTTTTGCGGGCGAGGGGCTAAAGTTTCGCCTCCATCACAATCAGATCCGATGTCTCGATCTGGAAGCCGTGGTGCAGCAAAGTCTCCTGCACATCCTGGGCGGATGGGGGGACGTAGCAACTGAGCCGGGCCACATGGCGTTCCACGCCTGTTTGCAGGGCGAAGGCCAGGCAGGCCGCCACATCGCCCCCGAAGACCCCAAGATGCAGGGCTTGCTCCGGCATGAAGCGTGCGCCCAGGGTGATGACGCTGTGGCTGGCTGGCTCGGCATAGACCATGCCCTTCTGCGCCAAATCCGCGCACAGGGCAGGGGTGAGGGCGTAGAAGGTGCGGTTCATGACCAGGAAACCGGCCCATTTGTCGTAAAAGGGCATCAAGAGCGCCGTGGCCGTGTCCGGGTCGGTGATCTGGTGGAAGGCGGGTAGGGTTAGTGGGGCAGCTGCTGGTCCGCACGCTTGCCAAGCCCCTCGGTATGTCCCCGCCAGCCGGAGGCCAAAGCGTTCCGCCAGTCCTTTGCTCACCACGTTGCTAAGGCCCGTGTACATGCGCAGGGTTGGGCTGCCCGTTCGCTCGGCCAGCTCGAAAAAGCGCTCGTACAGACGTTTGCCCACGCCAAGCCCCTGATAGGCCGGAATCACCCGCAAGGTCTCCAGCCAGGCAGATCCGTCCGGCACGAGGGTGAATTTGCCACACCCCACAATGGCCCCATCTATCTCGGCGACGCATAATTCGCCCGTCTCATCGGCCACGAAAGCGTCGAAGACCCTGGGCAGGTATTGCAACCCGGGCATGGACTTGGCCTCAACCTCGAACAGCTGCGCTCGATCATCCTCTCTCGCCCTTCGTATCACGATTTGTGTGGGGTTGTTTTGTGGTTTGTGCATAAACTGGGTGCCAATCTGGGATGCGCTTGATTTTTGGGTTGACCCGGGGTGGGCGTCGCTACCTGCTCTCGTGAATTGTACCAGTTCCCTGCCCAATCCCTCTGTTTGCAGAGAGAGTAAGTTCTCGCTGCCCCCACTGCCTTGCCCACAATCATTGCCTAGGCGGGAAGAAAGGGTCTGCCCGAAAAGTTCACCTTTTTCCCAAAAATCGTCTGTTTCGCCAAAAATACGCCCGGGATTTCCGTGTAAAATCACGCAAATTCATAGTGGACATCTGACGAAAGCCGTGTTAAAATGATTAATGTTACATGAGAATTATTAGAGCTTAATGAGAAGGCATCGAAATAGCTCGGTCAGCTTCAATTCTCACAAGCACCCACCCAAGCACACCCAAATACCACCAATTCAGATCGCTCCATGTTGAGGTAGGTTTTTTTTATTCAAGGATCGTGACTTTTTTCACAAATCTTGCTTGATCGCCTTCTGGTGGATGTCGAAGAAACTATTGCGTTAATTGTCGTGTCGTTCCTGTTTTATCAACTTGGTTGGCTTCTCCGGTGTTCAGAGAGCTTGCGAAGTCAGCCAACAAACAACAAATTTATGGAGAGGAGACTCCGAAATGTCACGTAAAGTAGTTGTCGGTGCTTTGATCAGTATTCTTTTGGTGCTTGTTTTGGCTGTTGTGGCAGGGGCTGCCGCACCGGCTATGCCGAACGCTGCCGAATCCGTCGCGGTGGCAAGCCAAGAGGTTATGCCAGCAGCCGTCATGGCTGCGGCCGAACCAGAGGCCTGTTCCGTATGTCATAAGGATGCGGGTGCCGATCACCAGGATTCCTATGATGAGTTGTATCAGGACGGCGTGATTCAGGTGACGGATCTGGCCTACTCGTTTGCTGCGCCGGATGCGAGTACGGTCAGCTTCAAGATGACCAAGAATGGGGCTGCGTTTAATGCCAATAACGCAGACAATCTGGCCATCTACTTTGCCCCGTACACGGGTGAAAAATTCCAGTTTGAGGGGGGCGGCGAGCGGCTCTCTTTGAAGGGGAAACTGGTCTATGATGGCGAGGGTGGCGTCACAACCACGGTGACCGGAACCGTTGATTTTGGTGCGGTGGATGGTCTTGTGGTGGTGTATGGCCGGGATGAAGACGTAGGTTTGCTTCCTGCCCGTGTCTATCTGAACAAATATCCGTTTGCAGGTTTGCTTGAAACGGGTGCTGGGGTTGATTACGTTTCCGCCGCCAACAACGATGGCTGCGAAAAATGTCATACGGTTCCCTATCTCAAGCACAGTTACATCTATGGCCAGGTCAATCAGGATCCGGCGACCGACTTCTATACCTGCAAGGCTTGCCATCTGGACAACGGCGAGGGCGGCCATTTCGAATGGCAGCTTTTGGTCGATGATCCGCTCACGGCCGCGGCGTATTTGGCGGACGAATCGCTTTTGACGCCTGAGATGGCGGAACAGTACGCGTATTCCACGTCCCTGATGAACGATGTCCACATGTCCCATGCCATGGAGTTCCCCTATCCCCAGTCGATGGCCAACTGCACCACCTGTCACGCAGGCAAGCTGGACATGATCTTGGCGGATGACAAGTTCACCGTGGAGACCTGCAAGAGTTGCCATCCTGTGACCGGTTCCGAGGAGTATGGGACGGCTGAATTGTCCCTGACCACCATGTTGAGCGGCTCTCGAGCCCATGAGGATATCCAGGACATCAATGCCGAGGATTGCGCCTCCTGCCACAATGCAGGTGAAGATGGCCCAGTGTTCAGCGAGATCCATTCCGGCTATGACAAGGTGATCTTTACCGCCGAGGGTGTGCGGTATGCGGACGCTGTTGTGGTCACGGTTGACGAGGCCGCCTTCGACGGTGCCATGCTTACTATGAAGTTTAGCGCTACTGTTTCCGAAGAGGTCGCTGGGCTAGACGCCGCGGACATTCTGCCCACAGTGATGGTCGGTCTGTACGGCTATGACACCAAGGACTTCATCATCGGCGCCCACGAACGACTGGCCGATGACAATGCTGATGGTGTGATTGACAACCAGGATAGCCGGGCGCTGGAATATGAAGCTGGCGCAGAGCATCCCCGCTTCACCACGGTCATGGCGGAAGGCGGAAGCTGGGAAGTCACCGCCGATCTGTCCACCTGGGCGGAGATGATCGCTGACGGCACGGTCAAGCGGGTGGAAATTGCGGTCATGCCGGAACTGGTCAACAATGACGAGATCCAGCTTGCCCTTAATGCGCCTTCCCGCACCTTCGACTTGGCGGCCAATGCCTTTGTCGATGACTTCTATGCCCCCATCGCCAAGGTTGTGGACGGCTGTAACAACTGCCACGAAGCCCTGGCCACCACCTTCCACTCCCCAGAACGGGGCGGAAGCATGGTTGTCTGCCGCATGTGTCACATCACCAAGAGCGGCGGATCCCATCTGGAGCTTCAGTCCAGATCCCTGGATTCCTATATCCATGCGGTCCATTCGTTCCAGGTCTTTGACATTGGGGACATTGACTTCAATGACCCAGTCCAGGCTTTGAACTATGAGCACCACATCGGGTTCCCCTTCCCCACCCATTCCATCACGAACTGCGCCGCCTGTCATCTTGACGGCACAAACAACGTGCCGGATCAGTCGAAATCCCTGCCGGGTGTCTTGTCGGGCACGGATCCAGTCGAGGATCGCAGCATCGGCGACATGCCTGTCTACATCACCGGTCCTGCGGCACGGGCCTGTGGTGGATGTCACCGAGCCGAGCTGATCAATGAGGACAAGGTGGGCGAGTTGGTCTCCCTGAACCAGCACATGAAGCGAGAAGGCTATATGGTGGAAGGCGGGGACGACTACACCGCCACCCTCTTCTCGGTGATCGAGCAGATCATGGCCTACTTTAAGTAGGCGAGGCAAGCCAGGTGAGCCTAGCAAAATAGCCCACTTTTGAGCTGAATAACCCTTGAAAAAGAACTGCTGTGTATCCCTTTTCTCTCCTGGGGATGCACAGCAGTTCTTTTTTCTTGGCGAGGATGCATGTCTTCTCAACGGTGAAAACCAGATCGATCACTCCTGAGGCGAGGCGTCCCAGAGCGGGAGACTCGGCGCATACCAGGGATCGACCGCAGTACCATCCCAGCCATAGGGATCCACGGCCATCCAGCCCAGGCTGGTGCGTTGCTGCACTTCGAAGTGCAGGTGGGGAGTCCACGCCAAGCCCGTGGCCCCGCCATAACCCAGGGCGTCACCGGCGGCCAGGATTTCTCCATCGTCTACCAGGATGCCATTGTCGGCAAAGTGCAGGTAATAGCTGCGCAGGTTGTCGTTGTAGTAATTGCCGTCCCCGTCCAGGTCGTGGTAGATGCGGATGAAGTTGCCGTTGTAGAGATCGTCTTCGCCCACATAGTCAACAATCCCAGGGGCGGGGGCGTAGATCAGGGGCAAGATGGGGTCAAACTTGGCCAAATCGCAACTGTCCCCCGTGCGCCAGTCGGGGCTGTATTCAAAGTCGATGCCATGATGGTTGTCATACCAGAGTTCGCTCTCGTCCGCGCAGGCGATTTCGCTGGTTGCGGCATGGGCGCAGCCCACCCACGCACCCCCCACTGCCGGACAGGAGAAGGTGAAACCGTTGGCCCCCGTACTCGTGCGGCCATCGTAAAAGCGAATGCTGAGGTTGGCCGGGTCGTGGTCGAAGAAGCCTGATATCTCAGCGTCGGCCACGACGGGAAAGTTGAACACCGGGGTGGGCGTTGGTGTCGAGGCAGATCCTGGCGTAGAAGTCGGCACAGAAGTTGGCGCAGATGTCGGCACAGAAGTCGGCGTAGACGTTGGCGCAGGTGTCGGTGTAGTTGTCGGCACAGATGTCGGCGTAGTTGTCGGTGCAGAGGTTGACATAGATATTTGTGCCGGTGTTGACGTAGATACGGGCGTAGATACTGGCGTTTGGCTAGCCGCCGGTTGCGGGGTTTGGTCGGCCTGGGTGACTAAGAATTGAGCGATCAGGCCGACGACCAGGAAGAGCACCAGCAGGCTGATTGCAAGATGGGAACGTGTCATTCGCTCTGCTCCTGGGGCAAGAAGGCAATCTGGATCAATTGCGGCTCGACGGTCGTTTCGTCCATGAGCCACGTCTTGCCTGGGGTATCTACGCCAACCATACCAATTTGGCCGCCGGCCGTGACAAAGGCCAGATAGCGGCCATCGGGCGACCAGACCGGGGGCTGTTCAATCGCTTGAGTAAAGGTCAGTTGGGTAGCTTCCCCGCTCTGGGTGGAGAGGATCCAGATGTCGCCCAAGGGTGGGGGCTGGTTGGGGTCTGCCCGCATGGGTTCAGCCAAATCCCGCTGAATCAGGGCGATCTGCTCCCCGTCTGGCGACCAGACCGGCGCGGTGGGGCCCAGGTTGCCGGCGTAGAGGAGGCGGCTGCTATCGGCGTCCGGGTCTGTTTCGTTCAAATCCAGCAGATAGAGTTCCTGGCTGCGCCCCATCATGCGCCCGCCGAGCTGGCGCACATAGGCCAGACGCGAACTGTCCGGCGCAATGGCTGTGGCCGCCAGCCGTCCTTGGACCGCCGGTGCGGCCAGCACCAGGCGTGTCTCGTCGGCGATCAGGTCGTACCAGTAAAGATTCGATGCCTGAAGGTTGCGGTTGCCGTCGTCCCTAGGGCTTTCGCCGGGGGTGCCGGGGCTGGACTTGTCCGAACCGGAGGCGTTTGAACCGGGTGTGCCCGAACCGGGCGTAGCTGAATCAGCGCCGGTTGACTCGCGACTGGCTGATTCACGACTGGTTGATTCACGACTGTAGGAGACAAAGGTGAATCCCTGGCCGTCTTGTGCCAACATGAAGAGACGGGGCGGGGCCATCTGGCTTGTATCGATACCCAGATCAAGGGGCCGATAGCTGCCGCTGGCCAGGTCGAGCCAGATGGTGACTTCGTCGCCCTCGTTGACCAACAGCAACTGCTGGCCGTCTTGATGCCAACCCACGACACGCAGGGCCGAGACGCTGGTGTAGGTGGGCAAGCCCACCTGTTCGTTCAGGTTGATCAGCTCCTCGGTCGCCAAATCATAGAGATAGAGGGGGCCGCCGGCCGTGTCGCCCCGGGGCGTCTGCACGACGAGGTGGGAAAAATCCGGCGAGAAGCTGGTGATGCCATCGGGTACATTGGCCAAGGATCGGGTGGTGGGATCAATGCCCTGGCTGGACCACACGACCTCCCGTAGCTCATCATCGGCCCGAAAGAGCAGCCGGGCGCAGATGGTCGCCTGGCTTTGATCCAGGCTTTCGCACGCTGGGGGCTGGTCCCATTCAACCTGGGGGATGGGCAGAGAGCCAATCGGGGTCAACCGATCTGGGGCAGACTGTTGACCACTCCCCCGGTCAGTCCCTCGGCCAATCCCTTGGTTCGCCTGCTCGTCTGGGACTGAGGACAGTCCGATGCCGGGGGCAACCGGCTGGCACGCCGCAAACAGAAGCGCAATCCAAACCAGGGAGAGTGCGGTCAATATGGCGGGACGGCTGAAGGAGCGCGTTGTCTTTGGGCGCATAACATTGATTCCTTAACGGTTGCGTTGCAAAAGCCTGAACGAATATTTCACGCGGGCAGTGGGCACATGATAGTGGTAGCCGTGCCCACCGTCAAGCGGGACGGGGTGCAGGTGGCGGATCTGTGGGAGTAACCGCCCTGGGCTGAAAGCCCCACCCCTTTCAGGGTGGGGCGGGCGGTGCAATTCAATTGGGTCTGTTCAAAACCAACTGGTCGATACCGTAGGGGTTTGAGTGGGCGGCGGGCAAAACTTGTATACTTCGTACAAGTTTCGCCCGCCGCCCACTCAAACCCCTACTTGCGTCATGCTATGGATTGAGCACTGACGGCAGATAGATATAGAAATCGAAACTCCCGGAACTGACCACATTGGAGGCCCCAGGGGTTGCTTGGGCCATGACCGCCCACGCCCCCGTACCGTCGATTTGGCGGCCATAGGCCACGTCCGTGGTCTGGGCGGGAAAGGTGATGGCGTCGATCTGGGTGATGCCGTCCGCCCCAAACAGGGTCACGCTTTCACCACCGGCGCTGAGTTTGAAGTTGGTGTGCAGGTTCCCCTGATCCGTGTCGCCGTCGGCATAGAAGAGCAGGAAACCGCCGCCAGCAATGGTGACCCCGGCCGGAATTTGGAACT
Organism: Caldilineaceae bacterium; assembly: GCA_018003515.1. GTDB lineage: Bacteria > Chloroflexota > Anaerolineae > Caldilineales > Caldilineaceae > JAGNDO01. The sequence continues at coordinate 108,976 of JAGNDO010000007.1, forward strand.
GGGTGGGGTCGGTCAAGTCATCGCTGAGGTAGAGGCCGCCCAGATCGATGGCGCCCGAGCCGGGGTTGTAGAGTTCAATCCAGTCAGGATAGGTGCCCGCTTCGTCGGGATCTTCCAACCCTGCGGCGTTGCTGGCCAGCAACTCGTTGATGTATACGACGGGGGCTTGATAGCCAACCACGTAGCTGTACGAGGTGGTCGGTGCATTGGCCGGTGAGAGCGTGGAAAAGGTCTCGTTGTCTGTGACCTGAATATAGTAGTTGACCGTCGTCGCATTCGCTTGGCCGGGGATTGTGGCGGCAAAGACATTGCCACCCTGGTCGCTCATGGTGACCGCCGTGTAGTCACCGCCCACGCTGTACCAGAGGGTGGCGGCGTTGATCGTGCCGTCGTCCGTGATGGTGGCCGTGACCGTCACCACGGCGGACGCGCTGGGGGTTGTGGGCGAATGGCTCACCCCGGAGATGACCGGCGCCGCGCCGCAGGGTTCATTGCTTGCCCCAGGGGTCGGCGACGTGGAGAAGGTCCAGGTGGTGCCGCCGTCCGGGCAGCGGCCTTGGGAGATGTCCGCGGTCTGAGCGCCAAAGGTGTAGCTGTCGATCAGGGTGCTGCCGTCGCTGTTGAAGAGGGCCAGGGCCTCACCGCTGGCCCCCAGCTTGAAGCCAACATGGTTGGCCCCCTGGTTCGTGTCGTTGTCGGCGTAGAGCAGCAGGAACCCCTTGGCCGGAATGGTCAGGCTTTGGGTGATGGCATGCTGGGTGGGGTTGGTCAGATCATCGGTCAGATAGAAGCCTTGCAGATCGACCGCGGTCGTGCCTGCGTTGTACAGCTCGAACCAGTCGGGGAAGCCAGTGCCGTTGGGGTCTTGCAGGGTCGTGTCGTTTTCGGCCATAAACTCGTTGACAAAGAGGGTGCCGGAGAGATCCGTGACCGCCGGGGTGCAGTCCAGGGTGTAGCCAGCCAGCGCGCTCTCCAGATAAGCGGCCCGTTGCTGCACAAAATAGGTCAGCCCGTAGATCGTGTTTCTGCCGTCCTGGATGTTGGTGGTGAGATTGGTATCAAACTGGCTGATGGAATAGAGCTTGTTGGGATCCGCGGCCAGGTCCGCCCGGATCAGGCTCGCCAATTGGGTGATGCGGCTGCTCATGGTTGTGGTGTCAAAACCCGAATCCAACATCTGATCCAAATAGCATAGATAGTCGTTGCTGTAGTCAGCAACGGCCCATAGATTTTCCATCAGGGGACGTTCCTGCGCGCCCTGGCCCGGCTGGGTGTTGGACGGCAGCCAGAACGGGCTCAGTTGCAGGGGATTCTCGCCCTGGGACGTGAACATCAAAAAGCGGCCAAAGGATTCATTGGCATCCCAGGGGATGTGGACGATCTTGCCCGTATCATCCCGGTCATACAGATAATAGTTGTGGGCCGAGCCGGTGTACGAGTCCAGATTGACGAACAGGTTGTTCAGGGCCATCCCGGCCAGCCCGGCATTCACATCAAAGATCGGCTCAAGCTGGGCGGGCAGATCCCCCGTGGCGGTGTTGTTGAGGACGTTGATGAACTCGACCAGTTGAGAATAGTCATAGGCCGTCTCGTTTGTCTTCAAGACGTAGTAATCGTCATAGAGGGCCGGGTCCGTGCCCAGCCAGGTCAGATCGGAGCCAAAGTCGCTCTGGGCATCCCCGTCTTCGCTGGCCGCCCCTTTGTACAGGTTGCCATCTTCGTCGTCGCCAAAGCGGTTTTGGACAAAGGTTTTGTCCACCTGTTCCACCGCCACATAGAGACCGTAATATGCCCCGTTCACATAGACTTTGGTGTGAACGGCCCGAGGAGCCGCTACGAAGCTGCTGGCGAAATCATAGAAGAGCTTCTCCCGCAACATGGTGGGGTCGTTGAAGCCGTTGTTCAAGTTTAGCTTCTTCTGATCGTAGAAAACCAGGGCATTGTTGTCTTCGTCATATTCGTCAAAGTCAATTTTGAAGGACTTTTTGACCCCGTTGGCGCTAAAGGACGAATTGCCTTTGAATCGCACCCCCACTTTAGCAATGGTGACGCCATCCCCCGTAAAGCTGGCCGGAAAGTAGGGATCGGTTGCATCATTGGCGTGGCTGCTATAGAGGGTCTGATACCAGCCCGTTGTGCCATAGTCGGCGGGGTCAAAGGTGAGGTAAATCTCGTGGACAAGGCTGTCGTCGAAGAAAGTGTCGCTGTCGTCGGCCTGGGCGAGGGGGGCCAGAGTTGTGTCAGCGTTGACTTGATCAACGAGGGCGGGCGCGGCGCTCACCGCTGCGGTGAGCAGGCCAAACAAAAGGGCGGTCAGGGTTAGGCTTCGGATGGTTCGGGAAAACATAAACGGCTCCTGGGGTGTGATTGTACTCATGGCGTATCCATCTGAATGCTCATTTTTCGGGCATACAGTATGGCCTATGGTACGAAAATGGGGTTTAGAGCCGGTATAGAAAAAATAAAGATTTGGTAAAGAAGGGGATTTTACAGCACCTCGATCACCCCCCGATTCCCATCCACCCGCACCCGCTGACCCGTCTGCAACGCCGTCGTCGCCCCCCGCACCCCCACAATAGCGGGGATGCCATACTCCCGCGCCACCACAGAGCCGTGGGTCATGATGCCGCCGATCTCCATGATCAGCCCGCCGGCGTTGATGAAAAGGGGCGTCCAGCCCGGGTCGGTGAAGGGGGCCACCAGGATCTCGCCAGGGTTGAGGGTCTCGGTCTGGGGATCGCGGATCACCCGCACCGTTCCCTCCACCACGCCCGGCGAAACGGGACTGCCAATCAGCGCGCCGACGGGGGCATCGGCCACCACGTACTTGACCACGGGACTCTCTCCATCGCTGGTAATCACCATTGGCGGGACTAACTTCTTAAACCGAAGCAGATCGGCCCGTCGACCAGGGATCTGAGCGGCCAGTTCCGGGGCTTCCCCGCGGCAGAGGGCCAGGAGTTCGGGGAAGGAGAGGTACCAGACTTGGTCAGCCTGGGCCAATTGGCCGCGTTCCACCAGGTGGGCGGCGGTCTCTTTGACCGCCTGTTTTGCCAGCCAGATGATCTGCACCATCATGAATTTGTGATGCTCCCGCAGCACACCGGCCTCGCTGATCACGTGCAGCAGACGGCGGACCAACCGGCCCCGAAGCCAGCCAAAGGGGCCTCGGTCGGCCTGGGCCAAGATGCGGATCGTGGCGGCCTCCCTGGCGTGGACCAGGCTTTGGTGTTGGATGCGATGGCTGCCCGGCTGCTTTTGCAGATAGTTGGTCAGCACCTTGAGCAGGGGCAAAGGCTCTTCGATCCAGCGGGGGGGCATGAGGTCGATCTCGGCGGACCCCCGGCTTCCGTAGCGGGCCAAAAAGGCCGCCCACGCCTGCATGAAGGGCGCGCTGCCTTCGATCTGGGCAGCTTCGGCCAGCCAGGTGTGGCTATCTTCCCCCAGACGGGCGAAGTGGCCGGACAATGCGGGCGAACGGCGGGCCAACTCGGCCACATCCCCCAGGGCCAGGTTCATCTCGGTCACAGCGTTGCCGGGCAGCCCAAGGTGACAGGCTTCCACATCCGCCGGGTCGGCCCAAGAGCGGGTCAACCGGGCCAGCAGTCGTTGGGCCATCTCCCCGGCGGCGAAGTGAGGGGCCCATTTCATCACAACCTGAAAGAGGGGGCGGATGACGTCGATGATGGCCTGGATTTTCGCCTCGCCCACAGGGGCGGCATCCAGGCTTTGCCCCACCTCTTCCACCCGTTGATCCACAATACCATTGACTTTGTGGACCAAGCCGGTCAGATCTTCCCACCCCACGGCCCGCAGGATGCGCCCAGCCATGTGCAGTCCGCCCCGCACCGCGGAGAGCGAGGGCGAAAGCCCATGCGGTTTCTGAAACTCTGGCCGTTGCATGGCCAATTGCAGGGTCTGCGGCGCCAGGGCATCAAACTGGGCGAGCATCCCAAAGACACCCTTGCGAAAAAGCGGATGGCGCAAAAGCTGGGTGAGGTCGGCAAAAGCCCGCCCGCCGCTGATCAGCATAAACCGGCTCTCGATCTCATCCTCCGTGGCCCGCCCCACGGGGATCAGGCAGCGGATGCCCGACAGGCCCAGGGGCGACATGACATTGGTCATGTTCTGTTGATAGCCCATGTTGAAGTAGATGTGCAGCGTGCCGTCCGGGGAGCCTAGCCCATCGATGGGATAGAGAGACGTGATGGGCCGAGCCTGGAGCAAATAGAGCTTTCCCTCGGCCAGCGCCCATTCAATATCCTGGGGCTTGGCATAATGGGCCTCGATCTGGCTGCCCATACGCGCCAAAGCCAAGATCTGCGCATCGGTCAACACAGTCTGGGACCGTTGGGCGTCGCTCAACTTTTCTTGCCGGGTGCCACCTTCTTTGTTGGGAAAGATGGCGATCTCTTTGTCGGCGATCTGGCGGTCGATGATGACACCGGTTCGTTTGTCCACCCTGTAGGCATCGGGGGACACCAAGCCGCTGACCAACGCCTCGCCCAGACCGAAGCTGGCGTCAATGGAAGCTGTGTGCCGATGGCCGGTCAGGGGATCGGCGGTGAAGAGAATGCCCGAACTCTCCGACATCACCATCTGCTGCACCACCACGGACAACTGCACATCCCGGTGGGCATAGCCATTTTGGCAGCGATAGAGAATGGCCCGATCCGTGAAGAGGGAAACCCAGCAGCGGCGCACCGCGTCCAGCAGATCCGCCTCGCCCAGGATGTTGAGATAGGTGTCCTGCTGCCCAGCAAACGAAGCGTCGGGCAGATCCTCCGCCGTGGCGCTGGAACGCACCGCGTAGGCGTGGTCCGTGCCCAGTGCCTGCCACGCGTGGTGGACGGACTGGACAATTTGCGGCGGGATGGGTACGGCGGCCAAGGTTTTGCGCACCTGTTCCCCGACCGTGCGGGCGCTCTGCACATCGTCGGCGGTCACGGTGTCCAGCAACGCATAAAGATCATCCGCCACGGGGCAGGCCCGCATGAACTGGTCAAATGCCCGGGTCGTCACGCAGAAGCCAGGGGGAACCGGGAAGCCCGCATAGGCCATTTCGCCCAAGTTGGCCCCTTTTCCGCCCACCAAAGGCAGGTCTGTGGCCCGGATCA
>JAGNDO010000007.1:114192-117140 GCA_018003515.1 Caldilineaceae bacterium
ATTCATCTTCCGATCAGCGCGTCCGTGCGCAGTGAGGGCATGGCGTTGTGAGGGCGGGGGGAGTCAAGCGAATGATTCAGTATACCCCTTCGCCGCCCTCTCCGGGGAATATGAACAGGGCTTGTCGGCCACAAAAGGGACCATTTCAGGCCCACCACATCACCAGCCCGGCCCGTCCTGGCTGAGTGATGCCGAGATTGGCCCAAGCCTGAAATTCATGTTAATTTGAATTGGTCGGAGTTTTCGCAGAAAGGGCTTGGATTCCCAAAGATCCCAGCATTTCCCGGAGGTAGGAACGTGGTATAATCAAGGCCCTCCATGACCGACATTTGGCGTGCGATTGCCTTTGGTTTCCATATCGAAGGCCGGAAAGATAAAATCGGCCTAATCCAGCCAAGTTCCGGGAATTGCTGCTGAGAATACGCTTCTTTCCTTTGCGTTCTTGGCGACTTTGCGGTAAAAATCTGATTGTTGGATCGAATTTTCTCCATTTCACCATTGGACCTGCCCATGCCCCGTGCCCTCTCTCGCCGTCTCTTCTTGCGCCACACCGGTTCGTCCGCCCTGGCCTTGGCCCTGCTCGCCGCCTGCGCGCCCGACTCCGCGCCAACGCCCGTGGCCGTCACCCCGCCCCCCACCCGTCCGGCAGATGGGGAGATTCCCGCCACGGATCCCCATAGCCTGGATGCTCTGGCCGACTCCACGCCCACGCCCATCCCCGCGCCCGCCGTCACCCTGGCCGAAAAGGTGGGGCAGATGATCATGGTAGGTTTTCGGGGCCTGAGCGTGGACGAAAATAGCCCCATCGTGCGCCACATTCAAGAATCCCACATAGGCAGCGTGGTGCTATTCGATTACGACGCGCCCACCCGGACCTATGACCGCAACATCCAATCCCCGGCCCAGGTGGCGGCGTTGACCGCGGCCCTGCAAGCCTTTTCCCCCACGCCCCTGCTCATCGCCACGGATCAGGAAGGCGGCAAGGTGGCCCGACTCAGCCCCAAATGGGGCTTCCCCGCCACCCTCTCCGCCCAGGAATTGGGGGAAATGGAAGACCTGGAATATGTGGCCTTTCTTCTGGACGAAATGGCCGCCACCGTGGCCGCGGCGGGCATCAACCTCAACCTGGCCCCAGTCGTGGATCTGAACACCAATCCGGACAACCCGGTGATCGGGGCCATTGGCCGCAGCTTCGGCGCGGATGCCCAGGTGGTGATCGACCACGCCCTCACCTTTATCGGCGCCCACCGTCGCCAGGGCGTCCTCACCACCCTCAAGCACTTCCCCGGCCACGGCAGCAGCACCGCAGATTCCCACAAGGGCTTTGTGGATGTGACCGATTCCTGGTCACGCCGGGAGTTGACCCCCTATGGCACCCTGATCCAGCAGGGAGCGGTGGACACCATCATGACCGCCCACGTTTTCAACGAAGAGCTGGATCGCACCTACCCCGCCACCCTCTCCAAGGCCACGATCACGGATCTGTTGCGGGATGAATTGGGTTTCAAAGGCGTGGTGATCTCGGATGACATGCAAATGGGGGCGATTGCGGACCTGTATCCCTATGCGGATGCCGTGGCCCTGGCCATCAACGCCGGTGTGGACATGCTTGCCATCGCCAACAACTCGGTCTATGATGAAGCCATCGCCCCCCGCACCGCCGACCTAATCCTGGGCATGGTGGCCGACGGTCGCATCCCGGTCAGCCGTATCGACGAATCGTATGCGCGCATCATGGCGTTAAAGGCAAAATTGCGGTGAACCCCCTCACTGACTCCCAGAAAGGACTTCCCACATGAATCTCCATCTTCAAAATCGAGTGGCTGCCGTGGCCGGGGCCAGCGGCGGATTGGGCTATGCGTGCGCCCTCACCTTGGCTCAAGAGGGCTGCCGGGTGGGGATCTGCGCCCGGCGTGCCGACAAACTGGCGGCCGCGGCCCTAGCCATCCGGGACGCCACGGGCGCGGAAGTCTTCGCCATCGCCCTGGACATGAGCGAGGCCGGCGCGCCCCGGCGCTTCATCCAGTCCGTGGCCGAGCATTTTGGCCAGTTGGACATGGTCGTCGCCAACGCCGGCGGCCCACCCAGCGGCCCCTTCGCCACCATGTCCGATGACCAATGGCGCTATGCCGTGGACCTCAACCTGCTCAGCACGGTCAGCATGTTTCACGAAGCCCTGCCCCACGTCACCGCCAGCGACCAGGGTCGGCTGATCGCCATCACCAGCATCAGCGCCAAACAGCCCTTGGAAAACCTGGTCCTCAGCAACGCCACCCGGGCCGGGGTGCATGGCCTGGTCAAGACCCTCAGCCGGGAGATCGCGGCCACGGGGACCACGGTCAACGCCGTCTGCCCCGGCCTCACCCGCACAGACCGGCTGACCGAGTTGGCGCAACAAATGGCGGATCAACAGGGCATCACTTTGGAAGAAGCCTTTGCCAAGCGCTCCGCCGGCGTCCCCCTGGGCCGCCTGGGCGACCCCATGGAATTTGGCGCGGCCGTCGCCTACCTGTGCAGCAAACAAGCCGCCTTCATCTCCGGCGTCGCCCTCCCCGTGGACGGCGGCTTCCTGACCGGATTGCCGTGAGCGGGGATTGGGGATTGGGGATTTGGTTTACTCAATCCCCAATCCCTAATCCCCAATCTCCAACGCCCAATCAAATGGTACCCCAACTATGCAAATCGAATCCGACATCTATATTCATGCCGCGGCTGCGGCCGTGTGGGCCGTGGTGAGCCGGGTGGATAGCTGGCCCGACTGGCATCCCCAGGTGATCAGCGCCAAGTGGGCCGAGGGCAAGCCTTGGGCGGATGGGGCCAAGCTGCGTCTGCGTCTGCGCTCGCCCTTGGGCTTGCCCGTCACCAACACCGCCGTGGTGCGTATGGCCGTGCCGGGCAGCACCGTGGTCTGGGAGGGCGCACTCTTTGGCGTCGTGGCGGTCCACACC
>JAGNDO010000050.1 GCA_018003515.1 Caldilineaceae bacterium
CCCAGTCCCAGTCGGCGGGGATGTCACCCTTGGCGACCAGTTCGGCCAACAGGCCAACGGCCTCAATCATGCCTTCGTTATCGACACCCAGATCCTGGGGATCCCAGTTTCCGCTGGCATCTTTGCCAAAAATGTAGCCACCAAAGGAGGTGAAGAAGGGGTACATGTCATAGGTGCTGCCCGTGGCGGCCATGACATAGGTGGTCTGGCCATCAGCCATCAGGGCCTCACCCACGCTGATCACCTCGTCCCACGTGGTGGGGGCGGTCTCAACCAGGTCGGTGTTGTAGAAGAAGGCCATGTTCTCCGTGGCATAGGGCATACAGTAGAGCTCGCCGTTGAAGGTACAGGCGGCCAGGGCGTTTGCCACAAACTGGTCGGTCATGTCGCCCAGATCAACCGGGGCCAGCAGACCATTCTCGGCCAGGGCACCAGCCTGGTCGTGGGCGATCACGATGATGTCCGGGCCTTCGCCCACGGGGGCGGCAACCTGGAAGTCATCCCGGATGGCGGACTTGAGTTCCACCAACAACTCCACGCCATACTCGGCCTGGAAGTCAGCAGCCAGCCCTTGCAGGATGGGGGCCCGGGTGTCATCCGCCCAGACGCGCAAGGTGGCGGCGGGGGCTTCCGTGGGGGCCGGAGCCGGGGTGTCCGTGGGGGCCGGAGCGGCGGTCGGGGCCTCCGTGGGGGCGGCTTCCACAACCGGGGCGGCTGTGGGTTCGGCGGCGGCTGGGGCAGGCTCGTCGGCACCGCCACAGGCGGCCACCAGCAGGCTGAAAACCAGCAGCACAGTCAGGATGGTCCAAATTTTGCTTCTCATGTTGGGTGTTTCTCCTTTGGAACGGTGGGTAAGGAATAGAAATGGGACGTTGTTAAAAGGGTATATATACAGGAGGTGAAGACATATAGTTTTGTGACGGTAGAGACGCAAGATGTTGCGTCTCTACCGCTCGAAAACCGGCCCGGTAGACTGCCGGATCACTAGTTCGCAATCCAGCATGTGGTTGCCTGCCGGACCGCCTTCTTTTTGGATACCGGTGATGAGCAATTGGGCAGCCCCTGCGGCCAAGGCCGCATAGGGAACGCGCAGGGAGCTAAGGGGCGGGCTGACCCAGGCTGATTCGGGTGAGGCGTTGGTACCCAACACCGAAACATCCTTGGGCACATTCACGCCCCGTTCCCGCAGACCGCGCATGACACCGATGGCCATGAGGTCGTTGGCGCAGTAAAAGGCTGTGGGCGGTTCATCCAGGGCCATCAAGACATCCACCCCCTGGTGGCCGCCATCCTCGGCAAAATAGGCATAGTTGACCCATTCGTCCTTGGGCAAAATGCCGGCGTTGGTCAACGCGGCCCGATACCCCCGTAGCCGTTCCCGGGTCACCAGCACCCCTGGGTCACCGCCCACATAGGCAATGCGTCTGTGACCCAGACTGATCAGATATTCAACCGCCTGCCGGGTATGGCGCTGGTCATCCGTCGAGACCCAGGAAATCTTGTCGTGATGGACCGGTGGGCGGCCGATGAGGACAAAAGGTGCCCCCAATTGATAGAGCTGCTCCACCGTGTCTACATCCAGCCGGTTGGAGAGGGCAATGATCCCATCCACCTGCCGGGAACTCAACATGTTCAGGATCTGGCTTAGTTCATCCTTATGGCTGTGGCTGCCGCCCACCAACACCCGGTATTCGTGTTGGTACGCCACCCGCATCAAGCCCCGCATGATCTGGGGAAAGAACGAGTCATCAAAATAGCCGTCGTAAATATGCGGAATCACAATCCCAATGATATGGGTTTGGCTGACGCTGAGGGAACGGGCCACTGCGTTGGGCTGAAAGTTCAATTCCCGGGCCGCATTCATGACGCGATATTGGGTTTCGGCGCTGATCTTGGCATTGCCCGAAAAGACCCGGCTTACGGTGCTGGCATGGACGCCAGCCTTATCGGCCACATCGCGAATGGTTGCCATTATACCCGGTTTTGAGACAGAAGCTGTCGGCACAAGTTGGATTTTGGACAGGAAACGGTAAGGGAGCGGATTTCACTTAGATACCCTGGATATTATAGAGGGCAACCGGTTGCGCTGTCAAGCGGCACTTTGCGCAAACAGCAATTTTCAAAATGACTCTGCTGAAAAAGGTCGAATTCACCACAAAGAACGCAAAGAACACAAAGAAAAGCAAGGTTTTTCCTCTGTGTTCTCTGCGAAACCTGGGCGCCCCCGGCGGTTAAATAGCTTTTTGTAGCAGAGTCCAACCCGTGGCCTATTTCTTGATTACGTTCACGCCGAAGTCGAAGACCAACTGGCCGCCGAAGAAACTGGTGGCAATCACCAGCAGGCCGCCTATCACAAACAAGAGCGTGAGATAGAGCTTGTGTCTGGGATCGTCCAGTAGATCCGCGTAAAATAGCGCATCCTCCCGCCGCTTTTTGTCCCGGCCTGGGCGGTTAAGCCAGCGCCGGTAGAGCAGATCCCCGTAGAGCAGAATCAGCGCAAAGCCGCCCGTGGTATGCAGATTCAACACCGGGCGATAGGGCGCGTCTGGGGGCAGACCGCCCTGGCTGAAGAGACCGGTGATCACCGCCACGGCTACCGCAATCCAGCCGGGGAGCAGGCTCCACCAGGTGATGATACGCAGTTCGGGCATGGGCCGCCAATACAGATAGGCCAGCCCGGCTGCACTGGTCACCAAGAGCAGGACAATGGGAAAATGGACCAACATGGGGTGAAGTGTGACGGGAAAGGTCATATTTCCTCACAAAAACAACAGGAACGATGTCATGACAAGCAGTCCGATGATCAGCCGCTCAAAGACCACTTTGTTGATGCGGGTGGAGGACCATTTGCCGATCCACACGCCCACGGGGATCAGGGGCAGCAGCCAGACGATGCGCAGGAGTTGGGCCGGATCAAAAAGACCCGCATAGGCATAAGAGGGCACCTTGAGCCAGTTGATGATGGCGAAAAAGAGGGCGTTGGTGGCCACAAAGGCCCGGGGGGTCATGGTCTGCATAAGCAGATAGATGGCAATGGGCGGGCCGCCGATGTGGGCCACGGTGGAGGTGAAGCCTGCCACGCTTCCGGCCACCACCCCATGCCAGGGCCGGGGCAGATAAGTCCAGCCCTTCAGTCTCGGCTCGACCCCGATTTTATAGAGGGCAAAGAGCAGCACGATCACCCCCAGCCCCTGGCGCAGCCCCTCTTCCGACACCCCGGTGATGAAAAAGGTGCCGGCCCCGATGCCGATCAGGGAGGCGGGGACCAGGAGCCACAACAGACGCCCTTCCCAATGGCCCCAATGGGAGGCCACGGCGAAGATGTCCGTGATCATCAGCACGGGGAGGAGCAGGCCGATCACCTGGTCCGCCGGCATGACCAGGGCCATGAGGGGGGTGGCAATCCCACCCAGTGCCCCGCCCAGCCCGCCCTTGGAGAGGCCGATCAGCAGGATCACCAGGGCGGTCATGGCGTAGAAAAGCACAAAATTGTCGGCCATGATCGGGACTCCGATGCGGTGGATGGGTGGCACACAAGACCCTGATTGTACCCTGATCCGGGTGGTTTGGGAAAGCGGCATGGCGACCCGATAGTTCCGAAAAAGGCGGGGCGACCAAATGGTCGCCCCGCCTTTTGTTTCAGGATATCCACCCCAATCCCCAATCCCCAATCCCCAATCCCAGACCTACTGCCCGCCGAGCAACTGGCCCAAGTTGATGTTCGTGCCGCCGCTGGACCCTTGCCCGCCCACCTGGGGCATGTATTGGGCGATCTTGCGGGCCAGTTTGCTCATGGGCATGGTCTGGAGCCAGACTTTGCCCGGTCCGCGCAGGGTGGCCAGAAAGAGACCCTCGCCGCCCAGGAAGAGGTTTTTGAAGCCCTTGATCATCTCGATGTCAAAGTCCACCGTGGGCTGGAACATGGCCACATGGCCCGTGTCCACCCGCAGAACCTCCCCGGCGGCCAGCTCTTTCATGAGGATTTCGCCGTCAAAGTTGACAAAGGCCATGCCCGGCCCGGTCAACCGTTGCAGGATGAAGCCTTCGCCGCCAAAGAGACCTGCCCCCAACTTCTTGCGGAAGTGCATATCCAGGTCCACGGATTTTTCCGCGCACATAAAGGCGTCCTTCTGCACGATGATGGACTGGCCGTCATCCAGGTCGATGGGCACGATCTTGCCGGGGAACTCGGCGGCAAAAGCCACCTCGCCCTCGCCGCTGTTGACATAGTAATCCACCACAAAGACGGACTCGCCAGAAACCGCCCGTTTGAACATCTTGCCCAGGCCACCGCCGGTATTGGTGTCCATCTCCACCTGCTGGGTCATCCAGCTCATGCCGCCGGAGGAGGAATAGAGTTTGTCGCCGGGCTTCAACGCGATGGTGACCACCGGCAAGGTGGTGCCGGAAATAACGTGACTGATTGCCATAGTGGGTTCTCCTTTGAAAGAATTGTGCTGAGAAGGATGCTGAGTAAACGATACCCCCATTATACGCCAGTTCGCCAGATTGGTTACAGGATTTTGGGCATGGGTCCAAAGGGTGGTCAGGCACAACACCATATCCGTCGGCGGATACCGTAGGGGGTTGAGTCGGCGGCGGGTGACTTGCGCCTATTCTCCGATAAACGAGCGCGCCCCCACAAAGCTTTTGCGCAGATGATCCACGGCCTCCACATCGTCCTCATAGACGCCGTTTTGTGAGCGGGAGGCGTGGATGATGCGCCACCCGCCCAGGCTGATGCCCACATGGGTGATGCGCCGATTGGCCCCCAATTCGCCAAAAAAGAGCAGATCCCCCGGCTGGAAAGGGGTCTCCACGGGCCGCCCGGCGTCGAACTGCATATCCGCGTCCCGGGGCAGGGTGAGGCCGGCCAACTGGTATGTCAATTGGGCCAGACCGGAGCAGTCGATGCCCATGCCCGAACTGCCGCCCCACAGATACGGCACGCCCATGTAGCGATGGGCATCTTCAACGATCTGGCCGCGGCGCCGATCTTCGTCTTGGGGCAGGGCGTCCAGATCGCGCAGATCGGCCAGGGGCAGCCAACCGGCGTGGTCGCCTGCCAACATGATCCCCGCCCACCCATCCTCGACTTGCGCGACCGCCACCTCTGTGCCGCCCAAAACCCGGCTGACCAGAGGCGCAGCTTTATTCGGCCCGCTCCGCAGGGGGCTGACCGGTTCACAGACCAGATGGGTGGGGACGGTGCCGCTGGGGTTGGCCAAATACGGTGCGTAGACCCAGCCCAGATAGCCGTCGAACTGGCGCACGAAGAGCCAGCGATCTTCGGCCATAAGCTGTTCCAGAAGCGCACCGTTGCAAAGTTGGCTGACCTGCTCGGCCCGAAAAGAGGGTTGCGCAAAGAGACCGGTGAGGTTGGTGGCGACGACCCGCCGGACAGGATCCCCGCTCCGCAGCACCCGCACATCGGACGCATCCACGGTCAAATCTGGGAAGCCGACGGAGAGAACGGCAGAGAAGGCGGCAAGCAGGGTGTCTCGAGTCGTCGTGTCCAGCACCGTGCCTGTCAGCACACAGCGTTGATCCATCAGCGCCGCCACCTCCACATGGCAATAGTGGGTGCGGGGTTCCGCAAAAGCTGATGCGGTGTCGGCCAATATGTCACGCAAGTCGTCAAGCATGGGATGATACCTCCAGGTTGTGTGAAAAGATATAACCGTTCGCTCCCTCGCACTGTTCGGCTGAGTTCACGTCGAAGCCTGCCCCCCCAACTTTGGGGAAAACTGTCCACGATCTCCCCTCATTGTACCCAACCCTGGCGGTTGTGTGCAAAGCGATGGCAGACGGTACTTATGTCCATCTTGACACGGCGCGGCATTTGCGCCAAAATGGATCACAAATCGTCCGTCAATTTATTCAACTCCCCCTCATCCTTGCACCCAGGAGCAATCCATGTCCGATCAGGCTCCCCGCTTTTCCTGGCAGGCCCAGACCCTGCATCTGCGCAACCCCTTCCGTCTCTCCTACGGCGTCAGCGAGACCCGTCAAGCCTTCTGGCTGCGTCTGGCCGGGGATGTGGGCTGGGGCGAGGCAGCCATTCCGCCCTACTATGGCATCAGCGATGAGGCTATGATCGGGTATTGGGCAGCCCACTCCCGGCGGGGACTGCCCTTTCCCAATGCAGTGAGTGAGATCCAAAGCTGGGTCGGCACAGAGGGACCGGCCCCGGCCCGTTGCGCCCTGGATCTGGCCCTGCATGATCGAATTGCCCGGCAGCGGGATGTGCCCCTGTGGCAACTGCTCAAGCTACCCCAGCCCCGTGTCCTGCCCACCTCCTTCACCATCGCCATTGCCGAACCGGCAGAGATGGCCCGTCTGGCCGCCCAGGCCACGGCTTATCCCGTTCTCAAAATCAAATTAGGGTCCAATGACGATCTGGCCCGACTTCAAGCCATACGAACGGCCCGGCCCCATGCCCGGCTGCTGGTAGATGCCAACACGGGCTGGTCGCCAGAGGAAGCCGTGGCCCAGATCCGCCGGATTGAACCCCTGGGGCTGGAGTTGATCGAGCAGCCCGTGGCCAAGGACGACATCCAAGGCATGGGCTATGTCCAGGCCAATACGAATCTGCCCGTGGTGGCGGATGAATCCGTGCGCACGTTGGCCGATGTGGAGGCTTTGGCCGAGGCCGGCGTGCGGGCCATCAATTTGAAGTTGCAGAAAGTGGGCGGTCTGGGGCCGGGGCTGATCATGCTGCACCGGGCCAGGGAGTTGGGGATGAAGGTGATGCTGGGCTGTATGATCGAGACCTCCCTGGGGGTGACGGCAATGGCCCACCTCAGCGGTCTGGCCGACTGGCTGGATCTGGACGCGCCCTTGCTGATCAGCAACGACCCCTTCGACGGCGTGACCTACGATGAGGCGGGTCGGCTGCATCTGCCTGATCGTCCCGGCATCGGCGTTTTGCGCCGGGCAGGCTAACGCTGAAATCCGATATAAAGAGCGAGGGGCGGCTGTGTCATCAACACAGCCGCCCCTCGCTCTTTTACACGCTATATCTTTGTGTTCTTTGTGCTCTCTGTGGTTAAACTTCTCTTCCGTCCTACCGTCCCAACCGGGGATCCAGCAGATCCCGCAACCCATCACCGATCAGGTTGAAGGCGGCCACCAGGAGCAGGATGGCAGCGGCGGGCATGGCGGTCAGCCACCATTGGGTGGTGATGTAGTTGCGTCCCTCGCTGATCATCACCCCCCATTCGGGCGTGGGCGGTTGGGCTCCAAAGCCGATAAAGGAGAGACCGGCCACGCTCAGGATCACCCCGCCCATGTCAAAGCTGGCCTGGACCAAGAGCGGGGCCAGGGTGTTGGGCAGCAGATGGCGCAGGATGATGCGGGGGGCCGGTGCGCCGATGGCCTGGGCGGCCACCACAAACTCCTGCTCCCGCAGGATGATCACCTGGCCCCGGATCAGGCGGGCATAGATGGGCCAACTGACCACGCCCACGGCGATCAAGGCATTGACCAAACTTGGCCCCAAGGCCCCAGCAATAGACATGGCCAAGATCAGGCTGGGGAAGGCGAAGAAGATGTCGGTGATGCGCATGATCACCTCATCCACCCAGCCCCCCAAATAGCCCGCCACCAACCCCACCACCACCCCAAAGCTCCCGGCCCCAAAGACCACGGCCAACCCGACCGTGAGGGAAATCCGTGTGCCGTAGAGGATGCGGCTGAGGATGTCCCGGCCCAATTTGTCCGTGCCCAGCCAAAAATCCGCCGAGGGCGGGGTCAGGCTGGCTGGGATGTTCTGCTTGATGGGGTCCACGGGGCTGAGGAGGGGGGCGAAGAGGGCCAGGACGATAAAGATGGCCACCATGATCAGCCCGAACATGGTGGTCGGCTCCCGCAGCACGCGGCGCATCATCTTTTGGCGAGACGTCAACGGTGTACTCATCTATTCCACCCTTACCCGGGGATCCACCATGTGGTAGGCCAGATCTACCAGGGTGTTGACGGTTGGATAGACGATAGCCGCCACCAGGGTCACACCCATGACCGCGGGGAAATCCAGACTGGTCACCGAGGTGGTGGCATAGCGGCCCAAACCCGGCCAATTGAAGATGGTCTCGGTCAGCACCGCACCGCTGAGCAGGCTGCCAAAGGTGATGCCCACCGTGGTCAACACCGGGGGCAGGGCATTTTTCAGCACATGCCGCCACAGCACCACATACCCGGCCAGCCCCTTGGCCTTGGCCGTGCGGATGTACTCCTGGGCCAGCACTTCCAACATGGCCGAGCGGGTCATGCGCAGCAACACCGCCGTGGAAAAATAGCCCAGGGTGATGGCGGGCAAAATTAGATGAGAGACACTGTTGCCCAAAGTAGCCCAATTCCCCGTGAGCAGGGAATCCAGGGTATACATGCCTGTGATCATCTCCGGCGGGGGCAGGGTTGCATCCAACCGGCCAGGTCCGGGGAACCAGCGCAGTTGGCGATAAAATAGCCCCAGAACCAGAAGGCCCAAATAGAAGATGGGCAGGGAGCCACCGATCAGGGCGAAGACCCTGGCCCCTCCGTCCAGCCAACTGTTGCGGCGCAGGGAGGCCAACATGCCCAGGGGGATGCCCATGAACAGGGAGATAAGCAGGGCTGTCAGGGAAAGCTCGATGGTGGCGGGCAAAAAGTCCCGCAGATCATCCGCCACCGGACGGCGGGTGCGGATGGAATTGCCCAGATCCCCATGAAGGAGCCGGTTTACGTAGCGCAGGTATTGCTCCACCACCGGGCGATCCAGCCCTAGCTCGGCTCGATAGGCAGCGATCTGATCCTCCCGGGCATTTTGGCCCAAGGAGACCGCGGCCGGATCAATCGGCACCAGTTGGGCCAGGCTAAAGGTGATGATCGAGACGCCTACTATGACAAGCAACAGTCCGGCCAGGCGACGTAGAAGAAATTGGAGCATAAGGGTTGGGGCCTGAATGGGATGGGAGGGGCGAGGGGCGAATTGCGAGGGGCGATATGCAAACATGCCCCTCGCAACACGCCCCTCGCAACACGCTACTTGTTACTCATTATTTATTGATGGTCGATAGGGTGATCCCTGGGGTGTCAGCCGGGTCATAGATGAACCCGGTGACGGCTGTGCCCAAGCCATAGATGCGAATGGGTTGATAGAGCATGATGTACGGGCCGTTGTGCTGGACATACTCGGTCAGTTGGCGGTAGAGTTCGATCCGCTCGGCCGTATCCGTGGCAATGGCCGCGTCCTTGGTCATCTGGATGGCCGTGGCATCGTTCCAGTCGTTGCGCCAGGCCAGGGAATGGGCATCCCAGTTGGCGAAGGGAGTGGCGTTGCCATCGGGATCCGGGAAGTCCGGGCCCCAGTTCATCAACGTCAGCTCGCCGCCCTGGGCGCGATAGATGTCGAGCAGTTGGGCCTGGGTCATCTGCTGAATATTGACCTTCAGCCCAACCTCGGCCAGATTCGACTGGATCAAGGCCCCGATCACGGCCCAATCCACACCGCCGGGGGCGGTGCCTGTGGCGACCAGGAAGCCCAACTCCGTGCCCTCGGCCACACCGGCCCCGGCCAACAGTTCCTTGGCCTTGGCGATGTCCTGGGTGAAGGGATTCACACCCGTGAAGCCCAAGAAGCCATCGGGGATGATCTCCTGCACCAGCTTGGCGTTGCCCTTGAGCAGGGTCATCAGATCTTCATAGTTGACGGCGTAGCGGATGGCTTCCCGCACGTCCGGGTTGTCCAGAGGGGCCTTGGTGGCGTTCATGCCCACATAGACCAGCAGGGTGGAGGTAGCCTTAATCAGGTTGACGTCCGAGCTGCCTTCCAAGGAGGTGGCGGCTTCGGGACTCAGATCCTGGACGATGTCTGCGTCGCCGGTCTCGATGGCGGCCAGCAGGTTGGACATGTCGGGCATGTTCTGCAAGATCACCCGCTGCATGATGGGCGCTGTGCCCCAGTAGTTGGGGTTGGCGTCCAGGGTAACTTGGGCGCTGCGGGCCCAGGATTCCAGCACATAGGGACCGCTGCCGGCCGAATTGTCGTTCAGCCAGGCCGAACCCATGTCGTCGCCCATGTTGGCCTCAACCACAGCCTTTTCCAATACATCAGCAATGCTAAAGGTGATCACCGACAGGAAGACGGCCGGGCTCACATCCTTGGGCAGGTTGACCTGGAAGGTCTGGGCATCCACGGCACTCAGGCTCTCCGCCGTCACCTGGGCGATGTCGATGAAGAGGAAGGCGGGAGATTTGTTCATCTCGATGGCCCGGCTCCAGGAGAAGACCACGTCTTCCGCGGTGACCGGGTTGCCGCTGGCAAAGGTGGCCGCCGGATTCAGCTTGAAGGTGACGGTCCACATGTCGCCGTTGTCAACGATCTCCCAGGATTCGGCCAACAGGGGCTTGACACCGGGCTGGCCGGGGTCAAAGCTGACCAGGGTCTCGTAGACATTGCCCACGACCTGGATGCCGCCAAACTCATAGGCCACAGCCGGGTCAAGGGAGATCAGGTCGGTGGCATCCGACGCAAAGATCAGGGTGTTGGCCCGGGTCAGGGCGGCGGGTGCGGCCGGAGCGGCTTCCGCCGGGGCGGCGGCTTCGCTGCTGCTGGCGGCGGGGGCGGCTGCCGGGGCTGCCGGGGCCGCACACCCAGCGACCACCAGGGCCATGATCACAAACAGAATCATCCAACTAAGTCGTATCTTTTGTACTTTCATACAGCTCTTCTCCTTTTGGGCCGATCAGAAATGTTGAGAGGGGTACACGGACAAAGCGGTGATATGGGGCGGGTCAAAGCTGAAGCAGTCCCATATCTATATGAAGACAACCAGGATTGCGCCCGGTTGGATCCACCAACATCGAGAATACGCCGGTAAATTGTTCACTACGGGTGGGCGCAACAATCGCCGAGGATAGCGAGTCCGAATCCGGAGGAGGGGTGTTTGGAACACCGAGGGTTATTATACCCCTTATCGGTCTGAATCAAAACTGGCGAATCTGCGTAGACAAGTAATCCCCACTTCCCAATCCCCTCACCGTATTGGAAAATCTCCCCAGTTTTATGATATAGTGAAGCACTCACGGTACAAATGAATCGGGTATGTTCAAAATCAGGTGGCAAACCCCTCCCACATCAAATTGAACACACCCAAATGAATCCGATTTTCTTCACCCTGTTATCTGATCCTTATCCCAGGCTAACCTGTGTTTAACCCACAGCAGATAGAATGCATCACCTTGTCCTTCGTCTTCCGCCCCTGTTTCGAGCGACCCCAGGTCGGCTCAATCAACCTCCAGGAGAAAAACATGGCTCTGTCACAGCCTCAACCCCAACGCTCAACCCAGCGTTGGATCGTTCTCAGCATCCTCGTCCTGAGTTTGCTCGTCTTTGCCGCCTGCGCCACCCCCTTTCAGGGCGAAGGTGCCGCCGTCGCCACGGATTCCACCGTAGCCAAGGCCACTGTCCCTGCCCCCGCAGAGGCGGCCCCGGCCATGGACCCGGATCAAGAGATGTATCTGGGCATCCCCGTGGGCTTCACCGCCGAGGGCTATCCCTACCGGGGCAGCCCGGACGCCCCCATCACGGTCAACGAGTACAGCGACTATCACTGTCCCTTCTGCTCTCGCCATGCCACCCAGACCGAACCGGCCCTGACCGAAGGCTATGTGCGTTCGGGGCAGGCCCGCTTCGTCTTCCGGGATTTCCCCCTGGTTGAACTGCACCCCACCGCCCCCGTTGCCCATGCCGCCGCCCTGTGCGTGGCGGACCAGAGCGCCTCCCTCTTCTGGGCCATGCACGACCAGATCTTCCGCACCCAGCAGGCTGGGGCCTCTGCCGCGGACCCAGCCCAGTTCTACGCCGACCTGGCCGATAAAGCCGGCGCGGATATGGACCTCTACAGCGCCTGCATCGACAGCAATACCATGGCCGTCGCCATCGCCAAGGCATTGGACGATGGTCGGGCCATCGGCTTTACCGGTACCCCCAGCTTCCAATTTGTGCGGACCGCCACGGACGAATCCTATACCTTGGTCGGCGCTCAACCCTACGATGTCTTCGCCCAGTGGATGGACACCATGCTGGCCGGGGGCGCACCCGCTGACCCCGCCGCGGCCCAACAGCCGGAAGCACCCCAGGGCATCCCCTTCTGGGCCTCCGCCGAAGGACTGGCCCCAGACCCGGATCGCCCAGGCTACACCATCGCCGGGGACGAATACCGAGGCAACCTGGACGCCCCCGTGGTGATTGTCGAATACAGCGACTTCCAATGTCCTTTCTGTAGCCGTCATGTCCTAGACACCCAACCCACCCTGGACGAGCAATTTGTCGAAACCGGCGAAATTCTCTGGGTCTTCAAACACTTCCCCCTCAGCATCCATCCCCAAGCCCCCTTGGCCGGGGCCGCCGCCGAATGCGCCGCTGACCAAGGCCAATTCTGGGAAATGCATGACCTGCTCTTCACCAATGTCTCCACATGGAGCGTCAACGACCCAGCCCCTGTATTGACCAGCCTGGCCGAACAATTGAGCCTGGACATGGACCTCTTTGCCGCCTGTCTGGCCGACCCGGCTAGCCTGGAACGGGTGGACAGCGATTTGGCCGACGGTGCGCCCTTCGTCCAAGGCACCCCCACCTTCATCGTCCTCTACGGCGGCCAGGGACGCATCATCCCCGGTGCCCTGCCCGTAGACCAGTTCGTTCCCGCCCTGCGCCAGATGGTCGATGAGGCCACAGGCGTCACCCCTGGCGGAGGTTGATCTTGATTAAACGTGCAAAACTTGGTCTGACCATCCTGGCCCTGAGCATCTTGTTGGCGGCTTGTGGCGGCGGGCAGGAAGCTGCCCCCGCCCAGCCACCGGTTGAAGCGCCGACCGCGGCTCCGACTGTGGCTCCCGTGGCCGAGCCGGAAGTTGTGGAAAAAGAAGCACCCGTCGCCGCAGAGACCGGGACGGATCTACCGGCACCCACCGTCGAACCCACCCCGGCGGCCCCAGCACCCGTTGACTGGCTCACCACCGTCACCGTGGAGGGAGACTACTACATCCTGGGCAATCCTGCCGCCCCCGTCCGCCTGCTCGACTACTCGGACTTTCTCTGAGGCGCTTGCCGCTCGCACGTGTTGCGAGTTGAACCCGAAATTCTGACCAACTATGTGGCCACCGGACAGGTCAAACTGGCCTTCCACCACGTATTGGACCACGGTAACTCGGCCCTGCTCCACCAAGCCGCCGAGTGCGCCGCCGAGCAAGCCCCGGTAGCCTTCTGGCCCATGCACGATCTGCTCTTTGAAAACCAGAACGACCTCTTCCGGGCCGACTCCGCCACCGTAGCCACCCTGGCCACCGGCATCGGTCTCGACGGCCCAGCCCTCCAATCCTGCGTGGACAGTGGCCGCTACGCCGAAAAGGTCCAACGCATGGACCAGGCCCGCCGGGCAGCCGGCATCCGCCTGCGCCCCAGCTTCGATCTCAACGGCACCTTGTACGAAGGTGCCCAACCCTTCCCCAACTTCGTCGCCGTCATCAACGGCATCCTGGGGCAGTAGGGGATTAGGGATTGGGGATTAGGGATTAGGGATTGGGGATTGGGGATTGGGGATTGACACCCAATCCCCAATCCCCAATCCCCAATCCCCACCCCCCGTCCGACTTGCGTAGGCAAAACGTATACCACCGTACCCTCCTCGTAGACCGTGCGGTCCCGGCCCGTTTAGGGTCGTGCCGCAAACGTCAATTTGACCATAAGAATCCGTGCTATAATGGGCGAAACCGTGAAATCTGGCGGTTATGTATATTTGGAGCGCTTTCCAACCCCCCGCTCCCTGTGATACAATTTCAGCGAGTCGAAGGAGGACTTTCCTCGCATGATACGCACACTGCCCGATGGCACTCACGAATCCCGGTCACCCAGAAGTTCGACTTTTTACAAAAGTCGAACTTCTTCGCCGCGCAGACTATCGCCGGGGGCTGAAGCGCCCCGGCTGGGCAAAACAAGCCCGGTGAACCGGGCTGCGCTTGACACAAAAATCAGTCGATCCCAACCCGATTCATCGGGTTTCCCTGTCCAGCCGGGGCGCTTCAGCCCCCGGCGGTGGTCGCACCTCCCACAAATCAACGAAGACAAAAATCCGGCACGCACGATCTATCCCCTCCCCAATCCTTGGGTTGAGTTGGCCGAATGGCCGTATCGAAACCTGGGGAGGGCTAGGGTGGGGTTGCTTTTCCTTTGCCTGCTTCTACTCTTGCTCCCCACCCCAGCCCAGGCCCAAGCCACCCAGCCCCCCGCCACCAGCTCGGATCTGCCCATCGACGTGGTCGTCCTTTTGGACGACTCCGGCAGCATGGCCACCTGTTTCCCCTGGCCCGAAGCCGGGCTACCCTTCAACCCGCCCTGCGCCTTCCCCAGCCCCAACCCCCCCTCGGACCCGGAGGAGCTGCGCTATAGCGCGGCCCGGCTCTTGGTGCAGTTGGCCGACGACACGGACCGCGTGGCCGTCCTGCGTTTCGACAGCCAGGTGGAAGGCGTCGGCAATCTGGGCACGCTGCAACAAGTGGGCGATGCCACTAATCGCAACCGCCTGGTCTCTACCCTGATTGCGCCCACCAACTACAACTTCCGCGGCTACACCCGCATGGACCTGGCCTTGGAACAGGCCACGGCTCTCCTGGCCTCTGTGAAAGAACCGGGCCGCAGCCAGTACATTTTGCTCCTCACCGACGGCGAACCCAGCCAGCCCAGCGGCGCGGGGCTGCAACGCCCCCGGGTGGAAGCCACGGTCCAGACCCTGCGGGCGGATGACGTACTCGCCTTCCCCGTGGTGCTGTGCAACCCCAACGCCGGATGCGCCGGGGAATTCCTGCGTGCCCGCTTCGACCAGGAATTGGTGCGAGAGGCCAAGACCGCCGGAGATCTGCTCCAAGTCTTTAGCCAAATTTTCGCCGAAATCAAGCGAGATCGCTCCGTCATCACCGCCCCGACCGGAGACGGCACCATCCAATTCACCACCCGCCCCAGCCAAGCCGCCCAGCAGATCACCCTGATCACCCCACGGGGCGGACTGGCCGGGATCGATCTGGACGGCGCGCCCGTGGTCACCGCCGGGCTGTTGGACGACCCCAACATCGAACTCAACACGGTCTCCGTCTCGCCCCTGCCATCCGGCGCGTGGACCGTGCGCACCACGGACCCCAGCGGCTTCACGGTCATCCAGGCCGACAGCTATCCCGAACTGCTCTTCCCCCCGGCCAGCGTGGCGGATAGCTCGGCGTCTGTGCGCTACTTCCCCGCCGGCAAGCCGCCCTTGATTGTGGCCCGTGGTGTCGGCCCCGCCGCAGGAGAACCCCTCTCCTTCAACGGCAGTGTGGACTTGGCCCCCATCGGCGACGGCAACGTCCAGGCCATTCAACTGAGCAGCGAGCCGGACGAGGTGGTGCTTCAATTGGGCAACGACACGGCCCCCTTGCAATTGGTGCGCCGCTATCGTGTCGAGGCCCGCTCGGATCTGCCCGCGGCCCAGGTTTTCTCGCCCTTGCCCAGTGATCCCGGCTTGCTGGACACCGGCAAGATCCGGCTGCAAGTGGGCTTCTCCGCCGGGGCGACCGTGGGCGGACTGCGGGCGTCGGTCTATGTCACAGACGAGACCGATGATGACCAAGGCCGGGGCCTCCCGGTCTATCAGGCCAACCTGACTTGCGCCGGGGCATTGTGTACGGACGAAAACTGGGAACCGGCGGATGGCCGCACCTATCGCATGGTCTACACCGTCAGCGCCCAGACCGACACGAAGACTGGCCCCATCCGCTACGGCGACTATGCCGAAACCGATTTGGTCATGGCCCCGGCGGTCTATCTGCGGGGCCTGCCCGCCACGGTGGACCTGGCCCAAATCCCGACGGAGGGCTTGCCCATCACTGTCATGGCCGGGACAACCGAGGAGATTGGCCGGGTGAGCGGGCGGCTGGTCTTGCGCCGGGACGACACGGGGGAAGTTCTGCCCACGGTCGGCACAGGCTTCACCACGGACGTGCCCGAAAGCGGTGGCGTGGAGGCCCTCTTCCGGGTGGACGGGCTGACCAATCTGCGCCCTGGCGCGTACAGCGGCGAGCTGGTGTTGGAGGTCACAGACCCCAACGGCCTGCCCATGAGCGTCAGCGTGCGCCCCGGCAAAATTTTGCCCGTCACCCTGAGCGTGCCTCGACCCACGGCCTTGCTGGACGCCACCACGGCCGATTTCGGGCAGATTGCCTTCAGTTCTTCCCCAAGTATACAACTGGCCGATCCGGCGCTTCTGGGGGTCAAATTTGAGGGCGACCCCTTCCCCATCACCGCCCAGATGACCGATTCCACCTGTACGGATGTCACCGCTGCGGGGGGGGATGCCGTGCCCGCGGGCGATGGCTTGACCCTGCCCATCCGCCTGCAACGTCTCACCCCCCTCCAACCCGGCGAATGTAGCGGGCTGATCAGCCTGAGCGGCCCGACCGAAGACTACGATGTGCGCCCCGCCCAAATCGCCTATCGAGTGCGGGTGGCGGACCCGGAATGGGCCGTCATCACCGGGGATGTGGACTTCCGCAACCTGGGCCGGGCCGGGGAGCGGGCCACGGGCGTGCTCACCATGCGCTATGCGGGCAAAACCCCGTTTATGGTCACTTTGGCCGACGTCTCCGCCACGAGCGAGATCGGCGGTGACACTGGGCCGGTGCAATTGGGGGCCGAGGCGATTGAAATGCCCTTGGTGGAGGTCAACGGACCGCCCAACGCGGATGGGCTGTACGAAGTGCCCATCACCTTGGTGGCCCGCAAGGCCATCCCCAAGGACGCCTGGCAGGGCAGCTATTATGCCGGGCGGCTGGGCTTGTCCATCCAAGGGCTGTCCGGCGAAGTGCGGCCGGTCAGCGTCAGCTTCCGCAGCCCGACCTTTTTGCAACGCTATATCACCCCGTGGCTGGTGCCGATTTACAGCCTGCCCTGGGGCATCATCACCTGGCCGTTGACCTTGCTGCTGCTTTTGGTCCTCGTCGCCCGCATCCGCGGCGGCGGGGTGGACGAGGATGAACCCGTGCCCGTGGCTACCCTCCATATGCCCACGGCCCAGGACTTGCCCGCGGCCCCGGCCATTGAGGTCAGCCCGGCGGCTCTGGCCACCGAGTCCGCTGGCGGTTCAAAATGGGGCGGCGGCGATTGGGGCAACGTGTGGGACTCCGCGCCTGTGGGTCCGGCGGCATCACCTGAGCCGGTCAATGGGAATGGGAACGGCAGTCCGTGGGCGAGCGGGTGGTAAAATATGGATATTCGCCAGCTTGTCTTGGATTAAACTTTGATTTACGCCGACAGAATGACCTGCAAGGAGTTGAACTATGCTGATGACACGAGAACAGATTATCGAACGGGATGAAGATGTGCTGGGCGGGATGCCTGTCTTTGCAGGAACCAGGGTTCTGGCCAAGACGCTGACCGATTACTTGGAAGCTGGCGACACCCTGGATGAGTTTCTGGACAACTTTCCTTCGGTCAAACGCAGCCAGGCGATAGCTTTTCTGGAACTAGCGCGCACATCCCTTGAGGCTCAGATTAGTCATGCGTATTCTGATTGACGAGTGCCTGCCTCGAAAACTGAAGGCCGAACTGGCCGAACACGAGGTAATGACCGTGTCGGAACGTGGATGGAGCGGCACGAAGAACGGCAAGCTGCTTCGTGCCGCCCAGACCGAATTCGATGTGTTTATTACCATCGATCGGGGTATCAGATTTCAGCAGAACGCGGCCTTACTTGAGATTGCCGTTATCCAGTTATCGGCCCATACCAATCGGCTGCAAGATCTGCTGCCTTTGATCCCGACCTTGAAACGACAGCTTTTCGAAATCCAACCTGGGCAAGTCGTAGTTGTCTCGGCCTGACCTGATCCAGCGCAAATCAGCGTTCCAATCTTTCGGAGCAAACTCTATGAACCAATCAACCTCTCCCCGCACAGAAAAACCCACCATCTATCCCACCCTCGTCATCGGCGTGGGGGGCATGGGGACGAACACCGTGCGGGCGGCCAAACGGCGCTTCCGCATGGCCTGGGGCGGGGACAAGCTGCCCGGCATGATCCAGCTCATGGCTTTGGACACGGAACCCCTGGTCAACCGGCTGGACCAGGAACCCCTCTTCGCCGACGAGTTCGCCTACATGGGCAAGTTCGACGCCACCCGGCTGGTGGACAACATCGACAACCACCCGGAGATCGGGCGCTGGTGGAACTATCCCTCCATCCCCCTGGGGTATATCCACAACGGGGCCAAGCAGTTGCGGCCCATCGGGCGGCTCTCGTTCTTCCGCAACTATGTCACCTTCAAACGCCAGTTGGAGAACAAATACGCCAACCTGGACAAGATCCGGGACATGGAGATGGCCCAAAATCGAGGCTTCCCGGTCATGGGCAACTATCAACTGGTCTACATCGTCAGCAGCCTGTGCGGTGGCACGGGCGCGGGCATGTTCTTGGACGTGGCCCACCGGGTGCGGGCCATGGTGCGCAGCAACGCCCGCATCGTGGGTATTTTCTATCTGCCCGAAGTGCTGGAAGAGGAGATCGCCAGCGATCTGCAACGGCGGCGCATCCAGGCCAATGCCTATGCCGCCCTCAAAGAGCTAAATTATTTCCAGGAGACCCAGACCTTCCAGGAACTCTATCCCAGCGAGCAACGGCTCCTGCCCGACACGCCGTATACGCCCTTCGACTTCATCTTCCTGCTCAACCGCACCAACCGGGATGGGCGCAGCCTCAGCCGCAAGAGCGACGCCGAGCATCTGGCCGCCCATCTGATCCAGCTCACGGCCATGAGCCATCTGAGCAGCGACATTTTGGGCTTGGAAGTCAACGTGGTGCGGGAGCGTATGCGGGATTCGGCCCCCGCCGCTATGGTCACGGATAAACGGCTCTCGGAGCTAGAGGCGGCCAAGAACCGCCATTTTCTGGTCTATAGTAGCTTTGCCACCTCGGCCTTGGTGGCCCCCCACGAATCATTGGTCAACTTCTGGCGGCGGGCCTTTGTGGCGGATCTGATCCGCCGCTTTGCCGCCGGACCCGCCCTGGATGATCCCCGCACGGCCCTTTCCCCCCAGGACCGCCAGCGGGTACTCTCCATCTGGCAGACCCTGCTGGGCCAACTGCTCCTGCGCTTTGCCAGCCTGGACAACGAACAGCTTGACGCCATTCTCGAAGAGGTGGGCGAACAGCGGGGGGCCTGGCATAGCTTCCGGGAACCGGTCCACGCCGCCCTGCGCCAGGCCCTGGTCGAGACCGGCATCCGGGGCGCGTTGGCCCTGTGTGATCTGATCGGTCCCCAAAATCCCGCTGGTGCCCCCATTGAATCCTTGCCCCGGCAGCGTCTCTTCCAGCTGGACGGCCACCCGGTCAGCGAGGACGAGCGCCAGACCTGGCGGCGACTTCTGGCCCAAGATGACAGCACCGCCGAGCGCATCAGCCAACTCGCCGGCGGCTTTGGCGACCTGATTCTCACCGCCTTCAGCCCCCGCCAGGCTCGTGACCGCCAGAAGGATCTCTCTCGACGCAAAGCCTTCGCCCGGGTCTATCAGCGCCGGGACACGGTGGAACGCACCATCGTCGACCAACTGGGCCAATGGGCGGGCAGCCTGCGCGAAGCCCTGCGCGGCCAAGTCGCCGCCTGCGGCATCGCCCTCAGCCGGGCCAACGCCGAGGCCAGCCGCATGGCCGACCGCATCGACCCCCGCATTCCCGACGGCACACCGGGCACCAGCACCTATTACGAACTGGAAACCGGAGCCATTGGCCGGGACTATCTGCAACACTTCTATCGCCGGGCCGCGGCCGCCGTGGGCAGCGAGGATTGGACCAATCTGCTCTCCGGCCTCATGGACCGCCTGCTTGCCGGCCCCACCACCGTGGCCGCGGACCAGGTCTTCACCGTGCTGGACGCCGCCGTGGCCGGGGACATGGGCCTGCTCTCCCGCATCCATAACATGGTGGACATCCGCCACGTCATCACCGTGCAGCACGACCAGGAGGTGGAGGCCGCCCGCCAACGCCCGGACAACCGCATTCATCAATGGCTGGACCGCCTCAACCCCTACATCCGCTGGGATTCGGACCGCTTTAGCTTCCAAGACGCGGACCTGGAGCACATCCGCCTGGCCGCCACCCCGGTGGCTCGCGAAGATGACCCCAAGCTGGCCGCGGCCATGATCGGCCAGGAAAATCTCAAGTGGATCCCCACGGGCGACCCCAGCCGCATGGACGCGGTCTGGATCGTCCACGGCCTCCCCGTCACCCTGCTAGAGGGGCTGGAACAATACAAGGCCCAATACGAAAACCGCCAGGACTTCCCCATCCCCCAAGAGTTCCACCTCAACCCCACCTGGGCCGCCCTCCCCGACATCGCCCCGGAAGACAACATGGATCTCGATCCGTTGGCCGAGGATCTGTTTGCTCGGCGGCGGCACGGATAGGGGAATATCGAGTAATACGTATCGAGTATTTTGTCTTGTCAACGACCGATCGGCCCTTGAAACCCCCAAAGGGCCAACACCACAAAAAATACTCGATACACGACACTCGATACGCTCTCTCAACCCAGGACTTGCCCATGACCAACTCCACCACCCACAACCGATCCGTCATCCTCTGCCTGGGCGGTTGGGGATTGCAGGTTGGGCTGCACCTGCTGCCCCGCCTGCGCTTCAGCCAGGAACAGCGGCTGGCCCGGGGCATCTCCGCCCCGGATCTGACCCGCATCACCGGCTTTGCCGCCCTCAACGCCCACCCCTGGCTGGGCCAGGATGGCCGCGCCCGGCTGGATCTCTTCCAAATCCCCGGAGAGGTCGCCTTGCCCCCCTTTGCCATTGAAAAAGCGTTGGCCCAGTCTGGTTCGCCACGTCCTGTCTCGCCAGGAGGCTGGTTTGGGACAGGTGCCGGTGGGCCAAGTGGTGCCTCCATGATGGCTCCCCCCCATCCATTGTTGACGAGCGCGGAGGCCCAAGCCCAAGCCCTCTTCCACACCATCCAAGCCACCCTGCCCGATGCCCTGCTGCCCCTGTCCGCGGACCGCGCCCCCGCGCCCGACAGCCCCCACCGCGCCACCCGCGCCGATACCTTCCAAGCCGCCGCGGAACAGGCCGACAGCCTGGCCCGGCGCATCCGCACCCACATCATCGACCCAGTGCGCTCGGACACCCTGATCCCCGGCGATCCCTTTGTGCAGACCACCATCTACGTCGTCGCCCCCCTCTTTGAACCCTTGGTCTCGGCCACCATCTGGCCGGTCCTGGCCCAACTGATCGCCAGCCTGGGCGAGCGTCACCTCTTCCAAATGGTCGCCTTCCTGGGCACGGGCAGCCACGCCCTGGACGCCAGCCGGGCCACCGAGGATGCCGCCGCCTTCGCCGCCCTGCGGGAACTCACCCTGCTCTCCGGCCACGACCCGGACCTGGCCGCCCGCAACGCCCTGCGGGAGAGCATCCCCATGCCTCTGGCCGACCAAGTGGGCCGCAATGTCTTCGACCAAATCTATTTGATCGACCGAGAGAAAAGCAACCAAGGCTTGGCCCAAAGCGGCCACGAACTGGCCGTCCTGGTCGCCAATGCCCTGGAAGCCCTGGTCACCGGGGACGCCAGCCAGTTGATCCAAGAACAGTTGGGGGCCGGGGCGCGCATCTTGGAGCAGCGTCCCTTCAGTATCTTGGGCGCGGCCACAGACTATGTGCCCCTGGACGCCATCCTGCAAGCCGCCGGCCAACAAGAGGAGAAACGCCTGGCCCGCGAGCTGATCTTGGCCGAAAGCCCGGACCCCGCCGATCTGCCCTATCCCGACCTGGCCGGTCTGGGCATCAAGCCGGAACAGGCCCTGGCCTCCTTGGTGGCCCGCCACCCGGATCTGTTTGAGAATCAACACCCGGTCTCGGTCAGCGATTTGGCGGTCAGCGAGCGGTTTGTTTTGGATCCGGCCACCGCCGCCGAACTGCGCGGCCACAAGCCCACGGATTGGGAACTGGTCTACACGGGCCATCAAAAACAGGTGCGGGAACTCTTCGATCTGGTGGCGGACGCCAACGGGGCTTGGGGCTTGGATGGTCTGGACGACCGGGGCAACCCCAAGCCCGGCACAGAGGATCAACTTCTGCCCGCGGTGGTGGAGCAGATGCAGGCCACCCTTCTCGACATGGCCGGGACCACCCCCGGCGGTCTCAGCACAGCCCGCCGCCAGGTACAGGCCTGGCTGGACCAAGTGGAAGAGAGCCGTCACGCCCTGCGCCGCCAGGCCGCACCGGGAATGCGCCGTCTGCAACAGGCCCAGCGCACCCTGGCCGTGCGAGATTGGCAGCGCAGCTATCACCCGCGAGCCGTGCGCCATCCCCGCTGGTGGGCCGTGGGCTTGCGGGCGACATTGGTGCTGCTGATCATCGTGGCCCTGAGTGTGGGCTATTTGCTTGCCACCGGACAGGCCTGGACCGACTTTTCCCTGGTTCCCGACGGGGCCCTTTTGGCTGGGATCGCCCTGGGCGCGTACGCCGCCGGGGGCATGGCCCTGACCCGTTACAAGCGGCGTTTGGAGGATTTACGCGCCGAACGGGTGGCCTTGGATCAAGCTGACCTGACCGCCTTACTCCAAGAGCGGGCCAGAACTGGGCTGACCGAAGTCTACGCCCGCATGGCCGAATGGCTGCAACGCACGGAACTTGTCCTCAGTCGGGCCGTGGCGGATGTGGCCGACTGGTCCCAACTGGACGCCGCCCCGACCATCCCCCCGGCAGAGGTCGCCCCGGTCCATCTTTTTGTGCCCCACATGGACGACGCTCTGTGGGCCCGCTGCCGGGACCATCTGCGCAGCCGGGAAGATCCCCAGGGCCATCGGGGCGAGGAACGGCTGGGCCAGCTTTGGGGCGGCGGCGTGTGGCGCAAACGCATGGGCTTCCTGCTCTTTGGCGGCCCCCGGCCCGACGCCCAGGCCCCCCGCTCCGTGGCCAATCTGGTGGCGGAGACCGTGGCCCAAGCCGTAGCCCCGGTCACGGTTTTGGGCCATAACCGGGATGTCACCGCCTCCCGAATGCAGTTGATCCGAGAGCTGGCCTACGATCACACGGTGGAGCATCTGGGCTGGCGCAAGGCCCAACTGGCCCGGCCCGCCCACTATCACCCCTATCTGGGCTGGACCCAGGAGGGGGAGACAACCGGCTTCGGCTATTCAAACGGCAACGGGGCTGGGAACGGCAACGGGCGGGGCCAGGACATGCGCCGCTTCCTGGAATCCCTGTGGAACCGGGCCAAGCCCACGGCCAACTATGACGTGGCCGACCGTCTGGTCGTCACCGGCGTGGAGGTGGACTTCGCCGCCGTCTCTGGGGGCGGGGAGAGCGACATGAACGAATCGGTGCTGCGCGAATATCGTTTGGCCCGCCTGGTCACCGGCGACCCGTTCACCGTCACCTGCGTGCGCACGGTCCACGGCCTGGGGCTGGACGATCTGGAATCGGTCCACCACTACCGGGCGGAGTTGGGGCGGCTGGCTGCCCCAGAACGGGGATTGGTTCTGCTGGCGGATGGTCGGTTCTACGAAGAACGTGTCAGGCAGCCGACCTAGCCCACCACGCGCATAGCCGCATAAATGTTTGTGCCGAAGCGTCCGAATACCTTCCCCACGCGACTTGCACCTTTTCTCCCTTCCAGCGACAATACAAGGACTTTGCCTTTCACCCTTTAGAACGGACTGTCCTCTTGTCTGCACACACCGACCCTTCTGCCCGCTCGTTTTTGCCCGCCTACCTGCGCAAGGCACACCCCACTGTCCGCCGCAATGCGACCCTTGATCTGTGGGGAGCCGTGGCCTACGGACTCTTCTTCGGGGCGGCGCTTCAGTTTATCCCCGTTGTCCTGCGCAATCAGGGCGCGTCCACGGAGATGCTGGCCCTCTACACCTCGCAAACCTATCTGGGGTCGATCCTCACCTCCTTCAGCATCGTGCTGATGCGTCGGCGGCGCACAAAGAGCTTTGCCGTGGCGTGCTGGTATGCGGCCCGATCGATCTTTTTGGTTGTGGGCTTTGTCAAAGGGGTTCCCTGGCTTGTCCTGCTGTTCGGCGTCTTCTGGTTTCTGGAGGTTTTTCCGTCGCCGGCCTACACCCGCATTCTCCAAGTCATCTACCCGGAGGAAATTCGGGGCAAGATCCTCAGCCTTGTGCGTTTGGGCATGGCGGTCGCCGTCATCGCCATCACCCCCCTGGCCGGCTGGGCCTTGGACACATGGGGCTATCAGCTTCTCTTTCCCCTGGCCGGGGTGATGGGCATCTTGTCCACCGCCCTCTTCAACCGTATTGACGTCAACGAAGGCCCCTTGCCCATCCGCCAGACCAAGACCCTGGCCGGGCTGGTGGAGATTGTGCGCACCAACCGGCCCTTTGCCCTGCACCTGCTCAGTTTTACCGTCTACGGACTGGGTGCCCTGTTGGGGTTTGCCCTCTACCCCGTGGTGCAGGTGGATCGGCTGCATCTCTCCTATACCGAAATCGGGCTGCTCGGTCTGGCCCAATCGGTCTTTTGGCTGCTGGGCTTTCTGTATTGGGGCGGCGCGGTGGACAAGCACGGCGGGTTGTGGGTGATGCGGGTCAATCTGCTGATCGCTTTTTTTGTGCCCTTTTCCTACATTTGGGCGACGAATGGCTGGATGCTGCTGCCCGCCTTCATCGCCCAGGGCATCATCTCCGCCGGGGTGGATTTGGGGCTGATCAACACCTCCATCTCCCTGGCCGAGCCGGACAAAGTGGTGGAATACGCGGCGGTGCAGGCCACGGTGATCGGCGTGCGGGGGATGATCACCCCTTTCATCGGCGCGTGGCTGCTGCGGGTGGGCGTGGCGGACACGGTCATCTTTGGCGTGGGCAGCCTGCTCATTCTGGTGGCCTGGTGGATCACCGGGCGTATTCACGTGCATCCCACCCCGGCGGACGCGGCCCTGCGCACCCGCTGGCCCCTGCGTTTTCGCCTTCCCCGGTTTTAGGCAGGCATAAGAGGGCGTTCACCCGGTTGGTTTCTAGTGAAAAAATAATTTCCAGTGAGGAAACGGATCGTTTCCTCACTGGAAATTATTTTTTCTTCACTAGAAATTTGCCGCCCCCGCCAAGTGGATCAAGAACGACTTACTATCTCAGCAACATCGGCAAGAAGATCCGGAATCGTAAGTTAAAGCGCCCCTCGATCAGCGCGCCTGGGTTGCGATCTGCATCGAACATCTGGACACGCCAGAAGTAGACGCCATCGGACATGGCCTTGGTGGGCGTATAGTGGGTCAGATCCGTGGTAATGATGGTGGATTTGTTGTAACTGCTGTTGTCCGCGTATTCAAGTTTATAGTAGGCCGCACCATCAATCGGTTCCCAGGCTAAGGTGGGGATCGGGCCGACGGTCATATCTTGCGGCGGCCAGATCAGGGTAGGAAGCGGATACTCTTTGGTAAACCCCTGGGGAGCGCTATAAGGACCGGTCTTGTTATTGCCATCCACAAGAGCCACCCGCCAATACCAGACCCCATCGGTAAGGTTTTGCCCCTTGATGGGCGCAAAGGAGGTCGCCTGGATGGTCTGGTTTATCTTGGGACTATTAAAGGCCAAGTTGTTGGCGACCTGAATGCTGTAAGACGGTGTGGCCAAACGGGGCAGCAAGGTCGGCGTCAGCACTGGGGACCAGCGCAGGATCGGTTGCTGATCCATGACACTGTCGGCCAAGGGCGCAAGGGGGGTCGGCCACAGGGAGGTCTTGGTAAAGGTCATGGGGTCGGTCCAGTGGCCGATGATGGTGCGGGAGCGGCGCATGACCACTCGCCAGGTATACTGGGTGCCGGGCAAGAGGGAAACGCCAACATCCGAGGGGGTAAAGCTGGTGGCGTCCGTGGCCTGGTTGACCAAGGGACTGCTAAAATTGCCGTCGTCGTCAATCTGGATGGTGTAACCGGCGGCCCCCTCCACCCGGTCCCAGGCAAATGTGGGGGTCATAAAGGCATCCACCCCTGTGGAGAGATGGGGGGTGCCCACACGCCGGCTGTCCAGTTTGAAACGCATGGGCGGGGACCAAGGACCAACGTCATAGGCGGTGCCGCTATATCGTTCATGCCGAGGACGCACCCGCCAGTAGTAGGATTCGTTGTTGGCATAGGCGACTTTGGACTGAAAGCCGGTAGGTAGCAACGTAAACAAAGACGACGTGCCGGATTCGTATGTCTCCCACGTTTCCACAATGTCGGTAAATTGAGCGTCTTGAGCCACCTGCACCTGATACCCATCGGCGCTAAACAGGGGCATACGCCAGCGCAGGGGCGGCATGTCATCATAGACAATCGGGTTGGAGAAGGGGGTGTCAAAGGGATAGAGCGGACTGAGCATGTTGGAGACAAAGACCGGGTTGTCCAGGGTTGCGCCTTGGGCCGGGAGGGCGTCCCGGACGCTATTGGCCTCCAGACTATAGACGGCCAGGGCCAGACTGCCCACCCAGTCCGTGTCCGCAGAACCCAATGCGGTATAGGGGAGCAGGATCTGTACAGATTGTAGCCCAGAGTCATACTCAATGCGCCCACCAAAATTCGTCAGATCCTGGGCCGGGGACCAGGTGCTGCCATTCCAGGCGTAGAACTGGGCAGAGATCCCCACGTTGCCAATTTTGTCCACATACAAGACATATTCCGGGCGATAGAGAGGGGCGGGGCTGATGGATGTGTTGCCCCGGGGATCCGAGGGCGCGCCGCTGTTAACCACATGGTCCGTGTCAAGATAGAGGGCGTAGCGCACAGTATCCCCAGCGATGGCTCCCCCGGTGAAGGCGATCACCCAATGCTGGTTGTAGTTGTCATCGGCCCTGCGGTCGGCCATCACATGCAGGGTGTTTAGTTCATAGCTGCCTGCGCCGACGTCCGGGCTGGTGGCGACCAGGGTGCGTCCGCTGGCGTCCGCGGCCAGGTTGGCGGGCGGCACAAAATCATAGAGCGGGTTGCCGATGGTCAGATCCAGGGAGAGGTTGAAATGACGGGCAGCGCTCCAGTCACCCAGGGGGGTGTTGGCGGCATCCTGGGCCTGCACGCGCCACCAATAGGTGCCAAAGGGCATGGGAGTCAGGCGCTCCTGCCAGGGCACATAGTTGACAAATTGGGGCTGCACCACGTCTACAATATTGACAAAGCCCTCATCCCGGGCCAATTGAAGCTGATAATGATCCGCCCCAGAGACTGGCAGCCATCCCAAAACGGGCGGCAATCCCACGGCCTCAAAGCCGTCATCGGGATAGATGGGGTCTGGGGTGGGGGCAAAGGGGAGGGTCGAGGTCGCGCTGCTGTAGCGTGCGGTCCACGAGAGCTGGCTGCCAATGGGTTGGTTGTCGCTATAGGCGCGCACCCGCCAATAATAGAGGCTGCCATCCTGAAGGTCGGTAAACGGATGGGCCAGCGTAGGCGCGGCGGCGATTCCCGCCGTGTCCAGGGCGAAGTTGGGAGAGAAAAAGCCCGGCTCGTTATCGACTTCAAGCCGGTAAAAATCAGCAGGGGCGGCGCTGTTGAGTCCAGCCGGTACATGGGCCACATCCCAAATAAAGAGGGGATGGGGGAAAGAGCGGTCACCATGTACGGGCAGGTTTTCCACATCCGGGGTGAAGTAGGCCAAGGGATAGATGGAGTTGGGTGTTGTGGGCAGGGGGGAAGTGGGATTGGTGGGGTCAGAGAGTTGGAAAGACCAAATCTCGCTCCAAGGGGTGAAGTTGCCCTGGGCATCTATGGCCCGCACCTGCCAATAATAGGCCGCGCCCAGAGCCACCGAAGACCATTGGGGCTGGGTATAGTTGGTGACGTTGTAAAGAGTTGTGTCAACGATCTTGGGGTTGACAAAAGCGTTGTTGGCGGCAATCTGGATCTGATATCGTTCGGCTCCTGGCACGGGTGCCCAGGCAAAGAAGGGATAGGCCAAGGAGATGCTGTTGTTGGCGGGCAAAAGCAGTTGGGGCTTGAAGTTCCACTTGGCCCGAAAGCTGCGGATTTCGCTCCAGGGTGAGGTGATACCCCGGGCATCCACCGCCTGCACACGCCAGAAATAGTCCTGGTCGTTGCTATAGGCATCCACGGGGGTATGGTCCGTATTGCGGGTAACGGTCTGGTCGTAGGTCGTAAAATTTTCCTGGGTGCTGACCTGTAGACGGTACTCTTTGGCGGCTTCCACGGCTGTCCACGAGAAGCGGGGCACAAAAGGCAGCGCCATGCCGTGGCTCGGTGCCAGCAGTTGCGGCGCACTGTTCCAATTAAAGGTGAAGCGCCACACTTGGCTGGGCGTACCGGCGTGGCCTTTGTAATCAAAGGGGGTCACACGCCAATAGTAGATATTGTTGTCCAAGCGCAGGGGAGGAGTGTGGCGGGAGACGGCGGAAATGGCGGTATAGACAATGCTGGACATGCCCGAATCCGTGGCAATCTGGAACTGATAGGTCGCCGCGCCGGGCAGGGGTGTCCACGAAAAGTCCTCAAGCCCAAAGGCGGCCCGCACCGCATCCTCTTCTGGGAAGAGAAGCACCGGGAAGAGAGTCTGGTTGTCGCTCCAATCGACCTGAAAGCTGAAGCCATCGGAGTAAGCTCCCCAATTTTTTGAAACATAGGCCCGCACCCGCCAATAGAAAATACCATCACCCAGGGCGATGATGGGGGTGTAGGTGAAGGTCTCAGATTCTGTACTCACCACCGTGGTAGCGAAGCCACTGGAAACGCTGATCTGCACCTGATATTTGGTGGCCTCCGGGACTGGTTGCCAAACCAGACTGGGGATGCCCAAGGGCGGATGGCTGTTGCCTGTGGTGATGGCCCCTTCCGCCGGTGACAGCAGAACGGGCACGTTGGCAGTGGCCTCAGCGGATGTTGGAATCATGCCCTCGGCTCTCAATTGGGGCGGCGATATAGCGACCAAACTGAGCAAAAGAACAAGGGAGATCAACAAGCCGCGGGTATTTGAGAGAATCAACATAATAAAAAACTCCAATTTGTCCTATCTTCAGCGCCAGAGAGCCGGTAAATAAACATCGAACAGCAGGGGATCATCGGTAGTGACGGTAAAAGCGTTGGGCAACAGACCACATTTTTGATTGGGGTTGCAGACACGTACATCGAAGACTCCGGAGACCATGTCGCCTGGGGTGACGGCGACAAGCTGGGTGTCGCTGATATGTCTGACATCCAAGGTCTGGTAATCGCCAAGATAGACCTTGGGCGTCTTTATGAAGATACTGCCCTCGATGGTAATAATGATCGGTGACGGCCCGTGGTGGCTGATCGGGTCAATACTGGTGACCCGGGGCGTCTCCGCGTCGGGCGTCGGCGAGACGGTACTGGACGGGGTTGGGGTCGGGGTTGCCGTGGGCAGGGGTATGTCTGTGGGTGTAGTTGTGGGTGTCGCCGTGGGCGTATGAGTCGGTGTTGCCGTGGGTGAATTGGTCGGTGTTGCCGTTGGGGTATCTGTGGGCGTCGCCGTGGGTGTCGTCGTGGGCGTATTGGTCGGCGTAGCCGTAGGCGTCTGTGTCGGTGTCCAAGTAGGCGTCTGGGTCGGCGTATTTGTGACGGGCAGGGGGGTATTGGTGATGGTGGGTGTGAGTGTCGGCGTGGGTGTGGTCACAACAATGAAATTGGGCCGGGGCATCGTGCTGGCACCACCCGGCCCAGAGACGCTCAACGTGACTTGGTAGCTCCCCGCCTGGCCGTAAGTATGTTGCGGGTGTTGGGTGGTGGCGGTGGTGCCATCCCCAAAATTCCACAGCCATTCGTTGAGATCGCCCGTGGAGGTGTCCTGGAAGGAGACGGTCAAGGGGAAGGAGCCAGAGGTGGGGCTGGCCGTAAACATGGCCCGCACCACTTGATAGATGCGTACCGCATTGGCCTGAGAAACCTCCCGGAAAAAGCCGTCCGTGGTTGTGTTCTGCAAGGTGACGGTGAAGATGCCGCTTGTGGTATAGCGGTGGGCAGGATTTGCTTCCGTGCTGGTGGTGCCGTCCCCAAAGCTCCATAGCCGGGACAGAATCGTGCCGACGGAGGTGTCTGTGAAGGTGACCGTGGCTGGCGCAATGGCCGTGCTGGGTGAAAAGGTAAAGGATGCGGGCAGATAATAATAGAATTTGCGCCCAACCAACGGCCCAGGATTGCCGTCCACATCGATCATCTGAACCCGCCAATAATAGGTGCTGTAGGGCAACGCCTTGGTTGGGGTAAAGCGAGTCAACTCAGTCGTAACCGTGGTGAGGTTGTTAAAACTGCTGTTGTCGGCATATTCGATCTTGTATCTGGCCGCACCGTCGATCGGTTCCCATTCAAAGGTTGGCAGAGGACCAATGACCGCATCCTGGGGCGGCCAGATCAAGGTGGGCAGCGAGTATCCCTTGGTGAAGCGAATGGGCGCGCTATAGAGACCGGTCTTGTTGTTGCCATCCACAAGGGCTACCCGCCAATACCAGACACCATCGGCGAGATTCTGTCCTTTGATGGGGGAAAAGGTGGTGGACTGGGTGGCCTGGTTGATCTTGGGGCTGTTAAAGGCCGAGTTGTTGGCAATCTGGACATTATAGGACGGTGCGGCCAAGCGTGGCGTCACCGTCGGCGTCAGGACCGCAGACCAGCGCAAGGTCGGTTGACGATTCAGCACGCTGTCGGCCAGGGGAGAGACCTGGGCCGGCCACAAGGAGGTCTTGGTAAAGGTCATGGGGGCGGTCCAATACCCGATGATCTCTTTGGAGCGGCGCATGACCACCCGCCAATAGTATTGGGTGCCGGGCAGGAGGGAACTGCTGTCCAGGGGGATAAAACTGGTGGCATCCGTGGCCTGGTCCACCAAAGGGCTGCTGAAATTGCTGTCGTCATCGATCTGGATGGTATAGCCGGCGGCCCCTTCCACCCGGTCCCAGGTGAAGGTAGGGGTCATAAAGGCATCCACCCCCGTGGAAAGTTGCGGGTTGCCCGCCAGCCGACTGTCCAGCTTAAAACGCATGGGCTGGGACCAGGGGCCATAGTCGAAGCCAGTGCCAAAACTTTCATGGCGCGGACGCACCCGCCAATAGTAGGATTCGTTGTTGGCGTAGGCCAATTTGGACTGAAAGATCGTGGGAAGCAACGTAAACAGGGAATACGTGCCGGATTCGATGGCTTCCCAACTTTCCACAATATCTGTAAACTGGGCATCTCGGGCCACCTGCACCTGATACCCGTCCGTGGTGAAGGAAGGCATCCGCCAATGCAAGGGCGGCATGTCGTCGTAGACAATCGGGTTGGAGAAGGGCGTATCGAAGGGGTAGATTGGGTTGAGCATGTTGGAGACGAAGACCGGGTTGTCCAGAATCGCCCCCTGCTCTGGGATGGTGTCCCGGATGGCGTTGGCTTCCAGGCTGAAGACAGCCATGGCCAAGCTGCCCACCCAATCTGTATCCGCGGAGCCGAGGGCCGTGTAGGGGAGCAGAATCTGGATGGACTGCAAGGTCGGACTATACTCGATGCGTCCACCTATGCTGTCCAAGTCTTGTTTGACCGCCCAACTGCCCGCATTCCATCGATAGAAGTCGGCAGAGATGCCGCTGGGACTTTGGGATACATAGAGGACATATTCTGGTCGATAGAGGGGGGCCGTGTTAATTGCACTATTCCCTCTGGGATCAAAGAACGCGCCGCTATCCGTAATGTGATCCGTATCAAAATAGAGGGCGTAGTATTGGGTAGCACTGGGTGACGGCGTGCCGGTGGTAAAGGCAATCACCCAATGCTGATTAACGTCAAGAGAGCGATCAACGATAGTATGAAGATTCTTTAGTTCAAAGATGCCCAACCCCTCATCCAGGCTGGTCGCTACAAGTGAGCGTCCAGATGTGTCCGCCGCCAAGTTGCTCGGCGCAGGAAAGTCAGTAGGGTTTCCAATTGCCAAGTCTACAGAGAGGTTAAAGTGACGGGGGCTGTTCCACTCTCCTAGCGGATTATCGTTCACATCCTGGGCCCGCACCCGCCACCAATAGGTGCCAAAGGACATTGTATCGGATCGCGCCTGCCAGGGTACATAATTGACAAACTGGGGCTGGATCTCCTCAACCAGAAGGGTGAAGGCCGCGTCCCTGGCAAGCTGAAGTTGATAGTGATGTGCGCCGGAAACGGGCAGCCAGCCCAGGATCGGCGGTGCCCCCACTGCCTCAAAGCCATCTTCTGGATAGATGGGATCCGGGTTGGTCGAGAACGGCAGGGTGGAGGCGGCGCTGCTGTAGCGGGTGGTCCAAGTGACTGGATTATCTTTGTCTGGATCCGAATACAGAGAATACGCTCGCCAATAGTAAATAGTGCCGTCTTGGAGATCGGTAAACGGATTGGCCAAGGTGGGCGCGGCGGCGATCCCTGCGGTGACGATGGCGAAGTTGGGAGAGGAAAAGCCTGGATCATCGTCTACTTCAAGCTGATAGAAGTCGACAGGTATTGTACCGCTGGGATATGTTAGGATGTGAGCCGTGTCCCAAACGAAAAGAGGCCAGGGAAAAGAGCGGTCCCCGTGAACGGGCAGATTGGCCGTGTCGGGAGTGTAGTAGGGCAGAGGGTAGATGAGATTAGGCATTGTGGGAAGATCGGTGGGGGCAGAGACCTGGAACGACCACACCTCGCTCCACGGCGTCACGTTGCCCTGGGCGTCTATGGCCCGCACCTGCCAATAGTAGGCGGTGCTAAAGGCGATCGAGGGCCACTGGGCCTGGGTATAGTTGGTGACGTTGAAAAGGGTTGTATCAACGATCTTGGGATTGGCAAAGGCATTATTGTTGGCAATTTGGATCTGATACCTCTCGGCCCCAGGCACGGGGGCCCAAGAGAAGAAGGGATAGGCCAGATCGACGCTATTATTGGCCGGAGAAAGCAGTTGAGGCTTGAAATTCCACTTGGCCCGGAAGCGACGAATCTCGCTCCACGGAGAGGCGATTCCCCGATCATCCACGGCCTGAACACGCCAGAAATAATCCTGATCGTTGCTATACGCCTTCACCGGGGTGTAGTCGGTGTTGCGGGTGATGGTCTCCACATAGACGACAAAGTTTTCCTGGGTGCTGACTTGCAGGCGGTACTCTTTGGCGGCTTCCACGGCTGTCCAGGCGAAGCGGGGCACAAAGGGCAACTCGGCGGCATGGGCCGGGGTCAGCAATTGGGGAGGGCTGTTCCAGTTGAAGGTAAAACTGCGCACTTCACTGGGGGTACCAGGGTGGTTCTTGAAGTCTAGTGGGGTCACACGCCAATAGTAGACGTTGTTGTCCAGCCGCTGGGGTGGGGTGTGGCTGGGGAGAGCAGAGATAGCGGTATAGACCACGCTGGACATGCCAACATCCGTGGCGATCTGAAACTGATAGGTAGCCGCGCCGGCCCGTGGGGTCCAGGAAAAATCGTCCAGACCAAAAGCGGCTCGCACAGCGTTCTGGGCTGGGGAGAGAAGGGTGGGGAAGAGGGTGTGATTGTCACTCCAATCCACCTGAAAGCTAAAAGGGTCCGAGTAGATGCCCCAATTATTGGCCACACTGGCCCGCACCCGCCAGTAGAATATGCCATCGCCCAAGGCAATGATGGGCGTATAGGTTGTATTGACGGACTCCGTACTCACCACCGTGGTGGCAAAGCCGCTGGAGCCGCTGATCTGCACCTGATATTTGGTGGCCTCCGGGACTGGTTGCCAAACCAGGCTGGGGATGCCCAGAGGCGGATGGCTGTTGCCCGTGGTGATGGCCCCCTCCATCGGTAACAGCAGAACGGGTATGTCGGCGGTCGCCCCGGTCATCATCACGCTAGGTGCAGAAGCCATCTGTTCGGCCAGCAGCAACGAAGGGGACAACAAACCCAGACTTAGCAAAAGCGCCATGACAACGAAAGGCATCCGGCCAGAGAGCGTGGGGCGCATGGGGTTGTACTCCTGTGGGACTATGCTAAATGTTCAGGCTCAACCGGATTTCATGGGGCTAACGTCCCCGGCACTCGCCAAAACGGGTTTCATGGTCGGAACGACTGGTGGCGAGTGCCGGGGACGTGGCTTGACCCCCTGAGATCCCAAAGAACCAATGTTCAAAATTCGTCGGGGATCAAGGGATATTGGGCCACAAACGCCCCTCGCAACTCGCTCCCCCCTAAAACAGCCCGGACAATGACGGCGTGAAGAGATTCTTGGGCAGGGTGATCTGGTCGCTCTTGAAGCGTTCCATCACCTTGGGGCGGATGCCCGTGGGGATCAGGGTACCCACCACCTTTTCGTTGACAAAATCCTCTTCCACAAATTGGAAGATGTCCTGCATCAGGATCGTCTCGCCTTCCATGCCCAACACTTCGGAGACCTTTACAATCTTGCGCGAGCCGTCCCGCAGCCGCTCCACATGCACAATCAGATCCACCGCGGCGGCGATCTGCTGGCGAATGGCCCGCAGGGGCAGGTCCATGCCCGCCATCAGCACCATTGTCTCCATACGGGCCAAGGTGTCACGGGGGCTGTTGCTATGGGCCGTGGACATGGAGCCATCATGCCCCGTGTTCATGGCCTGGAGCATGTCCAACGCCTCGCCGCCGCGACATTCACCCACCACCAGCCGCTCCGGGCGCATGCGCAGGCTATTTCTCACCAGATCCCGGATGCTGATCTCCCCCTTGCCCTCGATGTTGGCCGGACGGGTCTCCAGGCGCACTACGTGCTCCTGGCGCAATTGCAGCTCGGCGCTGTCTTCGATGGTGACAATGCGCTCGTCGCTGGGAATGAAGCTGCTGAGGACGTTGAGCATGGTGGTCTTGCCAGACCCCGTGCCGCCGCTGACGATCACGTTGAGTCGGGAGACGACGCTTGCTTCGATAA
Source organism: Caldilineaceae bacterium (assembly GCA_018003515.1). Taxonomy (GTDB): domain Bacteria; phylum Chloroflexota; class Anaerolineae; order Caldilineales; family Caldilineaceae; genus JAGNDO01. The sequence goes on from JAGNDO010000050.1 coordinate 34,844, forward strand.
ACTGGGAGACTTCACGGGTGAAGCTGCCAAATTTGATCAGATCTTCTACGGTCAGGGGGATCTTGCTAAATTTACGGATGGTGATACTGGGGCCGTCAATGGCCAGGGGAGGGATGATGGCGTTGACACGGCTGCCGTCAGGGAGACGGGCGTCCACCATAGGGCTGCTTTCGTCGATACGCCGACCCAAGGGGGCAATGATGCGCTCGATGATGCTGAGGACATGATCGTTGTCCCGAAACTTGACGTTGGTCATGCGTAGCTTGCCCTTCTGCTCCACATAGACCTGGAACGGCCCATTGACCATGACTTCGGAGACCGAGTCTTCGTCCAGCAAGGCTTGGATGGGGCCAAAGCCCAAGATGTCCGCCATAATGGCATCCAGGAATTTCTGCTTGTCCACCCGGCTCAAGACCACGCCAGTTTCGGTCAGGGCAATGTTGAAGAGGGGCTCGATAATCTGCTTGCCCATCTCTATGGCCCGGGTGCCGTTAGCTGGGTTGTGTTCCCGCAATAACTCTTGCTGCACCTTGTCCTTGATCACAAAGTAAGCCGGGGGCGGGTCTTGTAGCACATCCACATTAAAGTCGGCTGGTATTTGGTGATGGACCATTTTTGCAGCAGGCATGGTGGCCGGCACGGGCATCTCGGCCACAAGCTCTGGTTCGTTCTGCTTGCCGTTGTTGCGGCTACGGTTAAAAAAACTCATGCCTGCCTCCTTGGATACGACTGATTCAAACTGACCGCTGAGAAAGCAGAGGTTTCATGGAAAAGGTCCCATTCTGCTTACCATCTTTGCAGTGAAAGATATTGTCTTTACTGGGTCGGCGCCTTCTTAATCATCTCTTTGTGGGTGGGAATTGCCCGGTAGGGGACCACGAAAAGCGGGTCCCAATCGTTGTACTCGCCATCGCTGATGCTGCGCTGATTATTGCCATCAAGACTCATGGCCCAAATTTGCGACTTGCCAATCTCGCGATTGCTCCAGAAGAAGATGGTGTTGCCATCGGCGCTAAAGGTGGGATGCTTGTCCCACTGCCAATCATTGAACGTCAGGCGGTGGCCCACATGATAGCCATCTCCCACAATTTCGTTGAGATCCATGATAAAGATCTCGTCCCCGGTGTTGCCCGTTCCCCCCGGTGCGCCGCCGCGTTGAGAGGTGAAGACCACGTAACGATCGTTGGGCGAGAGCTGGATTTGATAGTTGGTGGCGCTGTTGTTGAGCAACTCCACCCGTACATTGTTCCAATGTTGGGGGATGTCATAGCGCCACATATAGATGGCAATCGAAACTTCCGTGCCGTCGCTTTCCACCCAGATGCGGCGAGTATTGTCCTTGAACCAAGTGGCTTGTAATTCCAGGTGCTTGTATAGTCCGCTGGGATCGCTCGCTGGCTGCACCCCGCTACCATCTGGGCGCATAACCCATAGTCCTGAAGATGACCCTGGCCGGTCGCTATAGAAGGCGATCCAGCCCACAAATTGTTCCAGAGGCGAGGGGACCGGAGTGGGCGTCAACTGGGCATAGAGTAAGGCCAAGGGGTCTGGGGTGGCTGTTGGAATTGGCGTGGCAGTCGGCGTGACGGTTGGGGTCAGGGCCAAGCCCATTGCTTCGGCCCGCTGACGGGCTTCCCCTGCCCGGGGCACGGGCAGGCTGGCCGCGGCCAGATAGGCATTGTAGGCTGCCCATAGATCCCCGGCCTGTTCATACTGGTTGCCCAGGGCCATGCGGGTATCGAAAAGGATTTGGGGTAGATCAGATCCAAGCAGATTGGCATCAGCAGCATAGATGTTGGTGAAGATCTGCTCGGCCTGGGCCACGCGGCCCTGTCCAATCAACCCTTTGGCTTGGATATAGGCTGTTAGCATATCCATTCTGGCCTGGGCCACCGGGTTGCCAGGCTGCAAGCTCAGGGCCTGGCGATAGCGGCTGATGCTCTGTTCGATCTGGGCGTTGCTCTGGCCAGCGCTGAGGGCGTCCCGGTTGGCGGCTTGCAGCAAACTCTCGTTGAATTGGGCCTCTACCACCACCTGCTGATAGGCAACGTTCTGATCCCGCAGACCGGTAAACAGGCTAATGGCTTCGTCCCAACGTTCCTGCTGATAGGCCTCCTGGGCCTGGGCAAAGAGATCCTTTGCACTGCTCAGGGCAACCAGTTGGTCGATACGTTTGGGCACATCCTTATAGTCTGGCTCCTGGGTTTGGATGGACAGGAAGGCGTCCATGGCCGTGGCATTTTCGCCCTTTGCGGCCAGGTCGATGGCTGCGGTGTAGTCGGTTTGGATGGCTTGCAGATGCTGGGTCTCTGCCAACCCGGTCTGGGCCTCAACCGAGTCGGTATTCAGGGCCAAGGCTGCGGTGAAGCGCGTTTCGGCCTCGGTATAGTCTGTGGCGGCCAGGGCCATCTTCCCTTGTTCCAACTGGCTGTTGAACGCCTGGGTCAGGGCCTGTTGGACGCGCAGAGGGGTCAGCCAGAAGCGATAGATGCCAACCCCGCCCAAAGTTACCAAGAGTAGCATAAAGAGGACCAGTAGTTGGGTACGCCGCCGCCGGTTGAGAAAGGTGGCAAGCCCCCCCCGTCCCCGAATGCGTTGGCCGCCCACCGAAGCCCTCATGCGGGCGCTGGATAGGATTGGTGACAGTTGTTCGCTGTCACCAGGATACTCCTGGAGCAGACCTTGGATGGCATCGGCCGCCTTGCTCCAGGCCCCCGTGTCCATATCCTGCATGGCCCGTTCATATCGTGGGTCTTCTTTGGATGCGTTTCCTGCACTCATGCGGTTTGAATCTCCCCAGAAAGTATGAATGCCCATCGGATTCGACCTCTCTTTTATAACTCGGTTAACTGCTATGGTCAATGGCCTATTGGGGTCATATCACCTTCCAGGAAGCTGGCAGCTTCCTGGAAGGTTGCGACTCCCTACAAAAAGGGGGAGCGGATCTGCGCCTGGACGCCCGCCCCCCGCCGATATTGCTCGGATTGCCTTGTTCCATCTATGAGAAAGCCGATATGATGCCTGGAACGGCCGGCCCCAAGATGATGGCAAAGAGAGCGGGCAGAATAAAGAACATGATCGGGATCAGCATCTTGATGGGTGCCTTGTGGGCCGCTTCTTCGGCCTCTTGGCGGCGGCGGACACGCATCTGCTGACTCTGGACGTGGAGTACATTGGAGATGGAGATGCCCAAGCGGTCGGTCTGGACCATGACGGCGATGAAGGAGCGTAGTTCCGGCACATCGTTGCGCTCGGCCATGTTGTGCAGGGCGTCCATCTTGCGTACGCCCATGCGCATCTCGTTGACCACTCGCTCAAATTCCAGGGTCAACTCGTTCTTCCATCGTTCCCGTAGCTTGATTAAGGCTTGGTCAAAACCCATGCCTGCATCCACCACAATGGTCAGCATGTCCAGGGCATCGGGTAGGGCTTTTTTGATGGCCTCGTTGCGTTTCTTGATGCGACCGCGTAGCCAATAGGGCGGATAGTACGTGCCCAGAAAGATACCGCCCAGTCCGCACAACACCACTTGGATAGTGGGAAGATGAAAGACAAAATTACCATACATTGCCGCCAGCAGACCGATGCCCAATCCCGCTATCCACTTCAGCCCCGAAAAAGCTGTGGTGGACAAATTGCCCGGATTGCCGGCCATCAACAACTCCATGCGCAGACGGTCCCGGTTTTTGGTCGGGGTCATGGCCCCCAGTTTGGTGAGCAGGGCCTGGAAAGCGGGTTTAATGATGCGTTGGCTAAAGCTTCTTGCCATTACATCTTCTGGTCCATCTGGCCGGGCAGCAATTCTCAATTTGACACGGGGTAAACCCTTCTGGTAAAAAAGTGGGAGTCGCGGCATAAAAGTGGGAGGGGATAAATGAGTACAGGACTGACGCACGATGGATTGATGGGGCTTCTGCAA
>JAGNDO010000008.1 GCA_018003515.1 Caldilineaceae bacterium
TTCTCCGCCCCTCGTATTTGACGCCCCTCTCACGGTTCGCTATAATCAGGGTTGTGCCTTGCGCCGGGATGCATTCCGGCTTTTTCGTGACGGAGCGGTCCATGCCCAGCCAGCCCAACGAATCGTCCCATAATCCATTAGAGGAGTTGGCCGACAGTTTGAGCGATCAGCTGAACGGCACGCCCACGGAGATGGAAAACGAGACGACTGGCACGGTGCAGGGCGGCCAGGTCAACATGAAAAACTCGATTGCCCGCACGGTTCACGGCAGCGCGGTACACATGCAAGAATCCGTAGCGGCTGTGATCAAGACCGGTGCCGCAGATCTGCGTGACAGTGCCGCGGCCCTGGTCTTTGGCCAAGAAGTCACCCTTTCTGATGGCCAGACCGTGCTGGTGGCGGCCAAGCGTGTCCAGGCGAACGATTTGGGGGCAGGCATGGCGGTGGCGGGAACCATCCACGCGGATACGATTGGCGCAGGTGTGGTGCTGGCCGGGCGTATCAACGGCGATGTGGAGCGTGCGTTGACCACATCCCAAGCCTTTGCGCTGGGTGCCGGTTTAGGCGTGGTCCTGCTTCTGGGTGGGCGTCTGTTGGGACGGTTGACTGGACGCCGAACAGGCTGAACACGACTTAAGTTTGTCTAAAATCACTAAAAGCGGTAAAAATAAGCGCCGCATCTTTTGAAAAACACAACCTATTCTGCAATTTTTGCAGCATCTTTCATGGAAACTAAGATAAGGAGTAACCCGCATGTCGGATTTGAATCTTACTGCTGACCCCCGCACCCTGGTCGGGCGCAAGGTGCGGCAACTGCGTCGTGGTGGCCTGGTTCCCGTTGTCGTTTATGGTCGGGTGGACAAGCCGGTCAACCTGCAAGTGGATAGCATCAGCCTGGAGAAAGCCCTGCATCATGGCGGCATGTCCCAGTTGGTGCAGGTGACGGTCTCTGATGGCCAACAGCACAATGTGTTGATCCGGGATACCCATCGGGATCCGGTGACGGCGCATCTGCTGCACGCTGACTTCTATGCTGTGAGCATGACCGAGACCCAAGAAGCTGACGTGGCTTTGGTCGCCGTGGGCAAGCCCAAGGAGATGGCTGGCAACGAGTTGATCTTGCAGAACCTGGACACCATCACGGTGGAGGCCCTGCCTGCGGACATCCCCGCCAGCATTGAGGTGGATCTGACCAAGTTAACCCATGATGCCCCCATCCTGGTCTCCGACTTGGTGGCTCCTGCCGGTGTCACCCTCCTGGCCGATCTCGACGACGTGGTCTTCAGCATTGTGGCCAGCCGTGTGGATGCCGAGGAAGAGGCCGCCGAGGAAGCGTTGGAATATGGTGATGATGAAGACTTGTCTGAGCCGGAAGTGATTGCCCGCGGCAAGGATGAAGACGACGAATAGTCCTGATCTACCGCAATTCAAGCACAACAAAAAAGGTGGGCGACTCGTTCTGAGTCGCCCACCTTTTTTTGTTGTGTACAACCAACCCCACCCTAACCCTCCCCAGGTTTCGATACGACCATTCGGCCTACTCAACCCAAGGATTGGGGGAGGCTGGGAGGGGGTGTTTATGTTCCTGGCACAAATTGACCGAGCAAATTCTGGTGCAGAAAGGGCATGGGGTCCACGGCGATGCCGAAGATGCGTAGTTCCCAATGCAGATGGTTGCCGGTGCTGAGGCCTGTGGTGCCCACGACGCCGATCTGATCACCCGGCTGCACCCCTTGACCCGGCTGCACGTTGATGGCGTTGAGGTGCCAATAACCGGTGAAGATACCCCGACCGTGGTCGATGATCACGGCATTGCCCCGCACGGTCAGCGCTTCGGCCAAGACCACGGTGCCACCGGCGGGGGCATAGACCGGCACATCTGCCGGTGCGCCGAAATCTTGCCCGGCGTGATAGCTGCTCAAGGGGCCGCCGTTATAGCTGCGTCGGGTGCCAAAGGGGCTGGTGGTGGCATATTCCGAGGTGATGGGACGGCTGAAAACCCCGGTCCACATCAGGCTGGGGCTGACCTGGGCCCAGATCTCGCTGATGCGGGCTTCTTCGGTCTGGACCAGTTCCGGGGCCAGCAGACCGGACTTTTCATCGTCCAAGACGATGGCCTGGCTGTCATATCCCCCATCCCGCACGGTGACGATGAGGGTGCGGGTGAGAGGAGCGCCGGCGGTCGTGGTGTAGCCGATCTCCAGGGGATAGGTGCCCAGGGCAATCAGGGCGGGTACGGGGATGGGGGCAAACCATTTTCCGGTTGGGTCGCTCTGGCCGGTTTCGGGGATCAGGGGCAAGGGCAGACCGTTCCACACCACATTGACGGGCACGGGGCGGTCGATCTGGAGTTGGACCACGCCGGTGCGTCCTTGGTCGATCAGGGTGGTGACGGGCATCAGCCGCAGGGCCCCAAAGGCTTCCCCGGCGGCCTGCACCCGTTCGGTGGGGATGCGGATGGGCTGGCCGGGGAAGAGGCGCGTACTCTCTCGCAGCTTGTTATAGGCGGCCAGTTGGTTGACTTCCAGCCCATAGTGGGCGGCAAGGCTGGCCAGGGTTTGGCGGGGATAGGCGACGATACGGGTCCATTCGCTGGGGGCTGCGGCGCTGCCAGCCTTGGGAATGATCAGCACTTGCCCAATCTCCAGGATGTTGGCATCCGGGAGCTGGTTGGCCGCCACCAGGTCATCCACTGTCACCCCAAACTGATCCGCGATCAGCCCCAGGGTGTCCCCTGCCTGGACGGTGTAGGTCTCGACCTGTCCCTGGGCTAGGACCGGAAGGGGCGCAAGGGCCAACGAGAGCAAGACCAGACCCGCCACCCACAGGGTCAGCAAGGGGGCAATGATTAAAATCACACGGTTTGAAGAAGACATAAAATTTTGTCGCCTGAAAAATGACCTTTCGGAGGCGGATTGCCTTTATGCGGGATCGCAGTCGTTCACGCCCCCCGGCCCCCAATTCTGGGGGAGGTCGAGGACAGTTCCCCCCAAAGTTGGGGGGCTAGGGGGGCAGGGGTGAACGCTTACTCGGGATCTTCTGAGTAGACGCCGGGCTTGAGCACGCCGATGTAGGGCAGGTTGCGGTAGAGTTCATTGTAGTCCAGCCCGTAGCCGATCACGAATTCGTTGGGGATGGAGAAGCCCACCCAGTCCACGGGGATGTTGACTTCGCGGCGGGAGGGTTTGTCCAGCAGGGTGACGATGCGCAGGGTGGTGGGGTTGCGCTCGCGCAGGGTGCGTACCAGATAGCTGAGGGTGTGGCCGCTGTCGATGATGTCTTCGACAATCAGCAGGTTGCGCCCGGCGATAGGGGCATCCAGATCCTTCAGGATGCGCACCACGCCTGTGCTTTGCACCCCAGCCCCATAGCTGCTGACTGCCATGAAATCAACGGAATTGGGGATAGTGATGGCCCGCATCAGGTCGGCCAGGAAGATCACGCTGCCCTTCAACACGGCCAGCAAGAGCAGATCCTGGCCGGCGTAGGTCTCTGCGATGTCCCGACCCAGCTCGGCGATGCGGGCTTGCAGGGTGACGGCATCGATCAATATACGTTCCACATCCCCTTCCAAGGAGTGGTCTGCCGGGGATGACTGGGAATCCGAGGTCATAAGTAGCTCCTTAGTGGGCTATCGAAAATAGATGGCGTTCTGGAAACTGGCAGGGTGGACGGTTAGGCTGGCAGAAATTCCCTACAGGGCAATCGGTCGAATCCCCCAGTTGACAGGGCGATTTCCAGACGGAGACGGCAGGGGGGCCGAGACCTTGGGTATTTGGTTCATGGGCCCGGCTGTTTCGACCAGGGGGGCAAAGATCCAGCCCCTCTGCCCATTGTAGTCCACTTGCCACCACTCCGGCCAATTCTTGTCCTGGCCGATGATGGGGAGGGCGGCACCCAGATCGGCCATGCCCAGGATCTGGAAGTGGGTGCTGGGGCCGCTGCGCAGGTTGAGCAGGGAGACCATCACAAAGGCTGTGGGCACATCCGGCTCGGGGCGAGAGAGTGGGGTTGCTGTCGGGGCGGGGGCGGGGGCAGAGACGGGGGCCGCCTGGGCAACCACCACCGGAGCGGGCGCTTGGACCGCCGCTGCGCTCACACTGGCCTGTCCGCTGCCCGATTTGTAGATGCCGCTCCAGCGGGCGGTGAGATCCAGATAGTGGTTGCCATAGGCCGCGCTGGGTTCGATGTGGCTGCCCTCGGGCCATTCGTTGAAGCTGGTGATCACGATCCAATCCGGGTTGCTGGCGATGGCCGCCTGCCAGGAGCTTTCGTAGTAGGCCCCGCCCTGGCGATCGTTGGCGAAGCCATTGGATCGGCCCGTGCGGATGTCGTTATAGCCGGGCATGACCGTGGCCACCCAATATTTATAGGTGCCATAGGCGGTGCGGGCATCGTTCACCCAGCGGGCAAACTTGTTGTTGGTCCAGGTCAGATCCGTGGGCGGGTTCCAGGTGTTGCTGTAGAGGTGGTGACCGTCGAAGACCGCCTGATAGGCCATGTCCACCCCTTCGGCGATCCAGATGCTGTTGTGATTGGGGTCAACCTGGTTGCGGATGGCCTGCCAGGTATCCACACTCCAGAGCTGGGGCCGCCAGAAGAAGATCACCGGCTTGCCGTCCACCCGCAAGAAGGCGGGATGATTGGCGTGTGTGCTGAGGGCGTGGCTGAGGGCAGCGGTGGCATCCCCTGTGCCGGCAAAGAAGGGGGAGGTAGTCTCGAAGAGGATGCCCACCCGGAAATTGCGGGCCGCGGCCTCGTTGAGCATGGCGGCCAGATTGGGCTCGGTCTGGTTGCTGCCTCCGGCGTTCCCATACCAGGCCACCAGGAAGGCATCGATCCCGGCAGCTTTGGCCTGATCGATGTGGCGACCCATCACCCCCGTGTCCCGGCTGACATATGGCTGGGCGGGCAGGTCGGCCATCTTGTCATAACTCCACGTATTTTCGTCAAACCAGGTGTAATAGTGGGCCAGGACCAGCCGTTCCCCGCCGGCCTGGGCTTGGAGGGTACTCAAGAGCCACAGGGTGGCCAGAACAAGCAGGCTGACGACAATCCGCCAGCCCAATCGACTGGTGTCTGCCGGGGCCGGGAGCTTTGTGGTCAAATTCGGGGTATGCGTTTTTAAGTTGTGCAATCGGTTGTCTTGGTTCATAACGACGGATCGTACCACGCCCCTTTGCTTGTGCCAAATTGCACAGGTGTTTTTCAGCTTATTCCTTCACACACGCCAGATCCCCCACCACGGCCAGCAATTCGCTCAACATCATGGCCGTGGCTCCCCAAACAGTTTGCCCCTGGACGCTGAAATAGGGCACCATTGCCCGCCGGTTGCGCAACTGCCACTCCTCTTCTCGAAAATTGGCCGGGTCCAGCAGATGGGCCAGGGGGATCTCCAGAATCCGCGCCACCTCGTAGGGGTCGGCGTGGAAGGCGGGGCGGTGGTCGATCCAGCCCACCACGGGCGTCACCACATAGTTGCTGGGGGTCACATTGAGGGTGGAAAGCTGCCCCAGCACCTGCACCTGATCCGGGGGCACTCTGATCTCTTCGTAGGCCTCTCGCAGGGCGGTGGCGGTGACATCCGCATCCATCGCCTCCATGCCGCCGCCGGGGAAGCTGATCTGTCCGCTGTGGGCCCCGTCATAGGTGGCGCGCAGGATCAGGGGCAGGGTCAGCGCGCCCTGGTGGGGATAGAAGAGCGCCATCACCGCGCCCACCCGGGCATCCCCCGGGGGCGCGTCCCAGCGCTCCGAGCCGGGGCGGGGGCGGGGGGCCATGCGATATTGGGCCTCTTTGCCCGGCAGGGGAGTGGCCAGGGCTTGGGCCAGCTCTTGCACAAAGCGGCCGCTAAAACTGGGGGCTACGGCATCCAGGGTCACAGGACTCGGCACAACAATCCTTTCAGATAATTGCCTTCGGGGAAGGTGATGGCTGTGGGATGGTCGCTGCTCTGGTGCAGCCAGGCCAGGATCTGCACCTGGCGGCCAGCGTCCACGGCCGCGCCAAAGATCACCTTTTGGAAGAGATCCGGGCTGACCAATCCGCTGCAACTAAAGGTGGCCAGGATGCCCCCCGGCTGGATCAAATTCATGGCCAGCAGGTTGATGTCCTTGTAGCCGCGCAGGGCCGCGCTGACCGTCTTCTTGTTGTGGGCGAATTTGGGCGGGTCCAGCACAATCACGTCGAAGGGGTGTTGGTCCGGCTCGTCCCGCCACTCTCGCAGGATCTGGAAGAGATCCCCGGCGATGCTTTCGCTGTGGGGACCGTCCGGGTCAAAACCGTTGAGACGCAGATTCTCCTCGCCCAGGGTCAGGGCTTCCACGCTGCTGTCCACGTTGACCACGTGGGCGGCCCCAGCGGCCAGGGCATGCACGCCAAAACCTCCGGTATAGCTAAAGGCGTTGAGTAGCCGTTTGCCCTGGCAGAGGGCGGCCACCTGGACCCGGTTCTCCCGCTGGTCCGTGTAAAAACCGCTCTTCTGACCGTCCAGAACATCCACCATAAACCCCAATCCGGCCTCCTCTACCCGCACCGGCCCGTCTGGCCCTCGGCCTGCCAGCACCCCTGTGGCCGCCCCCAGCCCCTCTTCCCGGCGTAGAGCCACCTCGGATCGCTCGATCACCCCCACGCACCCGGTCAGTTGCATAAGCATTTGGGCCAGTTTGGCTTTGTGTCGGTCCATGCCCAAGGTGCCGGACTGCAAGACAAGATAGTCGGCATAGCGGTCCACCACCAGACCGGGCAAATAGTCGCTTTCGGCATTGATCAGGCGATAGGTTGTGGTGGGCGGGGTGGCCGCGGCCAGATCCGCCCGCCCTTTGATGGCCTGGACCAGGCGGCCTCGCCAAAAGTCGTCGTCCATGGTTTCCGCCTGATCCCATGACAGAATCCGTACCTGGATCTGGCTGCGACGGTTGAGATAGCCCTGGGCCAGCCATCCCCGCCGGCTGTCGATCACGGCCACCAGATCTCCATCCGCGGCCTGGGAGAGGGGGGGCAATGTCTCGATGGCTCCGCTGAAGATCCAAGGATGGCCCTGGCGGATGGGTTTGTCCCGACCGGCTTTGAGGGTGACGGTGGGCAAGATGGGCAAATCAGGCAAAAGAGAAGAAGATGTCATGGGAGGCTACCTTTCTGTGAAGATTCGTCGGGCGAGTTGGCCCCGGTGGGTGGCTTGGGCGTCATGCGGCGCAATTCCCAGCCATGTTCGTTGATGATAATCCAGTGGTCGGGCAGGCGCACCTGCATGGCCGACACGTGGTAAACAAAGGGCACATCGCCCGTTGGCGTGGAGAGAGTGCCGATAACCTCTTCCTTGCCTCGCTGCCGGAAGCGGACTTTGTAGCCTTTATAGATGATCCAGTGGGTCAGAGCTTTGAGCGTCATTAAAGATCGATCCTTTCATGCTCGCTCCCACGCAGAGCGTGGGAGCGGTCTTCCGGCGCTCTGCGCCGAGGGGCGCAGAGCGCCCATTTGCGTTCCCACGCGGAGCGTGGGAACGAGCACGGGTTAGGTTGGCTGCCAATTGAGATGCACAATATGCTCAGTTTGGGGGGTGATGCGGCAATCGTGGCCCATTTGTACCCCGCACACCCAGGCCACCTGGCCACTTTCGGCCAAAATCAGGGGCCAACCTGCCCGCAAGGAGAGGGGGATTTTGCAGTCGGTGAAGAGATCCCCCAGGCTTTTGCGCTGTCCGCCCATGCCCAGAGGGGGAAAATCAAGACCCGTTTTGGGGCAGACCAAGGCGGGGGCACCCAGACAATCCAAATCGAGATAGGCCTCCCAGGGGGAAAGAGTTGCCCAATCCGTGGGCAGATCTGCCGGGGCGCAGATGCGCGCGTGCAGCTGCCAGCCTTGGATGGCCATGTCGCCGGGCACGGGGATGGGCCGGGGGTCGGCTTCCTCGGCCAGCCAGGGATGGTCCGGGGGGAAGGGCAAGCGATCCGCTCGGTGCAGGCTGAGGCGGGTTGGGGCATATCGGTGTAAACGATCATGCGGTTCTTGATGCTCTAGCCGGGTCCGTGACCCGGCGGGTGCTTTTAGGGAATTCTGTGGTAGACCCGCCAGGTCACGGACCTGGCTAGAGCGGGGATTTGTGGGGGGATTTGTGGGGGGATTTGTACTCGGCGGCGACGGGGCCACGCTCCACGCCAGGCCGGCCACAATGGGGAAGGGACCGCCGGCCACGGCTGATTTGGCCAAGGTGGCAGCCAAAGCCACCACATGATCGTACTCGATCTGGGCATCGTCCGCGGCGGGTGGGCGGCTAAGAAGTTCGACTTTTGAAAAAAGTCGAACTTCTGGGTCAACCCAATCCCCGGCCAGCAGCCACCCCAGGGCCAGCCGCAAGACGCCTCGCTGATCCGCCTCGTCCAACGCTGCCAACTTGTCCCGATCCAACACCAAGCGGGCGGGGTGGGCGGGGGAGAGGAGCAGATCGGCTAGGGTCTCCCGGTTCAGGCGGGCCAGACGGTCGGCTTCCCCGGCCAGGATGTGGGCGGTGCGGCCCAGGGTGGCGGTGAGGTTGGGGTTGATCTCTCGCAGCAGGGGCAGGATTTGGTGGCGCAGGCGGTTGCGGGTGAAGGCAGTATCCTGGTTGGTGGCATCTTCCCGCCACGCCAGAGCGTGGACGGAGAGGTAGCGCATGATTTGCGTGCGGTCCGCGTCCAGCAGGGGGCGCACAATGCGAGCATACTGGATGCTTGCCCCTGGCATACCGGGCAGAGGTCGTCGGGAGACGGGCCGCATGGCGGCCAGCCCGTCCAAGCCGCTGCCCCGCAGCAGGTGGAGGAGCAGGGTTTCGGCCTGGTCGTCGGCGTGATGGGCCAGGGCGATGATGGGTTCTTGGGCGGTTGGCTCTTGAACCAGAGAAGCGGCCAGATCCAACAGAAAGGTGAAGCGGGCGGTGCGGGCGGCGGCTTCCAGGCTGCCGCCTTGGGCGGTCAGGTGACCGGGGGGCAGCCGTTTGTGATGGAAGGGCAGTCCCCAGGCCGCGGCCACATCGGCCACGAAGGTGGCGTCGCTGGCGGAGTCGGGGCGCAGACCGTGGTCCAGGTGGGCAACGTGCAGGGTGAGGGCGAATTCGGCGGTCAGCCGGACCAGCAGGTGCAGGAGACAAAGACTGTCGCCGCCGCCGCTCACCCCGACGATGACGGGCAGGGGGAACACACTTGGCTTGTCTGGGCCGACTGGTGGGAAAAAGCCATGCTGCGCCTGCTGCTGACGGATCAGATCCAGCAGAGGTGGTTCTTTTTCCAAAAGCCCGGGCCAAGGTTGGGCCAGGGGATGGGCCAGCGGATGGGGCAGAAAATGGGTGGAAGGATGGTCAGCATGGTGGCTCATGGCAAAATTATACCATAGAAGTTAGGGGCGATTCTTTTTGACACCCTTGGGCATGTGGTATAATCTAATCACTTTGCTTGGTACAGGCAGAGCCGTTCTGGAGCGGGTACAATTCGGGTTACGCCAGAATGAATTGGCTCGGATACGACGACCAAACCGTCTTTGATGGGCGTCTGGCCGCAAAGTTATATTCAAACTTCGTCGAACATGCGTCGAAATATACATCGGATCGTTCGGACCTGACGGCAACCTTGAAGGTGGCCGTTTTTGTCGCAAATAATGTGGAAAATGTCGGCATAGGGTCGGCACCCCCACGGGCGTTTCGAGTGGAAAGGAAGACCACCGGGTGTGATTAACCCGATTGATTGGTTCTTAGGCTTATTCTCTGTAGATATTGGGATTGATTTGGGTACGGCTAATACCCTGGTCCATGTCAAAAATCGGGGCATCGTGATTGATGAGCCCTCTGTTGTGGCGATCGATAAATCGGCGAAGCGGCGCAATGCGGTCAAGGCGATTGGCAGCGAGGCCAAGGAGATGGTTGGGCGTACGCCTGCCCACATTGTGGCTGTGCGCCCGTTGCAGGATGGGGTGATTTCGGATTTTGAAGTCACCGAACGCATGATCCATCACTTTATCGGCAAGGTGCATGGCAACCGCATTTTGGGTGGCCGGCCTCGGGTGGTGATCGGCATCCCCTCTGGTGTGACCGAGGTGGAGAAGCGGGCGGTGCGGGATGCGGTGATCAGCGCCGGGGCCCGGGAGGCCGGGCTGGTGGAAGAGCCTATGGCCGCGGCCATCGGGGCCGGGCTGCCGGTGACCGAGTCCATCGGCTCCATGATTGTGGACATCGGCGGTGGCACGACCGAGGTGGCGGTGATCTCCTTGGGGGGCATTGTCATCTCTCGCTCCATCCGCGTGGCCGGGGACGAGATGAACGAGGATATTATCAACTATTCTCGCCAGAAATATAACCTGTTGATCGGTGAACGCATGGCCGAGCGCTGCAAGATCGAGATCGGGTCGGCCTATCCCCTGGAGCAGGAAAAGACCATGATCCTGCGGGGACGCAACCTGATCACCGGTCTGCCTGAGGCGATTGAGGTCAGTTCGGTGGAGATCCGAGAGGCGCTTTCCAGTTCGGTGGATGTGATCGTGGACGCGGTCAAGGGCACCTTGGACGAGACGCCGCCGGAGTTGATTGCGGATCTGATGGAACACGGCGTGGTGTTGGCCGGGGGCGGGGCCTTGCTGCAAGGGTTGGCCCAGCGTTTGCAAGACGAAAGCCGCATGCATGTCTATGTGGCGGATAATCCCCTGACGTCGGTGGTGGTGGGCACGGGGATGATTCTGGAGAAGCCGGAATATTACCGAGAGACCCTGACCAGTATGCAGCGCAAGGCGACCATCCGCTAGAAGACCTGCACCGGGCGAGACAAGAATATAGGTAAGCGTTCACCCCAGCCCCCCTAGCCCCCCAACCGTGGGGGGAACTATCGACGACCTCCCCCAGAATTGGGGGCCGGGGGGCCAAGAGGTGAACGTTTGCGAATATAGTTGAGGCAAGCCAGGGGCGTAGGATGACAACTACGTCCCTGTTTTATTTTACACGATACCCCCTCCCAGCCTCCCCCAAACTGGGGGAGGCTGGGAGGGGGTGTCAGGCAAATGGTTCTTTAACCCAGGATCGATTCCCTCCCCAATCTGGGGAGGGTTAGGGTGGGGTTAGGCGTTCTGGTGATTTTTGTGCTGGAATAGACATGTTGGCAGATGTTTTGATAGAATAGGGCCATGCGCAATAGCGATCGACGACCTGGTTTTTTTAATGATATCGGCATCCGACTGGTAATTCTGGTGCTTTTCTCTCTGCTGTTGATGGCTATGCAGCAGACTGGACAACTGCGTCCGATCCAGAATTTCTTGGGTCGGCTGACGTCGCCGGTGCAGATCACCACATCCGGCCTGACCCACGGGCTGAATACTTTGTGGGATGGGGCGATGGGGTTCCGCACGGCCCAGCAGCGGCTGGTGGAGTTGGAGAAGATCAACGGCAGCCTGACCGTGGAGAATCTGCGTTTGCAGGAAGTTGAGAACGAGAACGAGCAGTTGCGCAGCCTGTTGGCCTTTGCCCAGGAGCGGCCCAGCTTTGAACTGCGGGGCGGTCAGATCATCGCCCGGGTGATCGGTTGGGACAGCAACAATTTTCTCAACTACATCATGCTGGATCTAGGCCGGGTACACGGGATCACCACGGGCATGCCGGTGCTGACCAACCAGGGGCTGGTGGGCCGGGTCAGCGAGGTGACGGATGTGACCGCCAAGGTGCTGTTGATCACGGACCCGTCCAGTTCCATCAACGTGCTGTTGCAGAGCAGCCGATTGAACGGTGTGCTGGCCGGGGAGCCGGCGTCGGATCCGATCATGGACTATATTCCCCAGGGCGAGACCTTTAGTGTGGGCGAAATTGTGGTCACCTCCGGTCTGGGCGGACGCTTTCCCAAGGGCATCCCTGTGGGCCAGGTGGTGGAGATTCAACAGAAAGATTTTGAAGAGTCCCAGCGGGCGGTGATCCGGCCCACGGTGGATCTGGGGCGATTGGAGTTGGTGCTGGTGGTGACCAACTTTGATCCCCTGGAAGAGGTTTACGATCTCAACCTGCCCGAATTGCAGAGCCAGCCCAGCAACCCCCTGCCGGGCAGTGTGATCGAAGACAGCGCGGATCTCCCCAGCCCAAGCGAAACGCCTGTGGGAGTCGGGCCATGAATTATCGTGGCCCTTTGTTGGCCTTGGCGATTCTGGGCATGGGGCTTGTCTCCCTGTTGCAGAGCGCGGTCGGTCCCCAAATTGCCCTGCTGGGGGTGCGTCCGGATCTGATCCTGGTCATCGTTCTGGCGTGGACCCTGGTCTATGGTCCCCGGGAAGGGGTGGTCATGGCCTTTGCCGGGGGGATTTGGTTGGATCTTTTTAGCGGTGGGCTGATGGGGGCATCCAGTTTGGCTTTGATTGCGGCGGTGTTGCCAGCGGGCAGCGGCTATACAACCCTCTTTCGCACCCATTTGGCCGTGCCCTTGGCAACCGGCGTGGTGGGAACCCTGGTCTTTTCCGTGGTCTATCTGAGCATCCTCTTTCTGGTGGGACAGACCAGCCTCTTTTTGACCATGATGACCCGTCTGGTTCCACCGGCCATCTTTTACAATACCGTGCTGCTTTTGGCCGTTTCTCCCTTGTTGAACCGGATTCCGGAAGCCCGGGGAGTTGGGTAATCTATGTTTGAACAGCCACAGTACAGCTCATCTTTTCAACTGCGCCTCATGCGTCTGTTGGTGGCCTTGGCCTTTTTGCTCCTGTTGGGGCGGCTCTATCAGCTTCAGATCATGCAAGGGGCAACCTTTCAGGCCGATGCGAACGAGAACCGTCTGCGCGACCAGGCCATCGCCCCGCCCCGGGGGGTGATCTATGACCGCAATGGTGAAATCCTGGTGCGCAATCGCCCCAGCTTTGTGATTTCTGTGGTGCCGGCCAACCTGCCCCAGGATGATCTGGAGACAGAGTACGATGAAGAGGCTTTGGCCTTGCAAGATCTGCTGATCGCCATGGGGGCAGACACAGACATCGATGTGATCTTGAGCATCCAGACCGTCATGTTCAGGCGGCTGGGCTATCTGGACTATGTGGACCAGTTGAACCGTGCCGGGGTCAACGTAGTCTATCTGCCCAGCGAAGAAGAGACCCGTCTTCAGAACCTGCCCGATGTGGAAATTGCCCCCTTGCGCATCCCGGACATCTCGGATCCCTTGCCGATGGATGGGCTGGTGGCCCTGGTGCAGCGAGCCATCACCCTGGCCCGCCAGGGCAGCGCCTTTGAATCGGTCCCCATCCTGCGCCCTGTCAGTCGGGAAAAGGCCTTTTTCATCGCCGAACAGAGCTACCGACTGCCCGGCGTGAAGGTGGATCAGGTTCCCGTGCGGGAATATGTCTATGGCGAACTGACCTCCCATCTTTTGGGATTTATGGGGCCAATTCCTGCCGACGATGCCCAGATCTACACGGATCGGGGCTATGCAAATCCCAACGAGTCTGTGGGGTTGAGCGGGCTGGAGTACGAATATCAGGATCTCCTGCGGGGCACGCCGGGCCAGGAGGTGTTGGAAGTGGACATCTTGGGTCGGGTTCAGCGCACAATCGGCCAGCCCGTGGCCCCGGTGCCGGGCCAGAATTTGGTGCTTTCCATCGATGTTCGTCTGCAACGGATCATGCAAAATACCCTCTTGGACGCCACCCGGGCCAAGGGGGAGACCAACGCTGTAACCATCGCCATCAACCCCCAAACTGGCGAGATCCTGGGGCTGGTGAGTCTGCCCGCCTATGACAACAATGTCATGGCCGAAGGATTGGGGGCGGGCTATGTGGCCTTGGAACAGGATCCGGACAAACCCCTGATCAACTATGCCATCGGCGGTCTCTATCCGCCCGGCTCCACTTACAAAATCGTCACGGCCACCGGTGCCCTGGAAGATGGCGTGATCACCCCAGCCACCATCATCACGGATAATGGTCCGCTCTTTTTGCCCAATCGTTTCTTTCCCAACGATCTGACCCAAGCGCAGAAGTTTGTAAGCTGGAACCACAAATTGGGCATCAATCATGGGCGCATCAACGTGATGCAAGCCTTGGCCCTCTCCAACGACATCTTTTTCTATTGGGTTGGGGGTGGGTATCTGGAGTTTTTTGAGGGGATGGGCGAAGCCCTGTTGGCCAAGTGGTCGGCGCTCTTTGGCTATGGTGAACTTTCCGGCATCGATCTCCCCGGTGAGGTGTCCGCCGATATCCCGGATGACCAGTGGAAGCGCCAGGTGTGGGCCGAAAGCTGGGTAACGGGTGACAGCTATAACATGGCCATCGGTCAGGGCTATCTGCTCTCTACGCCCCTGGAAGTGTTGATGAGTATTGTGCCCATCGCCAATGGCGGCACCCTCTATGAGCCCCGCTTGGTACGCCAGATTGAGGATGCCCAGGGCGAGCTGCAACAGGACTATTCCCCGGTCATCAAGCGGGAGCTGAATCTGCAATCCACCACGTTGGATGCTGTGCGCCAGGGGCTGTGGAGCGCGGTCAACGACAACTATGGCACGGCCCCCAACGGGCGCATCCCCGGTGTGACCGTGGCCGCCAAGACCGGCACCGCCGAATTTTGCGATTGGATTCCCGAGGAGAACGACTGTCGGCGGGACAAGGATGACAACTTGCTCACCCATGCCTGGTATGTGGCCTATGCGCCCTATGACGATCCCCAGATCGCCGTGGTGGTCTTTGTCTACAACGGCGGCGAAGGGTCCGAGACCGCCACACCCGTAGCCACCAAGATCATGCAGGCCTATTTTGAGCAGATCCGCCCAGATTTGATTCAACAGTAACAAATAACCCCACCCTAGCCCTCCCCAGATTGGGGAGGGGACAGATCGTGCGTACCCGCATCCACTCTGCGGCGATCCGGCTCCTCCCCCAATCCTTGGGTTGAGTAGGCCGAATGGCCGTATCGAAACCTGGGGGAGGCTGGGAGGGGGTGGCAGTTCCCAATCACAACCCCTGTAGAGTATCATGGAGCATTATGAGCGATTCGCAGCCGACCCAACCCCAGTCAACACCCAAAATCACCTATACATCTGGCCGCCAAAACAGCGGGGCCAACACCCTGAGCGGGGCGGACTATGTGCGCATCCGCGGGCGGCTGGACGGCTTGGTGGTGCAGATCGATCCGGCAGCCGACTGGGCCGAGGTGTTGATCCGCATGGATGCCTATCTGCGCCGCTCGGCGGACTTCTTTCAGGGCGGCCAGGTGGCCCTGAGCGTGGGGCCACGAGAGCTGACCGTGGAGCAGATCGGGCGGGCCAGCCAGATCCTCACCCGGTATGGGATTCGGCTGTGGGCGGTGGAGACCCACAACGAATGGACCGCCCAGGCCGCCACGGCTTTTGGGGTCTCTGCTACTTTGGTCGATCAGGCCCCGGACCAGGCGGCGGTCATGGCCGCCATCGCCGAGGAAGAGGCCGCCGAGACTGTCTTGGTCAACTATGACGACCAATTGCCCCTTCTGCACCGGGGATCCCTGCGGTCGGGCCAGGATCTGCGCCACCTGGGGCCGATCCTGTTGATTGGGGATGTGAATCCTGGGGCCTCGGTGATCAGCGGGGCGGATGTGTATATTTGGGGACGGCTGCGGGGCGTTGCCCACGCCGGGGCAATGGGCAACGATTGGTCCGTGATCTGCGCCCTGGATCTGGAGCCGACCCAGTTGCGCATTGGCCGCCAGATTGCAGTTTCGCCCAACAAATTGGGGGTGGTGCGGCGCTGGTTTGGCCGCAGCAACGAGCGCAAACCAGAGATCGCCCGGGTCATCGACGGCCAGATTGTGGTCGAACCCTGGGATGAGCGTGGGGCCAGAATGGCGTTGACGACAAATCGATAGCACATCGTAACGACCAAGCCACCCCCTCCCGGCCTCCCCCAAATTGGGGGAGGAGCCGGATCGCCGCTGAACGAATGGCCGTCAACCCAAAATCGGTTCCCTCCCCAATCTGGGGAGGGCTAGGGTGGGGTTAGTCGTTACGACCCATCAAGCAAAGAGCAAAGACCCATGGGCACCATCATCACCATCACATCGGGCAAGGGGGGCGTTGGCAAGACAACGACCACGGCCAACTTGTCCACGGCCTTGGCCATGCAGGGGATGCGGGTGGCCATGATCGATGCCGATATCGGTCTGCGCAACCTGGACATCGTCACCGGGCTGGAAAGCCGGGTGGTCTACGACATCATCGACGTGGCCGAAGGGCGCTGCGATCTGCGCCAGGCCCTGGTGCGGGACCATCGGGTGGAGAATCTCTTTTTGCTTCCCGCCTCCCAGCGCCGGGAGAAGGATGATGTCTCTGCCGAGGCCATGCTCAACATTGCCTATACCCTGAAGCAGATGACGGACTTTGTGATCATCGACTGCCCCGCCGGCATCGAATATGGCTTCCGCAACGCCGTGATCCCCGCGGACCGGGTCTTTGTGGTCACCACGCCGGATGTCAGCGCCGTGCGGGACGCGGACAAGGTGATCTACCTGTTGGAGCGGGACTTCAAACAGCGCCCGGCCCTGATCTTGAACCGCTATAACCCGACCCTTGTGCGCCGCCGGGACATGATGAGCATCGACGATGTGCTGGACATTCTCAACATCGATCTGCTGGGCGTGGTGCCCGAAGACGACGAGATCGTGGCCTCCACCAACCAACAGGCCCCCATCGTCCTGGACATGGCCAAGCCCACGGGCATCGCCTATCGCAACATCGCCCAACGGGTCATGGGCAACAACGTGCCCCTCATGCGCTTCCGCGAGCCGGGGCTGTTTGCATTTCTACGCTGGATTTTTGGTGGGTAGGGGATTGGGGATTAGGGATTGGGGATTGGGGATTGGGCGTTGTCCTCCACCCAATCCCCAATCCCCAATCCCCAATCCCCGACAAAGGAAACTATGAACGATCGAAGTCTATGGCGATATTTCGACTGGTGGCTCTTCTTTTCGGTGCTGTTGTTGGGGCTGATTGGGATTGGCATGATCTATAGCGCCACCAGCAATACAGAGGAGTTGCAGGATTATTGGTTGCGCCAAAGCCGCTTTTTGGGCATTGGCGTGGTGATTTTGTTTGTGACGGCCTTGTTCGACTATCGATATCTGGAGATTTTCGCCCAGATCTTTTTTATTGGCTTCATCCTCTCTCTGGTGGCGGTCTATCTGTTTGGCGAAACCCAAGGTTCCGGCTCTCAGCGCTGGGTGGCCGTGGGCGGCATCCTGGTGCAGCCCACGGAATTGGGCAAATTCTTGCTGATCGTCTTTATGGCCTGGTATTTTAGCCGCTACTATAGTGAATCCAAGAGCTTCCCGGCCCTGTTGGTCGGGCTGGCACTCTTGGCAACCCCCTTGGTCCTGGTCTATATCCAGCCGGATCTGGGCATGACCATCACCCTGGCCTTTCTGGGCGGGGTGATCATCCTGGTCAGTGGGATGCAGTTTAGCCATTTTGCGTTTCTGGGCGGCGGGGGACTGTTGGGCCTGGGTGGATTGTGGCTGGCCGCCCAAACGGGGCTGATGAAGACCAACATTCTGCAAGGCTATATGTTGGAGCGCATCCAGGTTTTCCTCAACCCAGATGCCAACGCGGACGCAGCTTTTAACGTGTACCAGGCGCTGATCAGCGTGGGATCCGGCGGGTGGTTGGGTCAGGGGTGGGGGCTGGGCAGCCAGAGCCAGCTCTTCTTCCTGCGGGTGCGCCACACAGACTTCATCTTTAGCGTCTTTGCCGAGGAGATGGGGCTGGTGGGGTCGGCCATCCTGTTGCTGCTCTTCTTCATCGTCATCTGGCGTCTGCTGCGGGTGGTGGAGCGAGCCAGAGACGACTTTGGGCGGCTGCTCGCCGTGGGCGTGGCAGCCCTGATCTTCTTTCAGGTCTTTGTCAACGTGGGCATGAACATCCGCCTGCTCCCGGTCACGGGGATCACCCTGCCCTTTATCAGTTATGGGGGCAGCAGTTTGGTCTCCCTATTGCTGGCGGTCGGGCTGGCAGAGAGTATCATTATGCGCCATCGCAAGATGGATTTCTCTTGACCTTCTTTTGTGTCGGTTTTTGCGCTTTGAGCCGCCTGTTGTATAATGGTCGACTTGCCGGGGTTTCCCGGTAGAGGGTAAGAGTGCAGAGAAACTGCAAACAACTGAGTTTGGCTGGTGAGGGCTGTTTGCCCAAACCAAAGGCCAATCGGGTGAGTGAATTCACAAATGTAGGCCTGCAATTTCCATCTGGCCTTCACCCTATCCACGAAGTGTGACGACCACCAGAACGCATTCGGCGTTCTGAGAGACCCTGGAACGGTCTACAGGTCATCACCCTTGGTGGTTTTTTTATGGAATAGGGTTGTAGATTTTTTCACAAATGGATGTCTGCTTACAGTCGCAATGTCGATGACATGGCTCTGGAAGAGCGACTGGGCAGACGCTCCACACTTAAATGAGGTGAAATTGATGGCTAAATTGATACGAACACTCGTGGTCACCGGCATGTTGTTGATGCCCTTGACCCATCCTGAAGTGGCCCGGGGAGAAGGTGTCACAAGCGACGCACCCCAGGAAGCCCCCCCTGTCCAGGTCGAGGTGGCCCCACCCGCCCCGGTCGATCCCCTGACCCTGGTCTGGCAAGGGCTAACCCCCGGCTACTACCAGGCCTCTCCCCTGCCGGCCCAAGGGCTGGCCATGTATTACAATCCCAATGTCTTTGAAAGAGTTTTAGAGTTTCGGCGCAGCGCCGGCAATGTGACCGAGTGCCCGGAGTGCATCGGCTACGTGGCCCTGCTGCGCCGGGGGGATGTGGACCGGCGGGTCTGGTTGCGCCGAGAGGGCAAGCCCGCCGAAGGGCCGTTCTGGGTGATCGACGTGGCGGGCAAGAATCATGTGGGCCAATTGTTGGAGCGGGGCTGGGTGGTGGATGTGGACTATGCCACGGCCATGCGTTGGGGCATGAACCGCCCTCTCTCCGTCACCGTCTTGGACACCCCCACGCCGGAAGAATTTGAGTCCAGCCTGAGCCTGCCCTTGAATTGGAACGCGGCCCCGGTCCCGGCGGAGAATTTCAACTGGCCATCGGCCAGTATGGATGCCTATTTCGGGGATGCGGAGACGCTGCACTGATGGGGGTAGTACAGCCCAGCGGAAATAGGTCCGGGAAAAAGATCGCTCTAGCCAGGTCCGTGACCTGGCGGGTCGACACGGGATGTCCGGGCAATCCATTCATCAACCCGCCGGTCACGGACCGGCTACGAGCGTAAGATTTCCCAGCGTTATTTGCGCCGACCTGTGGTAGTGTACATTTCGCCTGACAGCACGGGCGCATATCTTGAGAATGAAAGTCAAAACAGGCGTCCATGCGTGAAATTTTCACGCATGGACGCCTGTTTTTTGCTAAATTGTGAGTTGTTGGTTAATATACTGGGGAGATGTGAGAAAATATCACACAATGCGGACTCAGGAGAGGGAAAATCATGTTAATTCGATTCGGTGTTCAAAATTTTCGTTCGTTTGAAGGCGATGCCCTTTTCTCCATGATCCCCGGACGAGCGCAGCAGCACGCAGATCATATTTTGCGTC
The DNA here is from genome assembly GCA_018003515.1 of Caldilineaceae bacterium. Lineage (GTDB taxonomy): Bacteria > Chloroflexota > Anaerolineae > Caldilineales > Caldilineaceae > JAGNDO01. Next base: position 19,526 of record JAGNDO010000008.1, read on the forward strand.
CTGCCCAGGTAGACTTTGAATTGCTGCCAATGGCCTTGCTCTATGGGGCCAATGCGTCCGGCAAGTCTAACCTGGTACGTGCCATGGCTTTTGCCCGCAATCTGATTGTCAATGGTACCCGTCCAAAGCAGACCCTGGATGTGCAACCTTTTCGCCTGTGTAAGAACCCTGATGCCGTGCCATCTCGCTTTGAGTTTGAGTTCATTGCTGCTGGCCAAGCCTATGCCTACGGTTTTGTCCTTGATCAACATCGCATCCAGGAGGAATGGCTGTATCTGATCCAGCGAGAGAAGGAAGTGGAAGAGGTTATCTTTGAGCGGAAGACAGATAAAGAAGGGGTGATAAAAGCCACGTTTAGTGAAAAGCGGCTGGGAGATGTTGAGGAGCAGTTTCTACAGTTTGTTGCCAGAGGCACTCGCCCTAATCAACTTCTGTTCTCTGAATTGATCGAGAACAATGTGGTTGCGTTGGATGGGGTGGATCGCTGGTTTCGACACGTTTTGACCATTGTTTTCCCTGATTCTCGCTTTGCCGGTGTCGAGATTGGCGTCCATGCAGATCATGAGTTTGCCCAAGCCCTAGCCCAGTTCTTACATGGCCTACACACGGGGATTGATGAGGTTCGCCTGAAAGATGTGGATATTGACTCTTTGGGTTTTCCCTCAAATCTATTGGCGGAATTGAAATTAGAGTTAGGTCAAGAACTCAAGGGCAATAATGGCGAGTCCGCAAGCGCTTATGTGGTGCTGGAAGCCCCGCAGAAACAGCGATACATGTTCCGCCGGGTAGCAGATAATGGCATTGCCGGCTATTCTTTGGCTACTGTCAGACATGTCAGCGATCAGGAGATCGTTTTTGAACTCTCGGAAGAATCGGATGGCACGCAACGACTCTTGGATCTCTTTCCAGTGCTACATGCTTCAGAGAACAAGGTCTTTGTCATCGACGAGTTGGAACGCAGCCTGCATCCCAACTTGGTGCGTCAGTTCATTCAGGTTTTTCTGAACAGTGCGGGTGATAACCAACTCATCGTCACCACCCATGAATCGACTCTGCTGGACCTATCCCTGTTGCGTCGAGATGAGATCTGGTTTGTGGAGAAGTCACCAAAAGGAGCGTCGATCCTTTATTCTCTTGAGGAATTCAAGATTCGTCATGATCTTGACATCCGAAAAGGCTACCTGCAAGGACGGTTTGGCGCTATCCCTGTCTTCAATAGCGCACTCCTGTCGGAACTTCGGGAGGAATAATGCCCAGAAAACGTCCTCCGTTTATCCGGTTGAGTGCGGTTCGAGATGCCCGGTTGATCATCATTGCCACGGAAGATACCAAAGCTGCCGTCGCCTATTTTGAGGGTCTTGTCTCCGCGCAGTATTATCAGAATCCACAAGTGCATGTGGAGGTGCTTCAACGCCATACGACCGCTTCCGCGCCGGGTCACATTCTTCGGCAGTTGGACGAATGGCGGGAAACCTACGATTTCGGTGTAGGCGATGAATTTTGGCTGGTCGTGGATGTGGATCGGTGGGGTGAGCAGAAACTCAGCCAGATCGCCCAAGATTGTATTCAGAAATCGATCAACCTGGCGGTGAGCAACCCGGCGATTGAACTCTGGTTCCTGTTGCATCGAACAGATTTGGATAGTTATACCCAGGTTCAACTGGACGAATTTCTGGCAAACGAGCGCATGAGCAACAATCGCACCCGCTTGGAGCAGGAAATTGTACGACTGGCAGGCAGTTACAATAAAAGCAACCTGAAGGTGATCGACTTTTTGCCCTATGTGAGCGACGCAATTCGCCGTGCTGAGTCTCTCGATCATACGCCCACCGATCGGTGGCCCCAAACGCTTGGCACCCATGTCTATCGGCTTGTGCGATCCGTCATCAGCGGGTCGCAACGAGTGCCGTAATGGGTCAATATCTGTGCGGCATTTGAACTGAATAGAAAAAGGGGGGCGGTCCATTTCGGACCGCTCCCCTTTTTCTATTCGTGAAAATCCAGCTTGGAATTACAACCCCAGCCCGGACAGCAGATTCGCCCACACGCTGGGATACAGCCCGATCACCACGACGGCGGCGGCGGCGATGCCCAGACCCCAGTTGAGGGACATGCGGCTGGCGGGGAGGGTGTCCGTTGCGTCGGCTTCGGGCTGGTCAAAGTACATGGTGACCGTCACACGCAGGTAGTAGTAGGCGCTGATGGCGCTGTTGACCATGGCGATGGCCACCAGCCACATCCAGCCGCCATCTACGGCGGCTTTGAAGGCGAAGAACTTGCCGAAGAAGCCAGCCAGGGGGGGGATGCCACTGAGGCTTAACATAAAGATGGTCATCATCAGAGCCAGTGCGGGGGCCCGACCGCCGAGTCCGGCCAACTGGCGCTGGTCTACATCCCCGTCGCGCACTTTTTCCAGGGCAATCAGCACGGCAAAGGCCCCGATGTTCATGAAGGCATAGGTGAAGAGGTAGAAGAGGGCGGCGCTGGCCCCGGCCACGGTGCCGGGCACCAGCCCCACCAGGATGTATCCGGCGTGGGCGATGCTGGAATAGGCCAACATGCGCTTCATGGAGGTCTGGCGCAGGGCCGTGAGGTTGCCCAGAGTCATGGTGAGCACGGCCAGGACGGCCAGGGGCCAGGCCCAGGCTTCCTGTTGACTGGGCAGGGCCACAATCAGCACCCGAATAAAGGCGGCAAAGGCGGCCATCTTGGTGCCCGCGCTCATGAAGGCGGAGACCGGGGTGGGCGCGCCTTGGTAGACATCTGGCGTCCACATATGGAAGGGGACCAGGCCGACCTTGAAGCCAAAGCCCACAAAGAGTAGGGCCATCCCCGGCAGAAGCAGGGTGGTGTCCCCGGCCCCAGAGGCCAGGGTTTTGGCGATGGCGGAGAGGTTGGTGCTGCCGCCTGCGCCGTAGAGCAGTGCCGCGCCATAGACAAAGAAGGCGCTGGCGAAAGCCCCTAGCAGGAAGTATTTCATGCTGGCTTCCATGCTGCGGGGGCTTTCCCGGTTGATGCCCGTGAGGATGTAGAGGCCCAGAGAGAAGATTTCTAGGGCCAGGAAGATCACGATCAGATCCGTGGCGCTGCTCATGGCCATCATCCCGGCGGCGCAGAGGAGCAGGAGGGTGTAGAACTCGCCGATCTGGGTGGTGAACTGGGGCACGTAGCTGACGCTGAGCAGAATGGTCAGGGCCGTGGCGGTCAGGATCACCAGGCGAGCGCCAAAGGCGAAGTTGTCTGAGATGGCCGCGGTCTGGAAGAGGGCGGCGCTGGGCTGCTGCCAGACCCAGACAGCGCTGACGATTGTGGCTGCCACCCCTGCCAATGCGAGCCAAGGAAGGGTACGGGCGATGGGATCATCGTGGCCGGCTTGATCGGTCGTGCCTCGAAAGAGATCCGTCATCATCACCACCAGGGCGGCGATGATCAGCAGGGTTTCGGGCAGGATGGCTTGTATGTTGATGCCAAGGACTTGGGTATTCATAACTTAGCGCTCCACATGCAAGACGATGGCCGGTGTATCACCCTGGACCAGGGCCTGCACCGAGGGGTTGATCTTGTCCAAGAAGAGATTGGGGAAGAGGCCGATCATGAAGAAGAGGGCCACCAGGGGAACCAGCATGGCGATCTCGCTGCGGCTCAGGTCTTTCAGGGTGCCTTTGGCATTGGCCGGGTTGGTGATCTCGCCCTGGGCGATCTTGCGGAAGGCGGTAAGCAGATACCAAGCCGCCAGAATCACGCCGGTGGTGGCGACGATGGCGAAGACGGGAGAGGCTTCGTAGGTACCCAGCAGGATCATGAATTCGCCCACAAAGCCGTTGAGACCGGGCAGACCGGCGCTGCTCATGGCGACGACCAGGAAGAAGAAGCAGAAGACGGGGACGCTCTTCCACAGACCGCCAAAGTCAGACAGTAGCCGGGTGTGGCGGCGTTCGTACAACATGCCCACCATGAGGAATAAGGCTCCGGTGCTGATGCCGTGGTTGACCATCTGCAACACGGCCCCGCTGATCCCCTGCTGGTTGAGGGCGAAGATGCCCAGCACGATGAAGCCCATGTGAGCCACGGAACTGTAGGCGACCAGGGATTTGACATCCTTCTGCACCAAGGCCACCAGCGCGCCGTAGATGATACCGATGATGGCCAACGTGGACATGAGCGGCACAAATTGCTGGGTGGCGTCCGGGAAGATGGGCAAGGAGAAGCGGATGAAGCCATAGGTGCCCATCTTCAACAGCACACCGGCCAGGATGATGGAGCCAGCCGTGGGGGCCTGGACATGGGCGTCCGGCAGCCAGGTGTGGAAGGGGAAGAGGGGCACTTTGATGGCAAAGGCCAGGGTGAAGGCCAAGAAGCACCACAACTGTACGTTGGCGGGCAGGCTGGCCTGCTGCAACTCCAGCACGTTCAGGCTACCCGTGACAAAGTAGAGGGTGAGGATCGCCACTAGCATCAGCGCGGAACCGGCCAGGGTGTAGAGGAAGAACTTCATGGCCGCGTAGATGCGGTTCTTGCCCCCCCAGCGCCCGATCAGGAAGTACATGGGGATCAGGCTGAACTCGAAGAAGACGTAGAAGAGCAGCAGGTCCAGGGCCAGAAAGACGCCGATCACCGCGCTCTCCAAGACCAGCATCAGGGCCAGATAGACGCTGACCTTGTCGTTGACATGCTGGTTGCTAAAGGCGATGGCGATGGGCATGAGCAGGGTGGTGAGCAACACCAGCCACAGGCTGATCCCGTCCACGCCCAGGAAATATTGGGCCCCGAACTCCGGGATCCAGTCGGCCTGTTCGACAAACTGCATGCCCGCCTGGGTGTTGTCCCACTGCCACAGGAGCAGGAGGCTGACCAGAAAGGTCACCACGGACGCGGCCAGGGCAATCTGTTTTTTCGTCCCGTCCCCACCGATCAGCAACACGAGAAGCGCGCCGACCAGGGGCAGGAATGTGATAATGGATAGTAAATGACTCATGTTTGTTTGCTACTCCGTAGAGTTTGGCGGATAGAAGTAAACCATCGGTTCATCCCTATCCAACCGTTCAAATACCAACCGGGTCAAGCTCAAATTATCGAGATCTGGATGCTCTTCCCGCAGCTTGTTCCGGTATGCATCTTTTACCAGCGATTGCATTTCCAACATCATGCGCATTCTTTCCGCTGGCGGAATACGTAGGAATGCCCGTCTTTGTTCTTCATCGGGCGGCTTGAGACGATGCCGAAGCTGCTCAATCGTGCGCAGATCCACAGTCGGTTGGGTGACTATCGGCTCAGTCATGGGTTTCGGTATCCGCCCCACCCTGAAAGGGATGGGGCTACAACTGCAACGCCTGCTAAACCAGGCTTTGTGTGTCCCCATCCAGCCTCCTTTGAGGAGGCGTGGCTCTTGTAGCCCCATCCCTTTCAGGGTGGGGCGGACAGCATCCCTTATTCACTCACCGTCGATCTAGAACTTGTCCGTGCTAACACTTTATCCAAAGACGTACTGCCAAGTCATCAAGTCCAACGCCGGTTGAGTAGGCCGAGTTAACCACAAATTTCCGCTGACCCAGAACTGAGGCCGTATCGAAACCAAGTGGGTTAACCCGCACCCGCTGGTTTCGATACGGCCAGAAACTGCCCTGGCCTACTCAACCGGCGGGTGCTAGCCTGGGGGAGGGGGTGGTAGCTACCCAAAGATGCAACAGCTAACCCCACCCTAACCCTCCCCAGATTGGGGAGGGGACTGATCGTGCGTACCGGTCGTCCGTCTTCGGCGATCCGGCTCCTCCCCCAATCTGGGGGAGGCTGGGAGGGGGTGCGTTTATCCAAAGACAAAGTAAGCGACCATAGCCGCCACGCCCACAAAGATGCTCAACGCATACGTGGGCACTAGGCCGTTGTTGAGATAGCGCAGACGGCCCCCGGTCCACAGGAGGGCGCTGCCCACGCCGTTGACCGCGCCGTCGATGCCCAGGGCGTCACACACGCCGGCGAACCACTCGCTCAAGGCCCGCAGGGGATTGATGATGACGGCCATGTAGATCTCGTCCACATACCATTTCTTTTCCAGCACGGGCTGCAAGGCGCTGAAATTCTTAGACAGCTTCTCGGTCCAAGACTCGTGGCGCACGTAGCGGGCATAGGCCGCGTAGATGCCGGTGAGGGCCACCAGGGCGCCCACGGACATCAGGGCCAGTTCCAAGACCAGGGACGGCTCGTGGATGTGGCCCAGGGCCGGTTCCAGCCAATGCTCCAAGGTGAGCAGTTTGGGCAGGTTGAGCACCCCAGCCACCACGGCAAAGAAGGCTAGGATGTAGAGGGGAATGATCATGATCCCCTCGCTCTCATGCACATGCTCGTGGATGTGCTTGTCTCTTGGCTTGCCGAAGAAGGTCATGAAGACGGCGCGGAATGTGTAGAACGCAGTCAATAGCGCCGTAAAGATGCCGACGGCATAGAGAGCCGGGCTATGTTCGAAAGCGGCCAGCAGGATGGCGTCCTTGGAGAAGAAGCCTGAGAACAAGGGGAAACCCGCCAGGGCCAAGCCACCGATCAGGAAGACCCGGAAGGTGTGGGGCATCTTCTCCCGCAGACCGCCCAGTTTGCGCATGTCCAGCTCGTGGGTGGCGTGTTGCACACTGCCCGCGCCCATGAAGAGCAGGGCCTTGAAGAAAGCGTGGGTGACCAGATGGAAGATGGCCAAGGCATAGGCCCCCACCCCCACGCCCAGGATCATATACCCAAGCTGGGAGACCGTGGAATAGGCCAGCACCTTCTTCAGATCCGTCTGCACCAGGGCGATGGAGCCGGCCAGCAGGGCGGTGAGCACGCCGATCCAGGCCGTGGCATCAGCCGCGGCCGGGGCCAAGGCCCACAAAGCATGGGTGCGGGCGATCATGTAGATGCCCGCGGTGACCATGGTGGCGGCGTGGATCAGGGCCGAGACTGGCGTGGGGCCAGCCATGGCGTCGGGCAGCCAGACGAAGAGGGGAATCTGGGCGCTCTTGCCGCTGGCGGCCAGGAGGAGCATGAAGCAGATCAGGGTGGCGACCCCGGCGGCGATCAGGCCCGCATCCGCCGCCGCAAAGACATCGTGGAAATTGAGGGTGCCCACGGCGGTCCAGATGGCGAAGATGGCGACCAACATGCCAAAGTCGCCGATGCGGTTGACCAAAAAGGCCTTTTTGCCCGCATCCGCATACCAGCCATAGAGATCGTCCCGGCGGTCAAACCAGAAGCCGATCAGGAGGTATGAGGCCAACCCCACGCCTTCCCAGCCCACAAACATGCCCAGGAAGTTGTCGCTGAGCACCAGCAGGAGCATGGCGAAGACGAAGAAGTTCATGAAGACGAAGAAGCGCTGGTAGCGCTCGTCGTCGGCCATGTAGCCCATGGCGTAGATGTGGATCAGGCTGCCCACGCCGGTCACCACCAGGGTCATGGTGATGCTCAGGGGATCGATGAGCAGGGCCATGGGCACGGTGAAGCTGCCCACGGTGATCCACTCCCACAGGTGCAGGGTGACGACGCGCTCTTCCCCGTGCAGGCCGAGCAGGGCGAAGAAGATGCCCAGGGCGACCCCAAAGGCGGCCATCACCGCGCCGGAGGCGATCCAGCCGATGGCCGATTTGGACAGTCGGCTGCCAAAGGTCAGGTTGATCAGCAGGCCGAGCACGGGCAATGCGAGCAAAAGCCAGGCAAGGTTAATCATGGGCATGTCCTACCGTTTCGTTGCTTAGGGATGGTAATTGGGGATTGGGGGATTGGGCGATTAGGAGATTGGGAGATTGGGCGATTGGGAGGTTGTCTTGAAGCAATCTCTCAATCTCTCAATCTCCTAATCTCTTAATCTCTCAACCTCATCCCAACCCCACAATCTGTCTACTTTACCATTTCAACAAATTGATCTGGTCAATGTTGATGCTGTTGCGGTGCTTGGTGTTGGCGATCAGGATGGCCAACCCCACGGCCACTTCCGCCGCGGCCACGGCCATGATGATGAAGACAAAGATCTGGCCGTTCAGGTTGCCCCACTGGCGGCTGAGGGCGATCAGGGTCAGGTTGACGCTGTTGAGCATCATCTCCACACACATAAAGATGATCAACGCATTGCGCCGCACCATCACCCCCGTCGCACCAACGGTGAAGATGAGGGCACCGAGAATGAGATAATAGCTTGTTGGAACCATGAGGACCTCGGGTGTTTTTAATGGAAAATTGAAATTTGAGAATTGAAAATTTTTATTGTTGTCATGCGACGATCTTGAATAATTCGAGAAGATCTCGACCCAACCCATTAAAAATTCTTAATTCTCAAATTTCAATTCTCAATTTTTAAGTCCCGGCTTGCGGGCCAGGACCAGGGCGCCGATCAGGGCGACCAGGAGCAGGATGGAGACGAGTTCAAAGGGCAGCAGGTACTCGGTGAAGAGGGCCATGCCCACCACTTCGGGGATGCCGCCTTGGACCGCCAGGGCGTTGGGATCTTTTTCGGCGAAGCTTTTGACCACGCTGAAAACCAGGCTGCCCAGCATGACCAGGCCCAAGCCCAGGCCCACGTAGCGGCTCCACGTCCGATGACCGGCCTTAAAGTCGTCGGTTTCGTGGCCGATCAGGATGATCACGAAGAGGATCAGGATCACGATGCCGCCGGCGTAGATGATGATCTGGGCCGCGGCCAGGAATTGGGCGTCCAGGGTGATATAGAGCACGGCCAGGGTGGCAAAGTTGACCAGCATGAAGAGGGCGCTGTGGACGGGCTGGCGACTGAGCACCACCCCGGCGGCCGCGGCCAGACAGACCGCCCCCACCAACACGAAGAAGATCACGGACAGCGTCATGGCTTATGCCTCCGGTCGGATGACCACATTGGGTTCGCCCGGGTTGAGCAGGACCTCTTTGGTCAGGATGAAATCTTTGCGGTCGAAGTTGGCCATGGCGAACTCGTGGCCCAGCACAATCGCCTCCACGGGACAGGCCTCCTCGCAGTCGCCGCAGAAGACGCAGCGCAGCAGGTTGATCTCGTAGACCGAGGCGTGGCGCTCGCCGGGGGAGAGGGGGTTGGCCGGGTCGTTCTCCTCGGCCTCCACGTGGATGGCCTCCGTGGGGCAGGCGGCCTCGCACAACATGCAGCCGATGCAGCGCTCCAACCCGTTCTCATAGCGGCGCAGCTCGTGCTTGCCCCGGAAGCGGGGATACATGGGCACCGGGTCGCGAGGGTATTCCACCGTCACCGCACCCCGGCGCAGGTTCTTGAGGGTCACGCCCATGGCCCGACCTATTTCGACGGCACCTTTTGTATAATCACTAAATGGCATAAGGTTGGATCTCCAAAAATATCGTGTATCGAGTATTGCGTGTCGGGTATTGTATGGGGTCGGCGATGCCACCTTGCATGTCTCGTGCCGTCCAAGAAAAATGTCGCCGGACGGGAGGATAGTGCAGATATCGGTTGCTAACCCAATTCGTGAATGAAGGCGGACAACTTAATTTGGCCGAGATCTGGCTCGTTCTGGTACATGCCAAGTTGGTGGGCGTTGCTTGGTGACCATGGCGCCCACATTTGAAACAATTGGGACCCAATACGTTTCACCGTCCATAATTGACTGGTAACACTTTGGGGAAGTCTTCTGTTCATTACAGTCATTGTTAGGATTTTCGACTTTCCCCTCCACGCCTTGCTTCTTGGGATATCGTATTTAATGACTGTTCATGTTGGTAGGCTGCACGTATCGACTCTATGAGCTTTGATTTGCCTTGTCGGATGAGTTTTGACCTTGAGATTCCAAAACGCTCGTTCCCTAATCGGGCCAATTGATCTTTGCTATACTCCGGATTGTTGAGAATAGAGTCGATTTCGTTAACATTCAGACTTTCTAAGTCCCGAGGGAGTTCGACTTTTGGGCTGTTTTTTTTCTTAAGCGCATCGCTCGACCTGGTTTCAGAAGCGAGAGAGCCCGTTAGTTCGGAAATGAGAATAGAAGAATAAGGTTTCAATGCAGCGACTAGAAGGTGCAAACCCTCGCTTAGGTCTGGGTTACCTGTGAGCGAGTTACTGTTCAATCTCGCCAATGCGGAGAGATGGCGCAAGATATCCTCGACTTTCAATGATATTTCTGTCGTTTCGATGCTTGACAAACCTCTTTTTTTTGCCTTAGTCATAGAATGTCAATCCGTTTCTTCAAATTCTCAGTTAGTTTCTTGAATTGGCGATCGATGCCTCGTCGTGTGATATTTTGTGAGTCGTTGCTATCATAAACTGGAATTCCGTCAGCTAGCGCTTGTGATACACCTGTACCTTGTAGAATGTATGGCTGTGCCAACGCATCTCCCCAACTGCGTTGCATCGAGGATAGGTGCTGTGAATGGTCATTCGTATATCCTGAATATCCGCCAGAAGATTGAATTCTAGTAATAGCCAAAGCAACAAGTTGAGTATCAGGAACAAAAGTATTCCTTGCCTCTCCCATAGTTGCTAAAGCTTTCAATCGAGTGTCGATTCCGCTTCGTATCATTTCGCGCAGGTGAGGTGCTCCGCGTTCCATGACTGCTTCTGGCACTACTGGAATAATATATCCATGACTCGCTGCTATAGCATTTTGGGACACAACCTTAGTCGCAGGTGGGCAATCAAAAATAATATAGTCGTAGTTATCGTCAATCGCTGCATGCTCCAGCCACTTGCATATTAAGGTTCTTTTGTTCCACTCTGATTGGATTGCATTTCCCTGATGCGATGCGGTCAATTCGATTTCGGTATCATCAAGATGTAGGCTTGCTGGTACAAGGTCCATATTAGAGTATGCGCTGCTCTTCATTGGACTCAAAGTAATGATTTCTTTACCAGGCGATTTGCTTGAAGAACCCACAAAATCCTTAAACACCTCGTCAACAGTACGTCGATCATTTACGGCTTGCTCCCATGCACTTGCACCGAGGCACAGAATAGACAGGCTACTCTGGTGATCCATATCAACAAGGAGGACCTTGGAGTTATGATATCTGGCTAATCCGGTCCCGAGGTGGAAGGCCAACGTTGTTTTGCCAACCCCACCCTTGAAATTGATGATACTTATTCGCTTCGCCATGGTTTACCCTATTCACTTGCATTAGTGCTACGAGTATTTGCACTCTTGATATGCCGAAAATGGGTCGACGCACCCGCCAAACTACTAAAATGCAGAATTAGTCCGAATAAGTGCCTGAAATATGACCAATCTACGGATTCATTTCAGTCGAACTGCCCCTACTTCAAATAAACCGTCAACACCGACGACACCACCACCACCACCAGCCCCAGGGGGATCATGAACTTCCAGTTGAACTTCATGAGCTGGTCGAAGCGGGGGCGGCTATCGACAGGCTCTCTGCTATTTTGGCAGGTAGCACTGTGAAACTAGATTGCGATCATCTCTTCATTGTGTCGGCGGTGATCTTTTGTGAGAATGTAAGCGAAAATGATCCCAAAGAACACATTGACGGCAGCGTAAATCCAGTAGGCACTCTCTGCCTTTCCTTCAATTCCATGCAAAAAGGGTAGCAAGGGGGCAGCCGTATTGTTTATCGCATGAAAAAACATCACAACGATAAGTTTCTTGCCACTCGAATTATACAACCAAGCATACATGATCGATATGCTTGTGGTCATCATCACGAAAGCCAAAAAAGAGTATGCGCTATGCAAATCGCCCGTCATAAACCATAAGGGCAGATGCCAAAACCCCCAGATCACTCCGATAACCAAACTCGCCGGAATGACCCCAATTTTCTCTTGTAAAGGTTCCTGCGCATACCCCCGCCAGCCAAATTCCTCTTGTCCACCGCCAATGATCAACATGAGAAAAAAGTACGGAATCGCCAAAATGATCGGTGCGACAGATAGTTCGGGCGGAAATAGAGTTTTGGCAACATCCAAACCAACCGCGGGTGCCAGATAATGCGCTATTGCATGAATTAACACCGGTAACGCCAACGCAATAACCAAAAATATCGGCTTGACGTGAAAATCAAATGCTTGCCCTAAAAATGCTTTTGTTCCCTTCCAACCTGCTTCCCGGGTGACAAGTGTGATGGCGGCCATCATCGGGGCGAAGGCGCCTATGATGACAACCACCATTGAATACCCGGTCACATCAAAAGGTAAGTCTATGCCTATTCCATCCAACACCGAAGGTATCCAAATAATCCAGGAATAGGCAAATGTCAGTAAGAAAAACCGCCAAGGATTTCTGTTTATGTGATGATTTGTCATCATTTTTTCCCTTTGCCTGCTTGTCGGTGCAGGCTAAAGTCGGGCTGAGTCGCCAAAAATAGGAAAATGATTTCACAAAACGACACACGGATTTGATCCCGCAGAGACTGTCCCTACTTCAAATAAACCGTCAAAACCGACGACACCACCACCACCACCAGCCCCAGGGGGATCATGAACTTCCAGTTGAACTTCATGAGCTGGTCGAAGCGGGGACGGCTGATGCTGGCCCGCACCCACACAAAGACGAAGAGCAGCATAACCACTTTGATAAAGAGGTAGACCGGCCCCAAAAAGACAAATTGCTCGGCAAAGGGTCCCCGCCAGCCGCCAAAGAAGAGGGTGGCCATGATGGCGCTGGTGGTGATCATGTTGATGTATTCCACCATCATAAAGGTGGCGAACTTCATGCCCCCATACTCGGTCTGGAACCCGGCCACCAGTTCGTTCTCGGTCTCCGGCAGGTCGAAGGGGGAGCGGCTGGTCTCGGCCAGGATGCAGATGAAGAAGAAGGGGAAGATGCCCCACAGCAGCAGCCATTCCCACCAGGGCCGGGCCGTCTCCACCAAAGTGACCAGGCTGAAACTGCCGGACAGAATCAAAATGCTGACCAAAAAGAGGCCCAAGGGCAGCTCATAGCTGATCATCTGGGCCGCGGAGCGCAGGGCACCCAGCAGGGAATAGTTGTTGTTGCTGCTCCACCCGGCCAGGATGATGCCGTAGCTCTCCAGACCGGCCACGGCCAGGATCCACAGGAAGCCGATGTTGACATCCGCCACCGCCGGCGTGCCCTTGGCCACGGGGATCACGGCCCAGATGATCAGGGCGGGGATCAAGCCCAGGGCCGGGGCGAGCAGATAGATGGGTCGGTCCACATGGCCGGGGATCATCTCTTCTTTGAAGAAAGCCTTGACCGCGTCGGCAATGGGCTGCAACAGCCCCTTGGGCCCGGCCCGGTTCGGCCCGATGCGCACCTGGAAGCGGGCGATCAGCTTGCGCTCAAACCAGGTCAGGTAGGCGAAGCCGGTCAGCAGCACCAGGATCAGCACAAAAATGCGGATGAGTGGAAATACAATTAAGTTTAGCCAGTCCATAGTCGACTTCTTCCGTAAAATTAAAAGGGCAATGAGTGAGGAGTAATGAGTAATTTTGAACGTGGTCGAGTCTTTCCTGGGGCTAACAGTAAGACCAAGGACTAACTAGACCACGTTCAAAATTACTCGTTACTCTTTACTAATTCTAACCCGCTGTTCCCTACTCCCATTCAACAACACTCCCACCGGCGCACCGGCCAGGCTTTCGGGAATCCAGGTCGTGCCGGGTTTGACCTGGGCGTCCACCTTCACCGCCAGGGTGAGGGTGCCTTCCGGGCTGCTCACGTTGACCGTTGCGCCCTCGGCCACGGCCAGTTTCTCCGCGTCTTTCGGATTGAGGCCCACAAAGGCGGCCCCGGCCATGTCGTGCATGGCCTCGGTCAGGTGGAAGAGGCTGCCGCCGTCGTAGAGCATCGTCCCCGCCACCAGATCCAGGGGGAAGTCCGCCTTGGGCGGCAGGCCGCTTCTGATGATGCCGTTCTGGATCGCCTGGCGATAGACGGCGGCGGGTCGCACGGCGTCAGCGTCCCACTGCACACCCTCGTCGCCGATGGCGTCCCAGGAGATTTTGGCGTAGATGGGGGCGGCCTTGGCGATCTCGGCCAGGATGGCCTGGGCGCTGCCAAAGGGCCAGTCCGTGCCGAAGTGGGTGGCCAGGTGGTCGAGGATCAACCAGTCCGGCGCGCCCTGTAAGTTGTGGTTGGTCAGGGCCTTGGGCGCACGCTGCACCCGCCGCTCCAGGTTGGTGAAGGTGGCGTCGCTCTCGGCCCAACTCACCGCCGGGAAGACCACATCGGCCAATGCCGCGGTCTCGGTGAGGAAGAGATCCTGCACGACGAGGAAGTCAAGCTGGTCCAGCCGGGCCGCCCAGGTGGGGCGCTCGGTGGCCGGGTTGGCCCCCATGACATAAAGTGCCTTGATGTTCTTGCCCGCGCCGTCCAACATCTGATGGTAGGTCTGTCCAACGTTGACAGGAAGTTTGGCCCCCCAGAGCTTTTCCAGAGATTTCCGAGCCTTTTCATCCTCAACAGAAAGGTGGCCGGGCAACTGGGTCGGCAAAACACCCATATCTCGTGCGCCCTGGCTGTTGGCATCCAAGCCGATGTAGCCCAGGTTTTTGAGCTGACCGGCGGCCAGGGCCAGGTTGGCGAAGGCGTTGGCCGCCTCTTCGCTGCCGGCCAGGGGGCCGTAGAGGAAGAGCACGTTCTTGCCGGCCAGGATGGCCTTGGCCGCAGCCTTGACCGCCTTGCGGGAGACGCCGCACATATCGCGCAGCAACTCGTCGCTCACTTCGTCCACCCAGTCGGTCAAATTGGCCGGGCTTTCCTTTTTCAGCGCCAGCAGGGCCTTGGTCACCCCGTTGATGGTGGCGACCTCCGTGCCCGGGCGATAGTTGAGGAAGGGACCGTCGTAGCGGGTCAGCTCGATCTTGCGGGGGTGGGCGATGATCAACTTGGCCCCGCCCTTGCGCACGGCCCGCTTCAGGTGCACGTCCAGTACGGGGATCTCTTCGCTGGGGTCCAGGCCCAGGAGGAAGACGACGTCCGCCACGGGGTCGGGACCATATTGGGGCTTCATCACATCGGCCAGGGCGGTCATGCCCGGGGCCAGGGCGGTGATGTCGCCGCCGTTGCGGTGGTCGATGTTGTTGGTGCCCAGGATCTGGCGCATGAAGCGCTGGAAAATATAGCTGCTCTCGTTGCCCAGCTTGGCACTGCCTATGCCGCCCATGGCGTCCGCGCCGTGGGTGCTCTTGGCGGCTTTCAGCCCGGCGGCCGCGGTGTCCAGGGCTTCCTGCCAGGTGACGGGGACCAGTTGGCCGTTTTTGCGCACCATCGGTTGTGAAAGCCGCTCGTCATGGTTGACCCAGGCGTGGGCAAAGCGGCCCTTGTCGCAGATCCACTGGTCGTTGACGGCCATGTTCTCCCGGCCCACGATGCGGCGCAGGGTGTCCGTGCGGCTGTCCAGGCGCAGGTTGCAGCCCATGGAACAGTGGGTGCAGATGCTGGCCGTGCGCTCGGTTTCCCAGGGGCGGAAGGCGAAGCGGCTGACCCGGTTGGTCAACGCGCCCACGGGGCAGATGTCGATGATGCTGCCGCTGGTCTTCGAGTCCACTTCCTGGCCGGGCTGGATGTCGATGATGGTCTTGCCGCCCCGCTCGAAGAGGCCGAGTTGGGGCTTATCTTCCCACTCTTCCAAATAGCGGGTGCAGCGCCAGCAGACCACGCAGCGCTCCTGGTCCAGCATGATGGTGTCGGAGATGGGATAGTGTTTCTTCTTCAGCCGCTTCGGCTCCACCATCTGGCTGAGGGGATTGCCGTAGCGCATGGTCTGATCCTGGAGGGGGCACTCGCCGCCCTTGTCACAGATGGGGCAGTCCAGGGGGTGGTTGAGCAAGATGAAGCCCAAATTGGCCTGCTGCACGGTCTGCACCTGCTCCGTGTTCGTGCGCACGATCATGCCTTCGGCCACCGGCACCGTGCAGGCGGTGTTGAGCATGACGCCCCGGGGGGATTCAAACTCCACCATGCACATGCGGCAACACCCCACCGGGTCCAGCTTGGGGTGGCTGCAAAAGACGGGGATCTCGATGTTGATTGTGGCCGCGGCATCCACCACCAGGGTGCCTTTGGGCACGCTCAGGGCCTTGCCGTCGATGGTCAGGTTTACAAGATCAGTCATAGTCGATTTGTTCCGCTAAATATGGATGACAAAAGATGTTGTCGAGTCGGCGTTACTTGGCGTTCACCATCGTATCCCGCAACAACGGCGATTCCCCCTCCAACGGCAGCACCGTGTCGTGCAACGAGCTGGGCTGGTTGGTGTCCGGGCGATAGGTGGGGCGGATGGGGATCATCGGCCCGATGTCCGTCGGGTTGGAGTCCAGCAGGAATTCGTCCCATTCGGGCCGATAGTTGGCCAAATTGCTCTGCAAACTCCACACGGCCGCATAGCCGAAGGGGCAGAAGCTCTTGCCGCCCAGGTTGTCGGCGATGTAGCTCATCAAGTCAATGTCCTTGTTGCGTCCGCCGCCGGCCTGGATGCGCAGAAGGGTGCTTTCCAGCCAGGGCGTGCCCTCCCGACAGGGGGTACACTTGCCGCAGCTTTCCTCCCGATAGAAACCCAGGATGCGGGTGGCCACGTCGATCATGGACGACCGCTCGTCGATCACGATCACACCCACAGATCCCAGGGCGGATCCCGCAGCCGCTAGGCTTTCGTAGTCCATGGGCGTGTCCAACTGGTCCGCCGTGAGGATTTGCACGGACAGCCCGCCGGGGATTACCCCCTTGATGGCCGCATTGTCATCTTCCGGGCCGCCGCCATATTTGTAGATCAACTCCCGCAGGGGGACGGCGTGGGGCAACTCGTAGAGGCCGGGCCGCTTCACATTGCCGCTGAGGCAGAAGATGCGCATGCCTGGGGATTTCTCCGTGCCGTAGCCCCGGTACCATTCCACGCCGTGCTTCATCACATGCAGCACATTGGCGATGGATTCCACGTTGTTGACAATGGTGGGCTTGCTGTACAGCCCCTCGATGGCCGGGAAAGGAGGTTTAAGTCGAGGGAAGCCCCGGTAGCCTTCCAAGCTGGAGAGCAGGGCGGTCTCTTCACCGCAAATGTAGGCCCCGGCCCCCCGGTGGACCAAAATGTCCACATTTATATTCGTGCCGAAAATCTTTTCGCCCAAATAGCCCTTGGCCTTGGCTTCGGCAATGGCGTCGTTCAGCCGTTGGGCGGCAAAATAGTATTCGCCCCGGATATAAATGAAGACCCGCTCGGCCTGAATGGCGAAGGCGCTGATGATGGCCGATTCGATCAACTGGTGGGGGTCATACTCCATGATGACCCGGTCTTTGAACGTGCCCGGCTCGGACTCGTCCGCGTTGATCACCAAATAGCGGGGGAAGACGCCCTGGGGCAGGAAACCCCACTTGACGCCGGTGGGGAAGCCGGCCCCGCCTCGCCCGCGGATGCCGCTGGCCTTGATGGTGTCCACGACCTCCTGGGGCTGCGTGGTTTTGAGGATGCTCTTGGCCAGTTCGTAGCCACCGTCGGCCAGATAGGTCTCGATCTTGTGGCTGTCCGGCGTGTCCACCCGAGCCATGAGGACCATGTCATCCATGCCGCCGTGGGTGTGGGGACCGGCAGCCTGGCCCGTGTTCTCCGGGTCGCCTTCCGGGGTCCATCGCTCCAAGCTGACAAAGCCATGTTCGTTCTCGATCACCGCCAGCATCTTGTCCACGTCTTCGGCGGAGTCGATCTCCTCGAAGTAGCGAATCTTCCCCGTGCTGCGCTCAGTCACTGACACCATAGGCGCGCTGCCGCAGGAACCCAGGCATTCCATGTGATCCAGGGAATACTTGTCGTCCTCCGTGGTGTGGCCATGGTGGATGCCCAGGGTCTCTTCCAGGTGGTTCATGCACTTGCCAGCGCCCCGCAACATGCACGGCACGTTGGTGCAGACCTCCACATGATAGTCGCCCTTGGGCGCAGTCTTGAGCATGTGGTAAAAGCCCACCACCGCGCCCACTTCCGCCGGTTCCAGGTTGAGGATGGCGGCCAGCTCGTTCTGGGCCTCCAGGGCGCAATAGCCAAACTCCCGCTGGATGGCGTAGAGGGCCGGCAAAATCGCCGACCGTTCCCGGCCAGCAGGATAGAGGGCGATCATTTCATTGATCTCGGCACGAAGGGTTTCAGATAGCATCATAAGAAATTCATTCCTGATAAAAAATAGAACACAGATTTGACGGATCGGACGGATTCAAACGGATTTTTTTCGATTGGTTAGAGGTCGAAAATTCGTCGCATGAAAACGGGTTCCATTCCGAAGTTTAGCAATAGCCCCACTTCTTGGCGGGTTGCCTTCAAGTAATTGGTCAACTGTGCCAGATGTGCTTCGTCGATAGCTTCGGCTGCCTTTAGCTCAACGATCACTTTGTCGTCAACAATCAGGTCAGCGAAATATTCCCCGACCAGTTCATTCTCGTAGTAAACATGAATTGGCGACTGCTGTCGCACGCTCAGTCCCTGCTTGCGCAACTCCAAAACCAGCGCATTTTCGTACACCTTCTCCAAAAAACCATACCCCAACCGGTTGTAAACCTTATAGAAGGCACCAATAATCTTATCGGTCAGGTCACCATGTTTCAGAGGTTTGGAGGACATCACATAACTCCGAAAAAACTAAAAAAAAATCCGTAAAAATCCGTCGTATCTGTAAAATCCGTGTTCTATTTTTTTGTTACCGATCCACTTCCCCAAGCACAATATCAATCGATCCAATGTTGGTGACGATGTCGGAAAGCATCTCGCCCTGGGACATTTTTCTGATGGCGTAAAGGTTGTTGAAGCTGGGGCCGTGGATGTGCAGGCGATAGGGTTTGCCGCTGCCGTCGCTGTAGACGTAGAAGCCCAGTTCGCCCTTGCTGGCCTCGATGCCGTGGTAGTACATGCCCGGATCGACCTTGAAGCCCTCGGTGACCAGCTTGAAGTGGTGGATCAGGGATTCCATGCTCACGTCCAGCTCGGCCCGGGGGGGCAGGCTGACCTTGCGGTCCTCCACTTTGTAGGGGCCGTCGGGCAGTTTGGCCAGGGCTTGCTCGATGATGCGCAGGCTTTGGCGCATCTCTTCCATGCGCACTTCGTAGCGGCCAAAGCCGTCACATTTGGTGCTGATGGGCACGTCAAAGTCGTAGGTCTCGTAGCCGCTGTACGGCGTATCCCGGCGCAGATCCCAGTCCACGCCGCTGCCTCGCAACATGGGGCCAGTGAGACCCATAGCCAACACATCCTCTTTGCTCAGATAGCCAATGCCCTCCAAGCGGGTGCGCCAGATGGGGCTGTTTTGGAGCAGATCTGTGTATTCCTGCAACCGCTTGGGCATCACCTTGAGGAAGCTTTTCAACGCGGTGATAAAGGCATCGGGCAAATCCCGCCACACGCCACCCACCCGAATATAGCTGGTGGTGAGCCGGGCGCCGGCCACCATCTCGAAGAGATCCAGAATGATCTCCCGCTCCCGAGTGGCGTACATGAGCAAACTCATGCCCGTGCCGGAGATGTCCAGGGCATGGGTGGAGATCCAGAAGAGGTGAGAGGCCAACCGTTGCAGCTCGCCCATCATCACCCGGATGACCTGGGCGCGCTGGGGAATCTCCACGCCCAACATCTTCTCAATGGTGAGAACGTAGCCCAAATTGTTGTTCATGGACGAGAGGTAGTCCATGCGGTCGGTATAATAGACAAAGTCTTTGTAGCGCTTGGTCTCGCCGGTCTTCTCGAAGCCGCTGTGCAAATAGCCCAAATCAGCGTCCAGGTTGACCACCCGCTCGCCATCCAGCTCCACCACCAGGCGCAACACGCCGTGGGTGCTGGGGTGATGGGGACCCATGTTGATCACCATGTTTTGCCGGTCCATGCCAGGGGGCAGTTCCGGCGCCACGCTGAGGGCGGGCAGAATTTGAATGCCCAAATTGTCGAAATCGGGGTTGTCCCAGTTCAGGGTGAAGGGAACTTCCTCGCCGCCCACGGGCACCTGCTTTTGCAGGGGGTGGTTGGGCCAGTGGATGGGCATCAAAATCCGCCGCATATCCGGGTGGCCCACAAAGCGAATCCCCATCAGATCCCAAACTTCCCGCTCCGGCCAGTTGGCCCCGTCGTAGACTGGGGTCATGCTGGGCGCGCTGGGCGGCTCTTGGTTGACCAGGGGGCAGACCAGGGTCATGTGGGCATTGCGGCTGTAGGAGCGTAGTTGGTAGACTGTCTGAAAGCGGCTCTCCCCGGCGGCAATGGGCAGCTTGGACCGGTCCACAGAGGAGACATCGATCAAGGTCTCGTAGGCCAGCTCATCCCGCAGGAATTTGGCCACGGCCAGCAGATCACCCGGCCCCACATGGACCATCTGGGCGTCCAGATAGAGACCGGCGGCCAGGATCGCCTTACCAAACTGGGCGACGACCCGCTGGGTATCCGGGCTTTCCCCGCTGGGCAGGGGGGCCACCGCGGGAATGGAGATGTCGTTTAGCCCCGGCAAAGTCTCGTAGGGACGGACGGCGGGAGAAACATTCAATGGCGCCATAATAACTCCGGCAAAAGATTAAATAAGGTGATTAACCGCCAAACACGCTGAGTTCGCAGAGAGAAATCGGTCTCTTCGTGTTCTTTGTGGTGAATTTAGTGCCGCACAACCAGCCCACCATGTTCGATGGGGGCGCGCTGGGCGGGCAGTTCGTTGGTGTAGTCGCTGAATCGCTCGGTCCCCTGCTTCTCCCGCAGCTTGTTCATGGCATAGAGCAGGGCTTCGGGGCGGGGCGGGCAACCAGGCACATAGACATCCACGGGGATGATCTTGTCCACGCCCTGAATGATGGCGTAGTTGTTGAACGGTCCACCGGCGCTGGCGCAGATGCCCATAGCGATCACCCACTTGGGGTCGGCCATCTGGTCGTAGATGCGCTTGATCACCGGGGCCATCTTGTTGCTCACCCGGCCCGAGACGATCATCAGATCCGCCTGGCGGGGGCTGGCTCGGAAAAGCTCGGAGCCATAGCGAGAGATGTCATGCCGGGACGAACCGGCCGCAATCATCTCGATGGCGCAGCAGGCCAGACCAAAGAGCAGGGGCCACGTGCTGTTTTCCCGGCCCCAGTTGACCAATTTCTCCAAATTTGTCGTAATAATACTGTCTTCCGGCAACAGTTGTTCAAGACCCATGAGCGTGTACCTTATCAGATTCAAAGACTAAACAATCAAACCGCCGGGAGCGGGGAGGACGCCGAGATTTCGCAGGGCGCCATTTATTTTTCTTCGCGCCCTTGGCGTCTTTGTGGTGAAGAATTGCCATCAAGTTGACCAGCAACCCAATCCCCAATCCCCAATCCCTAGCCGCCTACTCCCAATCCAGCGCGCCCTTTTTCCATTCATAAATAAAGCCGATGACGATGACCAGGAAGAAGATGCCCATGGCCGCCAGGCCAAAAGTGCGCAGGGAACGCAGGGTCACCGCCCAGGGATAGAAGAAGATCACCTCGATATCAAAGATGATAAAGAGCATGGCGATCAGATAGTATTGGATGGGGAACTTGCGCTTGGTGTCGCCAAAGGGGATCATCCCGGATTCGTACGGCTCCATTTTCTGGGCATTTTTGCGCCGAGGGCCGAGGAGGGGAGGAACCCCAATCACAATGGCGGCCAATGCAGCCGAGATGATGATCAAGAGGAGAAGGGGAAAATAGTCAATAGCCATGAGCGGTTCCTGAAGGTGTAAGTCTGTCAGAATTTGGGGCTAAACAGATCTGGAGGACAAAAGAAACCGCCAGCTCGACGGGGCAATTTCTGAAAAAAGCCACCCACCGAAAGCCTGTGGGTGGCCGGATCGACTACAGCGGCAAAACGGCGCTATGCAAGTTAAGACCATGATCGACGGCTTTTTGACTTGGAAATTTCCTTCGGAAAATCTTGGGAGAAGCCTCTTGATCAAACCTGCGGGGATGGAGGAAAGATTCCGAAAACAACCGCCTTTTTTTGAGTTCGTTCAGTTTATCACAAGGGTAAATAGGTGTCAACCAAAAGTGAAATGTTTGTGAAAAAGGGAACGGACAGCGGTTTTTTCGGAGGAAGTGGCATTTGAACGCATACAGACTTTTCATTTGAAATTCAGTATGCTATTATACACAAACTCTTGTACCATTCCGCACAAACGTACCTTTACGGTGCATGCGACAACAAATCGGCGGCGCATTTACCGTTGCGTACTGTAGAAAAAGAAACTGCCAAGGAGCAAAATTGATGCTGTCACAATATGCTTTTATTCTGATTCTTAGCGTCTTTGGCATGATTTTACCCATTGCTGCTGTGTCTATCGGTTGGCTGCTTGGACCTCGCCGTCCGGATCCGATCAAAAACGACATCTATGAGAGCGGTATGAAGACCATTGGAGATACCTGGGTGCAGTTTCGTGCCCAGTATTACCTGATCGGCCTGGTCTTCCTTGTCTTTGATCTAGAAGTCATTTTCTTGTTTCCCATCGCCATTGCCTATGGTCAGCTAACCCTGGCGTCGGTTGCGGCGGTCGTCCTGTTCATCGGTTTGCTGGTTGTGGGTCTGGCCTACGACTGGCGCAAGGGTGGACTAGATTGGCAGTAGGAGAGTAAGCATGATCAATTGGCCCGAAGCCATCACAACCTGGTTGACCAACCTCGGCTTGCCCGGTGACGTATCCTTTACTGTCGCCTTGCTCATTGGGGCGTTGATCTTGACCCTGTTCACACCCACTCTGGCTTTGGGTTTGATCTGGATTTTGCGCAAGGTCTTGGGGCGCATCCAGGATCGCATCGGCCCCAACCGTCTTGGCCCCTATGGTCTCTTCCAGACCATCGCCGACGCCGCCAAGTTGATGTCCAAGGAATCTATCACCCCCACCAACGCGGATGGCGTGGCCTATAACTTGGCTCCCCTTCTGTCGGTGTTTGGCATCGTTATGCTCTTTGGTATCTTGCCCTTCTCTAATGGTATTGTGGGCGTGGATTTGAGCGTGGGCGTTCTCTATGTGGTGGCCCTGGGGTCTATCGGCGTCATGGCCGCCATGATGGCGGGTTGGGGCAGCAACAACAAATATGCGTTGCTTTCCGGCTTTCGGGTAGTGGCCCAGCTCCTGAGCTACGAGATTCCCCTGGTCCTCTCCATGCTGACCGTGGTCTTCTTGACCAACACCATGCGCATGAATCAGATTGCCGAGTTGCAGGGTGATGTCTTCGGACTCAACCTGGGTCTGGGCTGGTTTGGCTTTATCATGCCCGGCGCTTTCCTGATCTTCTTCATCTGTTCCCTGGCCGAATCGGAGCAGACCCCCTTCGACCTGTTGGAGGCGGAATCGGAGTTGATCGCCGGTTTCCACATCGAATATTCGGGGATGCGGTTTGCCATGTTCTTCCTGGCCCAGTTCCTCAACAGTTGGGGGCTGGCGGCCATTGCGTCGGTCCTCTTCTTGGGCGGATGGCAGGGCCCCTTTGTGGATCTGCCCTACATCGGCCCGATCTTGGGCATGATCTACTTCTTTATCAAGGCCTTCGCCCTCTATACTGTGCAGATCTGGATCAAGGGCACCTTCCCCCGGCTACGGGTGGATCAGATGATGTCCTTTGCCTGGAAGGTATTGGTCCCCATCACCGTGGCCCTGATTGTGTGGATGGCGATTGTGCTCAAGCTGCCCATTGGCACTTGGCTGCAATATGTGCTGATCTTCGCCGGCAATGTGGCGATCATCGGGGTAATCTTCAACGTGTTGGGTCGCCATATCCGTGGTGAAGAGATCCGCACCAAGCGCTCCTTTGACCCGCCCACGCTTATCGGCACCATGCAAGTGGTTTCGGAATAGGCGTCCGCAAGCGTGCAGTTCGCATAACGCATGGCGAGTGAGTGTGGCTTTGCGTCGTTGATCTTAATTTTTCGGTCCAGAAATGTGGGCCTGTCGGTGTAAATCGTCTTGGATGTGAGGAGTCTCTATGCCAGCGCTACCCTTCCCTTTGCCGACCATTGAGCAACTGGTCTTCCTGGGGCTGGCGGCCTTTGTGGCCGTGACTGCCCTGACTGTGGTCCTGAGCCGCAATCTGTTTCATAACGCTTTGGCCTTGGTGGGGACCCTCTTTGGCGTAGCAGGGATCTACCTGCTCTTGGAGGCGGAATTCCTGGCCATCAGCCAGATCCTGGTCTATGTGGGGGCCATCGCCACCCTGATCACCTTTGCCATCATGCTGACCCGGGGCATGATGTTCGGGAAAACATCCCCCACCAACCGCCAGACCCTGCCCGTAACCATCATGAGCGTTCTGCTTTTTGTCGTCTTGGGCGGCATTCTGGCCAGTGTGCCGTGGCCGCAAGTGGGCACAAGCCTGCCGGGGGCCGAGAGCATGGTCGCTGACCTGGGGATTGCCTTCGCCACCACCTATGTGATCCCCTTTGAGGCCGTGGGCGTGTTGCTGTTGGTCGCCCTGGTCGGTGCGGTGATGTTGGCCCGGGATAAATAATTCAGCCTTCTGGCTTATTCACCGCAAAGACGCAAACGCTCATGCGGCGTTCTTGGCGGGTAAATTGGCAGTGATAAAGGGGAAGTTGTTATGGTTCCTTTGAGTTGGTATCTGCTTCTGGCAGCATTTATCTTTTGTTGTGGCTTTTATGGTGCCTTGGCCCGGCGCAACGCTGTGGCCGTGCTCATGTCCATTGAGCTGATGCTGAATGCGGTCAACATCAACCTGGTGGCCTTTTGGCGCTATGGGGAGAATGTGGCCGCACTGGAAGGCCAGCTGTTTGCCATCTTTGTGATCGCCGTGGCTGCTGCGGAAGTGGCCGTGGGGCTGGCGTTGATCATCGCCATCTATCGGGATCGCAAGACGGTCAACCTGGACGAGATCAACCTGCTTCAGGGTTAAGTCTACCAACCCATGCCCAAGCAAACTTTGCAGGGAACTCTGGACGAGCAGTGTGATTTTCTCTTCACCCTGGCCCAGGAAAAGATGAAACAGGGCAATTTCACCGGGGCGGTTCATGCCCTGAAAGAGATTGTCAAGCATAATTCAACCTATCCCGGCGCGCAGGATCTGTTGGTTGAGGCCAAAAAGCGTCGATCGGAGCAGCGATTTTTGCTCCTTAGCGGATTGGCCGGAGCAGCCCTTGGGGTTGCCGGGGCCTCACTCGCCAATTTCTCTAATGATCTGTGGATGTTGGCGGCGGCAGGGGTCGGGTTGGTGATTGGTTACGGTGCCGGCAATCTGGTCAACAGCTTCCGCCACCGTTAGTTAAACGATAATTATTTCTTTTGTTGATTTGAATAGCGTTGGACTTGCATGTGCCGTTTGTTGCCCGATCCTGTCGCTTAGAATCCGGTATTGGCATCGACTGGAAATTGTTCTTCTTGATGTCACACCCCAAAGCACCGAAGTGAGGTTGGTCCCATGGAGGGAATGTTCAATCTGACGTGGCTTGTGCCCCTGCCACCTTTTGCGGCCTTTGTGGTCATCGTACTTTTTCTCAACACCAACAAACGGGCCAGTTCGCTGGTTGCCATTGGTGCTGCCGCGCTCAGCCTGTTTTTGGGCTGGTTGATCGCCTTCTCGGCCTTCTTCACCGATCATTTTGGCGCGCACCCCATCAACGAACGGCTCTTTGGCATCCCCACGGGGAACAGCGAGATCGCCATCGGCTACGCCCTGGACCCGGCCAACGCCCTGATGCTCTTCATGGTCAGCTTCCTGCTGTTGATGATCTTCATCTATTCCAGTGGCTACATGACCTTCCCCGGCCATCTGCGCAAGGCCGACTATCCTGTGGCCGCCCAGCAGAACAAGGACCCCCGGTACAGCCGCTTCTTCGCCTATATCAGCCTCTTTGCTGTGGGCATGTTGGGGCTGGTGATCTCCAACGACCTGATCACCTTCTTCGTCTTCTGGGAGATCATGGGCCTGTGTAGCTATCTGCTCATCGGCTTCTGGTTCGAGAAGCCCTCGGCCAAGGCCGCGGCCCTCAAGGCCTTTATGACCACCCGGGTGGGCGATACCATCATGCTCATCGGCATGATGCTGCTTTACATCAACAGCGAGCCGTCCAGCCTGCGCTTTAGCGAACTCTTCTCCCCGGAGAATCTGCACCATCTTTCCCACACCACCATCGGCGTCCTGGCCCTCTTCCCCGGCGTGCCGTTGATCTCCTTGATCACCTTCCTGATCTTCTTCGGCACCATCGGCAAGAGTTCCCAGTTCCCCCTGCACGTCTGGTTGCCCGACGCCATGGAAGGCCCGACCCCGGTCAGCGCCATGATCCATGCGGCCACAATGGTCTCCGCCGGTGTCTTCCTGCTGGTTCGCATGTTCCCCCTCTTCGCCGAGGCGGCCCACATCGGCTCCGGCACCAACACCTTTGTGGCCTTTATCGGGGCCTTTACGGCCATCTTTGCCGCCACCATCGCTATGGCCCAATGGGACATCAAGCGGGTGCTGGCCTATTCCACCATCAGCCAGTTGGGCTTCATGGTGGCGGCCATCGGCATCGGTGCCTATGTGGCGGCTCTTTTCCATCTGCTTACCCACGCTTTCTTCAAGGGTCTGCTCTTCCTTAGTTCCGGCAGCGTCATCCACGGGGTGGAACATGGAGCGCATCATGGCCATGAGGACCACGGCGATGACCATCACCACGCCCCGGCGCTGATCCAGCGGGCGGACGGCGTGCTGAATCCGGCGGATCCCCAGGACATGCGCAATATGGGCGGTTTGTTGGGGCGGATGCCTCGCACGGGCTGGGCCTTCATCATCGGTGGGTTGGCCCTGAGCGGCTTCCCCATCCTGACCGCTGGTTTCTGGTCCAAGGATGAGATTTTGTCCAGCGCGTGGACCGGGGGCAACCAGGTTGTCTTCTGGACCCTGGCTGTGGCTGCCTTCTTGACTGCCTTTTATACCATGCGCCAGATCAGCCTCACCTTCCTGGGCAAGGCCCGCACGGACATGGCCGCCCACGCCCCAGAAAGCGTCAACAGCATGACCATCCCGTTGATGCTGATCAGCGTCTTCGCCGTGGTCGGTGGCTGGATTGGCATTCCCAAGGACTTCCCCCTGATCGGCGGGATCTTGCCCAACTGGATCGAGCATTTCATGGAACCCTACGTGGAATATCTGGAGATGCACGTGCTGCATCCAGAATTTGGCTGGGTACCTCTGACGGTCTCCCTGGTTGTGGCGTTGGGGGGCCTGACCGCCGGCTATCTGGTCTATGGCAGGGGGTTGAAGGAAGGTCAAGTTGACCCCGTGCGCAAGCTCTTGGGGCCGGTGTGGATGCTGTGGCACAACAAGTACTATATTGACGAGATCTATCAGGACAGCATTCTGGCCTTTGTGCCCGCCTTCTCCAAGTTCCTGGCTCTGGTGGACAATAAATGGGTCATCGACCCCATTGTCAACGCCGTTGGTCGGTTGGGTGTCTTCCTGTCCACAGTGCTGGCCGAGTTTGACCGCATTGTGGTGGACGGCATGGTGAACGGGGCCGGTTGGTTGGCCAGTCGCACCGGCTCCGCCCTGCGCAACATCCAGGACGGCAAGGTGCAGGTCTATCTGCTGGTGGGCATGGTGGCCCTCACTCTGTGGCTGCTCTTCAACATGATGCCCTTGATTCTGACCCTGGTGTAAGCCTGTACCAAGGTTGGTACAGGTTCGTCAGTCATTTGGCATAAACAACAATCCTTGTAACAAAGTTCAACCATACGGTTATCATCAGCCAACCCCATTTGTGGGTCCGGCACTGAGGAGGAAAGTTCATGGAGTCTATGCATCAGTGGGTGCTCGTCACGATATTGTTGTGGCCGCTGCTGACCAGCGTCTTGGCCCTGGTATTCGGCTCTAGCGATAAAGTCGTCAAATGGGGCTCTATCCTTGCCAGCCTTCTGCCCTTGGGCTTGAGCGTCTATCTGCTCTTCGCCTACGATCCCAGCATGGGCATCGAGAACAGCTTCACGGTCAATCTGCCCTGGATCGAGTCGCTCAACGCCAGCTTCCACTTGGGAATTGATGGCCTGAGCGTCCCTCTGATCTTCCTGACCGCCCTGCTCTCCACCCTAAGCCTGTACTACAGCGCCGGTGTGATCAAGACCCGGGTCAAGGAATACTTCATCATGTTCCATCTCCTGGAGATGAGCATGTTGGGCGTCTTCATGTCTCTGGACTACGTGCTGTTCTACGTCTTCTGGGAAATCAGCCTGGTACCCATGTACTTGTTGATCGGCATTTGGGGCGGCAAGAATCGCAACTACGCATCGGTCAAGTTCTTCATCTATACCCTGATCGGTTCGGTGGCCATGTTGTTGGCCATCCTGGGCGTCTACTTCGCCACGGGCACCTTCGACATTATCGAAGCGGCCAAGGCCCAGCCTTTTGCCCAAAGCCTGACCTTGGGCAGTTTGGCCTTCTGGGGCTTCTTCCTGGGCTTTGCCTTCAAGGTGCCCAGCTTCCCCTTCCATACCTGGTTGCCCGATGCCCATACCGAAGCGCCGACCGCGGGCAGTGTGATTCTGGCCGGTGTGTTGTTGAAACTGGGGGCCTATGGCTTCCTGCGCATCGTCCTGCCCTCCTTCCCCAACGCCAGCCAGTATTGGAGCCTGGCCATTGTGGCTCTGGGGGCCATCGCCATCGTCTACGGTGCCTTTGTCTGTGTGGCCCAAACGGACCTGAAGCGGCTGATCGCCTATTCCTCCGTCAGCCACATGGGCTATGTGATGTTGGGCATCGGTGCCGCGGCCAGCGTCCTCACGCCGGAGGGTATGCAGAACGCTATGGCCCTCTTTGGCGGGGTGAGTGAAGAGGCTGTGATGAACAGTGCAGCAATGGCCATCAACGGGGCCGCACTCCAGATGTTCAACCACGGCATCATCACTGGGGCTCTGTTCTTCTTGGTCGGCATCATCTACGAGCGGGCGCATACCCGTGAGCTGTCCAAGTTTGGCGGTCTCAGCGTCAAGACGCCCCACTTCTACGGTATCATGATGGTGACCGGCTTCGCCAGCTTGGGGCTGCCCGGTCTGGCTGGTTTCTGGGCCGAGTTCTTTACCTTCCGAGGGGCCTTCGGTCTGGTCCCCTACTGGGCGGCCTTTGGCACCATCGGTATCGTGATGACCGCTGTCTACATTCTGTGGCGCATCATCCAGAATGTCTTCCTGGGTGAGTACGACCCGACCAAACTGACCCATTGGACGACCTACGACGGCAAGCACGCCGACGGCCCCACGGACATGGCCTTCTTCGAGAAGGTGACCTTGTGGCCCCTGGTGATCGGCATGTTCGTGCTGGGTGTTTATCCCACACCGCTGCTCAACTTCTTCAACAACTCGGCGGTCACCCTGCTTGAGTTTGTCAAAAACCTGTCATAGGCAAGGGGGCGAGCCTTGAACGGATTTGGATTGATTGCACCCGAACTCATCCTGTTGTTCGGTGGCCTGATTGTCTTTTTGCTCACGGTCTTTGAGGAGAAAGATGAAAAAGGCTCCGGCAATGGCTATGTGGCGATAACCGTCCTTTGGTTGTTGGCCGCCCTGGTGGCGACCTTCTTCCAAATTAAGATGGCGGAAGATTACTTCGTGGCAAATGGCACCGCGCAGGTCGCCTTTACCATGATGGATGTGGACGCGTTCGCCATCTTCTTCAAGATTACGATCTTGATCGGCATGGTTTTGGTGGCGGTGGCCGGCGGCACCTACATGAACAGCCGCACGGACCACAAGGGCGAATTCTGGAGCATGTTCCTCTTTGTCACCCTGGCCATGAGCATTGCGGCCAGCGCCAATAACTTGGTTTTGCTCTATATCGCCATTGAGTTCCTCTCCATCACCAGCTATATCCTGGCCGGTTTCCTGCGGGACGACCCCCGCAGCGCCGAAGCGGGTCTGAAATACTTCCTCTTCGGCTCGGTCTCCTCCGCGGTGATGCTTTATGGCATCAGCCTGATCTACGGAGCCGCCGGGACGTTGGACCTGCGGGCTATCGGCATTGCCTTTGCCGCCACGGACACCATGGGACCGGTCATCGTGCCCGCCACCCTGCTGACCCTGGTCGGCTTTGGCTTCAAGATGAGTCTGGCCCCCTTCTATCAGTGGGCGCCGGACACCTATGACGGTGCCCCCACGCCGGTCACGGCCTATCTCTCCACGGCATCCAAGGCCATCGGCTTTGCGGTAACGGTACGGGTCTTCGTGGTCGCCCTCAGCGTCTACATTGGCGACTGGGCCCCCTTGCTGGCTGGTCTTGCCATGCTGACCATGAGCATGGGCAACCTGATCGCCCTGCGCCAGACCAGCATCAAACGCATGTTGGCCTATAGCTCCGTGGCCCAGGCTGGCTACATCCTGATGGGGTTGGCTGCCGTGACTGCTGGCTCCACCAGCGGCATGAACGGGCTGAACGGCGTCTTGATCTACATCTTCGCCTATCTCTTCACCAACGTGGGTGCCTTCCTGGTGGTCATGGTGATCGAAGAGCGGCTGAACAGCACAGACATCACCGCCTATACGGGTCTCTCCAAGCGTGCGCCGGCTTTGGCCTTCATGTTTACCATCTTCCTGCTCAGTCTGGCCGGGATTCCGGCCACGGGCGGCTTCATGGGCAAGTTCTATGTCTTTGGGGCCGCCATTCAGCACCAATACTTCTGGCTGGCCGCTGTGGCCCTGATCAATGCGGGTGTGGCAGCCTATTACTATGTGAATATCGTGCGGGTGATGTTCTTTGCCAGCGATGAAGAAACCGACAGCGCCCCTGTGACCATGCCCGTCTCTATGAGTGCCGTCCTGGTGATCTGTACCCTCTTTACCCTCTGGATTGGTCTTTACCCCCCCAATTTTATCGAGTGGGCCAATACGGCGGCGCAACAACTGCTGGCTGTGGGTTTCTAGTTCGATTCCCCGCCACCTGTTTGCACAAACAAAACGTCAAGGAGCCGCTTGGTTGCTCCTTGACGTTTTTTGTACTTAACGTATAATCAGAACAGAGTTTTGTCCATGCGGTCCCATTCGATCAAAGTCGGATGGGAAACCACCCGAATTTTATCATCCGATCAGGACATCCGATATTCCGGGTGCCTTGCTTCCAGAACTCACCTGTGTACATCCCAGTACCAATGAGGAGATAGTTATGTCCTACAACAATACCAACCGTCATCATTCCCCAACCGCTCGTGCAGGACTGGCTCCGGCCCAGATGGTGGATTCCCGCCTGCGCTGGCTGATCCTGCTTTTGATCCTGGCCCTGCTGCTGCCAGCCCCCAGCGCAGCCCAGGCGGAGACGCCCACCGGCCCGACTGCCCCCTCCGCCAACGCGGTGATCAGCCTGGCCGTCTCGCCAAGTGATCCGGCCCAGGTCTTGGCCGGCACCATCAACACGCCGGAACTGAGCAGCATCTTCCGCAGCGCAGATGGCGGGGCCACCTGGACACCCGCCGGAACCGGGCTGCGGGCCGACATCAGCATCGCTGACATCGCCTACGATCCGGTCAACCCGACGATTGTGCTGGCGGCGGATGGCGGCTTTGGCTATCTCTTCCGCAGCGCGGATGGCGGCAGCACCTGGCAAGAGGTTCCCGCCTTCAAGTCCCTGATTGGGGCCAGCAGCGCCGTGGGCGAACTCTATTCCGCCGTCGTCAATGGAGCGGCCACCTTTTATGCCGGCACCCGCTTTGACGGTGTCCTCACCAGCACGGATGGGGGCCAATCTTGGCAATCCCTGGCCCTGGGGCTGACCGGGGACGCCACCCGAGTACGCTCGTTCCAACTCTTCAACGGCGTGATGTACGCCGGTACCCACGATGGCGTCTATGCCCTGGACAGCGCCACGCAGACATGGATCAAGTCTGCCGCCTTCCCTGCCGCCACCATCGCCTATAGCATGGTCGAGCAGGGTGGCAGCCTCTTTGTGGGCACCATCGGCTCCGGGCTGTTGAGCAGCACGGATGGCGAAAGCTGGACCCAGGTGGTTGGCTTCCCGGCAGACATCAGCATCTGGGATCTGGTCAGCGCTGGCACTGGCTTGGTGGCTGCCACGGATTCTGGCGTGCGCAGCGGCTCCGGCGAGCAGTGGCTTCCGGCAGCCGTGGATGGTGTGCCCAACAACAATGCTATCTGGACCTTGGCCGCCGCCGCCAACGGCACGGTCTATGCGGGCAGTTCGCTCGATTGGGTTCTGCGCACGGATGATCGGGGCTTCTCTTTTAGCTCCATCGCCACAATCGCCCCCCTGACCGCGGCGTCTATTCCACCCACCCCCACAGCGGTTCCCACGGTTGCACCCATTGCCGAAGCCACCCCCGAACAGCCCTTGGTGATCGATGTGCCCGGCACCCCGGCGGATGCCACCGTGGTGGTCGAAGAACCCGTTGTCCAGCCGACCCTTGCGCCTGCGGTTGACACACCCGTTCCGCCCACGGACACGCCCGCCGCAGTGGAAAACACCCCCGAGCCCACAATGGCCCCCACGGAAGCACCCGCTTCCACCGATTCCGGCTCTGGCGAAGTGTTTCAGCTGCCGGCCATTGTGGTGGGAGCCGGCGTACTCCTGCTCCTGGTGATCATCGTGGCCGGTTTTGCAGTCCTGCGTGGGCCTCGTAAAAACTAGGCTAACCTTGCGCTCAACCTTTCTCTATGACCAATTCGTCTGCCCAGCCCTACCCTGATAACCTCGCCAATTCAACGACGGCGCGTCCCCTTTCCTGGCTGCTGACCCATCTGCCCCCAGGATTGGTGGTTGCGCCGTCGTGGCTGTCTGGGGCTGATCCGGCCATCCTGGGGGTGACATCGGATAGCCGCCAAGTTGCTCCGGCCACCCTCTTTGTGGCCGTCTCCGGCGGAAACCGGGACGGCCATGCCTATATCCCCGCCGCGCTGGCCCAGGGTGCGGCAGCCATCGTGGGCAGCCACCCCCTGGACACCCTCACCTATCCACTCCCCGTCCCCTATGTGCAGGTTTCGGATAGTCGAACAGCCTTGGCGTGGTTGGCAGCCGCCCTGAACAACTTCCCCAGCCGAGATCTGGCCCTGGTCGGCGTCACCGGCACGGACGGCAAAACCACCACCTGCACCCTGCTTGAATCGATCCTGATCGCCGCCACCGCCCCAGCAAGTGATGACCCAGGCCGAGTCGGCGTCATCACCACCGTGGCCGCCCGCATCCGGGGCGAAGCCGTGGACACCGGTCTGCACGTCACCACGCCGGACGCCCCCCAGGTCCAATCATTCCTGGCCCAGATGCGGGCGGCGGATTGCGCCTATGCCGTGGTCGAATGCACCAGCCACGGTCTGGACCAGGATCGGGTGGCCGGGGTGGACTTTGACGTGGCCGCCGTCACCAACATCACCCACGAACATCTGGACTATCACGGCACCCTGGACGCCTATGTTAGGGCCAAGGCCAAGCTCTTCCGCGCCCTCTTTGCCTCGCCGCCCAAACCCGGCGTGCCCCGTTGCGCCGTGCTAAACGGGGACGACCCCATCAGTTTCCCCGCCCTCACCGCTGTTTTGGCTGAAGAAGAAGATCGTGCCGTGTTTGTACCTGTGCGGATTTATGGGATCTCCCCTACGTCCTCAACCGGGTCGGCCACAGACGTTTTTGCCGCGCAGATCGACCATCAGCCCGACGCCACCCGCTTCACCCTGCACTGGTGGGGGGGAACCTTCCCCATCACCACCCGGCTGATCGGCGAGTTCAATGTGGCCAACATCCTCTGCGCGGCAACGGTTGCCCTCGCTTTGCAGATTGACCCGGCGGCCATTCAGCACGGGGTGGCTGGGCTTGAGGGCGTCTTGGGCCGCATGCAGCGTATGGATCTGGGCCAGCCCTTCTTGGCCGTGGTAGATTTTGCCCACTCCCCCGCCAGCCTGGAGCGGGCGCTGACCACCCTGCGTCCCCTGGTGGGCCAGGGACCGGACGGTACGCCCGGTCGCCTGATCGCCCTCTTTGGCAGCGCCGGTCTGCGGGACGGGGCCAAGCGGCGGCTCATGGGCCGGGTGGGCGGGCGGCTGGCAGATTTCTGCGTGATCACCGCCGAAGACCCCCGCACGGAAGATCTGGACACCATCAACCGAGAGATCGCCGCCGGGGTGGCGGAGTTCGCACCGTCCGCCGCCCTCGTGGTTGAGCCAGACCGGGTAACTGCCATCCAACGGGCCGTGGAGATGGCCCGACCTGGGGATGTGGTGGCGGCCTTTGGCAAGGGCCACGAGCGCAGCATGTGCTTTGGCGAAATCGAACACCCGTGGAATGAGCAGGATGCCATGTCGGATGCCCTGCGCCGACGGCTGGGGCTGCCCCTGGGGAATTCTGCTGCCTATCGCTTGCCCACGACGCCATAATCGGCCTGTTAGTGAGACAAAACCTGCCGTTTTTGCCCTCTTTCCCTCCATGCTTTTGGGACAAATGATCCACCCTTGATTTGCTTAAATTGGCGTTTGTATCTTGTGAAAAAGTGTTGTATCATGTACACATCTTGTGTTTTATTGCAGTATAGAAACCCAACCGACAGTATAATCAAATAATCCGTTAATCCGTCAAAATTGTTACCTTAATGTCCAAAGATACCCCGTCCAGGACTTGAACTCTCCGCTTATCACCCTTATTATTGACTTATCACACAACATACTCGCATTACGAAGGGAGACTGCACGTGCAGGCAAGACCCCGGAATTACCAATTAGTGCTTCTACTCATTATCACCGCTATGCTCTTGGGTGCATGTGGGGGCAGCGGTACTGGCTCTACATGGTTCAATTTGCCCTCGGTTCCCGTCAAGATCCAAGCTGATGGTTCGGCCAAAGTCTTTGGCTTCGGCCTTGGTCCCGTTCTTACGGCGGATCAGGTCAGCCAGCTTCAGGCCGCCAACATCCAACAGTTGAACATTCGTGTGGGCCACAACGGCGTCCACCCCTATGCCAACGGCGAAGATCTGCCCTACCTCACCTGGGACGATGCTTCTTTTGCCACTGTGCAAGAGATCCTGCCCAAGGTGCCCAACCTGGCCAACGCCGGGACCATCTCCACCGGGTTGACCTGGGCCCGGCGCATTGGTTTGGGCGCTGCCCTGAATCTGCCCGTGGGTGCTGGCCAGACAGCGTTGGACATTCCCAAGTGGAAGGGTGAAACCACCTTTACACCGGAAACCCCTGCCGCCACCACCATTGGCCCCTTTGATGTCAGCGGCTTGGCCATCGATAGCAGCGGCAGCATCAGTCTGGACGGCATGCCCCTCTCCCAATTGGAGAGCGCTCTGGGCATGAGTTTTGGGGTGAGTGTGCCGACGGACTTGCTCAGTACACTGTCCGCCATCGGTGCGCAGACCATCTCGATTGCCACCAATCCCAACGGCATTGGCCTGGGCATGAACGGCAAGCCTCTGCCTGGCCTGGCCTATGACAGCGCCTCTTTGGGCCGCACCATGGCCCTGGTCGAACCCTTTGTCTCCGACCCGGCCCTGGTGGCGCAGATCAAGGATCTGTTGCCCAAGCTACCCGGTGCGGATGTGCGGATTGTGGCCGCACTCAATGGCCCGGCAGCAGGCAAGACCGCTTTGGGCAAACTTCCCTTTACCCTGAACGAACAAGGGCAGTTGGGCCTGTATGGGTTCAACCTCCTCACCCTGTTGCCCCCGGCCATGGTTGGGCAGTTGCAGGAAGCAAATCTGCAACAGTTGGATGTCAAGGTGATGGGCGTGGATCAAATTCTGCTGGCCGCCAACGGGGTCACCTTGCCCACGGTGGCGCTGAACGATGCCACGGTGCCGGCGGTCTCTCAGTTGGTGGGTTCCCTGGCTGGATGGCAACCCACGTTGATCTCTACCATCGTGGATCTGCTCAAGGATACGGGCGTCTCTGCCAGCCTGAATCTGCCTGTCACCGCCGGTGCGGAAGCCGTCGCTGTGGGGGATCCCTTTGCAGATGGCATCCAGGCCCCGAATTTGGGTGACTTTGCCCCGCCGGTCCTGCACATGAATGTGGCCTTTGACAAGAGCAACAAGCTCAAGTCGGTCGGGCCGCTCACGGGCCAGGATTTGGGCGTGGCGGTGGATCTGCCGGCCAGCCTCACCTCTATGTTGACCCAGGTCGGAGCCAATCAGGTTCAGGCTGTCAACACCCCTGGTCAGTTTGCCCTGCTGCTCAACCAGGAATCGGCTGTAGCGTTGCAGTACGATGTGGATTCCCTGGTCGAAGTGCTGCGACTGTTGGCTCCCTTTATGAAGGGCACCCTGATGGAAGACCCCGGCATCAACGGCCTGATCCAGCAGCAAATTCTGCCCCTGGTCCCTGGCTCTGATGTCAACTTCAACTTGATGCTCAACCAGTAAGCCTTCGACGGCACTTCTTGCGTTGATACGAGTGAAAAACAAAGTGGGCCACCTTGATCAGGGTGGCCCACTTTTTCGTTTGGGTGCATAGTTTATGACAGTGTATGGTCAAAAGATCATGTTGGGTATGGCCGTTCGCACCAGGGGGTGCGAACTCCGCTGGCGCATGACCACCTGAGAAGTCCGCACCCCCTGGTGCGGACGGGTCGGTGCCAGGCTCCCCATGAGTTCAGCCAGGCCGGGATGTGGACTCCGTGACGCCATCGCTACCCCTCCACGCCAAAATCCCCAACGCCATCCAATTCCACGCCGCCAGATCCGGCAGGGCGCTGAAGGCGTCCACCTGGGCGTGGGCAAGACCAGCCACCAGCCCGGCGGCCACCGCCGCCCGTAGCCACCTCTGCGTCGGGGTGGTGGGGTTGTCTTGACGGCGTAGCAAGCGCACGCCGATGACCAAGGCCGCACCCAGCCAGACCAGCCCCAGGATGCCGCCCCCCGTGGCCGCCTCCAGCCACAGGTTGTGGGGATGGAGCAGGTTTGGCTCGTTGGCGACTTGGGGCAAAAGATAGGCCGGATAGCGCCAAAAGAAGCGGCCCGGCCCCACCCCCAGCCACAGATGATCCAGCCACAGGGCCAGACTTCCCCGCCACACATAGAGCCGTCCGATCAGCGTGGCGCTGTTGGTCAGCCGCTCTCCCCACAGCCAAAGTATCCCCGCCCCGCCGCTCAACCCGACCAGTCCACCCCAAATCAGCAGACGGTTAACGCCTTCCCCCAACCTATTTGGCCCCGACCGGGCACCCAGCACCCACAAGACAACCACCCCGGCGGGGATGCCCAACAGCCACGCCCCCCGGCTGGCGGTCAGCGCCAAAGCCGCCACGATGATCAGCCCGGCCCCGGTCCAGATCCAGCGCGCTCGGCCCGGCACAGCGGCGAACCCAATGGCCAGGAATAAACAGCGTTCCAAATAGAGGGCCATGTGGTTGGGCGAAAAGGTGGGGCCGGTCAAGCGGCGCACGCCATCCACCACCGTGCCGTCTCCCCCGGCCCAGGAGTAGATCCCCACTCCCGCGGCCAAGGTGGCCCCCAGGACCGCCGCCCCCAGAATCATGCGTTGGTGGCGCACGTCCACGGCCAGAAGCCGCATCCCAGCGTAGAGCAAAAGTGGGACCAGCACGGTCTGGGTCAGCCCGGCGGCGTAGGCCATCCACGGCCAGCCTTGCAGCGCGCCCAGGATGCCCAGCCCCAACCAGGCCAAGGCCAGCCAGTCGGTGGCGACTACCTTCCGGGAAGGGGCCACTAAATCTGTCATATTCCAAAATTTTGTGGCCCCTTCCCGGAAGGTTTGCAGCAGGGCGGGCAGGGTGGCAAACAGGGCGGCATAGGCGGGGGGGACGGTCAAGACCCCGGTCACCAGGGCCAGCTCTTTGTGATAGATGTGGAAGGGCAGCAGAACGACGGTCAACCCCAGCCCCAGGCGTGCGCCCTGTCTGGCCTCGGCCAGGAAGCCCAGGGCGGCCAGAAGCCAACACAGGACGATGAGGGGCGGCCAAGTGGTCAGAAAATAGACCCCGACCAAGATCGCCCAGGCCCCAGCCCGCAGCCAAAGCGGATGGCGCATCCAGCCTTTGCCCCAGGCCGCCCAGGGCAGCAGCCGGGATGCGGCCCATGCTCGCCAAATCGTCACCAGGCTGGCGGCGAACAGGAAGAACCAGCGCCATCCGAATCCTGGCAGGGGGGAGGGGTGTGGGCGTGGCCCGGTTGGGATGGCCGCGCTGAGGGCGGCGAAGACGGGGCTGGGGGTGTCGGTGCCGGGGGCGTCTACCAGGGCGAACCCCCACAGGGGATCTGTGATGGGGACGGCGGGGCGGTCGATAGCCCAGCCCAGGGCGGCCAACCACGGCCATTCTTGCCAGGCCAGGGCGGTGGCTTCCTGGGCAAAGCGGATCTGGTTGGTCTCCGAGACCGTGCCCCAGGGGGAGAACATGCGCTGATTCCAGCCGGCGCGCACGGCCCATACGGGGGTGGCGGCGTCCCCGGCGGCCAGCATGGCCCGGCGCACCAGCTCGGCCCGGCGGAAGTTGAGCGCGCCGGGGTCGGGCGGGGCGGCGGGGGGGAGGCCAAAGCCGAAGGGCTGCACGGCCACGGCGTCGAAATGGGGGGCGGCCCCGGCGGCATAGAGCCGCTCTAAGAAGTAGACCTCGTCGATGGCCATGTGACCCCGGTCCACCGTGGGGGCCAGGGCGGCCAGGAGGATCACGGCATCCGGGTCGGCGGTGCGCAGGGCGGGGCTGGCCGCGGCCAGGAGGCGGGCATAGGCAATGGGGTCGATCAGCCGGTTGCCCCAGTGGGGGGCCACGTTGGGCTCGTCCCAAAGCTGGTAAAAGGTGACGTGGGGACCATAGCGAGCGGCCACGGCCGCGGCAAAACGGGCGAAATCAGCGGGCTGTACCGGAGGCGCAAAGGGGTTGTCTGCGCCCCCCCGGTCCTGATCCGCCCGGGCCCAATCGGGGCTGCCGTCCAGTACCAAAACTGGGATCATCTCGTTTTCAACAAAAGCGGCCATCAGATCATCCGTGACAGCCCAATCGAAGCGGCCCGGCTGGGGCTCCAGGTGTTGCCAGTCCAGACGCTGACGCACCCAGCCAAAGCCAGCGGCCCGCAGCCGGGCCAGATCTGCCCGGCGCTGGCTGGGGGAGAGATGCGCCAGGTCTACGGTGACGCCCTGGAAGGGGACGATTTGCTCTTGGAGTGGGGGGGTGGGGCGGATGCCGGCTTGCTGTTGGGCGCGGTTTTGCACCCCGGCCAGCAGGATCAGCCCCCCGGCCAGGCCGATCCAGATCAGCAGCCGTACCCCGGCCAGGATGGGGCGGAGAGGGGGACGGAGGGCGGGGCGGGGGTCAACCAATGTGGGTTTGGATGAGGCTTTCGAGGCGCTGCACGGTGTCTTGCTGGTCCATGATATTCTCCTCCAGGCGGCGAATTGCCACAGAAACTGGGTCGCCGTGCTGGCGGCGTGCGTACAGCCCCTGTAATTGAGTCAGGTTGTTCCACAGATCTTTTAAGGCTTGGTGTTGTTGAATGGCTAACAGTTTCAAGTCTCCTGTAAAGTTATCGGGCGAACGTTGTAAGAATGAATCGATCCAGATGCGAATGGAGGTGATCTCCATTTCTGGGGCCGGGGGGGGCGGCGGGACCGGGTTTGGGATGGAGGGGGGTGGGTTGACGGACGGCAGGTTGAAGATGACGCCGTCCTGGCTGTTGAGCCACAGCACGGGTGTGCCGAAGCTGGTGTCGCCGTTGTTGAGGGCGAAGAGTCCGCTGCGGGCCTGGGCCACGGCGGCGTCCACCCGACCGGCGCAGGGGCCATCCATCAGGCTGGTGTAGAGCAGTTGGGAAAAGCGCATGGCGGCCTGGTCTTTGATGGCATATTGCATCCCGATCACCGCCGGCAGACCGGATTGCAGCAGGTGTGCGCCCAGGCTGTTCATGGGGGTGGGGGCGGCGTCTCGGGCGGTTTGGCAGGCGTTGAGGACAACCAGTTTGACCGAATCGGTCCATTCCAGGGCCGTGCGCAGGCTGTCCGGCGAGACGAAGGTCGGCTCGCCATCCTGCCAGAGCAAGAGGCCGTCGGGCTGGCCGTGGGTGACGATGTGCAGGATGTCGGGCCGTTCTCGCTCCAGGGCCTGGCCTAACTCAAGCACATTGAATTTTCCAGGCAGGGGGATCAGGGTGATGCGTCCCTGGGCCACTTTGTTTAGTCCGGCGCGGAGAGCTACTTCTTCGGCTGCGCCATCAATCTGGCCTGTGGGGTCCGTAGGCAGGGCCAGGAGCAGTTTGAGGGGCAATGTGGCGGTCAGGGGTCGAGACGGTCCCACATAGCGGTGCAGGGTCTCCATGCGCACCAGGAGGATGCGCTTGTTGGCGGCCAGGGTGCGGCGGCGATCCGGGTCGCGCAGGATCTCCCAGGGCAGGGCGGCCACGGTGGGTGGGCGCAGATTCAGGCGCACCCGCAGCCCGGCCACCTGATCCCGGTCCAGTTCGGATTGGGCCGTCACCCACAGGTCGCGCAGATCCGCATGGATCAGGGCGCGAAAGAGTTGGCTGCCCTGTTGGGCGATGTTGAGCGGGCCACTCTTGCCCGTGTCGGCCTGGGCGTCAAAGTCCTGCCATTCGGCCAGGGTACTCTCCTGGTCAAACTTGCCCTCCGCACTCTGGCCTCGATAGGTCACGGTGGTGAGGAAGGGGCGGTGGTTGCCCTGGATGGTGATGTCAAAGTTTTCAAAGGTGCATGGGATCATGGCGGGTTTCGGTGATGGGTTTCGATGTGAGTTGAGATTGAGAGATTGGGAGATTGGGCGGTCATCGTTCACATCCCTTGGCCCCCCGGTCCCCAATTCTGGGGGAGGTTGTGGACAGTTCCCCCAAAGTTGGGGGGCTAGGGGGCGGGTGATTGGGCGATTCTGTCTCGGTACTCTCCCAATCTCTCAATCTCCAAATTACGTAACCACCAGCCCTAAGTTGACACAGATAGGGGCCAAGGCTACAATTTTGCCTATGCGCTCACTTCCTGTATCACCCAAAGCTTTGGCGGACAGCCGCCGTAAACTTGGTCAACTGGGCCAACTGGGCCAACGATTGACCCGGCTGGTGATGAACCATCCTTGGTTCAAGTTCGACAGCCGGGCGGATCAACCTGTGGATGATCTGTGGGACCGGATCGGGGTGGCCGCCGCCTTGATCGTGCTTGGTCTGGGGGCCAGTCTGCTTTTGCGTCTGGACCCCATCAATCTGGAAACTTGGGTGTTGGGCTCCCCAATCAGCTTGACGATAACGGCCACGACGTTGATGGCGGTTCTTCTGGCGGTGATGGCGGCCACATTGGCCGAGAGCGTGGTGCGTACCCACCCCATCCTGCACTCATTGCCCACGTTGACCGGTGTGCGGGTGACGTGGATGTTCTGGGCGCTGCCCGCGGCCTTGGTGGTGATCTCCGCCCTGCTCTTGCCCCTGGCCCCCAGCCGCCTGATTCAAGCCCTGGCCTTGCTCTTTGTGGGGATCATCTTTGCCCTGGCCCTGGCCCTGCTGCACGGCAGTGTGGAGCGAGGGCGTTCCGGTTTTCGGCGGGCACGCATTCTGCTCAATGTGCTGACCTATGGATCAGCGTTGCTGCTCTTTTTGCTGGTCTATCAAACCCGCACCCGTAGTTTGCTGTCTGGCAGCTTGGTGGCGTTGACGGCCATGTTGCTGGCGGTGGAACTGCTGCGCACCCATGCCGTGCGTCCTCGGCATGTTTTTATGTATGCCGCCATCACCGGGGCCATCTTGGGGCAGATCACCTGGGCGCTCAACTATTGGCTGCTGCCAGGCTTGACCGGCGGCTTGATCCTGACGTTGATCTTCTATTTGGTGGTGGGGCTGGCCCAACAAGGGCTTCAGGCCGGTCTGACCCGCCGGGTGTTGATCGAATTTGCTGTCTTCGCCCTGCTGGCCCTGATCTTGATCGCTGTGGTGGGGCCGGGGTTTGAAGGATAGAGATAGAGATAGAGATAGAGATAGAGTGATGAGTAATTTGTTGTGAAGCGGGGGGATCGCTCTTTATTGCTCATCTCCCCATCTCCTTGTCTCCTTGTCTCCTTGTCTCCTTGTCTCCTTGTCTCCTTGTCTCCTTGTCTCCTTGTCTCCTTGTCTCCCCACCTCACCCCTCTGCGATGGCCGCGACCAACTCTCGGCAAAAGTCGGGGATGTCGGCCACGACTCGGCCCCAAACCAGGTTGCCGCTGCGAAAGGCGGCTTCGTCCCGCCAGGTGGCCCCGGCATTGAGCAGGTCGTCTTTGATGCCTTCGCTGCCGGTGGCCTCATGACCGGCCACGATGCCGGCGCTGATGCCCACCAGCCCGGCGTGGCAGATCATCCCCACAGGCTTGCCAGCCGCATAGATCTCTTTGACCAGCCGTTTCACCCCAGGGTAGCGGCGAATTTTATCCGGTGCCCAGCCGCCGGGCACCACCACGGCGTCAAAGTCGGCTGGATTCACATCGTCACAGCCCACGTCCGCCGTGGCTTGCAGGGCGACCTTGCCCGTATAGCGCTCCCCAGCCTTGAGGCCCACCACGATCACCTGGGCCCCTTCCTCCTGTAGACGCATGACCGGCACCCAAAACTCCAAATCCTCAAAGCCTGGACCGACCAAAAAAGCCACTCGTTTTCCTTGAAGTCGCATCGCTTTCTCCCTTTGTTGCCCTTATGATTCCGCTAATCCCGCGGTTTGCCACAATCGATCATGGTTGTGACGCCATCCCTCCCACTCCTCCCCGTTGCTGGCCAGGGTGAGGAGTGTGTCGTTGAGCAGGGCATTGATGGGGGTGGGAATCCCCGTGGCCCGCCCCTGACGCACCACCGCGCCATTGAGCCAGGCCACTTCGTTGTGAGCTTTGCCCCGGCTCAGGTCCATGTGCAGGCTGGGCATTTTGCTGCCTCTGGCTCCGCCCACAATGCGTCTCAGGGCTATGCGCAACAAGCCCTTGGGTGCATGGCGGATCAGGGGAGCCAACCGCCCCAGGGGATAAGGGTCCATGTTCAGGGGCCGAATGCCCGTGTGGGCCATCACCGCCAAGGTCTCCCGCCAGGCCGCGATTTCCAGATTCAACATGCGGGGGTCGGTGAACGCTTCTTTGGGCGGCTCGTCCAAGATGGCGCACAGGGCGTTCCCCATCATATTCATGAGCAGTTTGGTCCACTTCATGTCTTGGGCATTTGGGCGCATGTGGACGCGGATGCCCGCCCGTTCCAGCGCGACCACGCTCTCCTTCAGGTTGTAGGGGGGATTGGTCTCATCCCAGGCGGCCAGGCTGATGCTATAGTCCGACTTCTCCACGCGGATGTGGCCAGGGGCCAAGACCGAGACCGGTGCGGTGATGGAGCCGGCGATCACATGGTCTTTGCCCACCAGGGCGGCCAACCGTTCTTCGTTGCCCACCCCATTTTGCAGACTCAAGATCACGGGCGCGGGGACGCCGGTTGCGGCCACCGCCGCGGCCAGCTCACTCGCCACCCCATCCGTGTCATAGCTCTTGACCGTGATGATGGCCAGATCGAAGGCCACATCCATCTCCATGGCCAAGGTGAACGCTTCGGCTACGCTGACCACAATGCCCAGATTGTCGATGCGCTGGGTCTCTGCGGCCTCCTCAATGCGCAGACCGGCGGCGTGGACAGCCTGGGCCAGGGCGGGACGGCCGACCAGAATCACAGAATCGCCATTTTGAGCCAGCTTGCCACCGATCAGGCAACCAATGGCACCGGCCCCAAGGATCAAGATGTTCAAGAGATCTCCTGTTTTTTTGAGAATGAAGGTAATCATTCCCCCCCGGCCCCCCGGCCCCCAAAGTTGGGGGGCCAGGGGGGGGCGGGGAGCCGTGGGGGCAAGGATTACGAATGAACAGCATCGTTTCTGTATTGTAGCGGGTTTTGATGCTTTTTACAATGAAATTAGGTGGGCTGACCAAGACGAAATAAACAGACCCAAATGAAAGCGACCCCATCACAGGGATGGGGTCGCTTTCAAGAGAGAGAGAGAGAGAGAGAGAGAGAGAGGGGGGGGGGGCTAATGGGTTGAGCGGGGGAGGC
This sequence comes from Caldilineaceae bacterium, assembly GCA_018003515.1. GTDB lineage: Bacteria > Chloroflexota > Anaerolineae > Caldilineales > Caldilineaceae > JAGNDO01. The sequence goes on from JAGNDO010000008.1 coordinate 63,335, forward strand.
CCAAGAGTCGTTGGGTCACATCGATCAATACGTTGACCTGGAAGGGTTTGCTGACAACGGCCGCATACCGCTTCTCACTGCCGGTCTCCATCTGGCGTTTTTGGTCCATCACCTGGGCGGACATGATGATTTTGGGGGTCTTGGCGTATTTCTCATGCTGATTCAAAAAGTCCAACATCTCCCAACCGGTCCCATCCGGGAGATTTAGATCCACAAAGAAGAGGTCGATCTTTTCGCGCTCAATGAGATCCTTGGCCTGGGCGATGGTGCGGGCTCCGATAATTTGGTAACCCTGGCGAGAGAAAATCAACTGCACCAGCGTGACCAAATCTTTTTCATCCTCAAGATAGAGAATGCGTGCCCTGAGCGCCCCAGATTGGGGAGCGCTGCTGTTTCCATGATTGACGGGAATGAAAACAGGCTGCACACCATTGCTGGGCAGGCCGCTAACGTTTACCCGGGGCATGGGCCTGGCAGTGCTAAATATCTCCATATCTTGGCATCCTTTGCATTAGATCGAGGGTTTGAACCCATGAACCTATGCCACGGGTGGTTTATCCAACATTTTCCGGTGAAGCCGTCAAACGCTGGGTAATCGTCAGCGCAACCCGACTACTGCAATAGTTTCTCATAGACGGGAAGGTTACACATCCTATAAACTACGGGCTTTCTCTAGGTAAATCCCTGCATTTTCCTGAGTGAGACTATGCGGGAAAATACGTAGGCACAGCCCAAGACCGATCACCCAGGTCGTGACAGAGAAACAAATCAGTTGCAGCGAGAGAGAATCAGAATTGAGGGTAAGCAAAGACGAAGCAGTGAGGAAAGTAGATGGGATTGCAGGCGTGGAGAGGGCGTGGGCGGAGGAAGGTGTTGGTTATTCGGAATCTAAAATGGCAATCCCTTTACGCAATGCATAGAGCGCGGCCTGGGTGCGGTTGGAAAGCTGGAGTTTGTTCAGAATATTGCTGATGTGGGTGCCTACCGTCCGCTCACTAATGGTTAAGCTTGCCGAAATATCCTGGTTAGAGAGCCCCTGGGCCACCAGTTTCAAAATTTGCAATTCCCGATCGGTCAGCTCTGTGTCCGTCGGCATGGCTGAGGGGCGGTTGATCTCTTGGATCAATTTGAGCGCAATGCTGGGATGCAGCGACGATTTGCCGGCGAAGACATCACGGATTGCCTGCAACAGATCCCGGGGCGAGGAGTCTTTGAGCAAATAGCCCAAGGCACCGGCCCGGATGGCTGCCAGGACTTGGTCGTCATCCGAAAAGCTGGTCAGAATGATTATCCGGGTGTTGGGCAGCTCTGTCTTGATGGCGCTGATAGCCTCCAGGCCATTCATGCGCGGCATCATCATGTCCAATAGGACAACATCCGGCCGGGCGGCCCGGGACTTGAGCATGGCCTCCACGCCATCCTTGGCCTCGCCAACCACATCCATATCTGGAGTGCTTTCGATCAAGGCCCGAATGCCTTCGCGCACAACCGCGTGGTCATCGGCAATCACAATGCGGATTTTTGGGGTCTGTTGCATGGCGATGGATTCTGAAATGTTGTCTGGCATGAATGATCCGCCTTCCATTGTTTTTGAGTTTCTATGTGGTCTGCAATCAAGGTTGATGACGTATCAAAGGGCAGTTGGATACGCACTGTCGCCAACCTGATCCCGGATAGGCCAATCAACCAAAAAACTGTACCTACCAACCCCACCCTAGCCCTCCCCAGGTTTCGATACGGCCATTCGGCCAACTCAACCCAAGGATTGGGGAGGGCTAGGGTGGGGTTGGTAGGTACCAAAAACTAAAGAATATACGTAGGTTCACTTTACATACGGTCTATTGTAGATGATAAATTATGGCGTGACAAGCCCTGTGAAGCTATGAAGTGGGTAATAGAGTTGGGGGCGCACCACGCCGGATCAACGCAATCCGCCCTCTCTGGGTGCAGACGCCCAAAGCAAACACCCGATGGGCTAACCCGTCGGGTGTTGGGTGACGCTAGATTGGCTGACGCATGCAACGCAACTTGGCCAGAGTGCGGGCTGAATCAGTGGGTCCGGTGCAGATGACGATGTTCCAGATAAGACCGCACACGGCCAAATTCAGCCTCCAACAACCCCACCTTCTGGGTCACTTCCGTCATCTTGCCGCTGTGACCCAGGCTCTCCACATCCTGGCAGAGGGTGGACATGGTGAGGGCACCAAACATGGCGCTGCCTGATTTCAAGGTGTGGGCTGTGCGGGTCAGGGTTTGGGTATCTTGGGTGGGCAGGGCCGCCACCATGCGGTCAACCAGTTTGGATGTGTCGGTGATAAAGCTGAGAATCAACTCGGCCAGAGTTTCCGGGTCATCCCCGATGAAGTCGTAGAGGCGATGGAACGTTTCGGGGTCCACCGGGCGCACGGTTTCGGACCGACTGGGCAGGGGGCCGGTACCGTTGTTGCGCGGGTTGATGCGGGCGTGGGGGATCTTCCCTCCGCTGGGGGCTGGGCTGACCTTGTCTGTATCCGTGTTCGCATCCGCATCCGTGCCAGAAACGACCGACATCTGGGCCGAACACTGCTTGAGCGCGGTCGCCAGGCGGTCGATTTGGAACGGCTTGCTGATATAGTCATCCATGCCCGCATCCAGGCAGGCCTGGCGGTCAGATTCGGTGGCGTTGGCCGTCATGGCCACAATGCGCGGACGCTGGGCGTCGGCCATGCGCTGGTGGATGATGCGGCTGGCTGCCAGGCCGTCCAACATAGGCATCTGAACATCCATAAAAATGAGGTCGTACTGCTTCTTTTCCAAAGCTTCCAGAACCTGGGTGCCGTCTCCGGCCAAATCGGCTTGATAGCCCAGGTGATGGAGCATGTGCAGGGCTACCTTCTGGTTGATGGCGTTGTCCTCGGCCAGCAGGATGTGCAGGGGATGCCTTTGGCCCAGATCGGTCTCTGCCATCTGCCCGGTGGCGGGGCGCCGCAGGGATGAAGAGTGAGATTGCAGGGTTTCCATCAACACGTTGTACAACTGGGATGGCTTGATGGGTTTGGTGACAGTGGCCTGGAAGAGATCGGACCCCTCCCCCGCTGTGCTGAGTCCTGGAGATCCCATGGAGGAGAGCAAAATCAGCGGCAAGTGGGGGGATGGAAGCGCTTTGCGCAATGCCTTGGCCAACATGACCCCATCCATGTCGGGCATTTTCATGTCCAGAATAGCCAGGTCGAAGCGAGTCCCTTGAGCCAGCCAAGCCAGTGCCTGTGTCCCGGAGTGGGCGGTGCTGGCCTTCATGCCCCAAGATTCGGTCTGTTTCTTCAAAATGCGCCGGTTGGTGCTATTGTCGTCCACAATCAGAATATGCTTGCCCCGTAACTCCGGCTGCGTACTCTGCAAATAGACCTTGATCTGGCTGGGCGCAGCTTGGGCGATAACGGTGAAGTAGAAGGTGGACCCTTGCTGAGGGCGACTCTCCGCCCAGATTCGACCACCCATCAGCTCGCTCAATCGCTTGCTGATGGCCAACCCTAATCCGGTGCCTCCATAGAGACGAGTGGTGGCAGCGCCCAATTGGGTGAAGGGTTGGAAAAGGTGGTCGATTTTCTCTTGGTCGATGCCGATGCCCGTGTCCCGCACGGCAAAACGCAATTCGTAGATTCCGCTACCCTGTGCCGCCCGCTGGGCTGCCACAGAGACCACGACCTCGCCGTGGTCGGTAAACTTGACTGCGTTCGAGAGCAAATTCACCAAAATCTGGCTCAGGCGGGTGGGGTCGCCCAAAATTGTGCCCGGCGTGCCATCTTCGATGATATAGGCTAGATCCAACCGTTTGGCCGAAGCTCGGGCCGCCACCAGATCCAGCGCTTCCTCGATGATGGAGCGCAGATCCAAGGGCATGGTCTCCAGTTCCATCTTGCCGGCTTCGATCTTGTTCAGATCCAGAATGTCGTTGATCAGGGTGATCAGGGTATCCCCGCTTGCCTGAACGATGTTCAAGAACTCTTCTTGCTCGTTGGTCAGAGAGGATTCCAGCAACAGTCCGGTCATGCCGATGATGGCGTTGAGGGGTGTACGCAGTTCGTGGCTCATATTGGCCAGGAAGAGACTCTTGGCCAGATTGGCGGCCTCCGCTTCGGCCTTGGCTTGCCCTACCTGGCGTTGGGCTCGCTTCATTTCAGTGATCTCTTTGCCCAACCCCAGCAACCCCACCACCTGGCCGCGCTCATCCCGAAGAGGAATGCGGCTGGTCAAGAAATAGCGCTGGTCAAGATTGGTCCCGGTCCCAAGATTTGCCAGGACTTCTTCCTGATTCTCGATACCCTGCCCACTCAGAAAGACCTGCTGCTCCGCCTGGTCGATCAAGGTAGCCTGATCTGCGGGCAACAATTCTGCATCTGTGCGCCCCAAGATCTGCGTCACAGTGACCAAGCCCAGCGCTTGTAGCCGGGCCGTATTGGCGGCTAGATAGCGCCCCTGTCTATCTTTGACAAAGATCGGGTCGGATAGCTTGTTGCCAATCTGATTGGCCAGCGCGCAGGCCTCATCCAACTCATTGCTCTTCAGAAGGAGGCTAGCCTGGGCAGCCCCCTGAGCATTGTCGAGGCCAAGGAAGTGGTTCCTGGTCTGGTGAAGTCGCCCAAAGCGTGTGGCATCGGGCAGACCGGTGTTGGACGAGGATGAGCGATTGACGGTATTGCATCTCGTTGCCCAATTGACAGCGAGACCCTTAAACCGGATGGCTATTTGGGGTTGGGTTGGCCTGGTGTTGAGCCGATTCATGGTTGTTTCCTCGAAGTCTCCGGTGGGGAGAAATTCGTTATCAATTTCCGGATTGTTTAGCGGACGACCATGGGCAGGAAAATCTTATGGGTGCCGCTGGCACCCATTGAAATCATGGGGCCAACTACCAGATTTGTGGGCTGGACTCGCAACTGATAATAGAGGGTGGCATCGGCCAGTTCCGCAGGCAGTTGATCGGTGACCCGAATCATGGTGTTGGTGCCGACCACCTGGGTCAGCATCTCGCCGACGTTGGTGAAGGGGCCGTTGATCTGGGTGGAGCGCTCAATCGTCATGCTCTGGACTTCGTTTCGGGTGATGATCCATTCCACTATGACATGGTCGGCATCACGCATGACCTGGAAATTGCTGATGGAAGTGACAGGTAGTGTGCTGGTCAGACCAAAGTTCAGCCCAGACTTTTGCTCACCATTGGTCAAGGTGGTGTTGATGCTGGTGGCGGTGGTCGTGAAGTAGGTACCCGTGGGAACCGCTATCTGCACGAAATAGTTGCCGGCGGGCAGTTCGCCCACGCTCCACTGGCCGCTGCTTGTGGTGTTGACCGTGTAAACCTGGTTGGTGGCGGTGTTGGTCACCCACACGGCTATCTGGCCTACGCCGCCGTCCTCATAGACATCCAGCAAGCCATTGCCATTGATGTCCAGCCACGCCATCCCTCTCAACAGACCCGTGGGCGTTGCATCCTGGGCCAAGGCCTTTCCGGCATCAATGCGACCCCAGCCGAAGAGGGCATCCCAGCCCAGGGTGCCCAGATCTTTGGCTGTGCTGGTAATCAGGTAGCTTACCTGCATGGCGGTGCGGTTCTGATTCTGGCTAAACAGCAGGCCAGCCAGACCGGCCACATGTGGAGCAGCCATGCTGGTGCCGCTATAGAAAGCGTAGCCGCCATAGTAATTGTGCAGGTCATTGAACGTGTTAAAGATTGTGTCCCCAGGGGCGGCAACGTCTATGTAATCCCCAAAATTGCTCAACGCCCAGCGTGTGTCATTTCTGGTTGTGGCGCTTACGCCTATCACGTTGGGGAACGCAGCGGGGTAGAAATTATCATTGCGGTTGTCGTTGCCGGCGGCACCGATGATCAAGACACCCTTTTGCTGGGCATATTCGACGGCGGTCAACATGGTGCTGCTAGGGGAGTATCCGCCCAAGCTCAGGTTGATGACGTCTGCGCCATTGTCGGCGGCGTAGATGATACCGTTGGCAACCTGGGACCACAGCCCCGCCCCGGTGTTGCTCAGAACCTTGACCGGCAGAATGCTACAACCACCGCAGATGCCCACATTGCCGATGCCATTGTTGGTGCCGGCGGCGGCGGTTCCGGCCACATGGGTGCCGTGGCCGTTGTCATCATCGGGGTCCGTGTCGCTGTTGATGAAGTCGTAGCCGGGCAGGACGCGACCGGCGAATTCCGGGTGGTTGGCGTTAACGCCCGTGTCCAAAATGGCGATGACCACGCTGGGGTTGCCCAGGGTGAAATCCCAGGCACCTGGGGCGTTGATCATTTGGGGGGAATAGACAAAGGAGGTGTTGGAGTAATACGGGTCATTGGGGCTGAAGGTCGCCTGTACAGTGCCTTCGATTTCGGCCTTGACGACGTAGCTGCTGTTTAGCGCTGAAGTCAACAGGGCGGCTACCTGGGCGCTCTTGTCAACGCTGTTGGTGGTCGCAGCGCTCATGGTCTTGCCGGTCACCTGCACGCGGGCCACCTTGATGGGGGCCAACCACTCAACCAAGGTTCCGCCCATGCTTTCGATGGCCGCAGTGCGCTCGGCCTCGCTGGTGCGGGCATCAAATTGAACCAGAACCGCATCCGCCGTAGAAGCCGCAGGGGTCTCGCCTTGGGCGGTCACCGGCAGGACGACGAACCAGCTGAGAAGAACGATGGTGAGGGTGATGAGGGCGATTCGGCTCTTGGCGGTCATTTTCTGTTTCCCAGCTGTGCTGAATGAAGCGTTGATGTCCAACTTGCCGATGCTGTAGATGTGGTTGTGGACATGTCTAGGCACATGATACTTGAAAGCAACTTGTAAGGATATGAGGGTGTTTCCGCAGATATTGGATAGATCTCCCGTATTTTGGTAATCGTTCACGCCCCCGCCCCCCGCCCCCCGGCCCCCAACTTTGGGGGGAACTGTCCACGACCTCCCCCAGAATTGGGGGCCGGGGGGCAGAGGGGCGTGAACGATTACGTACTTTGTGCAAGGGAGGTGGTGGCTTCCGTTTTCCCCAGGATCGACGACTCAACAGGACATAAAAACACGGCCCCGAAGTTCTCCGAGACCGTGCTTTTGCGTTTTGCCTCTGCCCTGACAGAGGCAGGATGTGTGTTGTGTGTGAAGACTACGTATAAAAATGCTGAAACTCGAAGTCCAACATCTGGTATGGGTCCGGGGAGAGACAGCGTTTTGTGGAAATATAGCTTTCCACGGCGCGCTCATAGAAGGGGGATCCCAGAAAACGATAGCCGGAGAGAACCGTCCGTACGGCCCGCACCAGTTCCTGCAGGCAAGACTCTCGCAACACATAGGCCGCAATGCCGTTGCGCAAGGCAACTTGCGCGTTGTCGTCGTCGTGATGACTAGTCGTCAAGATCACTCGGGTATTGCGAGAGAGGGCATAAAGATGCTCCAAGGTAGCTTGTGGCTCCGACCCCAGCATACGCATGTTCAGAATCAAGATGTCTGGCCGCAAAGTCTGGACAAGCTCAGAAATATAGCGGATCTCATTGGCCTCGCCCGCAAGGTATAGATCCATCTCTTGTTCCAGTAGACGGCGCAGCTCAACTCGAACAGGCTGGCGGTCATCGGCGACCACAATTGAACGAAGCATTTTCTCTCCTCTTCACCGGTACAGGTTGGCAGTGATGATGTGTATGATGATGTGTATGATGATGTGTGTGGGTGGTGAAATGTTGACCATTTATGACTTACATAAAATAATGAACCCTATTGGCCCATTCTACTCGTAGCTTGTGGGGATGGATATGCGTGAAGACCCTAGGGTTTAGGGTAATTTTTGCGTAGATTTCCTGTAGTTGTCATCACCCCCCCCAAAAAAACTTTGAGGGCAACCGTCCACAACCTCCGCCAGAATTGGGTGCCGGGGGCGAGGGGGTGAACGAGTACAAACAGAAAGGGGAAGCCGACCCTCGGTCGGCTTCCCCTTTCTGTTTGGTGCTTCTCAACTGGCGCGATTGCGGCTGGCTGGGTGGCAATGTGGGCCGCAATGCGGGTCAATCTGTCATGGGGATGATACCCCGTTGCAGAGCGAAGCGGATCAGCTCGGTGGAGTTGTGCAGATCCAGCTTGCGCATCATGTTGGCCCGGTGGGTTTCGGCGGTGCGGGGACTGATGGAGAGCAGATCGGCGATCAGGACGTTGGTGTTGCCCTCGGCGGCCAATTGCAGCACCTCCCGTTCCCGTGTCGTCAGGCTGTCATAGGGATCTTCCGGCAGATCCTGCGACTTGGTGATATACAGATCGATGGCTCGTTCGGAAAGCGGCGAACTGAGATATCGTCGCCCGCCCATCACGGTGTGGATGGCTTCCACCAACTCATCGGCCCCGGAATCCTTTAGCACATACCCATAGGCCCCATTGCGCAGGGCTTCCAGAACGTAGGCTTCGCCAGCGTGCATGGAAAGGATGATGATTTTGGTAGCCGGAGAGAGCTTGGTGGCTTGTCGGGTCACCTCCAACCCATTCAACCCTGGCATCATCAGATCGAGGACCAAGACATCCGGGCGCAGATTTTCTACTAGTTGAAGGGCAGTCAGCCCATCCCCGGCCTCTCCTTTGACAAAGAAATGAGGCTCGGCCTCTAACAGCGCCCGTAATCCCTGGCGCACCACATGATGATCATCTGCGAGAACGATTGATACCGACATAGTTGCTCCTCTTTTCCCTTCAACAAATCGTTAATCTAGTCAATGACCCAAAGTGTTGGATGTCTCGTGTCCCAGCCCCCGGTGGGGTGAATCACTTTTTCTCGGTTGCTGTGGTATCCAAAGACTACATGGAAATACGTAAATTGAAACTAGGCAATTGGGACTACTTGACCCGTTTGGGGCGAATTTTGTGGATAGTTTCAGTGATCCCCCGATCGGTCAAGGGGGAAAAAGGCGGTGACAAAAGATCTTTGATCCGCCTCTGTCTGCATGACCAGCTTCCCGCCCAACAGAATCGCCCGCTCTTGCAGACTGTACAAGTTGCTAATATTATCATCGCCCAAAGCTTGGGTCAATCCTGATGCTGGATCTTGATCCTGAAAGGCGAAATGCAGCCTCTTGTCTTGATGCCATACCCGCACAGAAAGCATGGACTCTATCTGGCCGGGGATCGTCATCAGAGGATCATGATCCTTCAGTTGCGCGTCCACGACATCGATCAATATCTCTTGAATGATCCTGAAAATAGCGGTTTCCACGGCTGGATTAAAGCGCCGATCAGCCAACTCATTGTGGGTAAAGGCGATGCGCTGGCCGGTCTGTTTGGTGTGCCGTTCAAAGAGCCAGTCCAAAGCCGGATAGAGCCCCATGTCGTCCAACAGGGTGGGACGCAGGGCCAAAGACATCTCCCGCACCTGGGCGGTCAATTCGTCCACAATCGACTTGGCCATGACCAGTTGCCGATACATCCCCTCGGGCTTGGCCTTTGTACCGGCTTTGAGGCCAAGACTAAGACCGGTCAGATGTTGCCCCACCCCCTCGTGCAGACTGCGGGCCACCCTGGATCGCTCGGTTTCCTGCACATCCACCAGCCGCCGGGTCAAGACGCGCAGCCGCTCCTGGCCTTCGGTGACTTCGCTATAGAGCAACGCGTTCTGGATGGCCGAGGCCGCCTGCGCTCCCAAAGTCTCGGCCATCCGCAGATGTTCCTCGGTGAAGAAACCCGGTTCGGCCTTGTCCAGGCTGAAGACGCCCACCACATCGCCCCGGGCGATCAGGGGCATACAAAGCCAACTGCGCACATGCTGGCCGATCTCTGTCCATTCCCACGTGGCATCTTGCCGGGTGTCAGGAATGAAATAGCCGGTACGCTGGCCTATGGCCCGGGCCAGGGATTTATTGGTTTGGCTGTCAAAACTGACGTACTCTTCATTGCCTTGGTCATACCCAGGCGAATAGCCTGTGGCTGCCACCACGCTTATGCGCTTGTCCTTGTCCAACAACATAACATTGCCCGAATCAAAGGGGATCAGTTCGCGGACCGTGGCTAACAGGGTATCCAGCACGGTGTCCAGTTCCAGAGATTGGGTCAGGGTCATGTTGGCCGAGCGCAGGATCTCTGCCACCCGGCGCGCTTGCTGTTCGGCTTCGTAGAGCCGGGCGCGCACGATGGATTGGGCGGTCGTGTTGCTGATCAGGGCCAATAACCGGCTTTCGTCTCCGGTCACGGAGCGGGGTGTTCGCCAATAGATCCCCAACACCCCCAGCCGTTGATGGCCGGCGATCATGGGGGTGCTGATGCCGCTGACAACCCCTTGCGCCATCACCAGGGCGGGCAGGGTGAAGCGGCTTTCGGTGGCCGCATCCTTCACCACCACCGGGCGGTTGGTCTGCAAACCGTGGGCGATAATGGAGTCTGCGGCCAGATCGATCTGTGTACCCAGTTGCCCTTCCTTCCAGCCCAGCCCGGCCTGCAAGACCACCTGGTCCCCATCATCATCCAAAAACATGATGGCCGCCAGATCTGGTGCGAAGATGTCGTCCACAATGGCCAGGGCTTGCTGATTGGTGGCATCCACATCCACCTCGCCCAACAGGGCCTGGGAGAGCCGCAAAAGGGCCTCCTGCTCCGCCACCCGCTGGCTCTGGACTTGGGCGTGCAGACGGGCCATCTCCAGGGCCGTGGCGATTTGGCCAGCAAAGATCGTCACCGCCGGGATGTCAACCTCGCGCAAGGATTCGCCCCACAGCAACAGCACCCCCAGCACCCGCTCCTCGATCAGCAGGGGCAAGAAGATGCTTTTGATCTCCTGGGTGATACCCGATGCCGCCAGGATCGGCTCGAACCCCAGATCTGCCATGTCAAAAAACTCGCCATACGCCCGCAAGAGGGCATCGGGCAAGAAGAGCGTGCGCTTTTGATCCACCAGATCCGTAAACAGAGGCCAGTGGGATCGGGTCAATCTGTGGCCGCTGCCATCCTGCGTCGCAATGCGGTTCAGAATATCCAGGGTGCGGGCATCCTGGGTGGAATAGCGAATGTCCAAGGCCTGGGATGATGCATCCAGCAGGGCGACTGTGCTGGAGACCCCCAATCGATTCTGCAACTCCTGGCCCAGGGTTTCGATAGCCTTTTGTGGGTCCAAACTGCCCTGAACGCGTGTGGCTACCTGGCTCAAGGCGGCGATCAGATCGTTGGATCGCTCCAAGGCCGCCGTACGATCCCGGACGTGATCTTCCAAAAGGGTGGCATATTGCTGACGCTCTTCCAGCAGACGGGCGTTGGCCAGGGCAATGGCGGTCTGGGCCGCCAGGGCCTCCGCCGCCCGAATGTGCTGATCCAAGAAAAAGCCTACCGAGCCATGTTCGATCAAATAGAGACCCAAGTGCTGGCCTTGGCTGATCAGAGGGACGCCCAACCAACTGCGCATATTTGGGGAGTGGGGCCATCTGCTCCACGCCGCAACGTCGGCATCCTCCCCAGGGCCAGCTTTGCCGTCACCGGCTTTGTCATTGCCAGAGAGCGTTGTCACATCATCAAAGGCCACGGTGCGCCCGCTTTCCAAAATGCGGGCCAGCCCCGGATAGTCCGCCAAGGGCAGATCCTGGGCCAGGGCGCTTCCGGCCAGGGTGGGGTTGGCGGGTTGCTGGGCTTTGGCCAGACGCAGGCTCTCCCCGTCCAACAAAAAGACCGCGGCGGCGTTGTAGGGGGCCAGGCGATGCAGATAATCCAGCAGCCGCTCCAGCATGAGGTCCACTTGCAGGGTCTGGGTGAGGGCCATGCTGGCTTCGCCCAGGGTTTCTGCCATGCGCCGGGCTTTTTGCGTCGCCTCCAGCAACTGCACCCCTTGCAGACTGACCGCCAATTGGTTGGCTACTTCTCCGGCCACCTCTTGGGTCTCCCCGGAAAAGGTGTCAGGGTGATAACTGGCCAGGGTCAACACCCCCACCATCACATCTCTGGAGAGCAAAGGCAGGTTGAGGATCGATCGCATCGCTTGGCCCCGGATGCTGCGCAGGGCAAAATGGATTGCCCCATCCCGATCGGGGTGGGCGTCTGCGTTTTCGGACATGCGGGTGACATAACTGGGATCTCCCTGTAAAAATAGCTCCGGGATGGCCAGATCGCTGATGTGCAAGCGATCTCCCTCGCCCAACAACAGTTGACCGTCCCGATATTCGGTGACGATCTCGGCCTCGTCGGCGTCAAAATCCAGGATCATGATGCTGGCATAGTCGCACTGGACCAGATTGGTCAGGTGGCTGAGGGCCACAAAGGCCACTTCTTGGAGCGATTGTACCAGTAGCACGGCTCGGTCGATCTTGTGCAGGGTTTGCAGCCGTTGCAAGTAGTGTTTGGTGGCGGCTTCGGCCTGTTTGCGGGCGGTGATGTCATGGGCAATGCCAAGCCAGTTGACCACTTCGCCGTTGCGCTGGTGGATGGCCGTGGAAAATTCTACGGTGACATATTGGCCAGATCGAGCACGCAAGCGCAGTTCAAAGATGGGGGCTCTCTTGTCGGCCACCGCCGCCCGCACGATGGTGAGGGCCAAAGCCAGGTCGTCGGGATGGACGAGGGGGGTAAAGGATTTGCCGATCCATTCACTGCGCGCCCAGCCGGTGATGGTTTCAAAGGCGGGATTGAGCGTTGTGATGCGGGTGGTGGTGGTGTCGATATTGAAAATGATACTTTGGGTGTTCTCCATCAACAGACGCAGTTGCAGATCCGAGGCGTATAACTGCTCCAGTTGGGCCTGTTGCACCGACAGATCAACCAAACTGGTCTGCATCTCCACCAATTCCCCATCCGCCGTCCATTGCATCTGGGCCACCAAGCGGACGGGATGACGGTCGCCCTGACGGTCGATTAGCAGTGCATCGCTCTGTTGCGTGGATCTCAAGTCTGAGGCTAGGTGCCGAGATTGGGGTTGAAAAGAGAGCTTGGCGTGGAAGGCGGCAAAGTCAGCGGCATGGACAAAGAAAGCGGCCAATCCCATACCGGTCAGATCCCTGGCATCGGCATACCCCAACAGCTTGGCAGCGGCAGGGGTGGCATCCATGATCAAAAATGTCCCATCTGTGCGGATCAGGGCAGCCGGTATGCTAAGTTGGACGTTCGGCGTTGGGTTCACGCCCTGGTCGAGACTAGGACTGGGACCGAGACCGGGACCGGGACCGGGACTAAGACTGAAGGTGTTCATTTGGGCACCGATGTTCACAAATAAGTAATTTTTCTACCTTCTCTGAGCTGATGATCTTCATTCTAGCACAGTCAGCCCTGCCGGTCTCTCAGTATGTTTCCGTAGATGCGCCCTACAGTCCCCTCCTTTTTGCAAAAAAAAATGGAGACACCGGCCCTCTCAAGGCTGCGTCCCCATTCCTGCCCAATTCACCAGTCAATCAACCACCTACCAAATGGTGATCACCCGTTCCTTGCCGTCCCGCACATTCTCCCGGTTGCGGCGCAGGGAGATGAAGATGGCCGCCAAGGCCATGATGCCAAAGAGGATATACGCCCCCGGCGCATCCCCGGCCAGGGCCAGGATGGTCAGGGAGGCAAAAGCGGTGGCCCCCACGGCAAAGGTGCCCACCGAGGCCATCCGTGTCCACCAGATCACCAGGGCCCCCACCAGGGCGACCATGCCCCCGGCCAGGGGGAAGAGGGCCAAACAGGTGACGGCCGCAGTGATCCCGCCGGCACCGCCCTTGAATTTGAGGAAGATGGACCAGTTGTGGCCCCATACGGCCGCGCCGCCAGCCAGGGCCGCAGCCAGCTCCTTGGTCAGGCTACCCATGCTGGGGAACCAGAGATCGACCGCATAGTTGACCAAAAGGATGGCCAATGCCCCCTTGCCCGCATCCCCCAAAATCGTGGGGATGGCGGCCTTCAGCCCGGCGGCCCGCCAGGCATTGGTGCCCCCCGTGCGTCCACTGCCCACCGTGCGGATGTCCACGCCATACAGCCGGCAGACCAAATAGCCTATGGGGAGGGATCCTAGCAGATAGCCCACCAGACCTGCGGCGACAACCACGATCAACCCTGTCATCATACGGTATTGCTCCTGATTCTAATCAGATAAAATTCAAATGAAACTTTAGCGAGACTTGGTCTCCATGCGGCCTTCCAGCCAGCGCACCCCCAAGGAGAGGGTCAAGGTCATGAGCAGGAAGATGATGGCCACGGTGTTGTAGCCTTCAAAGGCCCGGAAGCTGCGGCTGATAAACTGGCGGCCCAACTGCAAGGTGTCTTCCAGGGCCAGGATCGAGATCAGGGAGCTGTCCTTGAGCATGGCGATCAGGTCGTTGCCCAAGGGCGGCAGGATGATGCGGATGGCCTGGGGCAGGATCACCAGACGCATGGACTGCATATAGGTCATGCCCAGGCTACGGGCGGCCTCCATCTGCCCCGTGCCGATGGACTGGATGCCCCCCCGGAAGACCTCGGAAATATAGGCCCCATAGCCCATCGCCAACCCGACGATGGCCCGCCACAGCATGGACGGGTCCACGGCCCCCTGGGTGGCGTCCCGAATGCCCGGCCCGATCACAAAACCGGCATAGAGGATGATCACCAGCATGGGCAGACCGCGCATGATCTCCACATAGAGGGTGGAGAAGGCGTAGATCACCGGGTTCTTGCTGAGACGCATGAGGCTAAAGATCAGCCCGATGAGGACGGCCAGCACATAGGAGATAATCGTGACTTGCAGGGTAAGCACAACACCGGGGGCGATCCAGCGGAAGGCATCTTGATAGATGTCGTTGCCCACAATGCTGAAGAAGATGCCAATGCCGATCAAGATGATGATCACGATCCACCACGGAAAATTCAACAGACGCGTCTTGCTGGTTATCTTGGGCGCTTCCTTGATGATCTTCTGCATGGCTTCCCCTTCTGTGGACGATGGGTTTTGGTTGGGAATTGAGTATCGAGTATCGAGTAGCAATGGTCGATACTCGATACTCGATAGAACTTACAGCAACGCCTTCACCGCCGCCAGGGCGGCGTCATAGTCCGTGTGCATGCCGATCTCTGGGCAGTATTCGGTGTAGCGTACGGTGCCTTCGGCGTCCACCACCACAATGCCCCGTTGCTCCAAGCGCAGATCCAGGAGATAGGTGCCGTATGCCTTGCCGATGGCCATGTCGAAATAGTCGGAGACCATGATGGCCTCCTCCAGGCCGGCGGCACCGCACCAGTTTTTCTGCACAAAGGGCAGATCCACGCTGATGGTCACCACGGCCACCTGCTCCTTGAGCTGATCCAGATCCACATTGAAGCGCCGGGTCTGGGCGTCGCAGATCCCCGTGTTCAGGCTGGGGACGAAGTTGAGTACCCGGATTTTGCCCTGGGTGTCGTTGATTACATCGAAGGTGGCCGTGCTGAAGGCGTTGTTGCGCCCAGCCGCGGCCGGGGCTGCTTGTCCAACTTGGAGCGGCTCACCATAGATGGCCGAAACGGGGTTGCCTTTGAGTGTAACTGTGCGGGACATAGTCGATCTTCTCCTGTTGATTGTGTGTTGGGTTTGAACGGTTTGGCGCAGTGTCATGGGCCGCGATGAGGCCAATAGGACATACACTGCACACAGGTTTTACTACATCCGGGGCCGGATGACAACGGGGCTAGCTTCCAATTTGGTGGGGCAATTTACAATTCGGCGTAACCACGCATCTCCCCGTCCCCCCGCCCCCCAACCTTGGGGGGAACTGTCCACGATCTCCCCCAGAATTGGGGGCCGGGGGGCGGGGGGAGGACGATTGCAATCCGGCAGTCTGCCCTATGAGCGCAGTCGGGGATCCAGGGCGTCTCGCAGACCATCCCCCAGCAGGTTGAAGCTGAGGACCGTGAACATGATGGCCAGACCGGGGAAGAAGACCAGGTGGGGGGCGCTGAAAACCTGGTTGCGCTCCGCCCCCAGCATGGATCCCCATTCGGGCAGGGGCGGTTGGGCACCCAAGCCCAGGAAGGAGAGGGCGGCGGCATCCAGGATGGCCGTGGCGATGCCCAGGGTGCCCTGCACGATCAGCGGGGTGAGGGCGTGGGGGAGGATGTGGCGGAAGAGCAAGCGTTGGGGCTGGCTGCCCACCGACCGGGAGGCGGTGATAAATTCCTGCTCTTTGATGGACAGCACGCTGGCCCGGGAGACTCGGGCATAGCCCGGAATCGAGACAATGGCGATGGCCAGCAGGGCATTGACCAGCCCCGGTCCCAAGACGGAGACGATGGCAATGGCCAACAAGAGCGCGGGAAAGGCCAGCAGCACATCCATCAAGCGCATGATGATGTTGTCGGTCCATCCCCCCACATAGCCGGCCACAATTCCCAACAGGGTGCCGATGATGATGGCAAAGCCCACGGTGCTGAAGCCGATGGAGAGGGAGATGCGGGAGCCGTAAATGATGCGGCTAAACTGGTCTCGCACATTGCCATCCGTGCCCATGATGTGCTGGGGTTGATCTTCCGGGCAGCCCAAGAGGTGGATGCACGGGGCCGTGCGCTTCTTCACATCTTCGATGCCGATCAACACCTGGGTGGGATCGTAGGGCGCGATCACCGGGGCCATGACTGCGATCAGGATCAAGATCACCAGGGAGATCAGCCCCACATTGGCCGATCGATTGCGCCGGAAGGCCTTGAAGACATCACCCCAAAAGCTGTTCTGAGATCGGGCCGGGGCGATCAATAGCTTGGCATCCCCTGGGTTGGTGGATTCGGCCTGCATTTCAGTCGGCGGCATAAACGTAAAACCTCATTCCCGTGATTTTAGTACCTACCCAGCGAAATCCTTGTTTTTTGTGCAAGAATTTTTACCACAAAGGACACAAAGAACACAAAGAGGGATCTATTCTTTTGAAATCTCTGTGTTCTCTGTGTTCTTTGTGGCGAACTTTTTCTGGCTCTGGCTATGCCAGGTTAGGCTATTCTAGTCGGATGCGTGGGTCGAAGAAGACATAAGAAACATCCACAATCAAATTGACCAGCACAAAGCCCACGGCGATCACCAGGGTGAAACCTTGGACTACGGTGTAGTCTCGGGCGGTGATGGACTCGTAGAGCATGCGCCCCACCCCGGCCAGACCAAAGATGGTCTCGGTCAGCACGGCCCCGCCCAACAGGGTGCCCAGGGAAAGCCCAATGATGGTGATGACGGGCAGCATGGCGTTGCCCATAGCATGGCGCAAGATCACCGCTCGCTCGGACAGCCCCTTGGCCCTGGCTGTGCGGATATAGTCCACGCCCAGCACTTCCAGCAGACTGGATCGGGTCATGCGGGCAATGATGGCCAGGGGAATGGTGCCAAGGGCCACCGCGGGCAGGATCAAATGTTTGAGTGCGTCCCAAAATACTTCCCAATTGCCTGTGATCAAGCTGTTGAAGATCACCATGTTGGAGACAAAGCTCACCAGAGATTTGACCCCGCCCGGCTCAAGTGCCCAGCCCCAGGTTACAGTCAGATCTTCAATGTACAGGCCGGGTGATAGTCGGCCCGAAGGCGGCAGCCAGAAGGGGGTATCCTTCAAAACCACGGCAAAAAGGTAGGCCAGCATCAACCCCAGCCAAAATACGGGCATGGACACCCCCATATTCGCCCCCACCATGGTCACCACATCCGTGGCGCTGTTGTGGCGCAGGGCGGACAACATGCCCAGGGGAATCCCGATCATCACGGCAAAGATCAGCGCGGCCAGGCTCAACTCCACGGTCATGGGCAACCGCTCGATGATCAGGACCGAGACCGGCTTGCCAAAGCGGATGGATTCGCCCAGATCCCCCTTCAATACATCGGTCATGTAGATGCCGAACTGGATGGGGATGGGCTTGTCCAGCCCATAGCGGGCGTCAAAGGCATCGCACAGCTCGTCCGTGGCCCGTTCGCCCAATTGGGCCCGACACGGATCTCCGGGGATCAGCCGTGCCATGGCAAAGGTGACAAAGATAATGCCCAACAAGACCGGCACGGCCAACAGCAGGCGACGTAGGATGTATTGGGACATGGACATCTCTCCGCAACGGGGAAGGGATTAGGTTCAGGGTTCAGGGATTGGGGATTTGGGTTTGGGTGCAACAGATTGCAAGAGAAAGGGGCGGCGAAGCACCGCCCCTTGGTCTGGGGATGGAGGACCGATCAACGCGACCGGTCCCCCATCCTTCAGAAGGCTTGCCCGTGGGGGGAACGAGAGTTGCCCCCCGCGGGTAATCATCAAAAGCTATTCAGCGTTCAGGAAACTACCGAACAGGCCGGACCAGTAGGTGAAGGAGCCGATGCGACCCGTATGCAGGGGGTTGCTGGCATCCCACTGGACGGCGTAGGACAGAACCACGTCGTTGGCATCCAGGGCGCTGCCATCATGGAAGGTGACGCCAGGGCGCAGGTGGAAGGTCCACTCGGTCAGCTCGGCATTGGCCTCAAAGTGTTCGGCCAAGGACGGGATGATGGCGGTGCCGGCCACTTCGTAGGCCAACAGGGATTCGTTGACCTGCTCACAGGCCCGCAGGCTCTCGCCGTCAGTTTCGTCGGCGCAGTAGAGGCCGATAGGCTCGGCGTTCTGCATCCACACAAAGGAGTCCTGACCGGGGACGCTCATGCTGGCGAAGTGCTCATTGCCCAGAGGACTGGCATGGGCACCGACCGTTTCAGCCTTGAAGGCTGTGGCGGAACCACCGTGGGCGATGGGGATCATAGGCACATGCTGCTTGATCAGGTTGTTGGCTTCGGTGTAGAAGGCGTTGCGCTCGGCCGGATCGACCAGAGCGCCACCGTTCTTCAGGGCTTCGTGGATGTCCGGGTGGCCGCCGCCGAATTGGTCGGAAGCGCCTGCGCCGAAGTGGAAGTCAAGGAAGTTGGTGGCATCGGGATAGTCAGCACCCCAGCCCAGCAGGTGCAGACCGGTCAACTGGCCAGCATCCGAAGCAGCCAAGAAGGCACCAGATTCCATCACTTCGATGGTGGCATCGATGTTCAGGTTGGCCTTGAGCTGGGCCTGGATGTCCTGGGCCACCAGGGCCGGTGCGGGCAGATAGCCACGGACAACATCACGGTAGTTGATGACGGTCTCGAAGCCATCGGGGAAGCCTGCCTCGGCCAACAGGGCCTTGGCGGCCGCCGGGTCAAACTCGTACCAATCCTCGCCCTCACAGCCGCCGGGAATGGCGCAGGGGGTGAAGTGGGAGGCGACCACAGAACCGGCCGGGTAGAAGTTGTCCACGATACGGTCACGGTCGATGCCTATGGCAATGGCCTGGCGCACCATCTCGTTGTCGAACGGTGCATGGGCATCGTTCATACCCACATAGAAGATGTTCAGCGCTTCTCGGGGATAGAGGGCCAGGGCGGCGTCGCCTTCGATGGTGGCGAAGTCATCCGGGGAGGGATTGTCGATACCGTCCACCGTGCCGGATTGCAGTTCCAACAGCCGCTGGGCGCCTTCGCTGCTCCAACGGAAGATCAGGGTGTCGTTGGCGGCAGGCTCGCCCCAGTAGTTGGGGTTCTTCTTGAAGATGATGCTGTCGCCATTCACCCAGCGGTCCAGCATGTAGGGGCCTGTGCCGATGGGGGCCTGCACCAAATCGCCGCTGCCACCCGTGGCTTCCAGGTAGTCGGAGGATTGGATGGCGAAGGAGGAGAAGGCCACCTTGGAGGGGAAGGCCACATCCGGGCTGCACAGGGTCATCTTGACCGTCAGATCGTCGATGGCTTCGATGGACTTGAACAGACCGCCGTACTCACAATCCGGGGCGGAGACGCTCATCAGATCCATGGCCGGGGCGGCGGGGGCGGCGGCTACCGCTTCGCTTGCACCGAACCAAGTGGCGTAGATGGCATCATAGGTGCCGTCGGCCCGAATGGCGGCCAGACCGGCGTTCAGGGCGGCCAGGACTTCAGGCTTGCCCTTGTTGACGGCGATGCCGTACAGCTCTTCGGTGAAGGGCTCACCCACCATTTTCAGACCCAATTCCGGGTTGGCCTTGATGGAGTCGGCCAGGGTGGGGCTGTCAGCGACCACGGCATCCACGTCCTTGTTGGCCAGGGCTTGCAGGGCCAGAGGATTCTCCTCGAAACGCTGCACGTTGGCCTTGGTGTTGTCGGTCAAGTAGATGTCGCCCGTGGTGCCAATCTGCACACCCACGCTCTTGCCATCCAGATCGGCTTCGCTGTTGATGTCCGTGTTGTCGGCACGCACGGCGATGGCCTGACCGGCATTGAAGTAGGCATCGGTGAAGTCAACCACTTCGGCCCGTTCTGGGGTGATGGTGACGGCGCTGATCACGGCGTCAAACTCGCCGCTGGCCAGGGCCACAAAGATGCCGTCCCACTTGGTATTGACCAGGTCAACGCCCAGCCCGCCAGCAGCGGCGGCAGCGTTCAACAGGTCAACATCAAAGCCGGTGATTTTGCCGTCAGCCCCAATAAACTCAAAAGGCTGGTATTCGGCGTTGGTGCCTACCTTGATCGTGGTCATGGTCGCTGCGGGTGCAGCGGCCGGGGCTTCGGCGGCTGGCGCTGCCGGGGTGGCACTGCCACCGCAGCCGGCCAACACCATGGAAGCCACGATCAGCAGGGTAAGCAGGCTCCATAGGGTCTTGCTGTGCTGTTTCATGCATATCTCCTTTGTGAAAACTCGATTAAACTACAAACAGGGTTTGGGCAAAGCGGAATGAAAAACAGGATAGGATCTGCTGCGGCGTGACCCGGACAGCAGGAGGGTTGACAGATTGGGCCGATGGTTGATTCGGGTCTGTTTACTTGATCACAGGGATGGGTGAGGGGCCATCCTCGCCCGTGGCGAACCCAGGGGCATCTTTCTGCATGCGCACATCGCCGTTCAACACAGCCCCGTCATCGATATAGACCGTATTGACATAGACCGTCCCGGTGACGTGGCAGCCGTCCAAAAGTTCCGCCCGGTCGGCCCGGATGCTGCCTTGGAATGCGCCCCGCACACTGACTGTGCGGGCTTGGATCTCACCCCGGACCTGGCATCCTTCGGTCAAGATCACATTGCCCAGGGTTTCGATGCTGCCGCCGGTCATGATGCCGTCGATGCGGATGCTGGCATCACAGCGCAGGTCGCCGGAGAAGGTGGCTCGGGGGCCAATCACCACTTCGATGGTGTCCGGTTCTGGGCGTCTGTTGCGTTGAAACAAATGAACCTCCGGGATGGTTACCCCAATATCAGATCTGGGGAGATGCTGGCACCTTCGTGGATGTGGTGGATGATCTTGGCCAGCAAGGGGGCGATAGAGAGAACCGTCACCTTGAGATCTTTATATTCGGGCGGAACCGGCACTGTATTGGTCACCACCAGCCCTTCGATGCGGTCGTCAGCGACCAATCTTTCCAACGCTGTGGGCAACAAGACGCCGTGGGTGACGGCAAAGAAGGCCTTGCCCACGGCCCCGGCCTCATACAGCGCTCCCACTTGCTTCAAAACGCTGCCCCCGGCCATCACATCGTCGATGATAATGGGGCGACGGCCCACGATGTCCCCCACCACATGGCTGGTCTCGGTGTCGCTGAATCCCAGACGCCGCTTGTGCATCACCACCAGGGGCAAATTGAGCATTTCCGCATATCTTCCCGCCAAGCTGGCCCGTCCCACATCCGGGCTGACAATGGCCGCGTTGGCAAATTTCGGTTTGCGGAAATAGTCGGCCAGCAAGGGCAGGGCGCTCAGGGGGTCCACGGGAATGTTAAAAAAGCCCTGGATGGCCCGGGCGTGGATGTCCACAAAGACCACCCGGTCCGCGCCCATAGATTCCAGCATGTTGGCCACCACCCGGGCGCTGATGGCCTCCCGACCCTTGGCCATGCGTTCCTGCCGGGCATAAGGGAAATAGGGTGCAACTACCGTCACGCTGTGGGCGCTGGCCCGCCGAAACGCATCCAAATAGAGCATCAACTCCATCAGATTCTCGTTCACGGGTCGAGAGCAAGGTTGGATCAGGAAAATATCCTGATCCCGCACCACTTCGTCGATCATGACATGAATTTCTGAATCTGGCAAGTGACGTGTGGTGGACCGGCCAACCGGCGCTTCTAAAATCTTGGCAATTTCTGCGGCCAAATGGGGATGGGCGGATCCGGTAAAGATGCGTAACGGGTGGTTAGACAAGGGGTGGCTCCACTGGCAGATGTGCAACGCCTCCCCTAACAACTAGGGGACTGGGGTGGGGCGATACATGGAAAGTTGCAGTTCATGTCTACGAATTATATGATAGCACCTATCCAGGGTCAAGACCAGTCCTGAACAAAAAGAGTGACCAAAAGGAAAAACCATGACAAAACTATTGTTAGCCACCCACAATCTTGGAAAAATTGCCGAATACCGCGCCTTGCTGGCGGATCTACCCATCCAGATCGTCTCGTTGCAAGAGGCGGGCATCGACCTGGACGTGGAGGAAACCGGCACCACCTTTGCGGAAAACGCCATCCTCAAGGCCCATTCCTACGCCGCCCTCAGCGGATTGTGGACCTGGGCCGATGACAGCGGGCTGGAGGTGGATGCCCTGGGCGGTGCCCCTGGCATCCATTCGGCCCGCTACGCCGGTTCTGGAGCCACAGACATGGATCGCTGGCAAAAACTCTTGGCGGACTTGGCCGCCTTGCCCTGTGTGGACCCGTCGGCCTGGACGGCCCGCTTCCGCTGCGTGGTGGCTCTTGTGGGGCCGGACGGCAGCGTCCACACCACCGAGGGCACCCTGGAAGGGCGCATCGTCCCCCAGCCCCAAGGCACCAACGGCTTCGGCTACGACCCCATCTTCCTGATCCCCGAAAAAGGCCAAACCCTGGCCCAACTCCCCGCCGACTACAAAAACCTCATCAGCCACCGCGGCCAAGCCGCGGCCCGGGCCCGGGTTGTGTTGGGCGAGTTGCTGAAGGGGTGAGCGGGTGAAGGGGTGAAGGGGTGAAGGGGTGATCTTCTCTGGAAAGCGATTCACCCTTTCACCCGCTCACCCCTTCACCCCCTCAGCTTTATCCGCCCAAATACGCCTCCCGCACCTGGGGGCTGGCCAGCAGGGTTTTGGCCGGGCCTTCCAGCACGATTTTGCCGGTTTCCATCACATAGCCCCGGTTGGCGATACTCAGGGCCACCTTGGCGTTCTGCTCCACCAGCAGGATGGTGGTGCCCTGGGCGTTGATGTTCTGGATGATCTCGAAGATCTGGGCCACCAAAATGGGGGCCAAGCCCATGGACGGCTCGTCCAAGAGCAGAATGCGCGGACGGCTCATCAAGGCCCGGCCCATAGCCAGCATCTGCTGCTCGCCGCCAGAGAGGGTGCCGCCGGGCTGTTTCAGTCGCTCACGCAGGCGGGGGAAGAGATCAAGTGCCCGCTCGAAGTCCTCTGCGATGCCGGCCTCGTCATCCCGGTTGAAGGCCCCCATCTCCAGATTTTCCCGCACGGTCAGGCGGCCAAAGATGCGCCGGCCCTCGGGAGATTGGGAGACGCCCAACATGGTGACCTCGTGGGCAGGGGTGTGGTCGATGCGCTTGCCTTCCAGGGTGATCGATCCCTGGCGGGGGGTGAGGATGCCGCTGATGGTGTTGAGCGTCGTCGTCTTCCCCGCCCCGTTGGAGCCGATCAGGGTGACGATTTCCCCCTGATCCACCCGCAGGGAAAGCCCCTTCAGGGCGTGGATCTGGCCGTAATAGGTGTGGATGTCGTTGATCTCTAGCATAATAAGAAGTCCAGTTTAATTGAAAACTGAAAATCGAGAATTGAAAATCGAGAATTGAGAATTAAAAATGGTGGGCAAGCACACGATGGATCGTCCACGCACAAATTAAAAATTCCCTATTTTCCATTTTCCATTCTCAATTTCTAGTCGGTTTCGTCCGCCGCGCCCGGTCCCAAATAGGCCTCGATGACTCGGGGATTGGCGCGCACGGTGGCCGGGTCGCCTTCGGCGATCTTCTTGCCATAATCCAACACGGTCACATAGTCAGAGATGTTCATGACCACCTTCATATCGTGTTCGATCAACAGCACGGTGATCCCCATTTGGTCCCGCAGGCGATGGACCAGATCCATCATGGCCTCGGTCTCTTTGGGGTTCATGCCGGCCGCTGGTTCGTCCAAGAGCAATAGCTTGGGGTCGCTTCCCAGGGCACGGGCGATCTCCAGCAGCCGTTGATCCCCGTAGGGCAGGTTCTTGGCCACCATGTCCCCCTGGCCCGCCAGCCCCACAAAGGCCATCAGATCCTTGGCCTTGATTTCGGCTCTCTTCTCCTCGGCCACCTGGGACGGGGTGCGGAAGATAGCCCCCAAGGGTGTGGCCTTCATGCGTACATGCTGGCCCACCAACACATTTTCCAGGGCGGTCATGCCCCCGAACAAACGAATGTTTTGGTAAGTGCGGGCCATGCCGGTCCCGGTGATCTGGTCTGGGCGCAGACCCACCAAGGATTGGCCGTCAAAGATTATTTCACCCATCTCCGGCTCGTATAGCCCGGTCAGACAGTTGAAAAAGGTGGTCTTGCCCGCCCCGTTGGGGCCGATCAGGCTGGTGATGGATTTCTCTTCGATGCTGAAATCCACATGGTCCACGGCGACGAGACCGCCAAAGATTTTGGTGACCTGGCGTGCTTCGAGTAGAGCCATCAGGCATCACCTCCTGGGGCGGCTGGGGCTGAATTGGGTTGATTGGGTGGAGAAGGCAGGGTGGGGGCGTCCTGGTCGGCGTGCAGCTCGCGGCTGCGTCGGGCGGAGGGCAGGAAGCCTTCGGGTCGCACGATCATCATGATGATCAGCAGGGCGGCGAAGGTGACGATGCGGTATTCATCCACCCCCCGCAGCACTTCGGGCAAGCCCTTGAGGGCAATGGCCCCCAGCACCACGCCGGGGATGCTGCCCATGCCGCCCACGATGATCAGGGAGAGGGCGTCGATGGAGACAAAGAGGGTGAAGTTTTCCGGGAAGATGTTGACCTGCCGGGCGGCGTAAAGTTGCCCGGCAAAACCGGCAAACATGGCTCCGATGGCGAAGGCCAGCAGCTTGGTCTGCACCAGGTTGATGCCTGTGGCCTGGGCCACATCTTCGTCTTCCCGCAGGGCTTCCCAGGCCCGGCCCGTGCGTGAGTTGTTGAGCCGCTGGGCCACAAAGGCCACAATGGCCGACCCCAGCAGGGCCAGGATGAAGATGTCCCTTGGGTTGCCCAGGCTATAGCTGCCGATGGCCGGGGCCGGAATGTTGAGCATGCCCCGGGGTCCATTGGTCAGCGGCCCCAAGTTGAGCATAAAGAGGCGGATGATCTCCCCAAAGCCCAGGGTGACAATGGCCAAATAGTCTCCCCGCAATCGCAACACGGGGATGCCCAACAGCACCCCGCCCAAGCCCGCCGCCAGCATGGAGACGGGAATGGCCACCCAAAAGCCGAGCAGGGGGGTGCTGGGGTCCACGCCCAGGTTGACCAGCCACTGGGTGATCAGCGGCGATGAGAAGGGGGCGGCCACAAAGGCATACATATAGGCCCCGATGGCAAAGAAGGCCACATAGCCCAGGTCGAGCAGACCGGCGTAGCCCACCACAATGTTCAGCCCCAGCCCCATCATCACAAAGATGAAGACCATGCCCATCACCGAGTTCTGGAACTGATCCAGGGTGAAGGGCAGATAGGCGATGGAGACCAAAAGCAGGGCCAGGACAATGCGCGATTCCCAGCCGGATTTGGTCTTCTGTGTGATGGCGAGTCCAGCGCCGACGGCGATCATGGCGGCCATCAGGCGATAGGTGCTTTCGTTTTGGCCGCCGATGGTGATACCGGGCAACCCCATATAGATCACCAGCCCCATGAGGACGAAGGGGAAGGCGATGAAGATCCAGCGTGCGCCGGGGATTTTCAGAGAGCGGGCGGCGTCCGCGGCCCCGCTGCGGTTGATCAAGATCAGCAACCCGGCCACAAACCCAGCCGCGGCCATCATGCCCACCATCATGGCATAGGCGCTGAGGGGCACTTCGCCCTTGGCGATGGTTCCGGCGCTGACGCCGCTGAGGGCGGCCATATTCAGGGGCACAATTTTGTCGAAAACCGGCTGGATTTTGGTGCCGCTGCCCAGGGCTGTGTTGAAAGCCCAGATCAGCCCGCCGGTCAACAGCCCGGTGGTCAGCCCGGCGGCCAGACCGTTGCCCAAGATCTGGCTGACCGGGCGGCCTTTTTGTACGCCAGGGGCTGGCTGGCGCAAGACCGCAAAGAAGAAGATACCCATCAGCACGGCAAGGACGACAAAGGCGGCGTCGCCCAAGCGGGTGGGCAGACCGATCAGGATCAAATAGACCAGGAGGCCAAAGGCGATCAGCCCTTTTTGGACACCTCGTGAGTAGGCAAATTGAGTCGTCATGTTAGGCCTTCTTTTTGCTGAGCACTTCGCCGAAGAGACCCGACGGGCGGAAGATCAGGATCAGCACCAGGACGGAGAAGGCGATGATGTCCTTGTATTGGTTGGGGATGCCCAGGGCGCTGGGCCCCAGGGCTTCGATCAACCCCAGGATCAAGGCCCCAAACATGGCCCCCGGAATATTGCCAATGCCACCCAACACCGCAGCGGTAAAGGCTTTCAGCCCCGGAATAAAGCCGCTGTTAAATTTCATCACCGTGTTGTGGAAGCCCAACATCACCCCGGCGGCACCGGCCAAGGCCGCGCTGAGGATAAAGGTGGCCACGATCACTTTGTTCACATCCACCCCCATGAGGGCGGCGGTGTCCTTGTCTTCGGCCACGGCCCGCATGGCCCGGCCCAGTTTTGTGCGTTGGATGATGATATACAGCCCAATCATGAGCAGCACGGAGGTAAAGAAGATGATGGCCCCGGTATAGGAGACATTGACCACGGGACCAATTTTGAAGCTGCCTGCGATCAGAGCCGGTTTGCGATAGCTGAGGGGGCTGACGCCAAAAATAAGCAGCACGGAATATTGCAGAAAGAGGGAGGCCCCAATAGCACTGATCAGCGGCACAAGCCGGGGCGCACGGCGTAGAGGCCGATAGGCCAGCCGTTCCAACGCCACACCCGTGGCCACGGACCCCAACATGCCCGCACCCATGATCAGAATTAGGGCGATGAAGACCACCGCCGGCGGCCCGTCGATCCAGCCCAAATAGGTGAAAAATTGCAGGGCAAAGAAGCCGGTGACGCCCCCCAACATCATCACTTCGCCGTGGGCAAAGTTGATCATAAAGAGGATGCCATAGATCAAGGTATAGCCCAGGGCCACCAGGGCATAGACCCCGCCCAACACCAGCCCATTGATCACCTGGGTGGCCCAGAAGGAGGCCGGATACCCCTCGGCGATGCCCACGGTCCACACCCGCCACGCCACCAGGACGAGGATCACTGCACCCATCAGCCAGATCAGGTAGCGGCTGTTGTCCCGACGCCTGGTCTGCTCATTCGCTGTTGCGCTGCTTGCCATAAGTCACTCGGTTTTCTGAAACATGGCTCCATTGTTTTGCCGTGGAGCCAATCATGCGAGAAAAAGGATAATAATTGCGATAATCGATAATAGTTGTTTCAAAACCAGCCAGGCGGGAGAGATGACGGGTGTATTTGCCAGAACGGGGTGGGCAGAACTGCGCGTTCCGCCCACCCCGTTCTCTGTTCACCTACGGATTTCGCCTACTCCAGCCCGAAGCCAGCGACTTGCACGAACTCGCCGTTCACGACTTGGGAGATCTGGATGCCACCGGCACCACATTCACCGATGTCGTTGCAGGTCATAGAACCGGTCAACCCTGTCAAATTCTCCGTGGCTCGGATGGCTTGGATCAGGGCGTTCCGATCAATCACCAGGTTGCCGGAAGCGTCGACCTCGGCCACCCGTTTGATGGCATCGGCAATCAGCATGACCGAATCATAGGACTGGGCGTCGTACGGTCCCAGGGGTTCTGCACCGTATGTGTCCGCATACCGCTGGCGGAATGCGCTGTACTCATCTGCCTGCACGTCGCCGATGGGCTTGGACATGTAAGCGCCCTCAGCTGCGGCCCCGGCGGTCTCCAGATACTGATCGGTGAAGGAGCCATCGTCGCTCATGAAGAGGGTCTCTTCCAGGCCTGGGGTCTCTTTCATCTGCTGGGTGACGAGGGCTGCCTCGGTGGAGTAGCCGCCGAAGAAGACCAATTCAGGACCGTCGGCCGCAATATTGGCTAGGGCTGCCCGGAAGTCTGTTTCGCCAACCTGACCACCTTCCATGCCAGTGACCTCGCCGCCAAGCGCCACAAAGGCGCTCTGTAGCAGTTCGACCAGACCCAGACCGTACTCCCCATTGTCGTGCATCAGCGCGATCTTGCGGAGACCCAAGACATTGTAGAAATAGTCGGCGTCCGTGGTGGCCTGCAACTGGTCAGTCAGCACGACCCGGTTGCAGCTATCGCAGTCGGGAGTGAGGACACTGGGGTTGGTGGCGCTGGGCGACACAAAGGGAATGCGAGCCCCAAAAAGGATGGGCTTCAGAGCCATGGTCTCGCCGGAACACATGCCGCCAGTCACCGCCACGATGGTGGGATCGGCCACAAACAGGTTGGCCACGTTGGTGGCGATGGAGCCGTCACAGCCGCCATCCTGCATGTCCAGCTCGAACATGAACCCGTTCAAACCGCCAGCCGCGTTGAGATCGTCAACGGCAACCTGAGCGGATTGGGCGATGTCATTGCCCATTTCGGGGATGGGACCGGTGAGGCCCGAAGAGCCACCCAGACGGATGACGCCACCGGCGGGGATCACGACCTTACCGGTCATGTCCGCGGCGGGGGCTTCAGCGGCGGGAGCTTCAGCGGCGGGGGCTTCCACCGCGGCCGCAGGCGCTTCTACGGCCGCAGGGGCTTCAGCAGCCGGGGTTGCAGCCGGGGCCGGACAGGCAGCCAGGACCAAAGCCATGACCATCAATACGGCAAACAGGGTTGAGAACTTTCGCATACGTAATCTCCTTGAGTATTTTGGGTGTTAAACAACACAGACGCAACAAAAATAGGGTTCAACCTATGCACCAAAGGGTGCGTCGGGTAAGAATTCAAATGTGGGTGGGAGGGGTAGAGCGCCATTGCTCAACCGGGTGCAAAACGTGTAAGTCTGCAACTATGGGAATTCGAGGTGTGACGTCTCATTCGGAGGCAGTGAATTGAGAATAACTTGGTTGCTTTGGTGTCAGGCTCAACGGTCTGAAACAGAGGAGAAACCGGATGGTTTCATACGTATTGATGCCAAATTATAGGGGAGACCCCCTCATTTGTCAATCGGCCCGTCCGTTCTCGCGTACTATTCCCGCCAACTCTTCCCATCTCCCCACTCATGCCCAGCGTGGGCCTCTCCTATGGTATAATCTGCCCCGTGTGGCGGTTGATATGGATGATTCTAAAAGATCAGATCGCCGAGGGCGCAGCGGATACGCAGAGTTTTTGCTTTTTCTCTGCATAGCCTGCGCGGTGCCTCTGGGTTCTTGGCGGTTAAGAGGGATATAGCTCTTATGAGTATGGTAGTCGGCAACAGTTTGGCAAAATCCTACGGCGCATTGGACGTCTTCTCCGGCGTGGATCTGCGGGTGGAGGCCGGCGACCGTATCGGGCTGGTCGGCCCCAACGGCGCCGGCAAGACCAGCCTGCTCAAGATCATCGCCGGGGTGGAACCCAAGGATGGCGGCGAGCTGATCTTTGCCGGCACGGTCCGGGTGGGCTATCTGCCCCAGGATCCCCCCCCGTCCAAGGGGCGCACCCTCTATGCGGATCTCCACGATGTCTTCGGGGATCTCCTGGCCCAGGGCGAGGCCTTGCGGGCCTTGGAACACCACATGACCAAGGACGAGATCTCCGAGACCGAGCTGGAACGGCTGCTGGTGGAGTATGGTCACATGCAGGAAGCCTTCGAGCGGGCCGGGGGCTACAATGTGGATACCCGCATCAAACAGGTCCTCACCGGCCTGGGCTTTGACGAAACCACCTGGCCCATGCCCCTGGCCAACCTGAGCGGCGGCCAGCGCACCCGGGCCCTCTTGGGCCGTCTGCTCCTGGAAGAGCCGGACCTGCTCCTGCTGGACGAGCCGACCAACCACCTGGACATCCGCGCCGTGGAGTGGCTGGAAAATGCCCTGCGAGAGTGGCAGGGCAGCATGGTGGTGGTCTCCCATGACCGCTATTTTCTGGACAACGTCACCAACCGCACTTGGGAGATGAACCACAACCGGCTCGACCTCTATCGGGGCAACTACAGCCACTATCGTCTGCAACGGGGCGACCGCCTGGAAGCCTGGCGGCGGGAATACGAGAAACAACAAAAATTCATCGCCGAAACCCAGGACTTTGTGCGCCGCTACAAGGCGGGTCAGCGTAGCAAGGAAGCCCGGGGCCGGGAAACCCGTCTCAACCGTTTTCTGGAAGACGAAGCCCTGGCCGCCCCGCCCAGCGAACGGGCCATCCGTCTACCCCTGGACGCCGGCACCCGCAGCGGGGATCTGGTCTTGCGCACCCGCAACCTGGTGGTCGGCTATGACAAAAAAGTGCCCATCCTGAACGTGCCGGATCTGGAGATCCGCCGCCGGGAGATTGTGGCCTTGATCGGCCCCAACGGCACGGGTAAATCCACCTTGGTCAAGACCATCCTGGGCGAACTGGACCCCCTGGCCGGGCGTTTTGACCTGGGAGCCGGGGTGGTCATCGGCTATCTGGCCCAGCGTCACGTGGGCGCCGGCTTCGGGTTGATGGACGAGACCCAGACCGTGTTGGACAGTTTGCTGGAAATCAAGAACCTGCCCCTGACCCAGGCCCGCACCTATTTGGGCCAGTTCCTCTTCCAGGGGGATGACGTCTTCAAGACCATCGACACCCTCAGCGGCGGCCAGCGCAGCCGCATTGCCCTGGCCCGGCTGACCTTGCAGGGGGCCAACTTCCTGCTCTTGGACGAGCCGACCAACCACCTGGACCTGGACAGCCAGGAGATCTTGCAGGATGCCCTGCAACAGTTCAGCGGCACGGTGCTGTTGGTCACCCATGACCGGGCCTTGGTGGATGCCATCGCCACCCGCCTGTGGATGTTGGAGACTGGCGAAGGCCATGAACCCAGCCAGTTGATCGAGTTCAAGGGCACCTGGCGGCAATGGCAACAGGAGCGTCTGGCCCAGTCCCAGGCCCCGGACCTGTTCGCGGCGGATCTGGACGACCTCACCGACGCCCAGGCCCACCGGGAGCGTCAGCGGGATGACCGCCGCCAGCGCCAGCTCTCCGACAAGCGGGCCGCCGAAGCCAGCGAAGTCGAAGAGCGGGTCCACCGCATGGAGCAGCGCCTGGCCCAGTTGGAAGAGCAGATGTCCACCGCCAGCCGCACCCAGGATCTGCCCAAGCTGCAAAAACTCACCGCCGAATACCAAGCCCTCCACATCCGCCTGGAGCAGACCATGGAAGAGTGGGCCGCGTTGGCCGAGGCGGTGTGATTGTTGGCGTTCGGACGGATTTCCGCGAATTTCTCCTCAATTTTGCAACCTTACTCCGTAAAAATCTGCCAAATCAGTGTGATCCGCGTGCTATTTGAGCGTTGCCGTGGAACATTATTGCTATTTGACCAGCAATTCTCAGTCTGAAAATGGGGGTGACAAAAGCGCAAAAAGGTGGTAAGTTTGGAGCGTTTTATTCTTTCAATCCAGGAGGAAGAGATGTCCAAACGCCTATCTTTGAGCAAGATCATCACCCATTGTCGTGAAAGTTGGAAAGCGCTGCCAGACTTTCGAAAGCCGAATAACAATACCCGGTATGCTATCGCTGATGCGGCATTGGCAGCGTTTTCGGTCTTTTTCATGCAATCGCCGTCGTTTTTGGCTCATCAGCGAGACATGAAACAGCAGAAGCGACGCAATAATGGCAAAACATTGTTCGCAATCGAGAATATCCCCAGTGACAACCAGTTGCGTAGCCTATTGGACCCGATTACGCCGGACCACTTCAATGCGGATTATGATTGGGTTCTGGACGAATTGAACGAGAGCGGTCATCTTGAGGGCTTTCGCTCGTATCAGGACACTTGGCTGGTAGCTTTTGATGGCCTAACCTATCATTCGTCGACTACCATTCACTGCGATAATTGCTCACAACGCAACGATAGCCAAGGGACGACCCACTATTACCACAGTGCAATTACGCCCGTGATGGTCCATCCGGAGTCCCCTCATGTTCTTCCCCTGCCCCCAGAGTTTATCGTGCCTCAAGATGGACACGAGAAGCAGGATTGCGAACGGGCTGCCGTCAAGCGTTGGCTGACCCAGCATCAGAGTCGATACGCACCCTATACCGTCACCTATCTGGGCGACGATCTGTATGCCAATCAGCCCCTATGTCAACGTATTGTCGAAATTGACCAACAGTTCTTTGTTTTTGTTTGCAAACCAGATTCCCACGTCGCGCTTTATCGGGAACTGGAGTTGCTTGCTAAAGTCGATGGGGTCACAACCTGTCAGACTCGCCATTGGAATGGCCGGTATGCCGAAATCTTCACCTATCGCTTCGCCAATCGCCTCCCCCTACGTAGTACCGAGGATGCTTTGATGGTGAACTGGTGTGAACTGACTGTCACCCACGAGAAGACTGGCGACATCCTCTACCAGAACGCTTGGATAACCAATCATGTCCTATCCGTCAAGAATGTGGCGATCATCGCCAAGATTGGCCGGGCACGCTGGAAAATCGAAAACGAAAACATCAACATCCTCAAGAATCATGGCTATCATCTGGAGCACAATTTTGGCCACGGAGACCAACATCTCTCTACAGTTCTCTTCACCCTAAATCTCTTGGCCTTTCTGATCCATACGGCTCAACATTTGGCCAATGACGCTTACCGACTAATCCGGGAAACACTGGTTGTGCGACGCACATTCTTCAATGATCTCAAGGCGCTAACCCGTTACTTTGTTTTCGATAGCTGGGATCACCTCTTCGATTTCATGATTGATGGCCTGGAATTGAGCCTCCCGTCACCCTGATTCCTCACACCATTTTCAGACTGAGAATTGCTGCTATTTGACAGATTGGATAGTTTTAGACTAAGGTTTAGCCCCTCCACCTATCAGATTTCCTCTCGCTGCCCATGTTCCCTTTGCTGTCAATGGAATCTTGAAGAAAAGCAGGTCAACTTCCTTTCGATCTTGACCTGCTAGCAGTCGATAAAAGAGAGTTCCCAGTCTCCCCAATCCTAAGTTTTACTGAATGGAGCTAGCCTCTATGTCCATACGCGTTGCGTTTTCCTCATTTTTAGCCAGCCTGCTGGCGGTTGCCGCCCTGTTGGGCTTGATTGGGGCCTTCCATCTGGGGGCCTCGCCTTCCGCCTATGCCGCGCCGGTGACCGCTCTGCCCGCGGTCGTCGCCAACATCGCGGATCGATCTCCCGTCACCTCCACAATCTATGCCGGGGAAGGGGAAGACTTCGCCAGCATTGCCTTTGGCGATGCGTGGGACATGGACAAGCTTACCGATATCTACAACGAAAGGACTGGGAATGCGGTCGTCTCGGTCCAGGATGGCCTGCTCACCGGCATATCTGCGGGCGGTGCCCCCAATATCTGGCTGCTCTGGCCGGGTTTTGGCAACCGGGGGGACAGCGCAGGCTATGCCAAAGACCCCGTTGAGGATGGCGGGGCTCGTTATGGCGCGGCCACGCCCATCAACGCAGATCATTATCGCTATTTGATCGTGCGTCTCTTTGTGGATACCGTCCAACCCGGTGACGGCGGGCGCGTCTATTGGGTGCGCAACAACAGCCAGTCGGCTTTTGGGCTCTCCAAGCCCTTTTACCTGCAAAGCGGCTGGCGTACCTATACCCTCGACCTGGCAACTCTGGGCACTGACGCCGGGACCGAGGGGTGGAATGGGCAGGTCCAGGGGTTGCGCATTGACCCCACCAACCGGGCCGGGGTCAACTTCAAGATTGACTGGATTCGCCTGATCCCCGCCAGCGGACCCCAGACCCGCATTGAGTGGACGGCGATCAACGGCCTCACCTCCTTGTGGACCCAGCCAAACCCGGACGAGCCAGCCCTGTCCACCATCACCGACATCATGAATGCGGAAGCAGGTGCCGCCTCGTGGAATTCCTTCCGTTTTCCGCCCGACAGCTATCCTGTTGTGCAACATTTTGGCACAGACTATGCCGCCCTTTCCCGCCAGGATGTGTGGGACATGGCCGCGGCCACAGACATCGTCGAAAGCCATAATCTGAGCGATTTGACCGTGGAAAATGGGGTCATGCGGGCATTTGTCACCGGCAGCGACGCCCAGCTTGTTTTGCCAATGGGTGACGCCGATGTAGATCCAAGCCTCTTTAACACCTTCTCCTTTCGGATGCGGGTTGACATAACCAGCACTGCCAATGTCTATTGGGAACTGTTCTGGTTTAGAGAGGGGACGGTGCTGGGTTCTTCGGGCCAGAGATTACAGGGGCCGCCATCTGGCGATCCCACCGGCTGGCAAACCTATTTTGTCAAAATGGATACATTTGCCCCCTGGTATCAGGCGGGAAAGATCGACCGACTGCGGCTTGACCCGGTTTCCGGCAACCACCTGATCAGCCGCACCATCGAGATCGACTGGATCGGTCTGACCGACCAACTGGTGGCGGCCACATCCGAGGCAGAGCTGATCAACACCGCCACGGTGACCCATTCGGTCATCGTGCAAGAGGCCCCCATGGCCCGCATCACCGCGCCGGGGTGGACCAGCGGCCAGGACTATGCGGGCACGGTTTTGGGCAACGATTGGGGCATGGATCAGTTGACCGACGTGATCACCGTAACCGGCGACCACATTCTGAGCCGATCCGCCAAAAACGGTATCCTCACCGCCGTGGATGACACCCACAGCCAAGCCGTGACCCCGCCCCGGGGCTGCGTGACCCAGGCCTCATCCCCTGGAATTGGGCTGAACACGGGCTGGACTTCGACGCCCAAGTCATTCATCGACCCCGTACGCTATCCCTATTTAACCTATCGCCTTGGGACGAACGTCCCCCAAAATCCCTGCCAGGGAACGGCCAGCCGGGTGACGGTGACTGGTCTTAGCGCCGTCACGTCCACCTTGGCCGCGGTGATCAGCAGCAATTTCACAGACACCTACCATCTGAACATGGCAGGGATCGGCACCTTGAGCGGCGGGAACTGGGCCAGCTATAATGGGATCACCGGTTTTACCCTGCGGCCCAATGAAGTCCCAGGCCAACAAGTCACCAACTCGCTGGACTATGTCAAGTTGACCAGCCGGCCCTGGGCGGATCAGCACTATGGCATCCGCTGGCAAACCCTCTCTGCGGGCGGATCGGCCACGGTCACACTCTTCTACCAGCCGGTTGCCACAAGTGCCCTCGCT
This sequence comes from Caldilineaceae bacterium, assembly GCA_018003515.1. Taxonomy (GTDB): domain Bacteria; phylum Chloroflexota; class Anaerolineae; order Caldilineales; family Caldilineaceae; genus JAGNDO01. Next base: position 98,615 of record JAGNDO010000008.1, read on the forward strand.
GTGGCGGCCAGAACCGAGATCACAAAGGCCCACTTGAGCGATGGCTGGCTGCTGTGGGATACGAGCAAAATCCCGGCGGGGGAATATATCGTTTCGATGGAGATGGACGACGGTCTCGCCGCCGTGCGGACCGCGGTCAGCCCGGTGCCGGTGGTGATCAAACGGTCACCTGACTTGGCCTTCCGTCCCTTTGCCGCTGACATCTTTCTGAACGGATCTCCCGTGACCAGAACGGTGACATGGACCCTGGTCAACTCGAATGCGGATAGCCGCATCAATCTCTATGTCGAACCGATCTCGGGCACAGTGCCCATCTCCATCGCCCACGGCCTGTCCGGCAATCAAACGAGCTTCGCCTGGCGGATCTACACCGATACCCTTGCCCTTGGCACATACCGCCTCTTTGCCACCATCGACGATCACGTGTCCCCCGTGCGCCGCATTCCCTATGGCCAGTTTGTACGCATCACGAACGGCGCGGGGAGAAGCGCCCCCAGCGGACAAGTCGATCTCATGGGGCCGGCCAGCGTGTTGGGCCAGCGGGACAGCGGGTTGCGCCCCGCGGCCAACGGCTACGCCTTCGCCAACTACAGCGTGACCAACAGTGTGCTAAACACCCCGGCCACGGTGGAGACCCTGATCCAGATGTTTGGTGCCGACGCGGTCTGCAAGCCCGGCACGTTGAACCAGGATGGACGATCCTGCACCCTGGACGCCGGCACCCGGGCCTTGCTCAACGCCATCATCGGCGATGGTCTTGGCCAGGGCTATGGCATGGCTGTGACCGCCCTGCGCTTCTTCCAGGGGGCGGAGACGCCCACGAGCCTGGGTCTTGCCGGCAACAATGTGGCGGCGTTGACTCAGGATAGTACCTTGCAAAATCATCTCTTCCGCTATACATTGCACCAGTATGCGGAGCCGGTGAGCGGAGGGAGCGGCTGGGAGCGGAATCTGGATGTGACCCAGCTGTTGAGCCGGGTGGGCGCAGAGTTAGACCCAGACACCCGCGTCGGGGATCCCTATCTGTTGGTCCTGCATGATGGGGCGAGTTCCCTCAGCCTGACCCTGGTCCCCTATCGGCTCTTACAGATCGAGAGCGACCAATTCGCTCTCTATGTCTACGACCCCAATCTGCCTCTGGATAACGAGCGAGTCGTCCATTTCAACACGACCCAAGGGAGTTGGCAGTACGTCAGCCAGTTGCCCGGAACCAGCCAGCCCGTGACCCTCACAGGCACGTCCACCGCCGGCGAGATGGATTTGCGCCCTCTTTCCGCCCACCAGCCCACGGGGCTGCGCCTGATCGGACCCCCCGCCGTGACCCTGTCTGCGCTGCGCAGCCTGGGTCTGGTGGCCGCGGATCAGCCTACGGCCTTCTTGGTTAAGGGCTGCTTCTCGGTCAGCGGAGCCGCCGCCTTGGACAACCACCCCAACACCGACGGCTCCTGCGAGACAACCGGCAGCGGGAATGTCAGTTGTCTGCGGGTGGCCGATGGGCTGAACGGCAGCAGCGGAACCCTGGTCTGTGGCATCATCCCCACGCCGGGGAACGCAAACGGCTATCAGTTCAATCTCTACCCGGATGCTCAGGGCAAAAATTCCTTGACCCTGATCTCGGATCAGGGACCGGCCACGACCCTGCGCAGCACGGTGGCACCGGGATCGACCGCGCCCATGAGTGTGACCGTGGGCGCGGGGCTAGATACCCTGGCTGTCAACCCGGCCCCGGCCACGGACGCCAAGGTACAGATGAGTTTTGCCATGCCCGGCAGCGCAGGGGCCCCCAGCTACACAGTTGAGGTGGGCGGGCAGACCGGGCAGGGCCAAAACCTGGCCGCCCAGGTCTCCGGGTCAACCGGTCAACTGACCATGCAGACCCAGAATCCGTCATCCTATGATCTGACCGTGGTCAAGCTGACCAGCGACGGCGGCAGCACGACCTTCCAGAACCCTGCGGTTCCAGTTACTGGCCCCGCCGCCCAGGTGGACTATGGCAGTTGGCAGGGTGGCCTGGACCCAATTCCCGTGGTGGTGGACGAGGCAGGGGATGGCTTTGACAACGACACGCCCGTCCAGTTCAGCAACGAATTCGGCAAGATCTACTTGCCGCTCTTACTCCGCTAGTAGGTGTTCAGCCCCCTCGCCCCCCGGCCCCCAATTCTGGGGGAGGTGCTGGACAGCCCCCCCCAAAGTTGGGGGGTCAGGGGGGCGGGGGGTGAACGCTTACCCGCTGGGTCACGGACCCAGCTAGAGCAACGTTATTTCGGAGCTGTTTACGTCGAATTATGCCAGCTTTCAAAAGGAAATTAATCCTATGTCCCAGTCAGAAATCAATGGGCACCTCAACAACGATCCCCTGCCCGGCTCCGGTCAAGATTTGGCGGCCCCAGAGGGAACACCAGTGGACCCGCGACAGATCGCGGTTTCCCGGCGCAATCTGCTCAAGGTCTTGGTGGCCGGCGGCAGCGCCACGGCCATCCACCTGGCCCTGCCCGCAGAGTGGGTGCGGCCTATCGTGGAGATCGGCGTTCTGCCCGTCCACGCGGCCATCTCCGAGTCGCCAGCCGTGGGGGCTGGACCGACCGGTGTGGTTGTCGTCGGCAACAAAGCCTATGTCACCAACCAGACCGCCAATACCCTGAGTATTGTGACCCTGAATACGACTGACGGTGCCACAGTGGCGACGTTTGACCCCTATCCTACGCCCACCGTCACGGCAAGCATGGCCGGCAAGCTCTATATTGCCGAAGGCCTAGGGGGACTGGGGCGACTGAGTGTCTTTAGCGAGACACATGGGGGCTGGGTTGGAACAATTCCGTTGGGCCGTCCGGCCACAGTCATCATCGCATCCAAGGGTCGGATCTATGCGGCCGGCGGCGGCAGTCTTTGGGTGATCGATGCTGCCGCGGACATCATCTTGACGACCCTGGCGGGCTTCACCAACCCCACGGCCATGACCATCAGCCAAGATCGGCTGTTCGTGACCGATAGCGGGAAGAAGTTCGAGATCGATCTGCTTACGGACCAGTTGATTGGGTCCGCGCCCGTTGTGTCGGCCCCCCTGGCGGCTAACAGCCCGGCCAGCCTACGGCCGCCCTTCAATGGGCCGGGGGACATAGTCCACGCCGACGGTCAGCTTTACATTGTCAACGAAGCGGGCAACTTCCTCTCCATCGTCTCCTTGGATGAGGGCAAGGTGCGCAATGTGCCCGTGGGCAGGACGCCCAAGGCCGTGGCCGTGGCCGATGGGGTGGCCTATGTCACCAACTTTGGAGACAACACCCTCTCCGTGGTGACCTTGGCCGGTCTTGTTCCCCAAGTCACCACCGTGACCGGTGTCGGGGACGGTCCTTGGGGGGTCGGGCTGATCGGCCAGGACATTTATGTGGCCAGCCACACCAACAGCAAAATCCTGCGGCTGCGCAAGAGCAATGGGGTCTTTGGCGTGACTGTTCTAACGCTGTCAGATGTCTCGAAGCCGCGCCATCTGGATACGTTTGGGCAGAAAGCCTATGTGGCCTGTAGCGGCAACAACAAGCTACTCATTGTGGATGCATCGCCGGCCGCCCCCACAGCTACAAGCAAAGACATTGCTGCGGATCCCTATGATGTCAAGGTGGCGAGTGGCAAAGTGTACGTAACCAGCAGTAGTTCTGGTAAACTAACCCGCAGAGATTTAGATGGACAAAATCCAAAAGTACAAGCAGGCGGTACAGGCCCGCGAGGGGTAGATTATTCCAGCACGACGTCCCGAATCATTGTCGCCGCCTTCGGGGACAACACAGTTAAACAGTTAGACGAGACCTATGACTGAAGCCCTGGCTCGTAGGCCCACCCAGATCCCCGGCTTCTATCTGGAAGATCTGGACGGGGAACTATTACTCTACAACATGGCGGACACCCGTGTCTTCTACTGCAATGCCACGGCCAGCTTGCTCTGGCATCTGTCCACAGGGGAGCGGGCCGTGGGCGAGATGGTCGATCTGCTCCACGCCGCCTATGCGGATTCGGCCAGCCGGGCGCAGATCGAAGAGGATGTGATCCAGACCCTAACCCTGCTCTACGAACATGGGGCACTGAGTCTGACATGAATGATGAACGCTGGGTAAATTTTGGCGGCAGCCGGGTACGCCTGGTCTGCCGCCATTTGGATTGGGGGCCATCGGTCGATTTTGTGCTGGGGGCCATGCCCCAGACCGAAACCGGGGATGACGCCCATACCACGTTGACCCTCTCCCGATCCGAGACCGACGGAACATGGCATCTCGACGAGGTGGTCTCCGGCGGTTCAGGGGCTGGGGCCGAGGCGCAAAGTGTCCTGGCCGCCGACTCGTCCCTCTTTGAGCGCACGACCCATTTGCTGGGCCGGATCTGCCACGGGTTGGCCGACCAAAGTGGGCCGGGCGTCCTCTTCCACGCCGGGGCGGTGGAATGGGGCGGCTGGCGGATCGTGATCCCCGGCGGGGTGGGCCGGGGCAAGAGTACCTTGACCGCCTGGCTGGCCTTGCACGGCGGGCGCTATTTGAGCGATGAATTGGTCTATTGGCCCTCGGCGCAGGAACCCTTTGCAGCCCTGGCCCGTCCCCTCAATCTGCGCTGGGCCGGGTGGCAGGCGTTGCAGCGGGGGCTGACGACGAGCAGAGTGGACGGGATTCTGGGCCAAGGCCTCCACCAAATTGGGGCGGGCATTCTGATCTCGCCCCAATCGTTGTTCTCAGAAATCAATCTAGTGTCCCATCAACGTTCAAATGATGGGATTGAGGAGTTCGCATCCTCAGATGCGAACGGCGGGCATCTGAGGATGCCCGACTCCACAATCCATCAAATCAGCGGTGACAGAACACTAGTACGGTCTGACGCAAATGACTCCGGGATAAGCTGCTCTAGCCGGGTCCGTGACCCGGCGGGTAGATCCCAGGATCTTCTGTGGCAGACCCGCCGGGTCACGGACCCGGCTAGAGCAACGTTATCCCAGATCAATTTGCGCCAACCTGTACTAGGCGGCGTTCTTCCTCTACTTCTCTTTCCCCACTTCAAGCCTCATTCCCCCTTGGCATTGGAACGATTATCTCCGGCCCGCACGGGCAAGGCGCTGATGGAAAGCCTGGTCAACGGACGCAATCTGCCGGATCATGGCTTTGGCATGGCCGTGCAGTTGGCCACCCGTATCCCGGCCTGGCAACTAACCTACGGCGACTTCGAGCAATTGGACGACGCATTTTGGACACGACTTCGACCATGAAAGGCACCGATCAGCCCGATCCCGGCCCTGTGCGCCGTATCGATCCATTTCTGGCCCTGGGCGCTCGGGCCAACTCCACGCCCGACCAGCTTCAGGCGTTGCGGGATCAGGCAACGGCCTATGCGGGCTGGGACCGGTTGGCGGACGACAGCCAATATCATGGCCTGACCGCCCTGATCTACGGCCATCTGCGCCAGGCCCAGGTGGAGATGCCCGATGACGTGCGCCGCACATTGGCCGCCATCACCGTGCGTCAGGAGCGGGCGGCCCAGATCCAGGCGGAGGCGTTGACCCAGCTTTTGGCCAGCTTTGACCGGGCCGGGGTGGAGGCCCTGGTGCTGAAAGGCGGTGCGCTGGCCCATCAGGTCTATGCCCGGCCCGGTTTGCGCCCCATGTACGATCTGGATCTGTTGGTGCGGGCGGCGGATGCGCAGAAAGCCCAGACCCTCTTGGGCGGGCTGGGCTTCCAGGTCTCCGCCCCGGCGGATGGCCGGAGCGGGAGCTTTCATCAACATCTGCCCCCGGCGGCGCGCATGGTGGATGGGCAGCAGATCGTCGTGGAGATCCACACCAACCTCTTTCGGCAAAATCAGCCCTTTCTGCCCTCGGCCACTTTTGAGGAACTGGCGGATCGCAGCGTCGAGTTTCAACTTGGCGACCGCACGGCCCGCACCCTTGGGCCAGAGGAGATGCTCTGGCACGTCTATCGTCACGCCTTTTGCAACAGCCTGCCCTGGTCCCATCTGCGCCTGATCTGGGTGGCGGATGTGGTCTCCGTGGTGGAGGCGTGGCACGAACGCATGGACTGGGAACGGGTGGCCCGGCTCTTCCCGGAAGTCTGGCATGGGCTGCCCTTGCTTCACTTCCTCACGCCGTGGTCCGCGTCCGTGCGGGCGCATTTGGGATGGGGTGAGCTTTCCCGTCCTGCCGGGGTGGGGCGGCCCTATGCCGGTTTTCCCTTCCGCCCTTGGGGGGCGTTGCGGCAGGAAGGGCTGGGCCATGCCATCGCGGAGACTTTTTGGCCGTCCGAGTGGTGGCTGCGTCTGCACTATGGCGTGGCGGACGGGCGGACGGTCATCTGGGCATGGCGGCTGCGTCACGGGCGGCATATCCTGGCCCAGATGATGTGGGCATGGCCCCTCTATCGGCGGGTGCAAATTCCCCTGCTGGGCAGTTGGCGGCGTTCCCGCTCTGTCCTCACGGATCCACCAAGGCATAATAATTCATGATTCCGTTTCTTTATCTGATCACCAATCTGCTGTGGGCGGTCTATACCGGCCACATTTTTCTTCTGCTTATTCTCTATTGGCGCAAAGAACGATCTGCGACCCAGTCCGGTGACTCTGCCCACCCCTTGCCGGACGCGTCTGTTTACCCCCTGGTCACGGTGCAACTGCCCCTCTACAACGAGGCTGTCGTGGCCTCCCGCCTGTTGGAGGCCGTGGCCCGCCTGGACTATCCCCGGGATCGGCTGCAAATCCAGGTGCTGGACGATTCCACGGATGAAACCACGGCCATTTTGACCAGGCTGGTTGCGGGTTATCAGCAGAAAGGGCTGGCCATTGACTTAATTCGGCGTCCAGACCGCAGCGGCTTTAAGGGCGGGGCCTTGGCCTACGGAATGGACCGGGCCAATGGGGAATTTATCGCCATCTTTGACGCCGACTTTGTGCCCCAACCCGACTTTCTGGCCCGCACCATTCCCGAACTGGTGGGCCATCCGAAATGGGCCTTTGTGCAGGCCCGGTGGGGCCATCTCAACGCGGATTACTCCGTGATCACCGGGGTGCAATCTTTGGCCATCGACAGCCACTTTTTCATCGATCAGGCCGTGCGCCATTGGGCCGGACTGCCCATGCACTTCAACGGCACGGCGGGGGTATGGCGGCGGGCGGCCATCGAAGAGAGCGGCGGCTGGCAGCACGAGACCCTGTGCGAGGATCTGGACCTGAGCTATCGGGCCTTGCTCCAAGGCTGGCAGCCCGGCTATCTGCCGGATCTGGTCGCCCCCGCCGAATTGCCGCCCCAACTGGCGGCCTTCAAGCAGCAGCAATTCCGCTGGGCCAAGGGGTCCATCCAATGCGTCAAAAAGTTGTGGCATCCCCTGTGGCACTCTTCTTTTCCCCTTTGGAAAAAGCTGATCTCCCTGGTCCATCTGAGCGGATACACGATCAATTTCCTGGTCCTGCTCATCGTTCTGCTCAGTCCGATCTTTGCCCTGGTCAGCCCCACGGCATCCTGGCTGATGCTCCTGGGGCTGCTCAGTTTTGGTGTGCTGGCCTACCCCCTCTACTATCTGACCGCCATCCGGGCCGGTCACCCGGAGGATTGGGGACGGGTGATCGGCACCCGCCTCTTCCCCCTGATGCTCCTGGGGCTGGGCATGACCTTGAACAACAGCCTGGCCATCTTCCAAGGGTTGTTCAATGTGGGGCAGCAGGTCTTTCGGCGCACGCCCAAGTTTGATGTGATCCGGGCCGGGGATCTCTGGCAGGAGAACAGCTATCGATTGCCCCTGAGCGGATTGGTTTTGGGGGAAATTGGGGTCAGCCTCTACTGTCTGGGCGGCGCGCTGCTGGCCTTTGGGGCGGGGCAATATCTGCTGATCCCCACCATGTTGCTCTATGCCCTCGGCTTTGGCTACACGGCCTGGGTGAGCATCCACGAGTCCCGAGGGGATGTGCGGCGGTGGCTGGTGGCCCTGGCCCGCCCGTAAAGGATATTCAGCCATCTCCTATGCTCACTCGACCCCGAATATTGATACTCAGCGCCAATACAGGGGGAGGGCACAATGCCGTGGCCCACGCGTTGCAGGAGGCTTTCATGATCCGCCTCCCGGATGCGACCGTCTCCGTTGAGGATGGGCTGAGAGAGGGCACGACCTGGCCCTTCAACCGCTTTGACCTCACCCACAGTTGGATGGCATCCCAGGCCCAGTGGGCCATGCGCCTGATGTTTTGGGCGGACGCACAGCCTCTACTCACCCAGATCCTGTACGGCCTGGGCGCAAAATGGGCATGCACGCGGCTACGGCAGATAATCGCCCAGCACCGCCCCGACGTGATTATCTCGGTGCAACCTCATCTGACCCAGCTTTTGGCTCGCATGAAAGAAACAAGTTTGAAGTCGCTTCCCTTGATTGCCGTGGTCACGGATCTGGTGGAAGCGCCCCACACCTGCTTTCACCCAGCGGTGGGTCTCTGCTTGGTGGCCACGGAGGAGACACGCCGCCAGGCCCACACCTTAGGATTGACTCAAGATCAGGTGGCGGTGATCGGGTTGCCGATTGCCCAAGCTTTCAATGGCGGCGATCCGGCTCCTCCCCCACCCTGGGGGAGGCTGGGAGGGGGTGTGGTTCTCCTCATGGGCGGCAGCCAGGGCTACGGGGGACCGATGACCCGAATCGCCCAGGCAATCGACAGCCGCTTGACCGCAACAGGCCGCTTGATTATCATCACAGGCAGGAATCAACGATTGGCGCGGCAACTGACCTCCATGACGTGGCGGCGACCGGTCACTGTGCTGGGCTTTGTGGGCGACATGGCCTCTTTGTTGGCGACGGCGGATGTGCTGATCACCAAGGCCGGTCCCAGTTCCCTGGCCGAGGCCTTTGCCGTCGGATTGCCCACCATTCTGTTCGGCCATTTCCCCGGCCCGGAAGCGTCCAACGTGCGCTATGTGGTGGAGAACGGGGCGGGCATCTATTGCGCCGATCCTGATGGCATCACTGAGATTTTGGACCGTTGGCTGGGCATCGACGATGGCACGCTTCTGGCCCTTTCGCAAAATGCCCGGCGTCTGAGCCGCCCCCATGCCGCCTTGGATGCCGTGGACCAGATGATCGAGCGCTTCGGATGGGATCGGCCCGATGAAGATTGACATCGCCCTCACCTACGTGGACGGCAGCGCCCCCGGCTTCCAAGACGCCCACGCACGCCACGCCGGACCGGTCGTCCCCTGCCAGGTGCGGGACAACGGGGAACTGCGCTATGCCCTGCGGGCCATTGACCGCCACATGCCCTGGGTGAACCAGGTTTTCCTGATTGTGAAAGACACCGGCCAGATTCCGGCCTGGCTCAACCCGGATGCGCTGCAAGTGGTCTTGGAAGAGAGCTTTATCCCTCGACCATTATTGCCCATCTTTCATATGGCTCCGGTCCAAGCCCATTTGCATTGCATTGAAGGATTGTCCGAAACCTTCTTGCTCTGGTCCGATGACTTTTTTCTGGGCCGAGATCTGTCACCCGCAGACTTTTTTGATGCGGCGGGTCAGCCCAAAACGGGGATCTACGATTCGCCCGTGGGAGATTGGCAGGCAGACACCCGCCGGAGTGGATTTACCCGGCGCATGGCAAACACCCGCCGGGTACTCAACAGCCGTCTCCCCGATGGAGCCGGGCCGAGCCGGATGAGCCGACGATGGGGCCATTATCTCTACCCTCACATGCCCGTGGCCGTGCGCAAATCCTGGTGGCGGGAGATGATGGACCACTATTTTGACCATCCTGACGTGCATCTGGCCATTTCGCAGAAAACCCGGGATGATCCGACAGGACAATCGCCGGGCGTCTACTTCGATCAACTCTATGTCAACTGGGTTGAGTTGACCAAAACCCAGCGAGCTGTGGGCAAAAAGGGGATGCTTTGGCTGCTGCGTCAGCTTCAACGAGCCTCTTTCTTGGGGGCAAACCGTCTGTTGGGGAGCGATCTCCCGGCCCTGTATGCCATTTACAAGCTCCGAAACGACCCGACTGCCACGGCAGCCTCCATGAACCGGCTGAAGCGAGAGCGGCCAACCTTTTTCTGCGTCAACGACGATGGCTATGACCGCTACATTGGACCCGATGGCGTCTGGCATACCCAGTACGCCCTGAACCCAGCATCGGTCCGGCTTTTTCAGGAGACCATGCAAGCCCTCTATCCCGATCCGTCTCGCTATGAAATCGCAATGACCGAAAGACCATAGGTAAGACTTGATGACAACCGCCAACCGAGGCTACATCACCGTCGCCACCCGCCATCGCCGCTATCTGGAGATGGCCGTGGACATGGCCCTCTCTCTGCGAGAACACAATCCCGATCCCATCTCCATTGTGGTGGACAAGCAGATGCAGCGGATTCTGGACCGCCACTATGCCGGGATCTTCGATCAGGTGATCCTGCTCCCGACTCGCTATGAATTGGGGCGAGCCAGAAAATACTACGTGGCCCGCGCCACCCCCTACGCGTATACCTTCTTTCTGGACGCGGATGCCTTTATCCTCGGCTCTATGACTCCCCTTTGGCTTTCCGCCCGGGGCTGCTCCGTGGGCTTGGTTGGGGAGATGGTGCAAGGGGAAACGGATCAGGCCCACCATGATTTTCTGATTTCGGATTTAATGCACGAATTTGAGTTGGATGGCTATCTAAAAAACAATAGCTCCCTCTTCTATTTTGAGAAGAAGGCCGGGATGCAATTTTTGGATGACTGTTTTGAACTCTATCGAGATCAGATCTACACGCCAACACGGCGCGCCCAGAGATGGATAGGCGACGAGTTGGCTTTGGCCATCGTAGGCGGCCGCGCAGGCGTGAATCTCTGCCACATACCCGCTCCATTCTATTGGGCCAACGAACTGGCCGAACGCACACCCACGGATCTGCACCGCCCCATGATCACCTTCCTCGACATCGCGTCCCAGGAGGTGATAGACTGGTTGGTGGCAAACGCCCGCCGCCGCCGCCGAGAGGCCGGGGTGAGGGACATTACGCCCATCCATTGGTGGATCGAGTCCCAGTTGAACGGCAGTTGGTCTCACTGGTTGCCCCGGGGTAGCCAGCGCTACAAAATGGCCCTGAGAATAATGAATTACTTCAGCGGTTGATCCCAGGAGACCCTCCCTTTGCTATCCGTCCTGCCCGTCCCATCCCACAACCGACGCCTTGTCAAGCGCTTCATCCGCCTGCCCCACCGCCTCTACCGGGGGAATCCCCATTGGGTTCCCCTGCTGGACACGGACGCCCGCCGCTATTTTGACCGAGACAACTTCCCCTTTTACGAGTACTCGGACGCCGCCTTCTTTCTGGCGGTGCAGGATGGCCAGGACGTGGGCCGCATCGCGGTGATGGAGCATAGCCTCTTCAACCAAGCCCACGGGGTGCGTCAAGCCCAGTTCTATTTCTTTGACACAATCGACGATCTGTCCGTGGCCCAGGCGCTGATTGGCGCGGCCACGGAATGGGCCACACAGCGAGGGCTGACCCGGCTGGTCGGCCCCAAGGGCTTCCTGGTCTTGGACGGCTATGGTGTCCTGATCGAGGGCTTTGATTTGCCCCAGGCTATGGCCTTCAACAACTACAACCATGCCTACTACGCCCCCCTCTTGGCGGCCCAAGGCTTTGCCAAAGTCGTCGATTTTCGCTCTGCCGTCCTAAATGTGGGCACCTTTCAGCCCCCAGCCTGGGTGGAAACCCTTGTGGCCCAGATGCGCCGCCGGGCTGAGTTCGCCATTGGTCCCTATGGCTCGCTCAAAGATCTGGTGGCCGCGGGGCCGGATCTCTTCCGGCTCTACAACCAAGCCTTTGCGCACAACTGGGAGTACTACCCCCTCTCCGAAAAAGAGATCACCTTTATGGTCAACGACCTCAAACCCGTCGCCATCCCCGGCATGATGCAGATCATGGGGCCGCTGGATCACCCGGTGGGTCTGCTCTTTGGCCTGCCGGATCTCTCCGCGGCCCTGCGCGCATCCCACGGCCGGTTGACCCCTTGGAGCATTGGCCGTCTGCTCTGGGCCAAGCAGCGTCCCCGGCGGGCGGCCTTGGTCGCCATTGCCGTGGCCGAAGCCCAGCGCCGCCAGGGGGGAAACGTCCTGTTGATCTACGAATTCGCCCAAATTTTGAAGGCAATGGGCATCCAGGAGGTCGAGTTGATCAACATCGCCGAGACCGCCGAGACCATGGATCGGGATCTGGCCGCCCTGGGCATCCGACCGGCCAAGATACACCGGGTCTTCGGGAAAGAGATCTAGCCGTGCCCCTCACCCTTGTCCACGCCGTCCAGGCCCTGGCAGCCTCCCACGGGGATCGACCCGCCTTCATCTTCCTGGGCGACGGCGAAACCGAAAGCGGGCGGCTGACCTATGCGCAGTTGGAAAGTCAAGCCGGATCCATCGCCACCCAGCTTCAAACAGACGATCTCCTTGGGCAACCCGTACTCCTGGCCTACCCACCGGGGCTGGACTTCGTGGCCGGTCTGCTGGGCTGTTGGATGGCCGGGGCCATCGCCGTCCCTTGCTATCCCCCCCAGTTGGACCGCAACCGGGATCGGCTGGCCGGCATCCTGGCGGCCACCGAGCCAAGGGTGGTCTTGACCACGGGGGGCGTCAAACGTCAACTGGAACGCTGGGCCGACCCCATTCCTCGGCTGAAAACAATCCCCTATCTGGTCACGGACGATCTGCCCGCTGTCCAATCTGGCCCGTTGCGGCCGATCCGGCCAGAAGACCCGGCCCTGATCCAGTTCACCTCCGGGACCGTGGATCAGCCCAAGGGCGTCCTCCTCACCCACGCCCAGCTTCTGGCCAACCCCACCTATGCGGCCCGCAGCCTGGGCTTTGACGCCTGGCCCGCGGCACCAGTGGGCGTCTCCTGGCTGCCCCCCTATCACGACATGGGGCTGGTGGGCTTTCTGTTCATGGGGCTGATGATCGGCGGCACGGGGATTTTGATGCCCCCCACGGCCTTTTTGCACCGACCATTTCTGTGGCTCCAAGCCATCTCCCGCTACCGGGCCATCTACAGCCTGGCCCCCACCTTCGCCTACGATCTGTGCGTGGAGCGCATCCCCCCGGCCCAGCGAACGGCCCTGGATCTGAGCCAATGGCAAGTCGCCGTGGTCGGTGCGGAACCGGTGCGGGCCGAGACGCTGGCCCGCTTTGCCGATGCCTTTGCCCCCAGCGGCTTTCAGCCCTCGGCCTTCTTTCCCGGCTATGGCCTGGCGGAAGCCGCGCTGGTCGTCACCAGTGGCCGGTCCGACTCTTTGCCCACTGTGCTGTCCGTGGACGCCGACGCCCTGGCCGCCGGCCACGTGACCCCTCCCCAGCCCGGCAAAACAGCTCGGCAGATCGTCGGCTGTGGCCGTCCTCTGGCAGACCATCAAGTCATCATCGTGGACCCCGACACCCGCCAACCCTGCCCGCCAGACCGGATCGGCGAAATCTGGGTGGCCGGGCCGAGTGTCGGCGTGGGCTATTGGCGACAACCCCAAGCCACTGCGGAGACCTTTCACGCCCGTCTAGCCTCTCATCAAGATTCAAATGATAAGATCGAGGAGTTCGCATCCTCAGATGCGAACGGCGGGCATCTGAGGATGCCCAACTCCGCAACCCACCAAAGCAGCGTTGCCAGGACGATAGTGTCCGAGAGCGAAAATCTCTTCGTAGAAACCCGCTCTAGCCGGGTCCGTGACCCGGCGGGTGCTTCCCAAGATCTTCTTCGGCAGACCCGCCGGGTCACGGACCCGGCTAGAGCAACGGATTTGCAGATTGTACCTGTGGAAGAGGCCGGGCCTTGGCTGCGCACCGGGGATCTGGGCTTTTTGCACGGGAACAGCAAACCCCACCCTAGCCCTCCCCAGATTGGGGAGGGGACAGATCATGCGCATCGCGCTCACATCTACGGCGATCCTGCCCCTCCCCCACCCTGGGGGAGGCTGGGAGGGGGTGAACTCTTCATCACCGGACGCATCAAAGATCTGATCATCATCCGGGGGCGCAACGTCTATGCCCAGGATGTGGAGCGGGTGGCCGCGGCCAGCCATCCGGCTTTGCAAGAAAATGGCTGCGCCGTCTTTGGCCTGCCCACCCAATCTGGCGAAGGGTTGACTGTGGTGGCGGAAGTGCGGCCCGATCAGCGGGGCGTGGGGATTGATGAGGTGGCCGCGGCCGTGCGCCGGGCCATCGCCCAAACCTTTAACGCAGAACTGCACGCCCTGGGCTTGCTGCGCCCTGGCCATTTGCCCCGCACCACCAGCGGCAAGATCCGCCGCGCCCATTGTCGCCAGAAAATCCAGGATCAGACCCTGCCCTTGTTGGGCTGGAAACAGTTGACCCCATCCGCAGAAAAGGAACAAAGCATGGAAGAGAACCCCAAGCCCCAAAGCCGTCTGCACAAGCAGATGATCCTGGTCGTTCGCCTCAAAATGGGGGAGATTTTGGACATGGACCCCGCCGGACTGGACTTGAACCACTCGATCCAAGAGCTGGGCCTCGGCTCTCTGCAAGCCGCGGCCCTGCGCTACGAGTTGGAGGACACCTTCGATCTCTCCGTGCCCGATGACCTTTACCGGCAGGACGCAACCGTGGCCGAATTTTTGGCCGCCCTGGCAGCCTGGGCCGAGGGCCAACAAGCGAAAGCGGGGCATCCATCGTGACTCACTCCTCCAAACACCGGGTGGTGATCACCGGCTGCGGCGTGGCCTCCCCCCTCAGTTCTGACTGGGCGGGGTATTGTCGGGCATTGCACGCAGGCCGCTATGCCGCCACCCCCTTGCCAGAGGGCGCGGCCTCCTCTCGCACAAAGCTGGGTGCCCGGCTGGACCCCATCCCCCAGCCCCAAAGCCTGACGCCCCTGCAACTCAAAATGAGTTCCAACCTCACCCGACTCTCCCTCTTCTGCGCCGAACAAGCCTGGGCCCAGGCGGGTTTGCCCCACGACGCCGAGTTCGGCGAGCGGGCGGGCGTGATGGTGGGGTCCGGCTTTCTCAATTTGGCGGATCTTGACCCAGTCTATGCCCAGTTTTATGACCAAGGGGTGCCGCCGCCGCCCACGACCATCCCCCTGCACATGGGCAACGCCCCGGCCAGCCGCATCGCCATGACCTTTGGGCTGCACGGCATGGTGATGAGCGTGACCAGCGCCTGCTCTTCCGGCTCCAGCGCCCTGCTGCAAAGTGTTCGGTTGATTCAAGAAGGGCGGCAGGATCTGATGGTGGCCGGGGGCAGCGAACTGCTGATCTGCCGCTCCCTGGTCCTGGCCTGGGAACGGCTGCGGGTACTCTCCCAAGAGCAGACGGACCCCAGCCTGGCCTGTCGTCCCTTTGACCGAGAACGGACCGGCATCTTGCTTGGGGAGGGAGCCGCCCTCTTTGTGTTGGAGGAACGGGACCATGCCCTGGCCCGGGGCGCACACATTTTGGCCGAGATCGCCGGGGGCCACCAGAATTCGGACAGCCTGGATCTGGTCAAGCCCGACGGCGCGTCGGAAGCCCGCTGCATGGTCGCCGCCCTGGCCGATGCGGGGATTGGGCCGGAAGAAATTCAGATGGTCCACGCCCACGCCAACGGCACCCGGCTCAACGACGAGACCGAGGCCGGGGCCATGACCCAGGTATTCCAATCTCACCTGCCCGGCATCTCCGTCTGCGCTATCAAGGCCATGATCGGCCACACTATGGGCGCGTCGGGTCCAATGGCCGTGGCCGCGGGGTTGGGATCTTTGGCCGAGGGGTGGGTTTATCCCGTGCCCAATCTGGGAGAGCTTGATCAGGGCATGGATCTGCAAATTGCCCGCACCGGGGAAATCCGCCCGGATCTCGAACACATCATGGTCAACACCTTCGCCTTTGGCGGCATCAACGTCAGCTTGGTGTTTTCCCGATCCCAGGATGAGCGAACGCCAAAACCGTAGGTGCGGTTTTCAACCGCACAATCTACACCAACCAAACCCCACCCATCGAGAGATCGTGCGGTTGAAAACCGCACCTACTTTTCAGGAGTGTCACCATGACTTTTACCGAAATTCGTACCCAGTTGATCCAGATTTTTCAAGAAGAGACCCTTTTACCCGAGCAGGAATTTCTGGCCGGCCAGGAATTGGCCACGCTGATCGATTCCCTGACCATTCTGGAGGTCATCTACCGCATCGAAGAGCAGTACGATCTGGAAATCGACCTGACCCACCTGCAACAGTTCAACACCTTCGCCGCCATCGAAGCCCATGTGGCGGAGTTGTTGGACGCAGAGGCTTAGGGCTGGGCAACTGTCCTGCTTTAGATCCAACCTACCCTTTTGATCGTGATATGAGTCGAATTACGCGGAGTTCGCACCAAAAGGTGCATATCCGTGAGATTTTCGCCGTTGAGAATGGGTGGGCGGCGTGATATACTTGAGACGTGGGCTTGACCGAAGGCGTTTGATGCATGAGGAGAAGATCATGGATGTTGCTGTGACCACCCTAGATAGATTGCCACAAATTTCGAAGAATACTTTAGCTATGATTTGCCGACAGTACAAGATTCGCACCCTTTCGCTTTTTGGATCGATTTTGGGGGAGGAGTTTAATGCTGAAAGTGATGTCGATGTCTTGGTCGAATTTGAACCAGATGCCCGCATAGGGTATCTGGGCATGTCCAAGATTGAGACTGAATTGTCGGAAATCTTGGGGAGGCGAGTCGATCTGCGCACAGCATCCGAATTAAGTCGATATTTCCGTTCCGATGTATTGGCGGTAGGACTGCACGATAGCGTGATCTGATCACTTTGATTTCGATTACGCCAGATTTGGACGGAATGCTATCTGAATCACCCGCTATATAGTATCCGCAGCCAAAAAAGTACTAAATCTCGCGTTAACCCTTCAAGCAAAATCGTGCGTTTTTGGCATCACGCTATCGTGCAGTCCTACCTGTATTGGCTGCGGCGAAGGTGTTCTATGCTGGATAAAGTCGGCTAATTTCCACCCCCCCAGCAATTCTCAATTTGACACGGGGTAAACCCTTCTGGTAAAAAAGTGGGAGTCGCGGCATAAAAGTGGGAGGGGATAAATGAGTACAGGACTGACGCACGATGGATTGATGGGGCTTCTGCAA
>JAGNDO010000051.1:0-12001 GCA_018003515.1 Caldilineaceae bacterium
ATCACCTGTGAGGCATTCTCATAGCCCACCAGATCGATCAGCGAGGGGGAATGGGTAGTCTCATCGAACAGAGCTTCGTTGATCTGCATGGCGTCCCCTCCGGGGCAAAAGATATAGGCGATTGGATCACAAGTGGGGTTCCCTAGGGCTGGTTCGATTATAGCGCGTCTGTCTTGAATCTGCCATGATCTCGACCAGCAATTCTCACTCTGACCGCCAAATCGGACGCTGATTGGCGCGTCTTATCCTCCTCGATCCCATCCCCAAATCCCCAAAAGTACCATTCTCCTGGGGTACAGTTACGTACTTGTACTGATCGACGGTGCAAGGGGATTCCATTACACTTCCCATATGAAAACGCCCATTGAGTCATCTCTTCAACAGATAATAACCGAACGCACCGGCCTGCTGTTGCGGGACTCGGAACTGGGCGAGTTGAGCCGTCATGTGGCCGCGCGCATGGCGGCCTTGAAGATCAGCGATGGCTCTCTCTTCTTGGCCAGGTTGGCGACCGACAATGAAGAGTGGTCGGCGCTCTACAAAGTCATCACCACGGGCGAGAGTTATTTCTTGCGGGATCAAGGCCAGATCGCCCTGTTGCGTTCCCATATTTTGCCCGAACTGCTGGAACGGCGCAGCCAAGAGCGCACCCTGTCCGTGTGGAGTGCGGGCTGCTCCACGGGCGAAGAGGTCTACTCCCTGGCCATTCTCTTGGATCAGATCGCGACCGAGCGTTCTCTGGATCTGACCGGGTGGCGCATCAATTTGTTGGGCACAGATCTGAATCCCCAGGCATGTCGCCATGCCGAGGCTGGCATCTATGGCAAGTGGTCGTTTCGCGGGGTGGCGGCGGAGGTGCAGAGCCGCTATTTTATCCAACAGAAGCACGACGAGTGGCGGATCAACAACAATTTACGCCGCTTCGTACACTTTCGACCCCTCAATCTGTCCCAGGATTTCTATCCGCCGGCGGGGTCTGTGGACCTGATCCTGTGCCGCAATGTGTTGATCTATTTTGCCGACTCCGCCATCGCCCAGGTGGTTGACAAGTTCAGCAAAACCCTGCGCCCGGGCGGTTATTTGCTCACCGGCCACGGGGAGCTTCAAGGACAGCTTCACACGGGACTCACCGCTCAGTTTCTGCCTGGGTCCACCGTCTATCGGCCGCAAGGCCAGCCGCCGGTTGCCCGACAGCCAATCCGGCCCAAGATTAGGCAAGTTGCGTCGGCCCGACCGGTCGGCCTTCCGCATGATCGTCCCCGTGCCGCCAGCGTTCCCGCCCCCGCCCTTGTGACCGACGCCCGATCGTCCCAGATCCGGGAATGGTTGGCGACTGCGCAGACTGCGCTGGATCGGGGCGATGCAAACCAGGCCACCCAGCTTGCGGAACGCATCTTGGCCCAAACGCCGTCGTCCGTGCCCGCCTATCTGATCCTGGCCCGAGCCCAGGCCAACCTGGGGCAGCTCTCCCAGGCGAAGGAGTTGTGCCACAAAGCGATCAAGATCGATCCCCTCTCCCCCCAGCCCCACTATTTGTTGGCCCACATCGCCCAAGAGTCGATGGATTCTGAGACAGCTCGCCAACATTACCAAAAAACGCTCTATCTGGACCCATCCTTTGTCCCCGCCCTTTTGGAGTTGAGCATGTTGCTGGATCAACCAAACGAACAGGCCCGATCCCGGCAGTTGCGACGCAGCGCCAGAGAACAACTTTTGACGCTGTCTCCCGACCAGCGGATCGCGCCCTATGCGGAGAGTGCTGGTCAACTGCTGGCCCACTGGACGGGGGAGCCTGAGACGACTCAAGATGGACAAACATCATGACTGATCACCCAGCAACCAGCACCCAGATCACCTATTTGATCTTCAAAGTGGACGAGATGAACCTGGCCTTGCCGGCGGAGCAGGTTCAGGAGATCCTGTGGCTGCCGGCGCTTACCGCCGTGCCCGGTCTGCCCGACTATGTGGCCGGCGTCTTCAGTCTGCGGGGCCGACTGGTGCCGGTGATCGACCTGACCACGCGGGCGGGCCTGCCCACCCGGCCTTACGCATTGCACCACCAGGTGATCGTCTTGGAACAAGCCTCTGGTTTGGTGGGGCTGCTCGCTCATGCCGTTGAAGATGTACACACGGTTGCTGCCCACCAGATCTTGCCCATCGATGCCTACGCCGTCCATGCCACCCCAACCAGCATCCAGAACCGGCTGGGGTCTGGCATGATCAAGCTGGCGACGGGGCTGGCCTATGTGATCGACCCGGCTACGGTGGCTGTCCCCCCGCAAAGTGATCTGGATGAGTCTGGCCTCACGGCCCCAGCCGGGCGGGTGAGCGTTGCCGCCCAATTTGGCCAGGAGGCGGACCCGGCCAAACGCCAGGTTTGGCACGAACGCGCCCAACTTCTGGCAGACTGGCGCGATCAGGAAGCCGATCCAGATCAAATCCCCTTGGCGATCATCCGGCTCAACAACGAACTCTTTGGTCTGGATCTGGGGCTGGTGTGGGCCATTGCCCAGGTACAAGCCATCACCCCGATCCCCTGTTGCCCTGCCCATATCGTGGGCAATATGAATCTGCGCGGCGATATTCTCACCCTGATGGACATTCGCGAAAAGCTGGGATTGGCTCCACAAGCCCTCCCCCGCAAAAGCCATTCTTCAGCGGAAGAATCCAACCAGGGCAACACAATGACGGTTGTAGTAGCCCATGCCGGCATGCGCGTCGGAATCATGGTGGATGATGTGTTGGACATCATTCATCTGCCCCGGGCCCAGGTCAGTGAAGTGCCGGCCATCAGCAGATCCAGGACGCACAATTATGCCATCGGCACAGCCCGCCACGGCGAACAGGTCATGACCCTTCTGGATTTTGAACGGGCGTTGAACGATGGGTCATTTGAAGTCAATGAAGAAATCTAGTCCGGAAGTGAGGCGTTGATGTCTAAATTAAGTCATACATCCATGAGCGCGAAGCTGTATGGCGCATTCCTCCTGACCGCCCTGCTGGTGTTGGCTGTGGGCTATGTGGGGTATTCAAACAGTGCCGAATTGGGCAAAGAATTGAATGCCATGAGCAGCCACTATTTACCCAGCATAGAATCCTTGTCAGCGGTCATCGCAGCCCAAGAGCGCATGATGACTGTGGAGCGCACCCTGATCGACAATATGCTCACCTCCGGAGATCGGGTTGACTTGGCCCTGGAAAACGACAAAAAACTGTATCAGGCCAATCAGGCTTGGGATGCTTATGTCGCCTTGTCTCAAACAGATGAAGAGCGGCAATTGATCCAAGAGGCTACGCTTCTGCGAACCCGTTGGCTGAAGGCGCATCAGGCCATTCTGGATCTTTCTCAGAGTTATGTCAAGTCTGAAGATCAGAAGACTTTGGCGCTCATGCGGTCCCAGAGTTTAGAGCAAAACGACAGCCTTCGAAATGAGCTGACGGATGTATTGCAGAACTTAGTCAATCTTAATTCAACGTACTCCAAAAACAGACGCGCCGAGGCCCAAGCTACGATTGTTCATGCACGCAACCTGACCATTGGCGGCATGATTGCCGGGGTGATGATGGCCCTGCTCAGTGGATTCTTCCTCAGCATGGCCATTACCAAGCCGGTTTCCCGCTCCATCAGCACCATTTCCACGGTTTCCAACCAGATCGCGGCCACCGTGGCCGAGCAGGAACGCACCATCGCCCAACAGTCTGCGGCCATCAACCAGACCACCACCACCATGACCGAGCTGACCGCCAGCGCCCGTCAATCCGCCCAGCAGGCCGACGTGGTGGCCGCCCGCTCGAACAAAGCCCTGGATCTGGCCCACGATGGGGTGGCGGTGATCCAGCACACCCAACACGACATGATCAATCTGCGCAGCAAGGTCAACGCCATCGCCCAGCAGATCCTGCGTCTGAGCGAACAGACCAGCCAGATCAGCGGCATCACCAATCTGGTCAGCGATCTGGCCAACCAGACCAATATGCTGGCCCTCAACGCCGCGGTGGAGGCGGCCCGGGCCGGGGAGCATGGCAAGGGCTTCGCCGTGGTGGCCGTGGAAGTGCGCAAACTGGCGGACCAGAGCAAGAAATCCGCCGAACGTATCAGCGGGTTGGTCGGGGAGATCCAGGCGGCCACCAATGCCACGGTGATGGTGACCGAGGAGGGCAGCAAGACCGTGGACAAGGGGCTTACCTCCACGGATCAGGCTGTCACCATGTTCCACAACATCGCCGACACCATGACTGCGGTTTCCGAAAGCACCCAACAGATCTCTCTGAATGTGCAGCAGCAGGCAGGTGCCATCCAACAGGTCTCTCAGGCCATGTCGGAGCTGAACACGGGCATGGCAGAAACGTCCGATTCTGTGGGCAAGACCCGGGTCGGCGTTCAAGAGATGAACCGCGTGGTGGATCGTCTGAAGAGGTTGGTCTAGTTATGAATCCTCTGCTACTTGCCGACGGCACCATCGAAGATGAAGAACTGCGCGCCATCTTTCACAGCGAAAGCGAAGAACATCTGCATGGGCTGGATGAGGGTTTGCTCTTCTTGGAGACCAATCTGACCCACGCCGCCACCTTGCAGGAGCTTTTCCGCCACGCCCATAACCTGAAGGGGACGGCCCGCATGTTGGGGCTGGAGGATCTGGGGTCCATCGCCCATCATTTCGAGGATGTGTTGGGCGCGGCCCAGCGGGGCGAGCGGGTGCTGGCCCAGCCAGAGATCAGCCACCTCAGCCACTACATTGACCCTATGCGCCAATTGGCCTTGCACGCGGTCAACGGTAGCGTTGCCCAGGTGGATGTGGACGATGTGTTGCGCCAGCTTCAAGGCACAACCGAACAGGAGACCCCACCGGCTCAACCGACGATCATCCCGCAAGATTCGCCCACGCAAACGGTTCAACCCGTTTTTGAACCGCCGGTTGCTGCACCGATCATGGCCCCGCCACCTCAACCAGTGGCCAACCCCATCGCCCAGCCGGCCCCGGTTCGCTCCCAACTGGACACCATCCGGGTCACTTCCCAAAAGCTGGATGCGTTGATGACCCAAATAGGCGAATTGGTGGTCACCAACATCCGCCTCTCTCGGCGCATGGCCGAAATGGACGAGATGGTGGCGGCGTTTGAAGAGTGGGGCCGGGCCGAAAAATCCACAACCCCCAGAGCCTCCCAGGATCTGGAAGCCGACAATCCCTTGGCCCAAGGCATCGCGGAGATGGGGCAGCGGATGACCACCACCCGCAACCGCGTCTATGAAGATGTCACCCGGCTCAATCAGGTGGTGGATGGCTTGGAGGAGACCGTGCGCTCCGTGCGCCTGGTTCCCGCCGCCACCCTTTTTGGCCAATTCTCACGCATGGTGCGGGAACTGGCCCGGGATCTGGGCAAGGTGGTGGATCTGGTGGTGGAGGGTGGGGAGACCGAGGTTGACAAGCGGGTGGTGGAAGAGCTAAAAGATCCCCTGATGCACATGTTGCGCAACGCCGTGGACCACGGGATTGAACTGCCCGCCCAGCGGGAGGGATTGGGCAAGGCGGCCACGGCCAAGGTCACCCTGCGGGCCTATCAGACCGCATCCGCCGTGGTGATCGAAGTGTGCGATGATGGGCGCGGGCTGGATCTGGAGGCCATCCGGCGCACGGCCCTGCGCGCCCGGCTCTTCACCCAGGAACAGCTGGACGCCATGACCGAAGAGCAACTCCACCAGTTGATCTTCCGCCCCGGCTTCTCCACTAACTCTATCGTCACCGATGTGTCGGGCCGGGGCGTGGGTATGGATGTGGTGCATACCAATGTGGTCAACCTCAAGGGGGATATCAAGGTCTTCGCCACCCCCGACCTGGGCACCACGGTCCGCATCACCGTTCCCCTCTCTCTTGCCAGCGTCCATAGCCTGATCCTGCGCACGGGGGGCCACATGTACGCCCTGCCCATCGATCGGGTGGAAGCCCTCTATGAAGTGCGCCCGGTCGATATTTTCGAGATTGCAGGTCAGCCCGCCGCCCGCCTGGGCGAAAAAACGGTCTCTCTGGCCCGCTTGACCGATCTGTTGGAACTGCCCCTTCTGCCCAAAGCCAAGGGGGAGAGCGAGGCCAATCACCCCTGTGTGGTATTGGATATCGAGGGGAATCGGTTGGGCTTGTTGGTGGACGAGCTGATTGACGAGCAAGAAGTGGTGCTGAAGCCCCTCAACGGCCTGTTGCACCGGGTGCGCAATGTCTCTGGGGCCACCATTCTGGGCGATGGGGCCGTCTGTATTGTCCTCAACCCCTGGGATCTGGTACGCTCCGCCCTGAGCCGCACGGGCCCGACCCGTTCCCTTGCCCAAGCGCCGGCCGCAGTGGAGATCCAGCCACCCCAAAGCTATCGTGTCTTGCTGGCCGAAGATTCCATCACCACCCGTATCCAGGAGCGGCGCATTTTGGAGCAAGCCGGGTATACTGTTACCGTAGCCGTGGACGGCATGGACGCCTGGGAGAAGTTTATGAGCGCGGGCCCCTTCCACGCCCTGATCAGCGATGTGGAAATGCCTCGGCTGGATGGTTTTGGCCTGGCCGCCCGGGTCCGTCAAGACAAGAAGTGGCAAGAATTGCCCATCATCCTGGTCACCTCCCTGGTTTCGGATGCGGACAAGAAGCGGGGCATTGACGTGGGGGCTAACGCCTATATCGTCAAATCTACCTTTGATCAAAAAGTGCTTTTGGACACCTTGCGCAGACTGGTATAAAGAGGCTATCATGAAACGAGTTTTTAGAATAACCCTACAGGTAAAACTGATCGGTGCTTTTGTTTTGGCGACCTTTTTTGTGATGGGATTTGGCTATGTGGGCTATTCCAGTGTCAACAAGCTCGCCGTTCAACTAAACGAGATGGGGCAGGTCTTTCTGCCCAGTGCGCAATCTTTGCTGACGGTGATCGACGCCCAGGATCAGATGATGACCATCGAGCGCACCCTGATCGACAATACCCTGACCCCTGCCGCACGGTCAACCCTGGCCCAGACCGACCTCGACCAACGCCAGATTGCCGAAGACGCCTGGACAAATTTCATCAATTTGCCTCAAACCGCCGAACTATCCAGGTTGGTTGCAAGGGCGGAGGATATCCAACCCCAATGGTTCACAGAACATCAGGCGATCGTGGATCTTTCTCAGCGTTTTATCGAGACGGGGGATCAGACAATCCTGGCCGATATGCGGGCGCGCAGCCTGACCCAAAGCGGCGCATTGCGAAGTGAATTGAACCGACTCTTTCAACAGATGGCGGTGCTGAACGCCGGTGTCGCCCAAGATGGACGGGTGCAGGCCCAGGCCACCGTGGACCGTGCCCGCACCCTGACCCTGGGGGGCATGATTGCCGGCAGCCTGCTCGCCCTGATCATTGGCACCACACTCAGCATGGCCATCGCCCGCCCCATCTCCCGATCCACGTCGAGCATCGCCGCGGTCTCCAGCCAGCTTGCGGCCACGGTGGCGGAGCAGGAGCGCACCATCGCCCAACAGTCTGCGGCCATCAACCAGACCGCCACCACCATGACCGAACTGAATACCAGTGCCCGGCAATCCGCACAGCAGGCGGATGTGGTGGCCGCCCGCTCCAACAAAGCCCTGGATCTGGCCCACGATGGGGTGACGGTGATCCAGCACACCCAACACGACATGATCAATCTGCGCAGCAAGGTCAACGCCATCGCCCAGCAGATCCTGCGTCTGAGCGAACAGACCAGCCAGATCAGCGGCATCACCAATCTGGTCAGCGATCTGGCCAACCAGACCAATATGCTGGCCCTCAACGCCGCGGTGGAGGCGGCCCGGGCCGGGGAGCATGGCAAGGGCTTCGCTGTGGTGGCTATGGAAGTGCGCAAATTGGCGGACCAGAGCAAAAAGTCGGCGGAACGCATTATCGGCCTGGTCGGGGAGATCCAGTCGGCCACCAATGCCACGGTGATGGTGACCGAAGAAGGCAGCAAAACCGTGGACAAGGGCATCGCCTCCGCCGAGGATGCCGTCACCATGTTCAACGACATCGCCACCACAATGGCCAACGTCTCCGAAAGCACCCAGCAGATCTCTTTGAACTCCCAACAACAGGCCAACGCCATCCAGCAAGTTTCCCAGGGTCTATCCGAGTTGAACATCGGCATGATGGAGACCACCCAGGCCGTCAGTCAGACCCGCGTCGGCGTTCAGGACATGAACCGCGTGGTGGATCATCTTAGATCCTTGGTCTAGTACAGTTACGTGGTTCATTGGGAATATGGAGACTGCAATGCGTCGTACTCCCCAGCGGAAAGAAAAATTATGGATGATCTGAACCCACAGAAAAATAGGCAGATCCGCCTCCTCCTTGTGGACGATTCGCCCGTGGCGCTCTTGTTGTTGCGCCGAGCTTTGACCCAGGATCCACAAATTGTGGTGGTGGGCACGGCCCGGGATGGAGCCGAAGGTTTGCGCATGGTTCACGAGTTAAAACCGGACGTGGTCTCCACGGATCTGCACATGCCGGTAATGAACGGCCTGGAACTGACCCGGCGCATCATGGCCGAAAGTCCCCGCCCCGTGTTGGTGTGCAGCACTGCGGTCCAATCCGAACATACCACCACCGTCTTCGATCTGCTTCAAGCCGGGGCCTTGGATGTCTTCCCCAAACCCCGCACGGGGCTGGAGGACAGCAATCTTGCCGAATTGATCCGCAAGGTCAAGATCCTCTCCGGGGTCAAGGTGTTTCGCACTCGAGCCTCCGTTTCTGGCGATCTTGCCGCCGGGACGGCACCCAGCGGTCAGGCGCGCAAGCCCCAGGCCGTGGTGATTGGGGCCTCAACCGGCGGACCAGGGGCCTTGCACGCCCTGTTCCAAGCTCTCCCAGCCAACTTTCCCCTGCCCATCTTGTGCGTACAGCACATCGCCGGGGAATTTGCCAAGGGATTGATCTCGTGGCTGGCAGAACAGAGCAAACTGACCATCAACTTTGCCCAGGCCGGGGAGCCATTTCAACGGGGGACGATCACCTTTCCCGCACCGGGGTGCAATCTGCATGTGGGGCCTTCTGGCCTGGCCACCATGACCCCTTTGGATGCGGACTCAATAGGGAGTTCGGTCGATGTGACCATGATCTCTGGGGCCCACTATTGGGGCGCGGGAACCGTAGGCGTCTTGCTCACAGGCATGGGCAGTGATGGATCCCAGGGCATGTTGGCCATCAGCCGGGCCGGGGGCATCACCATTGCCCAAAATGCCGAAACATCGGTGATCTTTGGCATGCCCGAACGGGCCATTGCCCTGGGTGCGGCCCAAAGCGTGCTGCCTTTGGGCGAGATTGCCCCTGCCCTGATCCGCCTGGCCGTCGCCACACATGGCTAGAGGCGGGAAGGTTTACGCGTTTCATTTTTAGACTCTTTGGGGATTGGCAAAGTTCGATGCTATAATCCAGCAATGGCTACGAATTCGCCCCCTGTCAATATATCCCAACACCGTTGCCCCAACTGCGGCACACGGGTTGCCAAGACTGCCGAGACCTGCTTTATGTGTGGTCACGATTTGCAGGGTGGCAAAATTCGGCGTCGGCGCGTCTCGTGGCTGGATGCCTTGCTGGTGATCGTCATCCTGGCCGTGATCACCATCTGGTGGCGCAGCGCCTCCCAGCCAGAGGTGGCCGCCCCCGCGCCGGTGATCACCATCCCCTCTCAGGTGGATCTGCCCACCGCCACCCCCACTGCCACCCCGGCCCCCACCGCCACGGCCACGCCCAGACCAGCCCCCACACCCTTTATGCATCAAGTGCAAAGCGGCGAAACCCTGCTCTCCATCGCCGGTAAATATGGCGTCACCGTGGAAGATTTGCAGAGTGCCAATGGGCTTTCCGATGTCCTGATCCGGATCGGTGAGGAGCTGTATATTCCCCAGAACGGGGTTGCAGTTGAAGCCGGGGGCACGGGTGAAACGACGCTTGGGGACGGCAGCGATGAGGAGGCTTCGGTCTTCACGTATGAGGTCAAACCTGGGGACACGGTGGTCTCCATCGCCATCCGCTTTGGCACCACGGTGGAAGCCATCCTGACCGCCAACAAGATGACCCCCACGGATTTTATTCAGCCTCAACAGACGCTATTGGTGCCGGTGGGCGATCTGCCCAGCGAGGTGCTAGATCTGAGCGACACGATCACGGTTGACCCGACCTCGTCTACGGACGGCCAGCAGACCGTCTATGCGGCTGTGCGGCTGCTGGGTCCGGCGGACCGGGGTGAACTGTCGATTGACGATGCCACCCTCTTCCGCTGGCTGAGTGTGGACATTTTGCAGCCCAACGAGTGGTATGTCCTGCGCATCTGGTCTGCGGATGGGGTCTACCCGGACCCGCCCAGCGTGTGGACCAAGGCCACCAGTCACCGGCTGACCCCGGGCTTTGGGGTGGAAAATGGGGTACCTGCCCAATTCCGCTGGCAGATCTCCGTGGTGCGGGTGCTGGCCGACCAGGGAGCCGGGCGCGAATTGCAAGCCGCCAGCTTCCCCAGCGATATCCGCAGTTTGACCTGGCAGTAAAGCAATCTCGTTCCCGGTCCCGGTCTCGTTCCCGGTCTCGTTCCCACGCTCTGCGTGGGAACATAGTTGGGCGCTCTGCGCCCCTCGGCGCAGAGCGCCGATAGCCACTCCCACGCGGAGCGTGGGAGCGAGACCGCACTCCGCGTGGGAGCGAGACTGGCGAGACCGACCCAAAAACTTTGATGCAAAGGGCCGACTTTTCATAAGAAGTTGGCCCTTTTCTTGGTGCAAACCTTGCCGGGAAGCCGTCGCCAAGCTTGCATCCCTGGGCCACGCGTGATACACTTTTAGCCAGAGTCTACCCACTTTTCTACGTCACATTTACCTCCCTACCTCATCTGGAATGACGCCATGCAAACGACCTGTCTTTACTGTGGACTGCCGACGAACATCACGCCGGACAAGCCCCGTTGCACTGAGTGTGGCGGTGATCTGGAAGCCCTCATCACCCCGAACTACGCGGTGGATTTCTATTATCAGCGCGCCCAGGAACAGGCTTTCCAGGGGGATGCTAAACAGGCCCTCTCCACCATCCGCCAGGGACTGAACGAGTCCGACAGTTCGGATCTACATCTGCTGGCCGCCATTCTGCATCAGCGCATGGGCGAACACGACCAGATGCGCGCCCATGTGGCCGCCATCCCCATTGATGATGCCCTGCGCCCGGAAGGGGAGTGGCTGTTGCGTTCTCATCAGGCGCGTCAGGCTGGTAGCCGCCGCCGGGTGCAGACTCACAACGATGCCTTGGCCATGACCCCTTTTGGCCAGATCGGCAAAGATGGCAATCGTAAAAAAGAACAACGCCGGCGGCCCCTGTGGCTGTTGCCCGTGGCCGCGGTGCTGCTGTTGGTCGTGGCCGCATGGTGGGGCTGGCAGAGCGGTGCATTGAATTCCGGTTTGCAGCAATTGGGCATGGCCGGCATCCCCGGTCTGACCCAGAGCAGCGTCCCAACGGTGGAGCCAGTGGCCGCACCTGTCATCGACCCCGCCCCTGTCATCGAACCCGCCCCCCAAGTGGAAGCCCAGCCCCTGCCCCTACCCACGCCGACCCCGGCCCCCACCACCCCGCCTCCGGCTGATGTGGTCCAAGTCGCCCCGACCCCCGTAACGGAGACCGTTCTGGTCAGCGCCGCCATCACCGACACAGAAGTCGGTGGCTCGGTGGCCGCGCCTGTGCCCTCCCCGGTGGCGTCCAGCGACCAGGGCAATGTGGTGACCCTGGCAGAGAGCGCCGAGCTTGATCTGGCCGAACTCCTGCGGCAGTTGGGCGAAGCGGATCTGGCCGATTTACCCGTCACCGCCAACCGTAGCGGTGGCGAAATTCAGCTCACGGGGACTGTGCCCACGGCGGCCCAACGCACCCGTATGATTGATACTCTGGCCGCTGTGCCGGGTGTCACCGCGGTGGATGCCCTCAACCTGGTGGTGCGGGTGGACAAGAGCTATACCACCCAGGCCGGTGACAATCT
>JAGNDO010000051.1:12101-35379 GCA_018003515.1 Caldilineaceae bacterium
CGCAGGGCACCGGGGCGGGTGGATTGGGTGGTCTCCAGCACCACCTGGGACTGGTCGATCTGGCTGAGAACGTCGATCAGGTATTGGGCGTTGAAGGCAATCTCAATGCCGATCCCCTCTACCATGGCGTCCAGGGCGTTGACGCTGTCGCCCATCTCGCTGCTTTTGGCCTGCAAGGTGATGCTGCCGGGGCCTTCGCCCTGGCCGGGGTCAATGGCCACCCGGATGATGTTGTTGTTGGAGCGGGCGAAAAGATTGGCGACCCGCACCGCCTTGAGCAGGCTGATCGTGTCCACCACTGTGCGGGTGTCATAGCTCTTGGGCACGATGGCCCGATAGTCCGGGAAGCGGGCGTCGATCAACTGGCTGACCAGATCCACCCGTTGGAAGCTGCCCTTGGTGTCGGGCTTGCCGTAGATGCGGAAGAGAATTTGGTTGCGGGCCTCGGTCACGATCATGTCGATGGGCCGTTCGCTGTCCCCTTCGGCAGAGATGCGGCCCAGTTCGCCCAGGCTCTTGGCCGGCACGATCACGGTCAACTCTTCGCCCAGCTCGTTCTCCAACAGGACGCTGCGCACGCTGAGCCGGAAGCCGTCCGTGGCAGCCATAGCCAGGCGGTCGGGCTTGATGCTCACCTCCACGCCGGTGAGGGTGGGGCGGCTCTCGTTGGTGGCGGCGGCGAAGACCACCTGGTCCACCATCTTGCGCAGGCCGTCGGTTTCCAGGGTGATGCGGCTACCTTCCAGAATGGGCTGCCCGCTGCCGTCCCCATCCGCCGTGGGGATGATGGGGAACTCGGCGGCGTCAATGCCCCGCATGTTGGCATCGTATTGGGCGCAGCGCAGATGCAGGGTTTGGGTGCGCACGGTCAATTCCATGTCGATGCGCTCGGCCGGCAGGCTGTTGACAAATTCGCTCAACAGCTTGGCCGGGATGGTGGTGGACCCTTCGTCCTCCACCTTGGCCCCGATCCAGCAGTTGATGCCGATCTCCAGATTGGTGGCGGCCAGACGCAGTTGGCCGTCCTTGGCCTCCAGCAAAATGTTGCCCAAGACGGGCAATGTGCTGCGAGACGAAACGGCCCGGCTGACGATAGACAGGCCCTTGGCCAGATTTTCTTGAAGGCAGCTTACCCGCACGGGGGTCCTCCTTGGTTGTCGTTGGTGGCTGGTTGCGCCCGCATTGTGATCCAAAAAGAATGACCTGGATAGCAAAAAATGGGGCGGTTATGGATAGTGAAAGTATACCACAGAGGTGGGTTGGGGCAAAGAGACATAGTAACCGTTTACCCCTCCCCCGGCCCCCCGGCCCCCAATTCTGGGGGAGGTCGTGAACAGTTCCCCCCAAGGTTGGGGGGTTAGGGGGGCGGGGTGAACAGTCGCAATCTTGCGCCCCTACCCCACCAGGGGCAACCGCACCCAGAACTGGCTGCCCACGCCCAGTTCGCTCTCCACACCTACCGTGCCGCCGTGGGCCTGCACCAGTTCGCGCACAATGGCCAGCCCCAGCCCGGTGCTGCGCCGTACGCTGCGGGATTTATCCACCCGATAGAAGCGCTCGAAGATGTGTTCCCGATCTTCGGCGGGGATGCCGGGGCCGCTGTCCGCCACACGGATCTCCACATCCGTGAGGTGCTGGGCCAGGGAGAGCGTGACCACGCCCCCCGCCGGCGTGTAGGCCAAGGCATTGTCCAGCAGATTGGCAAAGACCCGTTGCAGGCGGTCCGGGTCTGCCGAAATGTACAAACTATCGCTGCCCGCTTCCCAGGCCAGAGTCACCCTGGCCACCTGGTATTTGGGCAGATAGCGACGAACGATCTCGGTCAATACCCGGTTGACCTGAAGCCGCTGCTTCTGAAGTTGCAGCCGGTCCTGGTCCAGCCGGGCCACGTCCAGCAGTTCATCCACCAGCTTGCCCAGACGCTGGGACTCGTCGTGGATGATGGCCACGGCCCGCTCTTGGCTTTCGGGGGAGATGGCCGTGCCATCCGCCAGGGCTTGGGAAAAGCCCTGGATGCTGGTGAGCGGGGTCTTGAGATCGTGGCCCACGTTGGCCACAAAGTTGCGCTGGGCCTGACGGGCACTCTGCACCTCGGCGGCCATGCGGTTGAAACTGTGCCCCAAGGCCATCACCTCGGACAGGGAAGAGGCGGCGGCGGGTACCCGATAGTCCAGATTGCCGGCCGCGATCTCCTGGGTGCCGGTGATCACCGGTTGCAGGTTGCGGGTCAGGGATCGGGTGAGCCAGGCGCTGAAGAGCCAAATACTCACCCCCAGGGCGGAGAGGATGACCAGCAGCAAGGGGACGGGCAGCACAGCCAGCATATAGCGCCCGGCATCCGCCAAAGAGGTGTTGGGGGCCAAGAGGACCATGCCGTAGGCCACCCCATCCTCGCTACTTTGCCCAAGGTTGACGGAGACATAGAGCCATGTGCGCCCCTCCACCGTGGCCCGGCTGCGGAGCAGTTGTGTGCGGGGCGACCGCGCGGTGGTCGAGCCAGTCACCGTGACGGGCGCGGCATCGGCCATCTGAAAAGCCCAAGCCTGGCCCTCCCAATCTATGGCCGAGTCAAAGGTGATCAGCCGGGTATCCAGATCCACCAGGAGCATGCGCAGGTTTTGGCCTTCCAGTTGGCGCTGGAAGACAAAGTTAAAGCGCTGGGTCAAGAATTGCTGGGGATCGCTAAAGCCATCGCCCTGGCTAAAATCCGGGCGATTGTTGGTCCGCGGGGCGGTCGGGGTAGGGGAAGCATCGTCTCGATCCCGCTGGCCGAAGAAGCGGGGCACATCCTGGGAGCCGGGCAAAGAGACGGCTTGGGTGGCGGCATAGGCCAAACTCAGGCTGTCCTCCATGCGGGTGTAGGTGAGAGCGGTATAGATCGGCACAATGCCAAACATCACGACCATCCCGGCAATGCTCAGGGAGGCCAGGGCGATCACCATGTGGCTGATCAACAACCGTCCGCGCAGGCTGTTGAGAAAGCGCTGAAAACGGTTCATGGTCATATTCCCGAATCGATCAGCTTATAGCCGACGCCCCAAACGGTCTCGATGGAGAGTTGGCTGGCTTTCAATTCCTTGCGCAGGCTGGCCACATGCACATCCACTGTGCGGGTCTCGCCGTAATCGTCATAACCCCAGACTAATTCCAGCAACTGTTCCCGGCTCAACACCCGGTTGGGATTGGTCATCAGACATTGCAGCAGATCAAACTCCTTGGTGCGCAGGTGAACAAGCTGCCCAGCCACGGTCACTTCCCGGCTGCCGGGATTTAGGACC
This sequence comes from Caldilineaceae bacterium, assembly GCA_018003515.1. Classification (GTDB taxonomy): domain Bacteria; phylum Chloroflexota; class Anaerolineae; order Caldilineales; family Caldilineaceae; genus JAGNDO01. Next base: position 15,380 of record JAGNDO010000051.1, read on the forward strand.
ACGTCCCCCAGGGTCAGCGGGGCCGCGGCCGGGGCGACGGGTTCATTCTGCTGACGGCGCAGAACCGCCCGCACCCTGGCCACCAGTTCCCTGGGGTTAAAGGGCTTGGTCAGGTAGTCATCCGCCCCCATTTCCAGCCCCACGATCTTGTCCACATCCGCGTCCCTGGCCGTGAGCATGATCACCGGCACATCGCTCTCCTGGCGCAGCAGCCGGCAGACGCTCCATCCGTCCAGCTCCGGCAACATCAGATCCAACACTACCAGATCCGGGTTGACCTTGCGGGCCATCACCAAAGCTTCCTTGCCATCCGCCGCCGATGCCGTGCGGAAACCCTCTGCTTCCAAATACATGCGGCACAGTTCCAGGATATGGGGTTCATCGTCCACCAGCAAAATGGTGGCCTTGGCGGAATGGATGGCGGGTGAAGAGGTGAGGTTTGTTGACATGGGTAAAAGTCCTGTTGTGAAAATCCGAGTTCGGCCTCGGTTCTCGCTCCCACGCGGAGCGTGGGAGCGACTATTCGACGCTCTGCGTCGAGGGGCGCAGAGCGCCCGACGGCATTCCCACGCAGAGCGTGGGAACGAGACTTCAATTGACTGGTCCTCTTACTTTCGTTCACAACTGTAATGGCAGTGTGACCAAAATGTAAAATTTGTGTAAAGGCGGCCCGCAAAGGATGCGCGGACGATTTCCCGGCCATCCCCACTCTTGCTATAATCATGGCGGCAGCAAGCCATGCCTTGCTGCCGCACACAGGCCCACCCCCTTCAAACCCATCGCGACCTTGGACCATTCTGGGTGTTATACCCTGTGCAGATCCCGCACCCCTGGGCGGGATCTGGCAACCGGGCAACAACCGATGGCCCCACGCGGCAAAAGGATCCACCGTGCCCCATCGGTCTCAGCCTGATTCGCCCCAGCCAACCCAACCCAGTCCCCCCTCGCCCAGCGGGGAGAATTCTGCCGCCCCCTCGGATCAGACCGTGGAAGCGCTGTTGGTCAACCAGGCCCGGCACGATCCTGATGCCTTTGGTCGTCTTTACGAGCGCTATGTCGATAAAATTTACGCCTATATTTTTCACCGAGTGGGCAACTCCCAGGATGCGGAGGATCTCACTGCCCGTACTTTTTACAAAGCCCTGGAAAAGCTGGACAGCTACGAGGACCGGGGGTTGCCCTTCTCGGCCTGGCTCTATCGCATTGCCCACAACTTAACGGCCAACTGGCACCGGGACCGCAGCCGTCGCCGCCTGTTGCCCTTGGACGGGCTGACCCTGACCAGTGCCCAGCGCGACACACCCGAAGCATCCCTGGAAGCAGGCGAACGGCGCTCTGCCCTGTGGGAGGCCATCGACCGGCTGCCCGGCGACCGCCGGGATCTGCTGCTGTACAAGTTTGGCAATCGCTTCTCTAACCTGGAGATCGGCAAACTGCTGGGACGCAGTGAAGGGGCGATCAAGTCTCTCTATTTCCGCACCCTGGCCGTGTTGCGCGAGGATCTCGAATCCAGGGGCTGGGAAGAGGATGAATGAAATGGGCCGCCCCTTTTCAGCCCAAAACCGCCAAGGACGCAAAGAAACACAAGGTTTCGCCCTATGAACCGCTATGCCATGACCTTCCCCCAATCCCTCGCACGGCTACGCACGGCTACCCTGCCGCCCCGGGTGGAGGGACAGTTGGCCCGATTGGGGCTGACTGCCTTTGACCCGGATCGGGCCAATGCCCTGGACCATCATTTTCACCAAGTGGTGGTGGGGCGGGGCGAGCGCGGCGAGGCCGTGGTGGCCAACATCAAGCTGGCCCCCCTGACCTCCCTGGCCGAAGAGTTGGGGCGCACGGTGACCCCGGTGCAGCCGCCCCCCCGCTTCCGCCAGGATCTGGGCGCGGCCTTGACCGACGCCCACCGTCAGCGCATGGCCCAGCGCACCTTGGGCACGGCCACGCCTCCTCCACAACCATCCCAAACAAGCCGGGGTGTGTGGGTGATTGTACTCCTGGCGATCCTGGGGGTGCTGATCTGGCGGCGACGGCGGGGGCGGCGGGGACGTATTGGCGCGTAGGGTGTAGACGGGTGAAAGACAACCAAAGCGGGCAGATCTCGGTGCCGAGATCCGCCCGCTTTTTTATGCGTTGATCATATCCACAATCTCCCCCAGAATTGGGGGCCGGGGGGCCGAAGAACTACCCGCCGTACGAATCTTCCAACCGGCCCCGCACCAAGGAGATATAGTCTTGGGGGGTGCCGTGACGGCTGCTGGACACGCCTCGCGTGCCGGGCACATCCATGCTGGACACGGCATCGGCCTGGCCCAGTTTGAGGACGTAGTCGGCCACCGCGCTGCCGGCCTCCTCCCGTTGACGCAGGGAGGTGTTGCCCACTAAACTCTTGAAGCGGGTGATCAGCCCCAGAATATCATGGGCCGGTTTGGAGCCTGCCCCCACCAACAGCCCGGTCAGGATAATGTCCCAGGCCGCGGGCACGTTGCTGGCAAAGCTGCCCAATTCCGGCTGCATGAAGGCAAAGAGACGCAGATTGGAATAGTTGACCACGATAATGCCCAGGACGATGGCGGCCACCGTGCTGCTGGCACTCTTGAATTGGGCGTATTGGGGCGTCTTCAACTCGTCGGCCCGCCACCCGGCATAGCGCACCACCCCCCACTCCACATAGTTCCACCCGATCTCCACCACCCGCTCCACGCTGACCGCGGCGGCCAGCAACGGCGCGAAGGCTTCACCAATGGCGGGGCTGCTGCTGGCATCTTGCAGAAGCGGGGCGGCGTGTACGCCCGTAGCGCCCCACAATAGGGCAACCACGGCCAACCCCATGAACAGACTCATGCGTCGAGCCAAAACAGCCATTGGATGCTTCCCGGCAGCGGACCGATTTTGGGCTTTGTTGCGGGTACGATTCTTGCGAACATTGGCACTGCGATGAACTGACTTGCGAGCATTTTGCATGGAATTCTCTCCTCCGTGGGCTAGGATCAACAAAACTGGGCAATCATACTGGAACAGGATTTATGCAATACACTTTTTCTTTTTGAAAAACCTCAACCTCCTTGGGCAAAGGCCACTAATAATCTTACCCCAAAGCCGGTCGCCCCCTTGGGGGCCAGAGCGCTTCCGCTGTCCGATAGGACCATGGAGGCGATGTCCAAATGCGCCCAGGGATAGCCCTCGGTGAAATGCTCCAAGAATTTGGCGCTGGTGCTGACCCCGCCCATACGCCCGCCGCTGTTCTTGACCTGGGCCATGTCGCTCTTGATGGACTCTTTGTATTCATCCCACAGGGGCAGGGGCCACAGCCGTTCAGCGCTGGCGGCCGAGGCGGCCAACAGCCCGTCCCGCACCGCGTCATCGTTGGCGAAGAGACCTGCGGCCTGATCGCCCAGGGCGACCCCCACCGCACCGGTCAAGGTGGCCAGATCCACCACCGTGGCCGGATTATACCGGGCCACATAGCCCAGGGCATCGGCCAGCACCAAACGTCCTTCCGCATCCGTGCTGATGATCTCCGCGGTCTTGCCCGTGATGCCCGTGAGGATGTCGCCGGGGCGATAGGCCAGGCCGTCGGGCATGTTCTCCACGCAGACGCCGATGCCGATCACCCGGCGCTTCACCCCCAGACGGGCGATGGACTCCATGGCCCCGATCACCGCGGCGGCCCCGCCCATGTCGTTCTTCATACGCCACATATTTTCGGCGGGCTTGATGCTGATGCCCCCCGTGTCAAAGGTGATGCCCTTGCCGATGTAGATCAGGGGCGCGTCCGCTTCCGTGCCGGCCGGCGCGTGTTCCAGAATGATGAACTGGGCCTCGTTGGCGCTGCCCTGGCTCACCCCCAGGATCATGCCCATGCCCAACTCCCGCATCTCCGCCTCGCCCAGCACCGTGCAGGCCAACCCCACCTCCTCGGCCATGCTGCGGGCCAAATCGGCAAAGGCCACGGGGTTGAGGACATTGGGCGGCTCGTTGACATAGTTGCGGGCACTGTAGACCCCTTGGGCCACGGCGATCCCGGCAGTCACGCCGGCTTCCACTTGGGCCAGCTTGCCCCCATCAACCTCGACCACAGAGCAGCGGGTCGGCCCGGTGACCTCCTTGGCCGGATATTGCTTGACCGGATAGACGGCCAGCAGAGTCCCCTCCGCCACAGCCTGGGCCGCGGCCTGCACATCCAGCCCGCCCACACCGCCCCCATGCACAATGGTGGCGAAGTGATCCACCCCCTTGAGCTTGGCCACAGCCTTGGCCGCCTCCCCCGCAGCCCGGCGCGCAGCGTGCAGATCGAACTTGTCCGCCGCGCCCAGCCCCATCACCAGCACCCGGGCCGCCGGGATCTTGCCCCCGGTGTAAAGCACAACATGGGATCCGGCCTCACCGCTAAAATCCCCACTGGCGATGATCTGGGAAATCGCCCCACCCAGGGCCTGGTCCACAGCCCCGGTGGCCGCGCCGGGAGATGTGACCCCGGCAAAGAGATTGACAACCAAACAGTCAGCTTCGATTTGGGCCACATCGCCCTGGAACCCCTGCACCTGTAACATAAAACGTCCTTTCGGGTTAGAAGAGAAGAAATGATTGAGAAGGTAGTGTGAAATAGCCATAAAGAAGGGAAAAAGGGAAAATACACGAAGAAAAACAGGCGAGAGAAAAGTCGCTCTTCGTGGCTATCTCCCCTTACTTCACTCCCTCAAGTTGGCCCGCAACCGACGGTCGGCCTCGGCCAGCACGGGTTCGCTCTTGCAAAAGGTGAAACGGGCCAGATCCGCCACCAGATGGCGGTGGGCCGGGCTGAAGAAGGCGCTGGGCGGAATGGCCGCCACCCCGCCGTGAACGGTCAGCCATCGGCAGACCGCCACATCCCTGGCCTCGCCGGGCAGCACGGCCACATCCAAATGGCCCGTGTCGGCCAAGATGAAGTAGGAGCCTTGGGGACGGGTGGGGGTCAGCCCGGCGGCGGTGAGGGAGGTCAGCAGGCGATCCCGCTTTTCGGTGTACATGGCGGCCAGCCAATCGTAGTACCCGGCGGCCTCGGCCCCTTCGACAGCAATCGCCACCGCCTCTTGCAACGGCGTCGCCACGCAAAAGGGAATCCATTGATGGGCCATCACCACGGCATGGGCCACGGCCGGCGGCGCGATCACCCAGCCGATCTTCCAGCCGGTGACGGAAAAGGTCTTGCCCGCACTGCCCAGGGTGATGGTGTGGGCCCACATCCCCGGCAGGGTGGCCATGCGCACATGGGCGGCCCCGTCATAGGTCATCCATTCGTAGACTTCGTCACTGAGGACAAAGAGGGGGCGAACACCGGGGCGTTGATTGTGGGCCAAAACCAGATCGGCGATGGCGCTGAGTTCGTCCCGCCCAAAGACCTTGCCCACGGGGTTGTGGGGGGTGTTGATCACGATCAAGCGGGTGCGGGGGGTGAAGGCCGCGGCCAGTTCGGCCATGTCCAGCCGCCAATGGGCCGCACTGTGGGCCTGATCCCCCACGGGCGGGCGCAGGGGCACATAGACCGGCGTGCCCCCGGCCATCTGCACCGCGGCGGGGTAGCTGTCATAGAAGGGTTCGATCAGGATCACTTCGTCGCCGGGGTCCACCAGGGCCTGCACGGTGGCGAAGATGCCCTCCGTGGCCCCCACGGTGATCACCAGTTCGGTCATGGGGTCCAAGGTGCGTTCAAAGCGAGGGGAATAGAAGGCGGCCAGGGCTTTGGCCAGGCGGGGATGGCCAGCGCTGCGGGTGTATTGATTTAGATCCGCATTGATGGCCTGGACCGCGGCGGCTTTGATAAAGTCCGGGGCGGGGAAGTCGGGGAAGCCCTGGCCCAAGTTGACGGCCTGGTGCTGATTGGCCAGGGCGGTGAACTCGGCAAAGACCGTGGCCCCAAAGCCCTGCACCCGCTGGGCGGGCAAAAAGGGCTGGGGCGAGGACAGGGGTGCGGATGCAGACACGGGCGGTTCCTCTCAGTTGGCTCGGCGACGGACGGAGCGAGGGGTGGTTGGGGTGACAGGGATGGCGCTGGCCAGCAGATCGTCCAGATAGTCGTAATAATCGACCGACACCTTCATTTCCCGCACCGGGGCGGTGACGCCATCGGGCATGGTCTGGACCAGCCCGTGCAAATCCGCTTGCAGAACAATGGAGACGGCATAGTCCCGGCGGGAGGCGGGCACATCCAGCCAGCCGCCATTGGCTTCCATCAACCGGCGCACGTTGCCCGGTCCCCAATTATAGGCCAAGAGTACCCAATAAGTATCCCACAATCCGAACCGTCCCACATACTCCCGCAAAAAGGCCAGATAGGCCGCGCCCACCAACACATTGCTGTAGGGATCAAAGGGGTCCACCACGCCGATGCGGGGTGCCCACTCGTCCCAGGTGCTGGGGATGATCTGAAAGAGGCCCATGTCATTGGCCTTGCCCACAGCCAAGGGGTCCAGACGGCTCTCGGTCCAGGCCTGCTCGGCCAACAACCGCCAGTCCAGACCATATTTTTGGGCGATCTCCGTGAACATCTCGGCGTAGGTCATGGGGTCAGGGATCTGGGATCAGGGATTGGGGATTGGGGATTGGGTGGGATGGTTGATATGAGTATTATATCCGATTTTTTTTGTGCTGACCAGGAGGTTCAAAGACGTAAATGAGTTTTCGACTATGGTATTTCTTGCTTGTCGGCCAGATCGTAGTCGCCCCATTTGCCGCTGAAGGAGGCGGCGAACATTTCGGCGTTGGTGCGTTCGGCGTCGGCGCGGGCCTTGGTCAGTACCGCGTCCCGGCGGGCCTGGGCTTGAACGGCAATGGTCTTGGCCTCGGCGGCCTGGCCCGGCATCACCTGGGCAATGCGCACCCGGCGCACATCCCCCATGGGGTAGGCGAACTCGTCGCCCTCAAATTTGGCCCGGATGGCCCGACCCAAGGAGGTGTCCGCGCCCAGCAGATCCTGGGCCAGATCCCCGGCCCCCTCTTCCACCAAGCGCACGGTCATGGGATCCCGGTTGCCCCGGGCATCGATCAACTCCACGGTGACCTGCGCGCCGATGCCTACCTGGGCAGGTAATTTCTGGCGTCCGCTATCGTCTTGTCTGTCCATCTCTCCCCTCGCCTGGCAGCTTCGGCAGAATTGCTCTCCCCAATCCTACCACCGGCGGTGAAAAGAGAGAAATGGCTTCAAATTGAGTTGGATATGATTCATTTGGACAAGAAAAGCCGCCGCTGATCAAAGATCAGCGGCGGCTTTGGGTTGTGCGAGTTAGTTGAGACGACCGATGTTTACTGGCCTGTAAAGGTGAGCAAATAGGCGATCAGGTTGCCCATGTCCTCGGTCGAGAGGCTGTCGGCGTAGGTGGCCGGCATGACCCCGGCGGGATAACCGTCCACCACAAAGTCGCCAGGGTTGGCCACGCTGTGATAGAGATAGAAGGCCGGGCTTTCCCCCGGCACCCGCTTGATGGACTGGTTGGCGATCCCATACCAGCTTGGCCCCACCAACACCCCGCCCTTTTCCAGACTATGACAGCCGATACAGCCGTTCAACTGGGCGATTTGCTCACCCGCCGCGGCGTCCCCGGCCTGGATAGCCGCCGCTATATCCGCAGGCAGACCGGCGAAGATCTCATCCGTGGTCAGGCTGGTGATGTCGAGAATTTCAGGCGTGGGCGTAGGCTTGGCCTCGACAAGCTGTTCGCCCACGCTGAAATCCATCTCCGGGGAGATAAGCTGGACCGAGGGGTCGGCGGAACAGGCAGCGAAAAGCAACAGAATTCCGACCAACAAGGACAAGATCAAAAAAGAACGGCGATTTTGGAGCAAAATGCCCATCGAAGGCCTCCGGACACGAATAAATTTGATGGGTGATGGTGGGCTAACACGGCCCACAACGAGCATGGTTAACTGGAAATAGCTTTCAAGCAGTGTATCATATCGCCCCAAATAGGGCAATTTCTGCGCAAAAATTCACAAGGTTAGTCGGTGGTCGGTGGTCGATAGCTGCTTGCCGCCAAGGGCTATCAGCTACCTGCTGGCCCTTGCCACATAGAGGGCGATGCTGCCGGCGATGGCGGCGTTGTAGCTGCCGATGACGCCGAACATGGGCAGGCGCACGAGGAAATCACACTTCTCTCGGGTCAGGTGGCTGAGGCCGCTGCCTTCGCTGCCCACCACCAGGGCGATGGCCCCTTCCAGCTTGGCCTCGGCCAGGTCCACGGCATCCGTGGCATCTTCCAGCCCGGCCACCCACACCCCGGCCTGTTTGAGTTCATCGATGGTGCGGTTGAGGTTGGTGACCTTGGCCACCAGCAGATGCTCCACGGCCCCGGCGCTGGCATTGCTCACCGCAGGGGTGACCCCGGCGGCCCGGTGCTTGGGAATGATCAGGCCGTGGACGCCCAGGTTCTCCGCCGTGCGGATCAGGGTGCCCAGATTTTGGGGGTCCTGGACTTGGTCCAGCAGAAGCAGCAAGGGCGGCTCTTTGCGGCTTTTGGCCAGGGCCAAAATATCATCCACGCTGGCGTAGGGGTAATCCTCCACCTCCAGGGCCACGCCTTGGGCATTCGACCCTTCGTCTTTCAGCTTTTTGAACAGACCGCCCACCACATAGCGCACGGGGGATCGGGTAGCATCCGCCGCGGCCAAAATCTCGGCCAGGGTATCCTTGGCCGAATCGCCCTCCGCGCCTTCCACCCACAGGCGGAAAATGCGCCGCCGCCCGGCCCGCAAACTCTCCAACACGGCTCGTCGTCCGTAAATCAATTCACTCATAGTCCTGCATCCTATTCTTCCCGCCGCCAGGTTGTACCGCTGGGGCTATCTTCAAGCGTGATTTTCAATTCTTTCAATCCGTCCCGGATCTGGTCGGAGAGGGCCCACTGTTTGGCTGTGCGCAGATCCGTGCGCACCTTGACCAGCAGGTCAATATAGGGTTCCACGGCCACTTGCAACCCGGCCTGGGCTTCCGCAGCGGTCAGGGTGAGGCCAAAGACACCGGCCAATTCGCCCAGGGTGCGCTGGGCCGCCTGGAAGAAGGGGCCGCTCACCCCGGCGCTGCGGGCGGTGTTGATGGCTGTGACCAATTCGAAGAGGACGGCCAGCCCGCCGGCCGTGTTGAGATCGTCGTCCATGCTCTCGGTGAAGGCGACCCGGGCCTGTTCGGCGGCCTGGCGCACGGCGTCCGCGGCCTCCCCCGTGGTGAGGGTGCCGACGGCTGGGCGCAGACCGCCCCGCAGCCGGGTCAGGCTGCGCTCGGCCCCGGCCACCACTTCGTCCGTGTAGACCACAGGCTTGCGATAGTGACCGGCGAAGATCACCATGCGCAGGGCATCGGCACTGTTTTCGGCCAGGAATTGGTCGATGGTGATCAGGTTGCCCAGGGACTTGCTCATCTTTTCTTCGCCCAACTGCAACATGCCGTGGTGCATCCAGACGTTGGCAAAGGGCTTGCCGGTCAGACTTTCGCTCTGGGCGATCTCGTTTTCGTGGTGGGGGAAGATCAGGTCATTGCCGCCGCCGTGGATATCGATGGTTTCGCCCACGTGGTGCAGACACATGGCGGTGCATTCAATATGCCAACCCGGTCGTCCAGGCCCCCAAGGACTTTCCCAGGCCGGTTCGCCTGGTTTTGCCGCCTTCCACAAAGCAAAATCGGCCACATTTTCCTTGCGCTCGTCCTCGGCCACCCGTGTGCCGCTGATGGCTTCGTCCAAGGTGCGGCGGCTGAGTTTGCCGTAATCCTCGTCCTTTTTTACCCGAAAATAGACACTGCCGTCCATTTCGTACGCATAGCCGCCCTCGCCCAACTCTTGGATCACCCGGATGATCTGGTCGATCTCTGAGCTGACCTTGGGGTAGGCATCGGCCCGCATGACGTTGAGGTCGGTCAGATGGCGCAGATATTTGTCCGCATAGCTGGCGGCCAGTTCAAAGGGATCTCGCCCGGTCTCGTTGGCCCGGCGGATGATCTTGTCATCCACATCGGTGAAGTTGGTGACGAAATGGACATCAAAGCCCCGGAAGGCCAGATACCGGCGTACCATGTCAAAGACAATGGCGCTCATGGCGTGGCCGATATGGGCGTCGGAATAGACCGTCGGCCCGCACAGATAGATGCTCACCTTGCCCGCTTCCAGGGGCACAAACTCTTCTTTTTGGCGGGACAGGGTGTTGAAAAAGCGTATGGTCATGGGTTGATCCTGTTTGTGAGAGTGTTGTGGGGATTGGGGATTAGGGATTGGGGAGTAGGGGTTGGGTTTGTCACCCAATCCCTAATCCCCAATCCCTAATCCCGACTCCCCCTATTCCACCGGCGAGGCGAAGATCAGCCGACCGGCATTGGTTTGCAGAACTTTGGTGACTTGGACCGAGATCTCCCGGTTCAGGTAGCGGCGGCCATTTTCTACCACCACCATGGTGCCGTCGTCCAGATAGCCCACGCCCTGGCCGATCTCCTTGCCTTCCTGGATGATCTTGAGGGGCATCTCCTCGCCGGGCAGGACCACGGATTTGACCGCGTTGGCCAGTTCGTTGATGTTAAGTACTTTGACCCCCTGCAATCGGGCCACCCGGTTGAGGTTATAGTCGTTGGTGATGATCACCGCGCCCATATCTTTGCCCAGGCTGATCAGCTTGTCGTCCACCTGGCGGGCGTTGCTGGGGTCTTGGTCGATGAAGATGATGTCCACATCCGGGTTGTGCTGAAGCCGATCCAGCATCTCCAGCCCGCGCCGACCCCGATTGCGGCGCAGGGCCTCAGACGAATCGGCGATGTATTGGAGTTCGTTGAGGACAAAGCGGGGCACAGCCAGGGTGGCCAACAAAAAGCCAGCCTCGGCCACATCCGCCACCCGGCCATCAATGATCACGCTGGTGTCCAACAAGAGCAGGGGCGTGGCCTTCTCCTCGGTGACCACCGTCGCCGGGGCAACCGGCGGTTCAGCCGCCTCATCCTTGCCCCGTCCCAAGCGAAAAAAGGAGAAGATCTCCTTCTGACGCGCAGCCATCACCGTCACGCCCAGATAGCCAAAGACGATGACACCCACAAAGGGCAACACAGTGCTAAAAGGGGCGGGCAACAGGGAGAGGGGATAAGCCAGGAGCGCGGCGATCAGCAGCCCGATCCCCAGGCCGATGGTGCCGGCCAATAGTTGGGCGACCGGAACTTGTCTTAGAGTAGAACGGGCGGCCCTGGCCGGATTGATGGTCAGCCAGGGGGCGAGCAGTGCGCCTAAAAGCGCGCCACCGACCGCCAAGGGAATGCGGATTTGTGCTGCTTGCATGGTCAACTGGTCTGTACCGGCCAACGTACTCCCCAACTCCCAGCCGGCCAGCCCAAATGCGACCATACCCAGCACCCGAAAAATCGGGCCGAGACGCATGATGGGGGCCTCCTATAAGTGCCAAATGAAATAAAAGAGATGATCTAGAATAAAGGGCTGCGGGACAAATAGAATAACAAACAGAATAAAAGTCAGGATAAACGAAAAGATCCCTCACGGGGTGAGCGATCCTGCGCACAAATAAGGATTGGATCCAGCAATAAAGTTTAGAAATCGACTGCATGATGGCCGTCTGCTTAACGATAAAGGCACACGTTCATCATACATGAAAACGAACAAGTGCGCAATAGAACGCGAATGACGCCAACACCTCTCAAATCAGCGTCATCCGTGGCCTATTTGTTACACCTCCGCCGACGGACAGAGATCCGCCAGGGTGCAGGCTTCACAGTTGGGCTTGCGGGCGTCACACACCCGGCGCCCGTGGAAGATAAGCAGGTGAGAGAGGTCGATCCACTCGGATTGGGGCGTCAGGGCCATGAGATCCTGTTCGATCTTCTTGGGATCCTTCTGCACGGTCAGCCCCAGGCGCTGGGAGAGGCGGCTGACATGGGTGTCCACCACCACACCGTCGGCGATGTGGAAGCCCACGCCCAGCACCACGTTGGCCGTCTTGCGGGCCACACCGGCAAGGGTAAGCAGATCATCCATATTCTGGGGCATCTCCCCGCCAAAGTCATGCACAATGCGCTGGGCGGCCTCTTGGATGTGCTTGGCCTTGTTGCGGAAGAAGCCCGTGGAACGCACCAACTCTTCCAGTTCACCCCGATCCGCCCCGGCAAAATCTGCGGGCGTGGGATATTTCTCGAACAGCGCGGGCGTCACCTTGTTGACCCGCTCGTCCGTGCATTGGGCAGACAGAATAGTCGCCACCAGCAACTGGAAGGAATCTGCATGGACCAGCGCGCAGCAAGCATCCGGGTGGGCGGCCCACAGGCGTCGGGTGATTTCGGGCATACGGTCGGCGGGTGGGGTGGATGGGGTTAGGGTCATGGTTGGTTTATTTGTTGAATGGTTGACTGGTTGATTTGTTGATTTGTTGACTGGTCTATTGGCGTGACGAGAAAAAAATCAACCAATCAACCATTCAACAACCTTCACGACAACTGCAAAACAGGCCGCGCCGGCACTGTATCGCCGGAGTCGTCCACCCGTTGCCAGGGGTAAAGAATCCATTCGTCCGTGAGTTCGGCGTAATAGTCGGGCACTTCGTCGGGGAAGTAGCTGCTCTCTTTCTTCCAGTGCAGGACGGCCAGTTCGGGGAAGCCGCCGGCCCCCTCGATGCGCCCCTTGACGGCCATGATGGTGCGGCCCCGGAACCAGAGGTTGTCCACCACCAAGATCTTGCGCCCCTGCAACACCGGATCCGCGGGGAACTGGAGGAAGCGGGGCCAGCTCATCTGCGAGCGCACGCCCATGTCCTGGAAGAGTACGGCCGCGGTCAGGACTTCCTTCATGCGCAGGGCCTCGGCGATCATGCCACCGGGGATGATGCCCCCCCGGGTGATGACCATGATGGCATCATAGGGGCCGTTGAGCTTCCCCACCAGCTTGGAGATCAACTCTTCCACATCGTGCCAGGACAGATAGACTTTTTGACTCATGGTTGCTCCGGGATTCAGGATAATCGAACATTCAAAATAGGCCACGGATGACACGGATTTAACGGATTTAACGGATTTAACGGATTAAAACGGATCTTTCCTTGTTCCGTTTTGATCCGTTTTGATCCGTTTTAATCCGTTCGATCCGTCCAATCCGTGTTCTATTTGCTCTCGCTTGGCAACCCCAACGTGGCGTCGAGGATCAGATCGCCCAGGGGGTGCTGCATGGGTGGGTCGAAATAGAGGCCCAGCCCCATGCGGACCGGGGCGGGAACTTGGGCGGCGGTCATGGAAAAGGGTTGGGGGGGCAGATAACGCAGATTATATTGGCCGGGAACCAGCCCCCAGAAGCGGAATTCGCCCTGAGCGTCGGTCTCAGTTTGCGCCACCAGGGTTCCCCCGTCGTTCAGGAGTTGGATCAAAATCCCGGCCACGCCCAAACGCCCCCCCACCCAGCCCGCCCCAGCCGGACGCACCCGCATGACCACGGGGTCATGGTCGCTGGAATGGTGCAGGCTGGTCGGGTCGGTCACGGCCGGATAGGGGAAGTCGGCGTTGATGTGCAAGGGGCTGGCCCCGGCAAAGGCGTGGATCATGTTCGGCGTCATCAGCATGTGGTCCAAGATCTGGCTGCCACCGTTGAAGATATACGTGTACTGATCCGCCGGGGAGATGAATTGGAAGACGTGGCGCAGGGTGGGCGTCACCCCGGTGCGCAGGGCCTCCACCGGGCCGCTCTCCAAATAGTCGTTGAGATCCCCCAGCACCACCACATGGGCGTCCGCGTCCCCATCCAGCGTGGCCTGAACCAAAGCGGCCACATGCTGGGCCTGGGCCGTGCGCCGCACCACGTTGACCGTCTCATCGCCGCCCTTGCTCTTCCAGTGGTTGACGATCACGGTCAGGCCGTACGGTTCGCCCCAACTCCCCGTGACCGCGAAATCCACGACAAGGGGAGGCCGATTAAACAGCGCAAAGACCCCCTTTTCACAGGGATCATCCCGCATATACCCCACCCCATAGCTCAGGGCCGAACAGCCCTGGACCGAGGCCGCGCCCAAAACCGTCACCCGATCCGTGCGGGTGAGCAGGCCGTTGGTGAGGGGAAACTGAACATCCTTGCTATTGGGGCCTTCAATCGCAGTGGCCGTGTAGGCCAGGCCAAAGTCCACGGCCAGCAGGTCGGCCAAATTTTGCACATCTTCCGGCGTGCCCATCTCTTGCAGACCGATCACCGTGCAGCCCTGCATCCCTTCGGCAATGGCCAAGGCCCGCTTGTACAGTTGGGCCGCGTACTCATCTTTGTCCCGATACTGATCCCCGCCCCGACCCATGCCCAGGGCGTTGAAGGTGCAGACGGTGAAATCGTCCTCCCCGGCCGGCTGCTCGGCATCGCTGATCAGGTTGCGCTGCTCGTAGCCCAAGGTCTGGCCGGGCAAAAGTACCAACTGATATTTCTCGAAGCTGTAATCGATGATGCCAACCAGAGAGTCCACCCCGTCCGCATCGGGCTGACTAAAAACAGCGTCCCCCCACCCCAGTTCGGGCAGATCCGCGCCCACGCTGTTGCTCAAATACATCAGCGCGGTCATGTCATCCGCCTGGGCCTGGAAGACCCGGCCCCCGTCCACATAGGCCAGCAGCTCCTGGGCGATGAAGGCGATCTCCACCTCGCCGCTGCTAAAACGCTTGGTCGGCCCCTGCACCACGCCCTGGAAACCATCCACCTGCACCAACATGCCCTCAAACTGCTCAAAAAGCGTGGCCGGGTCTGTGGCCAAAGCCGCAGCGGGGACCATCACCGGCTGGATGGGGGTCGATCCGCACAGGTCCGGCGGCAGCACCGTCACCGTGCCGGCCGGGCTGATCTCGGTCTTGGCGTAATACTCCGTGGCCTTGCCCCCGGCGATCAGGACGCATTCGCCCACGTTCACCGTGGGGCGGCGGTCCAAATAGACCATCAGCCCATCACTGGTGGCCGGGTCGCCGTCGCCCTGGGGATCCTGCAAAAAGAAGAATTTTTCCCCCACGCCCGTAACCACCCCAAAGGTCGTCACCCGTTTGCCCTCCAAGGGCGTGGCCGGACCATCACCTTGAATATCGTAAATATGCAGGGTATTTTCGGGCAAGGAAGGGGCTGAAGTCGGAGCGGCGGGACTTTCCCCCGTAATGTCGGCCAGACTGCGGGGAATCAGCCGATAGGTGCCAAAAGCGTGGTCCACAATGCCAGTGATGCCGGGGAAACTTTGGCGGGCCTCGGCGGCAAAATAGACGCCCCGGTCATCCACCCGGATGATGCCGGAGCCGTCCCGGGCCATCCATTCGCCATATTGGTCCGGCAGCCCCACGGCCTCCACCCCTTCCACCCGCACCAGTACGCCCTCCCAGCCTTCCGCGGCCGCGGCCTTGGCGGTCAACACCACGGGCGGGGGGAGGGGGGCGTTGTCGGCCAGCACAACCACGTTCTCCGCGCCGGGGTTTGGCTCAATTTGGGTCAAATCGTAGAACTCGCTCACCACGCCGGTGATGCGCACCCGGTTGCCCTGGATCAGATCATGGCCGGGCTGATAGACGGCCAAACCGCTCCACAGCCGGTCTGTGGGGATGGGCATGGGTTGGCGGTCATCCTGAACAAAGTAGAGGTTGCCATAGACCCCGGTCACCACCCCCTCCACGGTCACCTCTTGGCCGACCAGGGCAGAATCATCCCCTTGGCTCATAGAGCCTTGGATAGTTTGGATAGGGGTCAGGCTGACTTCTTGGGCCTGGGCGCTGCCCAAAAAGAAGACGGAGTAGACGATCAGGGCCAGAAAAACCAGGGCAACCGTGCGTCGATTGAGACATCCGTGGCAGAGAATCATGGGCGTTTTCTCACTTCCGTAAGGGTGTGCAGATTGGTTCCTGCATGATAGCACAGGCCGGGGAACGGTTCAAAGCAGTCGAAGCGTGTCGGGCGGTTTGGAATAAAACGCGGATGACGCTGATTGGGCAGATTTGCGCGGATGTTAGGCTCTCGTTCCCACGCTCATGCGTGGGAACATCTAACCGGCGCTCCTGCGCCGAGGGGCGCAGAGCGCCCGACTGCGTTCCCACGCGGAGCGTGGGAACGAGAGCGGCGAGAGCGGCTTTGATCCGTTCAATCCGTGGCCTATTTTGAATCATCCTGACCCAAGATTGGGCGGGCAAGTTGCCCCCGTGCATCTTCCCCGCTATAATCAACCCATGGTCACCAATTTGCCGCCCCAATCGGACCCAATTTCAGCCAACTTTGCCCCCATTGCCCCTGGCTTGGGACGAGGCGACCCTCTGCCCGCGGACTGGCGCAGGGTGACAGATCTGCCCCTGACCATCTTGGTGGGGCTGACCGGGGTGGGCAAGTCCACCACCTTGACGGCCTTGGCCGAGACGGGCATAGCCTTCACCCTGCTGCCCAACCGCCGGGAAGTGACAGATTGGCTGATCATCACCGCCATGCAAGCCCTGGACGGCGACCCCATCCAGCCGGTGACGGACCGCACGGCCCGCTTTGCCTTCACCCGGCGCTATCGGGCGCGCTTCCCCGGCGGCATGGCCCACGCCCTGGCCCAGTTGAGCGTTGACCCGGTCGTCTGGCCCGGCGACCTGATCTTCGACGGTCTGCGCGGGGCGGAGGAGGTGACCCACGCCGCGGCCATCCTGCCCCAGGCCCGCTTCGTGGTCCTCCACGCCCCGGACGCCGTGCGGGTGCAGCGGTTGTTGGGCCGCAACGATGCCTTTGACCGGGTGGCCTCAGTTTCTCACAAAACAAGCGCAGGCGATATACGATCTTTTGCGGATATTGGCCTGCCCGCGGCCAAGGAAGTCTTTGGCCCCAGCCAGGAACGTGCGCTTTTGGCCCTGGTCCACCGGGGCGAGGTGACGGCGGCAGATCTGGCCGCCAAACTCAAAATTGTGGTCGAAGAGCGGCGCAATTACGACCCGGACGCCGCCCAGTCCGCGCTGCAAACCCTGGCCCCGTCTCGCACGTTGGTGGTGGATACCACCCGCCATTCACCGACCGAAGCCGCCCGATTGATGGCGGGATTTCTCTCATGATTGACACCCGCACCGCCCTCCAAGCCCGCATCCTCGCCGCCGTCACCGCCGATGACCGCGTGGTCGGCTGTTTGGACTACGGCTCCACGTCCGAGGGGCGGGGGGACCAGTGGTCAGATCTGGATTTGGCCCTCTTTGTGCGGGATGCGGATCTGGCCCAGTTTGAAGCGGATTGGAAAACGTGGGCGGCCCAGTTTGGCGAGTTGTTGCTGGCCTACGTGGGCGGCATCGGCCATCCGTGGGTGACCTATGCGGCGGACCCCATGCCCATGCGGGTGGATTTCTCCTTTCACGCAGCATCCAGTATGGAAACGGTTATGCGTTCCCTGCCCAACGCGCCGATCAGTGCCGAAATGATGGTTTTGTATGATGCCACGAGCGGCCAACTCACCGCCCTGGCCGGGGAGTTGGTGGGCCAATCCCAGGCCCCGGCGGATCTGCGAGTGGCCTTTGATCAGATTTCCGGCGACCTGTGGACCTATTTCCAGCGTACCCATGTGCGCCTGTTGCGGGAAGAAATTTGGTGCGCCCGGCATGAGTTCAACTTTATCATCATGGGCAACCTCTTCGCCCTGCTGCGCATTGAGTCGGGCAAGGTGGACCGGATGCGGGCCGCCTCCGCCGCCGCCCGCATCGAGCAGGAGATCGCCCCCGGCCGTCTGGCTCAACTGGATGGGTGCATCCCCGGCCCCACGGCGGCGGATCTGCTGGCGGCCCTGCACGCCGCCGCCCTCCTCACCCAGGAGGTCAGCGCGGCCATCTCTGCCCGGCACGATTGGCCCTGGCCCAGCCGGTTGGCCGAGCAGATCATCCCGCTTTTTTCAATCGACTAAAACCACCCATGCCCACCATATCTCGCATCACCACAACCCCATTTAGCCTGCCCATGCACGGTGCACTGCGCTGGGGCAAGGCCAGCGTCATGGATGCGGCCCATCATGTGCTGATCACGGTGGAATTGAGCGATGGCAGCAGTGGCGTGGCCGAGTCCCCGCCCCGGCCCACGATCTACGGCGAGACGGTGGAGAGCGTGGTGGGCATCATCCGGGACGAGATTTCCCCCCGGCTGGTGGGGATGGCGGCAGATCCCGATCTGATTTTTGCTCGGTTGAGTGAGATCAAGAACAACCAGACGGCCAAGGGGGGCGTGGATATGGCCCTGCACGATGCCCTGGCCGAGAGTGAGGGTGTTTCCCTGGCCGACCATCTGGGGGTGACCCAGGACAAGGTGCGGGTGAGCTACATCTTGGGTATCAGCGATCTGGACAGTGCGTTGGCCGAGGCCGAAAAAGTCTATGCCCAGGGCGTGCGGGTGCTCAAGGTCAAGGTGGGCCGGGCGTGGACCGAGGATCTGGCGCGCATCCGCCGCATCCGCGAAAGCCTGCCCGAAGGCGTTGATCTGTACGCGGACGCCAACGAGTGCTTTGCCCCAGAAGATGCCCAAGCCAAACTAGAAACTTTACGAGATCAGGGCCTTCTTTTCTGCGAAGAACCGTTGCCGATCGAAATGATTCGGGAGCGGGCAGCCTTGCGGGCTGGCGGCCATCTGCCCCTGATCGGAGACGATAGCTGCTTCTCCGAGGCGGATTTGCGCCGGGAGTTGGCTTTGGACACCTTCGACATTTTGAACATCAAGACCGCCCGCACGGGCTTCACGGAATCCCGGCGCATGTTGGATCTGGCCGTGGCCGCCGGCAAGGGGGTGATGGTCGGCTCCCAGGCGGGCACGGGGATCGGCACGGTGCGGGCCGCCCTTTTTGCCGGGCTGCCGGGCATTCACCACCCGTCGGAACTCAGCTTTTTTCTCAAACTTAAAACTGACATCGTTGACCGCCCCATCCCCCTCCGCGACGGCTTTATTTACCTGGCTGACATCGCCGACGTGCGGGTGGATGCGGATCGGTTGCGGGGAGCTTGTTGATTGGGTATGTACCAATCAACCCATCCCGCCGTCATCCCGCCAATCAACAAATCAACCCATCAACCTTATTTTCGGAGACCCAACCATGCCCCACCCCTTGCGCCTCACCGCCCACTTCATTGACGACACCACCGCGCACTTTCAGGCCATCTTCCCCGCCGCGGAGGCGGATGCGCCGGGCTGTGCGCCAGCCCAGTTAAAAACCGGAGACGGCACAACCCTGGATCTGGGCCTGCTCTGCCCGCCCACCGGGGTCAACTGGTTTTCGGCCCACACGGTGGACCTGGGCGCGCACACGTACGCCGACCCCAACCTGGCCGCCCAAGCCCGGCTGCTTTGGGGAGAGTTCGCCATTTCTTTGGAGGAGGTGGGTACCCGATCCGTGGCCCCCAGTGTGGAGATCGTCACCTTCTTGGTGCAGCCGGACCCGGCGGCCATGCAGGTGCGGGTCAAGCTGAAAGTGGCCGGTCTGGTCGGGAATCAACAGGTGCGGGTGGACGGGGATCTGGGCCAGGCCAACACGGTCCGGGCCGGGGCGGACGGGGGGCAGTCCCACGAATGGCTTTTTAGCTATCCCAAGCCCGGCACCTATCGGGTAACGGTGGATCTATTAGACAGCAAAGGCTACCCCGCATCCCGCTTGGCCGAAAGCCCCGTGCAGATGGCCGAACCGGTAGACTTCCCCCCCAGCGTCCCCCTCTCAGCCCAACAACCCTTCGGCAAAGACGCCCCCGCCCCCCCATTGAGTATCAACACAACCTCTATCTCTACCTCTACCTCTACCTCCACCCCCTGGCTGCCCCTGCGCTACGGCATCCCCCTGTTCGATTGGGCCAAGACCTATATCACCGCCGGAGGCAGCACCCTTTCCCGCAGCCTGGCCCCCGGCACCTATTTGGCTGTACGGGCCGAGACCTATGTGGGTGGTCAGCGTTGGTACCAGACCGGCAGCTATGATTGGATCCTGGCCAGTTCCGTGCGCCTGTTTGTGACTTCGGAGCTGCGAGGCGTGGAGTTGGGCGTTGAGCCGACCCCAGCACCCACACCCACACCCACACCCAC
>JAGNDO010000051.1:35479-38728 GCA_018003515.1 Caldilineaceae bacterium
CACCCACACCCACACCCACACCCACGCCCACACCGCCCCCTGCTCCCACACCTGATCCCACCCCAGCACCGGGTCCACAGCCCATCAAGCGGGGGGTGGTGACGGCCAACCGGCTCAACGTGCGCGCCCAGCCGGGGACCGGGGCCAACAACCCGGCCATGGGCCAGGTCACGTTGAACACGACGGTGGATATTTTTGAAGAACGCTCTGTGGCCGGTGCGCTCTGGTTTCGGATTGGGGTGGACCGCTGGGTCCACAGCGGCTGGGTGCGTGTCACCGAGACGGTGACAGCGGCTCCGGTCCCCGATCCGGTCCCCGATCCCGAACCGACGCCCGCCCCCGCGCCGACGCCGGAACCCGACCCCCAACCCATCAAACAGGGCAGGGTGACGGCCAACCGGCTCAACGTGCGCGCCCAGCCCGGCGTGAGCGCGAACAATCCGGCCATCGATCAAGTCACCCTGGGCACGGTCGTCGAGATTTGGGCCGAGCAGAGTTCCAGCGGGGCCGTCTGGTTCCGCATCGGCCCAGGGGCGGACCGGGATCGCTGGGTGCATAGCGGCTATGTGACCATTCTCCCCGCCACCCGCGGCACCGTGGCCGCTATGGCCGATGTTGACGCCCCGCTGACTCGTGCCGCTGTGTCAATCGCCGCCAACCGGGATCCCGGCCCGGTCAGCCTGCCCCTGGGCTGGGTGACGGCCAACCCGGTCCTCAACGTGCGCAGCCAGCCGGGCACAGCCGGCAGCACCGTGGATCAGGTCAACAAATATGACCGCCTGCCCATTCTGGAAAGCCGCACAGTGGCGGGCACATCCTGGCACCGCATCGGACAAGATCGCTGGGTCTCCGGCGGCTTTGTGGGCGTGGCCCGGCATCGTCCCCGACCCAGCACCATCGGGGCCAACGAGCGCTGGGTCAGCGTCTGCCTGTCCGAGCAGACCGTGGTGGCCTATGAGGGGGATACCCCGGTCTATGCCTGTCTGGCCTCCACGGGCAAGCCCGGGACGCCCACCATCCAAGGCACCTTCCGCACCTACTGGCGGGTAGCCTCCCGGCGCATGACCGGCGGCACCCCTGGCACGGCAGCCTATTACTACATCGAAGAAGTCTCGTGGACCTGCTATTTCTATGGCGGCTATGCCCTGCACACGGCCTATTGGCAGGACCAATTCGGCACCCGCCTTAGCCACGGCTGTGTCAACATGAGTCCGTACGACGCTTGGTGGATCTTCCAATGGAGCGGGGCGGGCGGGGCCACCAGCCCGGCGGTGCATGTCTATTGGGCATAAGATTACCCCCTCCCAGCCTCCCCCAGATTGGGGGAGGAGCCGGATCGCCGTAGATGAAAGTCCGGTACGCACGATCTGTCCCCTCCCCAATCCTTGGGTTGAGTAGGCAGAATGGCCGTATCGAAACCTGGGGAGGGTTAGGGTGGGGTTAGCTGTTGAACCAAAGAGGTCGATGGCATGAAGCTGGCCGTGGTCATTCTAAACTGGAATCAGGCCGAGGATACCATCGCCTGTGTGCGCGCCGTGCAGGCGTGGACGATCTTGAAACCGGCCATCTTCGTGGTGGACAACGCCTCCGCCGGGGAGGATATTCGGCAGATTTTGGTGGCATGTCCAGGGGTGATGGTTGTGGAGAGCCGGGTCAACGCGGGCTTTGCCGGGGGATGCAACCTGGGGATCATTGCCGCCTGGGATGGGGGCGCAGAGGCCGTGCTACTCCTCAACAACGACGCCCGGCTGGATGAAGTGGGCATGGCCCGGCTGATGGATTTGCTGGCCGACCATGCCGAGATCGGCATGGTCGGGCCGGGGCTGTGGCATGGGGAGCAGTTGCTGGCCCTGGGCGGGCTGGACCTGGCCCGATCCTGGGCCACCCACGCCCGGCCGCATCCCCTGCCCACCGAGCCGGTGGATGTGGCCTATGTCTCCGGCACCGCGGCGTTGATCCACCGGCGGCTGACCCGTTCCGTGGGCTTGCTGGACGAGGCCTATTTCTTCAGCGGCGAAATGGCGGATCTGTGCCGTCGGGCCACGGACAAGGGCTGGCGCTGCGTGGTCGATCCCACGGTCAAGGCCCAGCACGATGTGGGCCGCTCCGGCCCCCAGCGAGAGACGATCCACACCTATTACAGCCTGCGCAACCGCTTTCTCTACGTGCGCAAGCGGGAATCGACCCAGCTCATCCGGCTGTTGATGCTGTGGACGGTGCGCAGTCTGATCACGTGGGCCGATGCCCTGGTCCACGGGGATGTGCGGCGGGCGCGGGTGGTGGGGCTGGCGTTGGTGCATGGCCTAACCGGGCGCACAGGGAATGGAAACCGATGGCTACTGTCTCAATTGTAATCCCCAACTTCAACGGCTCGGCCTGGCTGCCGGGCTGCTTGGACGCGCTGGCCGCCCAGACTTACGGGGATTTCGAGATCATTTTGGTGGACAACGGCTCCACGGATGATTCCCGGCGGCTGGTGGCGGAGCGCTATCCCCAGGTGCGGGTGTTGGGCTTTGCCACCAATGCGGGCTTTGCCGCGGCGTGCAACACGGGCATGCGGGCGGCCCAGGGCAGGCTGATCGCCCTGCTCAACACGGACACCCTGGCCCGGCCCGGCTGGCTGGCCGCCCTGGTCCATGCCTTGGACGCCGCCCCATCCACCGTGGGCGGGGTGACATCCAAAATGCTACGCATGGACGACCCCACCCAGATCGACGACGCCGGGGATACGCTTTCGTGGCACGGCTTCGCCCATAAACGGGGCCACGGCCAGCCCGCGGCCCCGTTCACTCAGGCCGAGGCGATCTTTGCTCCGTGCGCCGGGGCCGCCCTCTATCGCCGCTCCTTTGTGGACGCGGTGGACGGTTTGGACGGTTGCTTTTTCGCCTATTTGGAGGACATTGATCTGGCCCTGCGCGGCCATTTGCTGGGCTACACATTCTTGTTCGTTCCCACCGCCGAGATATTGCACAAGGGCCACGGCAGCGCCATGCCCCAGGCGGCCTACGTGCGAGCCATCACCCGCAACCGATTGTTGCTCTTTCTCAAAAATATCCCGTTTCATCTCCTCGTGCGGCGGGTGGGCCATCTGCTCTACGGCCAGATCTATTTTGCCATCGCCTATCGCCGCCCGTTGACCGTGTTGGCCGCCTACGGCGATGTGCTGCGACTGTTGCCCCACGTCCTCAAGTGCCACCGCTGGATGCGCAGCCACATCTTGATCTCCGTGGCCGAATTGGACACCCTGCT
>JAGNDO010000171.1 GCA_018003515.1 Caldilineaceae bacterium
GTTGCAGAAGCCCCATCAATCCATCGTGCGTCAGTCCTGTACTCATTTATCCCCTCCCACTTTTATGCCGCGACTCCCACTTTTTTACCAGAAGGGTTTACCCCGTGTCAAATTGAGAATTGCTGTGACCCCGGACCAGATCAAGCAGACCCTTCAAAGCACCGCCGTGGACATGGGTGCGCCCGGCTATGACACCACCTATGGCTACGGGCGGATCGACGCTGGGGCGGCTGTGGCGTCCATCCCCACGGGCAGCGCCCAGCCCCCGGTGACAGGCAAGACCGCGGCCCTGGTCACGGATGTGAGCGGCAACGGCATTGTGGACCCCGGCGACCGGGTGCGCTACACCATCTCCGTGGGCAATGCGGACGCCACGCCCCTGACCGGTGTGATCGTCAGCGACACCCTGCCGGCCAACACGGTCTATGTGGCGGGCAGCGCCACCCTCAACGGCATTGCCATCAAGGATGCCGGCGTCACCCTTCTGCCTTTGGACGAGGGCGGGCTAAGTATCGGCACCGTGGGGGCGAGCAGCACCAGCCGGGTGATCTTTGACGTGATCGTCGGCCAGCCCTCCCCGGCCTTTTACAGCCTGAACAACAGCGCCACCATCCGCTCCAGCGCCCCCACCCAGGCCGTGACCGTGACCACACCCGTGGGCGGCATCGGCTGTAGCCTTGACCTAATCAATGGTCTGGGGGTCTCGGCCCCCTCCTATCAGGCCAACGACACCCTCTTTGTGCAGGTGGCCGACACGGACCAGAACACCCAGGCCAGTTCGGTGCAGACCGTCTCGGCTACTTTGCGCAATGTGGCCCTGAGCGACACGGAGACCCTTGTATTGACCGAGACCGGTCCCAACACGGGCCTCTTCCGAGGCAGCATGGCCAGTTCGCTCACCGGCGGCCGCACCGCCGGGGACGGGGTGCTGGCGGGCCGGGTCAACGACACGGTGCAGGCCACCTACACGGATCCCGACTTTGCGCCCGACACCTGCGCCGACACGGCCACGCTGATCCTGCCCTATGTGACCAAGTCTTTGTATTTGACCGATCCGAGCCAGGGATTGGACCGCATGGACCCCGTGGCGACGGCAGACACGACCACGGCGACCAGCCCAGTCCTTTCTGCCACGGCGACCGTCTTCACCCAAACCCTGCCTATGGCGACGAATTTCGCTCTGCCTGGGGGCGGGCAGATCAGCGTGACGACCTACATCAGCACGAGCAATAGCCTGATGCCGGCCACCCCGGCCATCACCGCCACGCTCAAGCAGGGGGGAACCACCTTCGCCACCCTGATCACCCCCACGGTCACGCTGATCAGCGGCGGCCCGACTGTGGCAGATGTGGCCTACAAGATGGGCAACTTTACCAAAAGAACGTCCACGGGCAGCCAGGTGATCACCCACAATTTGGGCAAGACGCCCAAGGCCATCATGCTGTGGACAAGCGGCCAGACCAGCGATGGCACGGTGGGCAGCGCCTATCATTATGCCCAGGGCATCTCTGATGGCACCACCAGCTATGCCTTTGCCGCCGCCGGCCAGGACAATGTCAGCCCGGGCAATGCCAGCCGCCGCTTTGCGGCCAAGGCCATCACCTTGGTGGAGTGGGGCGAAGTGTTGTTGGCCGAGGCCGATCTCTCCAGTTGGACGACCACCACCTTCACCCTCAACTGGACGACCAACAACAGCGACGCCACCCTCATCCACTATCTGCTGATTGGCGGCAACGATGTGGCGGCCAAGGCGGTCAACTGGCAGGTGCCCACCAGCACGGGCAACCGCACCATCACCGGTGTCGGGTTCCAGCCGGATCTGGTCATGCATCTGAATGGGGGCACGGGTCTGACCGGCAGTGCGCCCTCCTCGCAGACCCAGTCTGCCGCTGGCTTTGGGGTGATGAATGCCAAGGGCGAGCAATGGGCCTTGGCCGCCCTGGCCAAGGACGAGATCGATCCGACTGCCACCTCGCGGGGGCAACGTACGGATGCGGCCCTGGTATCAACCGGGTTGGACGGCTCCCAAAACCCCGAATTCTCGGCGATCGCCTCTTATGTGTCCATGAATGCGGATGGCTTTACCTTGAATTTCTCGACCACAAGCGCAAACAACACGGCCGGGCAGGTGGCCTCCCTGGCCTTGCGCGGGGTGAGCAGCAAACTGGGCAGCTTTGACAAAGCCACCGCCACGGGCAGCCAGGCGGTGACCGGGGCCGGTTTTCAACCGGAAGCGCTCATGCTGGCCAGTTGGGCCCGCACGGCCAGAACGACGACGGATGACAACACGATCATGACTCTGGGCGCATCCGATGGCACGACGGAAGGGGTCTCCTGGTTTGGAGATTGGGACAATATCGACCCCACCAACACAATGGGCCTGGACAGAACCAATAAAGTCTTTGCCAAATCAAGCAGCAGCCAGAGCATTGACGCCGAAGCCGATCTGGCCGCCTTCAACGCCGATGGCTTCACCCTGGACTGGACGACCAACAGCGACGGCATGGCCGCCCAGTTGCTCTATCTGGCCCTGGATGTGCCGCAAATCATCCCGCCGACCTCGGTCTATCGGCTGGGCTGGTCGGGCATGTTGGCGGGGGATCTCCTTGCCCCCGCCGGGGCACAGATGGGGCTGCACGTCACCTCCGGCCAACCGGGTGTGACGGCGCGCATTCTGTACGACAGCCAGAGCTATCCTTCCCGGGT
>JAGNDO010000127.1:0-2333 GCA_018003515.1 Caldilineaceae bacterium
TTTGCTGGCGGATGAACCGGCCCACGGTTACGAACTGAAAAAGCGGGTGGATGAACAGCTCGGTCCCCTGTGGTCTTTGCGGGAGGCCCAGGTGTACAACAACCTGCGCATTTTGGAGCGGGAGGGGTTGATCCGGCTGGCGGAGCAGGTGGCCCAGGAGGGGTTGCCGGACCGCAAGGTTTTTCAGGTTACGGAGGCGGGCGCGGGGGCGCTGGATGAATGGACGGCCAGCCCGGTGCAGTCCAGCCGCCAATTGAAGGATGACTTCTATTTGAAGTTGAGCGTTCTGGCCGGGGTGATGGAGCAGCCGGATCGGTTGGCGGATCTGCTGTGGCAGCAGCGCACGGTGCATTTGCAGAATCTGCGGGATCTGGAGCGGGCGTTGACCGAGGCCGAGGCGGACGGCGATCCGGTCACGGCCAGTCTGTTGGATGGGGCGATTTTGCACGCTGAGGCGGATCTGGCCTGGCTGGATCGGATTGAAGAGCGGCTGTTGTCGGGCAACGGGGGCGGATCGTGATGCGCTGGCGGCGGTTTTGGCGCATGGCCCCGGCCTATCTGCGCTCCGTGGCTCGGCGGGAACGACAGTTGATCTTGCTGGCCTTGGTGGGGCTGGCCCCGGGCGTGGGCGTTTTGATGGCGTGGCTCAACTTGGCCGTGCAGGTGGGGACAGGGGCGGGAACAGGCAAGATCTTTGTCCAGGGCTGGTTGTTGCCGCCCCTGCTTTTGGATGTCATCGGTCCCGCCGGGGTGTTGGTGGGGGCCGGGGTGGTGACCGTGTTGATCGGCGGGCTGGGGCTGGCCAACGCCTATCTGGCCAGCGTGGAGCGGCGGCAGGGGGAGTTGGCCCTCTTCCTGGCCCTGGGGCTGAACCGCTGGGAATTGGCCGCTATCCTGCTCTTGGAAAGTTTGGCCACCGGGCTGTTGGGGAGCGGGGTCGGCCTGGTTTTGGGCGTGGGCATCAGCCGGTTGAGTTGGCCCGCCGCCGTGGACTATTTTGGGCTGACCGGGGCCTATGCCCTGTCGCCCCTGGCCGTGGGGGTGGCCGGATTGACTGGGTTGTTGGCGGGTGTCATGTTCATGGGCATCTCGGTGCTGGCCGCCACTGGCTTTTCGGCGGCGCAGACATTGCGGTCCACGCCTCGGCCCATTTTGGCCGGGATGCAGGCTCTGCGCACCAGTGTCTACGGCACGATCTTCGCCGCAGTGCTGACGTTGGTCCCGGCCCTGGCTGTCTTGGGGGGACGGGCGGCTCTGGCCCTCACGGCCATTGCCTTGGGCCTGAGTGTGCTTCTCACCGCAGCAGGGTGGACCGTGACCCGGCTCACCTTTCTGCTGCCGACACCGGGCCACGCGCCCCTGTGGAGCCTGGCCGTGCAGGGATTGGCCCGCCACCCCCGGCACACAGCGGGGATGAGTCTGGCCCTGATCACCGGGGCGTACAGCGTGGGGCTGGCGGCCTTGGCCTGGCTGGATGGGGGCGTGCGCTCCGGCTTCGCCTTTTGGGTGGCCGGGGGCGTGTTGACCGCCGGGGCCGGGCTGGTCCTGACCGCGGCGGCCCTGGCGGCCTGGGAGCGACGGCAGGAATACGCCCTGTTGGTGGCCCTGGGTGCTCGACCGGGCCGGGTGCGACGGCTGATCTTGCTGGAATATGCCATCGTGGCCCTGGGCGCGGGCAGCTTGGGCGGGATCATGGCCCTGGTCAACTGGGCCGGGTCTAGCGGGCGGGGCAACGGCTGGCTGGCCGTCGGGATCATCCTGGCCGATCTGCTGGGCGCGCTGCTGTCCGCCTGGGTGGGGGCGGGACCGGTTTGGTGGCGGGTGGGGCGGAAGAGACGTTGATTGGTTGATTGGTTGATTTTTCTGGTTTGTTGGGAGGCGAGTATGTTGAATTTCTACCTGTATTCGGTCACATCCATATCGTTGGCGGCATTCTACTTCGCCGCGGTCTATTTGGTGAGCGGGGTGTTGCGTTTTGCCTTGGGGGTGGATGCGGATGACCAGGTGCGCACTGCGATTGCGTCCGGGTTGGGGATTGTGGTGGCGGCCCTGCCTTTGTGGGTTGTGCATTGGCGCTGGCTGCGGGAGCAGTTCCGCCAGGCCAGGCCGGAGGATGTGGCCTTTCACCGCTTCTATCTCTTCACCATCGTCTGCATCAGCGCCCTGGCTTTGCTGGTCAGCGGCAGCGTGGCCGTCACCCGGCTGATGAACATCGCCCTGGGCGTGGGGCCGGACACAACCCTCAGCGCGGCCCATGCGGCCACGGCCTTCGCCACCTTCATGCTTTCATTGACCATCTGGCTACTCCACTGGGGCCAGTTCCAGGGCGGACG